>DATNPY010000064.1:0-47130 GCA_036702955.1 Drouetiella sp. | reverse complement strand
CTCAGTGGTGCAAACCGTGTCGGCGCATGGAGGAAGAGGCATTCAGTCGCAAACGAATCGCCGACATGATCAACGACACATACATTCCGGTGCATGTTATAGATCAGAAGGAAGAGTTGGGTAAGAATCCCCCGGCGATCGAAAAACTGGAAAAAACATGCGCCGTTGAAGCGTTTCCGACACTAATAGTGGTGCCGGCGAATCTGTTGGATGGAACAACGAAGGATATCTATTCCACCGGCAGCAAATCAGAGTACGATCTGGTGCTGAAAATGCTTTGGCCAGGCTTTTTCGAATCGAATGAGGAACTTCGCAAAACCTTCTCAGAGCGATTTGAACAGGACTATTTGGAAACTTACCACAACCGAATACCGGCAACGCAAGGCTACGATGGCATTCAATCGCTCGACGACTATTTTTGGAAATGCAAAGTATGGCACAGGATGAAACTAAGTCGCGGCGACATTGCGTGGCAGCCATTAGACAAAGCGAGCGCCGTCAAAAAGCCTACAATGATTGCCCTTGTCGAAGACAGCGGCTTTGCGTCGGATAGAATGCGTCTTGGACTGTTTGAAAACAAGAAAGCGAGTAAGTTTATCAACAAATATTTTGCCCCCGTTCTGCTCGAATACAAATACGGAAAAACTGCTGTAAACGACTCGCACTTGCTGGAGATCAAAAGCCGTTTCAAAATAAAGGCGCTTCCCGCGCTTGTTGTTGTTTCACCCGGCAAAACACCGGCAGTGCAGGACGGCTTCACTAGTGTGCGCCACACATTGCAGTTTCTTCGTCGAACGGTATCGCAGCCTGACGAAGCTAAAGATAGCGACGACCAGGATGATTACGAAAGCACCAAAGCCAACGAATCAGAGGAAGCATCGGAATAAACGAGCCGCCCTGGCAATGCACAATGACTGCAAGAAGCCAGGCACACGCTTTTCGGACATTCGTTGAAAGCTAGGCGCTCACTCAGTGGCAGTAAACCCAATAAATCATTAGAAAATTCGCTCTCAGTCGTGTTTCTACACTTTCTAAAGCACCCGGTTTTTGCTAAGGTCAAGCGCACGCTTAAGACGAACCACAGCGAGAATCAATCCGATGTTTCGGATACTCTCTTATTTCCAACTTGATTTAATGCCGCGTATTACAGCGGTTGCTGCTTGCGTGATGATCTTAATCACCTTGCTCAACGCACCTGCGAATAAGTCAATTTTTCTGACCCTTTGTCCTCAGCTAATGCCCGCAAAAGAACGGTATGTTGGCTATCAAGACGAAATGATCAATGCGATTCGGACTCATAAGTTTAAACAAGCAGCCTTGATGGCTGATCAAATCACTTTGCTTGAAATCAACCCAGAAGATTCACCCGAACAAAATTTCTTGCTTCCATATTACTTTCTAATTCTCGGGAAATATTCTGCGCTCACTACTATGATTTCAACATCATACGACCGAAGAACCAATTCTTATTACGATCACTACATAAAAGCCGAAGCTTGGCTAGGCCTTCGCGAATACTTCAAAGCGAGAAACGAATTTGTAATCGCGCGGTCACTAGCTGCTGAACAAGTATGCGTGCTATTCGGCTTGATGAAAGCTAACATCGCTGTAGGAAATAAAGTCGAAGCCAAACAGTTGCTGACAAAGTTGCATTCAAAGGCATCAGCACGGTGGATAGACGCATTTCTTGCGTTGGTTGATTTGAAACGAGGTGATGAGGTTTCGGCGAAAACAATTGCTGAAGAATTCGTAATTATAATGTCTGATCCGCTGGACGAATGTGAGGCAATTCCGAATCTCGATTTTGTATCGAACTACCTCGACAACAGTGGCTTTAAGAATGAAGCGCGACTGGTCGCAAAGGCGTGCCTGCGGATAAAGGAGAAATGAGCCAAAACGATACCTCGACTAATTCGGACACAGAAGCGACCACGCGTAAAACAAGACTACGCTCTACATCACGAGTGATAGCGATATTCTTCACGTTGATTTTGAGCTGTAGTTCTTCTCAAGCCGATACTGCATGGATTTGCGCAGGCGGTGCCGCACATTTGATGGACCCAGCGAGCGGAACAGTGTCGATGAAACGAGAGGTTGTGCGACTGCGAATAAGCAGACATGTAATTCACGCGGACTGCAGTTTTGAATTTCAAAATGATGGACCTGAATGCACAGTAAGAATGGGTTTTCCAGACTCTACGACCTTGCCGAATTCAGGCAAGCATGGAAAACTGCATGGATCATTTCTTACATACGCAAGATTCGTGGACGGCAATAAGATTGCCACAGAAGAAGTTGAAGGAAGTGCAGCAACAAAAGATGACGACCTATTTTACCTCTGGCATGCTAGCGAAGTTCGATTTGACGCAGGCGGCGAGCGTAACATCAGAGAAACGTATAGCTTGACTCCAGGCGTAGCTGAAGTCGCCGATAACTGTGCCCTGAAGACTGCATCGTATCTACTGCACACAGGCTCATCATGGCACGGAAATATCGATGCGGCTGATGTATATGTAACGTTTGACCACGGAGTTGTATCCGAACCTTTGAATATTGTTCACTGTAAGGCTGGTACCGATTCCGACAAAGACAAGGAAATCAGAACTAGAACGGATTCAATTCATCCAGATACGGTATTTACCAATCACACACCCACTGTCGACGGGCGAACCTTACACTACCACTTCGAAAATTTCCGCCCGACTATTGCGGATGATTTGATGGTAATGTATGGCCCGATGAAAACGTGGAAAGCTGCGAAGTACACGCTTGGTCTGCACGCCCGAAATTTTCTACGCAGCATCAAATCTGGAAATAAGTGACAAGCGCAAGTCGAAGGTGTCGACAACACAGTATCACGCCTGGCAGCAGGTAAGGCATCGCCTGGGCAGCACCGATGATCTAATTGACTCTGGGTCCTGAGTCGTATTTCTACGCTTACGAACAAACCAAAATTTTGCCACCGTCGGAGATGCGTTTGAGACAAGGGTCAGGGTGCGTTCAACCAAACTTTGCGCTATGCTATTACTGTCGCACTCAAAGGTCTTGCAATTGTCGGACAACGAACACCCAGAAGGCAAATCTCAAAAAGAATCCATCAAAGGCAATTACGAAGCCGGACTGATCGTGGATTGCTGGGTGAGAGCAAAAGAACCTGGTGGTTATGCCGTATCAGTTGGCTTACATCAAGATACAGGATTTCTGCCGACGCAGCGCGAGCTCCAACTAGACTCCTGGGTTTCGGCTCAATATGTCTGCGTAAGCAACTGGCTCATCCTTTTGTCTGACAGCATAAATTCCTGATCCAATATTGGTCATCATCTTTTGAGTCTATGCCAACCACTGCGCCAGATCGTCCTTAAGCTTCTTCATATCCTTTTCTCGCGTGTACATCATGTGACCGGCATCATAGTAATGATGCTGCACTCGAGAAAGCACATCGGACGGCACGTCTAGTTGAGAGAGCGACCAGTCCGTTGCACTGTACGGAGTGCCAAGGTCGTAATAACCGCTGGCGACAAACACTTTCAGATGCGGATTTCGACGTAACGCTCGTGATAGATCTGAACTGGTGCTAGCAAATGAATTGCCCTTTTCTTCTCCACGATTCCAATTCCACTGCTTGTGTGCATCCATCGAAAAAATTTCGTAGCGACCGTCGGTATCAATTCCCAACTGCTCGATCATGTACGAGTGCGCCGCCATCGTGTAGGGCGCGACGATAGATTCCATTCCAGGATCGAACTCCCAATCGCGAGTGCGGCTAGCCGCCATAGGTCCAGTTGCGCGGGCATCGAGTCGACCGACAATCAAACCCTGATCGCGAAGTAAATCAAAAAAGAAAGTGGTATCACTAATACGGAGATTCTTTTCTTCAACCAGAGAAGTAGAAAGCCCGGTTAGCTCAGAGATCCGCCTGGCGATTGTTGCCCGTTTCGTCTGTCCGAGTCGAGCACCAGCATGCAAGGCACCGAGATAATCTTCTGCTACGAACTCCTCACATGCCGAGCGCGCCGAGGCTGCTGACTCGCCTGGCGTGCCTGATAGCTTCCCATGGTACTGGGCGACGCAAGCGAAAGCTGGAAGGAATAATGAATAAGGAAGGTCGTTGCGAGGCGTGAAAACAATACTCTGCAAATCCATTGCGCATGAGACCAAAATCAAACCAGATAGTGCGATACCTTTATCAGTCAACTTATCTGCTAACGCCGCACCACGAGTAGTGCCATAACTTTCTCCGACGAGATAGATTTTGGAACCCCATCTGCGGTGTAAGCCGAGCCAGGCGCGAATGCACTCTGATAAAGCCTCAACGTCTCCGTCTACACTTAAAACCTTTTTGCGAACTTCTTCACTTGCCGTTAACGAGTAGCCAGTGTGGGGTGGATCGATAAAGACGAGATCGAAGTGTTCAAACCACGAGCGCTGATTGTCCACGACTTTGTAAGGCGGCGAAGGCATCTTGCCGTCGTCGTCAACAACCACTCGCTTGGGACCGAGTGCTCCCAGGTGCAGCCAAACCGATGCAGAGCCTGGACCGCCGTTAAACACGAAGCATACAGGACGCTCGGAAGGGTCTGCATCTTCCAACAAATAAGACGTGGTGAAAATAGCGGCTTCGGGCTCGCCACGCTTTTCGTCAAGTCCTCCTGCGGTCACTGGGACGAAGCTGGCAATTGCCTTGTATTTCAGGGATTTGCCGCCAAGCTTTATAGTACCTTTGCTTTTCCAGCTATCCCTATTGAGAAGCTTGCTGACCTGTTCGCGCAAGCGCTTTTTAGCATCGTCTTCTGTTGATGTCGCCGGATTCGGACTTTCGCTCATCATCGCCTCAAAGTTTGAAGAAACATAGAAATAGCTTCGAAATGATATACCAAAACGCTGTTCTCATAGTGTTTCGAATCCGAATTCAGTCTACTGGTCGCTGAAAAGCGAAACGCATCAGCGGAAGCCAGTCACCTTCTATATATCGCCAAAAATCTAGGCCAACCGCAGTGCAATTCCAGGGCGCAAAGTTCGTCTCAAGAGTCTGCAGAGTTTTTCTTGCTTCGTCGGGTGTAACTTTGTTCTGTACGACAACGTGAGGTCGAAACTTTTGCTGATCTTGTTTAATGAGTGAATCTTGAAATAGTGTGCTCAATTCTCCATGGATTGACATCAGTTGTCTCGATTCCACAAAATACGCAACGCCTTTCCCAATCAATCGCACTTCTGCGACACGCATCGAAAATGGCTGTGTAAGCTTGGATACTGAGTGCAAGGCTTCGATTGTATCTTCTGATTCCGGCAATTTATGAAACAGCGTAATGTGCGCCGGAACCCGGTTGAGCTCTTTTGGAAACCATTGTTGCCTCAATGATTCAAAATGTTGCTGCGCAGTTTCATCCATCGCTAATGTAAGCACACAACTCATGGTAGCTTCCTTGAACTTTCACTCTTCGTCTGCTGACTGTGTCAACGTCCCGGGCATGTAACTATGCGCTTTTATACATGAGCATGTGAATCTCATCCGGAAATTCGATAGGTAAGTCATTTGCGATTTCAACCGCCAAAAATTGCCTACAGAGCACAAACAATTGTACCTGCGAATCATGACGAATGATTTCGCGGCATTGAACGAAAGAGCGCTATTCCGGTAAAATGCTCATCCCGCCGCCGCGACCATTGTTTTACCAGGAGACACGAAATGCACGAACTTCCAAAAGCTCTTGAGCTTGAGCAAGCATTCGAAAATTCATTCGAGAAGGAACCAACTTCGTACTCCTGGGGCTTTTTCGCTTACGACGATGGACCTGATGTTGTGGGCGGTGGTCCAGGAAATTTCAGTTGGTTCGATTCGAAAGAAGAACTTGTCAACTTTCTCGTCAAGTTTCCCATGCTGGCGCACAGTGCCACCACTTCTAATAGCGAACAGTTTGACAAAGCAAAAGACATCATGCTTTCTGTCACACCCGATACCTTCGATCAAGCTGTTGTCGACAAGCTCAACAAAGCAATAGCTGGTGTCGAGCAAATTCAGTGGTTTGGGCAGCTCAACGACATATTGACCGGCGATACCGAGTTCGAAATGGGGCTGAGGAAGTTCTTTTCTGGATCATCTGACAAACTAACTAAATCGCGTATTCCCGAGTTTGCCGAGTTTCTCCGCAATTGGGGTCACTAAATCCCTACGGACTGTGTTCTCATTGCTCTTCAAAAGCATCCGACCTCAGATGGCTAAGGGCATTTGTTTAGCTAGGGCGGCTTGAGATTTAACGCCAACCTGATATCACTTTTGATACCAGTTGCATTCTGTCCCTGATATCGGGAAGGCTTTTGCCGCCGACTTCCAAAACAGTGATTTCCTCTAACAGGTGCTCTGGTATGCCACCGCTCACTCCAGGTATGGCAACCGATTCTTCCGCCCTGAGCCAGACCTCGCCAAATACTGACGAAGACTCACCTTGTTTTGACCCCTTGGAACTCGAACTCGCTGATTTAACGGAAAGCAAAGCACTATCCGCACATTGCTTAAGAAAAACAACAGCTTCCTCGGTTAATTCGCCCCGTTTCAAAGCAGCACAATTGAGCTTGTTATGGACACGATTCACAATCAGCATCGAAAGCAAAACGCTGCTCTCAAACCTGGGGGTTACGACCACAAAATTCGTTTTGCTTTTAGCGGCTGTTTCTAAAACCGGCACCCATTGATCTAGAATCCTCATTTCCGGTGCATCGGGAATCAAATCGACATATAAAATTTTGGCGAATGGAATTCGCGTTCCACCTGCCACCGCTGGCCAGTCTGCGTTTCCCCAACCTTCGCCTTCGCTAGCGGTGCCACCGACAAACAAAGGTGAATACGCCCCTCCCAAGCGCAAGGCCTTCATACCTGTAAGTTTGCTTTCAAAGTGCGAAGACTTTCTTGCCCAGATTTTGTCAACTGAAGTCCGTTGTTTTGCCTCTTCCAAAAGCTGCGCTAAATCACGGTCTAATTCACTGCTCATATTTCACTCGCTAGCTTAGTTCTGGAATACGGATGTGAACATCAGTATCTATTTTCCTCTCTATAAAACCGATTACGTTTCACTAGTGCGAATTTTATAAGGATTTGATGCAGCGCCTGTCATAAATCAGGAATGACACTTCATCGTCATGATTTAACCCTCCTAAATTTATAAAGGGGAGATTTTACTATGTCGTTATCCGCAGAGAGATGCGCGCTCACATCGACGCACGCCAGCGATGGTATCGCACACGAGGCATCGGTGGCGATGAGCAGCCAGATGTGGGGATCACAAGGAATGAACGATATGCGGCGACTCAATCATGGAGCGTCCAGATCGAGCAACGAGCTGCCTGCAGGCATGCCGAGTGCCGAGAGCCTGTTCGCTCATCAAAGCGATCAGCGGAATGTCCAGATGGCGATGTCCCCCGCCAATGATAACAACAAGCCAGTTGCACCACCAAAAGTTTACCCAATCAGTCCCAGTGGCAAAATGTGGGTAGTGCCAGTCGATTCGTTGCCTCCCGGCGGTCAAATATGGATCAGTCCTAAAGGCGTTACTGTTTTGACGCCAGAGCAGATACCTTAAATGCGACCTTAGAAGCACTGTCATGATCGCCAGCGAACTGCTGCTCTTCTGTCGATCCGACAAGCGCGGCCGTCGATGCTTCACCACCGCTGATGGTATTAAGCACCTTGTCAAAATAACCGGTGCCGACTTCCCTTTGATGACGCACCGCAGTGTAACCTTTGTCCTGGCTGGCAAATTCAAGTTCTTGCAAAGCGACGTATGCAGGCATTCCTACGCGTGCGTATTCTTCGGCGAGCTGAAAAGCACTCAAATTAGTTGCGTGCCAACCAGCAAGCGTAATGAACTGGTATTTGAATCCCATCGCTCCGAGTTGGGCATTGAATGTCGCAATAGTCTTATCATCCAGATGTTGCTTCCAGTTGAATGATGGAGAGCAATTGTAAGCCAGCAATTTGCCCGGGAACTTAGCATGCACAGCTTCTGCAAACTCACGCGCCTCCGCCAGATCTGGCTTGGAGCTTTCGAACCAGAGCAAATCTGCGAAAGGAGCATAGGCTAACGCCCGAGCAATCACCGGCTTGATACCACCCTGCACTCTGAAATATCCTTCGGGAGTGCGTTCACCCGTGATGAACTGACGATCGATTGGATCTATATCTGACGTCAAAAGAGTCGCGTCGAGGGCATCCGTCCTCGCAACAATAACCGTCGGCACACCCAACACATCGGCAGCCAGGCGAGCACCGGTCAGAGTGCGCACAAATTGCGATGTTGGCACAAGGACTTTACCGCCCAGATGACCGCACTTCTTTTCCGAAGCAAGCTGGTCTTCGAAATGCACGCCGCTCGCGCCTGCTTCAATCATGCTCTTCATAAGTTCAAAAGCGTGAACAGGACCGCCAAAGCCAGCCTCAGCATCCGCCATAATAGGAACATACCAATCTAACCCCTCAGCGCCTTCCGATGCGTCGATCTGGTCGGCACGCATCAATGCGTTATTCAAACGTTTGACCAACTCAGGCACGCTGTTGGATGGATACAAACTCTGGTCGGGATAAGTCTGCTTGGAAGCATTAGCATCAGCAGCAACTTGCCAGCCACTCAGATAGATTGATTTCAAACCGCCTCTGACCATCTGCACAGCCTGTGAACCATTCATGGCACCAAGCGCGGTGATGAATTTTTCAGTCTTGAGAGCTTGCCAGAATCTGAGCGCACCTTTCTTAGCCAGAGTATGCTCGACTTGCACGGATGGACGCAGCCGCACCACATCTTCTGCCGAATAATTCCGAGATATGCCATTCCATCGACCGTCTTGTTTCCATGATTCCGTTAACTCAATGATTTGTTCAGCTCTGGTCAAATTCATCTGTTATCTCCTGGAGTGAATAGTGCGGCGCTGAGGAAGCAATTGAACTCGGCTCGCGAAAACTACCCGTGAGCATGTTTACGCGGGAGTTGATTTGAACGGAACAACAAGTTGCATTGCATCCATCTCTTCTTAGCTTCAACAACATATTGATATATTGATTGACTCAAATCAATACATCATTTATTTAATCTGCCGAGTTGACACGGGCATCACTTACCCGTCCTCAAGGCTGAGGAGGGTTCGGATCATGGCAAGCGAACCTTAAATTTCAGGATCCTCGGTTCAATTGAGTCTTCTTCACCGGAATACAGAAGAAATCGCTGCCTGGCTCATTGCTCCCAAAGTCCACTGCACGAGGACCAGGCTTAACCCGCTCAACTGCTTTTGTAATATCTCCGAAGCTGTAAAAGCCGTCGGGTCCGCCGTAATTGCGAAACACCTCAAGAAGTGCAGCCGAAAAGGGCGAATGGCGCCCGGGAACTCCATCGGAAACTGGTCCATGCAGCTATGCGATCATTGTGATTAAGCAGTGCGTTTGGTTTGCGACCACCCGCGTCTGATTCTGGTGACAGCATTGAATGACACAACTGAGGAACGGTCGCATACCAGCTGCTTCGCGACATCTTCGGGGCAACTTGAGTTTCCCAGGAGCGCCATTCTCACGCGTTCAGAAGGATCATTTGCCAGTGCACGTAATCCAATTTCCGGCGTGTCTTGATTCGTAGCGATGAAGAATCTGACTTCTTCGTCAGGATGAAGTGCGATCTTTGCCAGAACTTCGCACACTCTCGCATTGTGAGAACCAACGAGCACCGGGTCCGCATTCCATTCTTCAGGCTTTGGCACTTCAATAGGTGAAAAGTCGAGAGCACCACTTTGCTCAGCTGGCAAGATAACTGGGACATCAGCAACGCAAGCTTCGGTATCAACCAGCGACTTGACCGCGGGCGCATACAACATATTCAGATGCTGTTGCATGCTTGGCTTGTTTACTGAATCGTATCGACCCTGAGTCCAGGATGAACGAACTTTCCTCAAACTTCTATTCGGTCGAGATGAAGATTGAGTGGGCGAAGAAGCTTTGGCTTTGCGAGAACTTTCCTGTCGTTCAGCCGCTCGCTGGAACGAAGGCGAGTCACTGTCAGCACTGGCGCTGGGTTTTCCGAATAAGGCGTTTAACAGACTGGTAAGCATCACAACGTCCCTCACATTTGTGTATGAGAGCAGCGACTAATTCCTGCCTCTGTTAGTTTCCAGCTGAGCAAACTTATGCTGACAATTAAGGTTTAAGCATTTTGCTGAGCTAATTAGTGCTGTGGTAAAGAGAAGCCGAAGTCTACGAGTCTCAGGACTGACGTGAGATCTGTCGAAGTTCTTCAATCTGTTGAAGGTCTTGAGCCGGGATGTTGACGAGATATTCCCGCTCAGCCACTCGGACCGAAACCTTGCCGTTATGACTTGTGACTATACAGTCGCTCAAAGCGCCTAATTGCTTCACACGGCCACCTTGAAAAATCACTAGCAAGCGTTGATTGGTAAAAACAACTATTGAGCGAATGTTAGCCAGATAATTGCCAATGAGAAGCGATACGAGTGGTACCAGCGCGACTAGAATTTGACAAAACCTCTCCTGCGTGAACTCGACAAAACCGAATATTGAAAACGGCAGGAACAGAATCAGGACACCTGCAACGAGGTACCAGCGCTGAGGCTCCGTATGTCCCACCGCAACGATGCGTTCACCAGATGATTCATCTATTGCTAAAGCTTGCTCTAAAGCGCGAAAATCGACAGTCTTTGCGGTGACTTCTCGCAGAAGTCCCGGTAGCATCACTTTCTGTGGTGGCAACTTTTGCATCACTTTGGTGAGTTCTATATTTCCAAATCTCCTGTTACTGCCATCCACGCAACTGTAGAGACTCTTCCATCGCCATACAGCCGTCCAGAAAATCTTTGTAAGCAACGGCAAACTGGGGGAAAGTGACCTTTCCATCGAGAACTAATTTCAGACCCTTGATCATGGACTGAATCTCAGCTGAAGAAAGTTCGCTAGATTCACTCAATCGCGCCTCAATATCTACAACATCATGCGCTCCCGCAATCTTTTCGGCATCAGCTTCAGTCAAATTGTGCCATGACACTAAAATCTTGAGAAAATTTTCCTCAAATGCCCCTTGCAAATCTTCCGCACTCAATGCAGATTCATCGTGATGCGTTCGTTTTGCGAGATCGCCAAGAGTTAGATGACCAGCTTCATCTGTAGATAAATTCGCGCGTTGAATCAGAGTACCCAAATAACTCTGGAGAACAGGAGCGTGTGACGATGAAGAAAGAAGTTCATTGACAGTCTGCCGCGAGAACTGTCTATATTCCGAGAATAAATCTTGACCGTCGTTATTAGTGACAAAGACAACTTCTAACTCTGAGCCAATCGAGTGATCCGTATTGCTCATCAAAAGAGCCCTAGACTTCTGGGGTTCTAACTCTATTTCCCATCCTTTACTTGACGGTGCTTTGATACGGCACCTGACGATTTGACCGGCTTTGAACATTTGCTCATCCCTCATTGCCAGATTCCGCTACACGCATACTCGCATTCTAATGTTTCCCTTCTATATCCATATTTATCATGTAAACTGAACACAATTAATACGAATCAAGTTAAAACAACGATGACGAACGACTTCAATTTCGACCCCGCCGCAGACTATTCGACCGAACATCAAGAGAAACGATGGATTGGCGTGCAACTGGTGCCCAGCGCCAAGCAGATCACAGTTTTTGCAGAAAAACCGTTGAACGGACCGCTCGTCTTGCAAGTTACACCAACCGGGCCAGCGCATAAAGCTGGTATCAAAGCTGGAGACATGATTGTGCAAGTCGACCACTCACCTGTTGCATCTCCTGATGCGTTCGAGGAGCTTCTGCAAAAGCGTAATGTTGGTGAAGTCGTAATTATCGGCGTCAGCAGAGACAACAATCTCGTGCAGGTCAAAGTAGTGATCGACTGCGATCCAGATCACCACCGGCTCTTAGATGATACCAGGGCTTAATTACTGCAATCCACGCAACTGTTTGTAGATGTCGTCAGCTTTGCTTGTCTTGTTCAATTTGTAGAGCGTCTTTGCATATTCCGTCAACACCAACTTATTAGCTCGTTGACCATTCTGCAATGAAAGAGCGCGTTCGTAGAGCGGCTCTGCCTCTACATATTTGCCCATGACGTAATACATATTCGCAAAATCGAATAAGGCATTTGCGACGCTCTCATGATTCTCCGATTTTTCGCCCAGCGTCATTGCCGATTTGTACAACGACTCCGCTTTGTCGTATTGCTGAAGCTGCTTGCGCGCATTGGCAAGATCAAGCGTCACGGTGAACAGTTTGTTGTCGTCTTTGGGTGACGCATTTTCTAATTCAGAAAGTCGCGTTTGAAGTACACTAGCTTTCTCATCGATCGCCGCAGCCCTCTGCTGAAGCTTTCGCTCTGCGGCACTGTTCGTATCGAGATTACGTAATGTGGCTCCGCCACTGCTCATCTTATATTCTTGCTCTTTGATAGGAACACCATTGAAAAGATAAGCATCGGCAGATTTATGCGGTCCACATTCAAACGAATAATCGACGGAAAACTTACCGGCGCCCTCTGGCAATTTTGCAAATGGTGCACATTTCTTGATTGCCTGCAATGCAAGCTGATCGACGTTAGGAAATCCGCTGCTCTTCTTAACTGCGTTAGAAATCAGGGCACCATTTTTATCTACGGTAAACAGAATGGACACAACGCAATTCCGCTGCACATCAGGTGCACGCCATATGTTTTGAATCTTCTTTTTAACAAGATTCATATATCCGTCCATATCTGGCGACTTATTCTTCGCTGCTGATGTCTCCTGAGTCGTGATACCTGGATCAGCGGCCCAAGCCAAAAGTGCACCAGAACCCCAATTCCACGTACAGATAGTTGGGCTGAACATCGTCGCCCATAGAAGCGACGACAGCAGACTCAAAGGAATACTTAGAAAGCGCATTTGATCATTTCCTGAAACATCATCATGATAGCAAACAAAAATCAGCTACCAGCTCATTGGGCGTTGAGTTATTTCGAAGAGTAGAGTGTCTGACCAGGCTGATATCCCAGAGATGCCGCCTTCTTCAAATCCTTTTCCGATTCACCACTTTTTCCCAGAGCCTTGTAGGCTGATCCCCGGTAGAAGTATGCCTGCGCAAACTTGGGGTCGGAGGACAGCGCCCGAGTCAAGTATTCGATAGCGCGAGCGTGCTGCCCGGTTTTATAGCAAGTCTCGCCAATTCCCTCATAGGCAAGGGATAACTTAGGATCGACCTGCAATGCGCGTGAATAATCTGCCATCGCCTGAGCGTACTGCTTCTTCTCAAGATAAGCAGCACCACGGTTTGCAATCGCAGGCGCGTCATTGGGTTCTATTGCAATCGCTTTGGTTAAATCAGCGATTGCCGCGTCGAGATTCTTCGCCTGCATAAAACAAACTGCACGCATCTGGTAGACAACCTGACCCTTGTCGCCAACTTCGCTGTCGGATTTATACTTCATCTCGATAGCTTTCGTGTAATCGGCAATAGCTTCAGGGAATTTCTTTCTGCCTTGATAAACAGCGGCGCGCTGAACATAAAGAAGCGGCTCTTTCGGCTCCAACTTTATTTGCTGGTCAAGCATGTAAAGCGACTGGAGTTTCGCCGCTATTTCCTCGTAACGCATCGGGTAGTCCGCCAGACAAGGGGAATGAAACACCCCCTGAATGGACGTGCTGAGTGCCAGCATTAATAAAACTCTCCCGTGGCAACGCATCACAGCCTCCGATAAATAACAAGCGAGATTATAAACCGAAGCGACGTCGACGGATTCCACTTCTAGCGGACTGCTTGACTGGGTGACTCCACGAGGACTGCGCACAACTATCGTGATTAAAGCCACCAAAAACACCTAGAATATCATTCAGGAGCACTCCCTGATGCGATCGAAATACCAGGGGAACCAACAAAACTGGAATGCAGTTCGCCCTTCCCCTGAAGGCCCTTTATGAAATATCAGGATCTCATCTCACACTTTATCGCCGAGCCATCTGATGCCAATTTTGTAGCCATGAAAATCTGGCTAGATAAACGACACAAAGATTCCCACTCTGTTTATGAGGTTTTGTTTGCATTGATCAAACACAGGCCTGAACCCTCAGTATTTGAATGGGTAGGGCACTGGCTCGAACCAAGAGATTGGTTCCCACTGGCGTCACTTGTTCATGTAGTGAACGCAGACTGGCACAAGTGGCTGATTGAGTATGCTTCAAATCATCCGGATGCCACACACACCGGCACTTTGTGGCGCGAATTTTTGATCAGTTTCCGATACCAATCGCTAGTAGATTGTGCGTCTAGTTGGTTAGTCAATCAAGGTGAAGACGAAGCGGCAGTTCAGGTGGCTGAGTTGCTGCTGCCCATGACCAAAGATATTGCAGCACAGAGGAAGGCAATCGAATTGTTGCGCCGCTTTCCAAACGAGTTCAATACGGCAACCCTCGTTCAGCACGCTGGCGATGCAGAATCTATTCAACTAGGATTAAAGATTTTGAGCACAGCGGAGGAGGTTACAGGAACATTTTTAGCGGTTACATTACTCAAGAAAGACACCGCGAGTTGGCCCGCTATTGAGAGATGGCTGAAAACTCGATGGAACGGAAAACGAATTCAATTCGCTCTGGAAATGTTAGTCGAAGAGGCACCAGATATAGTGGCGCCATTAGCGATGAAATGGATTGACGAACACCCACGCGCAAAAGATACTTCGCGCATTTTCCGGACTGCATTCACTCTTAAACCGTCTCCTGAACTATATGAAACACTCTGGTCGTGGCTCGAAACTCGAACTGACAAAAAGTATTGTCCTGAAATTTTGTCCGTTTTGTTTAACCACTGGGGAAAATTCAAAGCACCGGTGGAAGCCACACAATTTGCAACCACATGGCTGGCAAATAACGAAAATCATCCCCTGTACGCGACCATTCTCCTTAATGTAATTGGAGAGGAAAGCACTGATTCACTAGTCAAACGCGCTCAAAAATGGCTCGAGATGACCGAAGATGTAGACAAAGGATTTATGCTTATGAACCTGAGACGCAAGAGTCCGAATTACTTTACAGACGAAGCGCTAGACTGGGCATATCGCCATGCAGAGACCATTGACGCACAAGTCATCAAATACGAGTATTTCAGGGACACTAAAAATAAAAGGCAAGTCACTGTCGAAGAGATTGACCAGTTCGTGAGCGAACATTTGTTTTCGGATGAGCGCCTGTGTGCGCTGATAGAAGTAAAAGACGAAGATGCAATAAAATGGGCAAAAGCACTGGTCCAGGCACCCCGAGTTGAGTTCAAATTTGCCAGGTCCGGAAGATGCAGGAAAGTGCCTTTGCTAGCGGCTCTTCATCGAACCTTGCCACACGACAGCGAAGTTGAAGTCGCGATAAAAGAGTGGTTTGACAGTGATGAAGACGTTTGCGCAAATCACATGGAAGAAATGCTTCGAGTCCGAAATGCCACAGGTGATTCCAACTAAACCAAACGCCAGTTGTTTAGACAGCGAGGACTCTTAAATGTTCGATTCATTTTCTCTAGGCGCTATCAAAACGGTAATGTTAGCTCAGCAAGAAGCGCTCCGGAACGGACATAGGTACGCCGACACTGAGCATCTTTTGCTTGGACTGCTTGGCGAAGGCAAAGGCATTGCATACAAGTCATTGATTGCAAGCGGAGTCGATCTAAAAAGCGCCCGAAGAAGAGTTACAGAAAGAATTGCATGTAGATCGAATCTCGTAAAACTGCCATGGTTTTTATGGTGGACATGTTTGATTCCCAGCCCTGATAACAGAAGGGGTCAATTCACATTCAAACCCCACGCAAAGCGGGCCCTTGAACTAGCCTGCGAAGAGTCCAAGGATATGAACAAATCATTTGTCCATACATCACATCTTTTACTCGGAATAATTCGAGAACGAGAAGCCGATGATGACGTATTAAACATTGAACGCTCGGAAGGTATTGCGATAGAAGTTCTGCATGATTTTAATATCGATACGAATGAATTGCGCGAGTTGATACTGGAAAGTATGAAGGACGAAAAATAGATTCCATTCCCAACTCACCAGAGAAGCACAATTAAAAATTTTGCAAACTCTTTCCTCCGATATTGTTAATCCAAGATCGAAGCATAAACCTCAAAGAACAAAGCCAGTTGATTTTACGCCCAGGGCGCACAATTTAAATAACGGTTGACGTTTAGTCACCAGGTTTTCAATATGGAAATTACGCCGAATTACAGCGAAGAATTATTTGTTCTGGAAGAATTGTTCAGTTGATTTAAAATTTCGACGACGATAGAAGTAGTGAACCAATTCATGGAGGTCAGGCAAATGCACTTATCCAATCGGCGACTAGCAATGCTTGGAATGCTACTGATCTCCGGGTTCGGGCTCTCAACAACGCAGAAAGCGTGCGCCAACGCCACTGCGCAGCCCTTCACGTGCGGCAACGGAATTTCCGCCCTCATCGAGTCGCCTCAGGGTGTGGACCGAAGATATACCGTCGGTAAAACCGGCAAAGTTGTAGAGGTGATTTCATTTGGCGGCGATGACTCGCAAGGCGGCATGGATGTTCGCAACCTGCGCAATCCAAACAGATTTTCCGGTCTGTCCGTATATGTAAAAGAAAGCCTGGGACGAATTCGCGAGCAAGTTAATACTCAATTCTGTTTCACGGATAAAGACGGTGACTTCACAATCACGCGCCAGCTCAAAGACTACCAATTCGAAAGTGCAAAAGACGGGTGGAATCGCGCTTCGGTCTACACAGTCGAACTGCCTCCGCGCGCATCCGGCGCTACGCTCAAGCGATACTCGCTGATATTTCAGTCTGGTCCACGCAGCGCCGTCATCAGATTTGGTGACGTAGTTCTCGCGGATGACGATGTGAATCAACTTCTGACAGACAACGAAGGTTGCACCGGCACCAAACCCTGCAACTAATTTGGCACCCGTCTATTCTGGCTATCATCAGCGATTAACTAGTGCGAATAGACTGTAATAGGCTTTCCGAATCGAATATTGCGGACGGTGCACTTACGTTTTCGTCTAATTGTTTCGATTGACGGATCAAGTTTTCTCTGCGACCAGCAACATTCTTTCGGAACCCAGCTCAAAAGCATCGAATTGAAGCGATCCAAACAAGTCACGAACCTTGAAACCAGCTTTTGAAAGCATTGAACAGACCTCGCCAGAAGTATAAATCCAGTGCGTTGCCTGACGAGATTCTTGTTTGCCATCTCGGATGAAAGTATAGTCAGTGCGCACGCAACTTTCACGAACATCGTAGTGATTTTCGATCAGCATAAGCATATCGCCTACACGCAGCCACTCTCGCTCCGCGCCATTGACGAGAAACGTCTCTGCTAACATGCTGCTGTCAATCACAACCTTCCCACCAGCTCTTACCGAGTTGGATAGTGCTTGAAACATCTCAGCTGTGCCAGCGCGATCGAAATAACCAAAGCTATTGCCAAAGCAGAAAGCGCCGTCGAATTTTTCACGTATCGATATCGTGCGCATGTCTCCGGGCACAAATTGAACCAGTTCATCAGCGCAATCAGCAGCCAAAGCTAACTTTCGAGCCTCGTCCAGAAACTCGGTGCAAAAGTCGACGCCGGTAACTCTGAAACCAGCTTCAGCCATCGGCAGGGTCAATCTACCGTTGCCGCAAGGCACATCCAAAAGGTGCAGATCAGCGGTGCTATCAAAAATTTCCTCCAGAAACTCACATTCTGACTTTGTTTCATCGTCTGACTTGGCTTGCCGCCAGAGATCTAATGCAGCACCAGAAAAGAAATTTTTGTACCAATCTTCATCGCAAGGGGGATTCGACACGATTATTTTCTCGAAATCGGAGATTCACATACAGTATTACGGTTAAAAATCTAGCACACCAACTTCTGCAACATTTACTGTCGGCTCAATGAGACTGGGTATTTCTACTACCGGTAAGGGCACTTCCACTCCGACGATATCAATCTGCCAAAAACATGGAGGAAAGCATTTAACGAAGTTACGGAACGAATAATTGCACCAGAGTATAACTTTAGCCTCATAAGCAAGCTGATTTATCGCAAAAATTGCGAATGATGCCGATTTTAGTTGTTGTTCCAGTGAGATTTCTCCGGAACGAAACACGCACAAACAGTGACATCTGTATTTAACAGCAGCAGTCAGAAACGGCAAATAGAAAAACTGCCCTCAGGCGGCGGGACCATTTCATGGCGATCGAACGTCAGCAGACTGTGGATAGAAAGTTCAAACACTGGATTTATCCTGACAACACATATGCCAACGATTAAAGCAAATGCACTGGAGAGATCATGTTCACACGAAAAACAAATAAAGGTCTGGCGTTCACTTTGACAATCATTTCGTTAACAGCGGCCACGCAAGCAGCAAATGCTAATCAATGGTCAGACATGTTCAAAAACATGCTAGTGCCACCATCCGCGACTACATCATCATCATCATCAGACGCAATCGCGGTACGAGAAACGCAACTTGCTAATCGCATTGTCGACGCGATCAGTACTAACAAGTTGAGTCCAGCTGACACGCAAAATCTCAAAGGTCAACTTGACCGACTGAAAGCGATGGAAGCTAGCTATCGATCAAGTGGAACTTTGGGTCCAGTCGAAACGGCTTCTATAAATACGGAACTAACTAAGGTAGAGCAATCTTTCAATCAGATGATCGCAGGAACCCCGACAGTTGGTGTCACAGTGCCACCAGGTGGTCGTATTGGCGACGACAACAGAACTGACTACCAACGCGGCGATGGCTACCAACGCGGAGACTACAAGAGAGCAGACAGAGACTACCAGAGGGGAGATAGAGACGATAACTCATGGCGCAGAGATGGCGGTATATCAGACGGACGAGACTTTGATCTTCGCCAGGCTGATGTACTTCGCCGCATTGATGAGCGCGCCGCTAACGGCAGACTAACTAGCGCTGATGCTGCAGATCTGCGCTCAGACTACCGCCGATTGGAGCAACTCGAAGCATCCTATCGAGCTGATGGAAAACTAACGCCTTACGAGATCAATGTTTTGCAAAATGGTCTTGATTCAATTACACGTGAATTGAAGGACAAATCTGACCCTGTTGCAAGTCAATATCCTGAGATCGATGCCAAACAAGCTGCACTGAAACGACGCATCGACGATGGTGTAGCGAAGCGATTGATAAAAGGCGGCGACGCTCAACGACTGACCGACAACCTTAACTGGATCGCATCGATTGAAGCTGGTTTCCGGCAATCAGGCGGCCGCCTCGATAAAGCAGAAGCGGACAGAATCCTTGCTGATCTCGATAGGCTGAGCGCAAAGATTGATAGATTCTCAATTAATCCCGTTCAAGATCTGGTAAATCGGAAAACAGACTTACAGCGGAAAATTGACGATAATGTAGCTAGCGGCAAGCTTTCGCAGCGAGCATCAAGAGATTTGCGAAGAGATCTGGACCGGGTCAGCTATCCATTACAAAATGCCAGTGCTACGTTGCCACCAGAATTGATCAACCAGATATCATCAGATCTGGATCGAATCAATTCTCAATTGAACTCGACACTCACTTATAGTGGCAACCGGATGAACAATGGTGGGGGATGGCACGACCACGACCATGGTCCACGAGACTGGGGCAATCGCTAAAAAAGGTCAGTGCCACCTCACAATTAATGCAACAAAGAAGCAAAGCTCCGGAAGCAATTTCGGAGCTTTCCCCTTAGTGACGATTTCGCAAGAGCCAAACTCGCTGAACTAGTCTAATATAGGAAAACACAGGGAGCTTTAGTGACATGAAACCAAAGATAACGGCTGCTCTCTGGACCATGAGCGCCATCGGAGCGGTACTTTTGTCTTTGCTGTATATGTTACCCTCGCTGACACAGGGTCAGGATCAGGCGCAGCTCCTCTATGACTGCAAAGCAAACAATGCCGTCAGAATACTGTTCATCGGCAACAGTTTTACGTATGTCAACAGCCTTCCACTGACATTGGCTGCCCTCGTATCGAATTCAAATACTCAGCCACCAGCTACAGTGGCACAAGTCGTCTGGGGAGGCGCAAAACTGGCGGAGCATCTTGTAAAGGGTGGGTCGCGAAAGTGCATCGCCCAGGATGGACCATGGACCTACGTTGTATTGCAAGAACAGAGCCAGACACCAGTGCTGGACACTGAGAGATTTTTGTCAGCAGTATCGCAATTCAACGATGACATTGCTAGAGCAAGATCAAAAACAGTGTTATACGAAACATGGTCAGACAAGGGCAAGCCAGACGAGCAATCCGGACTGACAAATGCGTACAATCGTGCGGCGTCGCAAACACGAGCATTGCTGATTCCGGCAGGCGAGGCTTTTGCGTTGTGCTCGCGAGACCATGCCGAGATAAATTTGTACGATGCAGATGGGCATCACCCTTCAAAAGAAGGAACCTACCTGGCAGCCTGCGTTTTCTACGCCAAACTTTTTGGTCATTCGCCAGTCGGGCTACCATGCAATCTTACACTCTACGATGAGGACACAAAGCGAAACGTAAGTCTTTTCGCCCTGCCAACAGAAACGGCGCACAAGCTTCAGCAAATAGCGCTCACCGCAAGCACCAGACGTTAATCCACCAAACGAGATCAGTAATTTGAAATTAGATTCAATGATAATGCGCTGGCAAGACAAATTTGTTTATTTCTATTTTTCCTGCTGCGTTTGTCTATTCGCCTGCACATTCGGAGTAACAGCAACTATGACTGAAGCAGCAGAATCGTCCTGGTCAGAAAGTCTGTTGAAAGCAACTGAATTTGCCGATGGTGAACTGGGCGAAGGTCCACTGCCGTCACCATTTTTTGAATCGTACAAAAAGGCTCTGACCCAAACTTCTAAAATTTCTGACGATCAAATTGACGCGCTGCTCAAGAAAGCCTCACCAGAAGGAAAGCTTTACGCGGCATGCATTTCTTACTATTGCAAAACTGAACGAAAGTCTCCAAATCCGCAGGACACTCTAATTAGATTGGAAAACAGCAAGGAACATGTTTTCTATCGCAGCGGTTGCAGAGGCATAAATACAACCGTTGGTGAAGTTGCAAGTGCGCTGGTAAAGGAAAAACACTTCCTCAACTTTGACCTGCCGGCCTTATCGGTTATGGTCAGCACAGCCAATATAAGCAGGGCGGTTGTGCGCCTTGCCAGAGCTCAAAAATTAGAAAACTCACTTGTGGGAGAGGGTGATAAAAGCGTGCTCTACGCTTATTTCATCGAAGCTCACAAACACGCCGATAAGAAACAATTTGAATGGTTGCTGCGCAATGGAACCCCTGCGGGCAAACTCTACGGAGCAATATTGCTTCATGGTGTCGACCCGGAAGCAGGCAAAGCAGCGTTGCAAAGCCTGCAAACTGATTCGGACAAGGTTCCATACCAGAGCGGTTGCGAGATTTTCAATGATACGGTCAAAAATATCGCAACCGAGTTAATTAAGAAACAAGCTTTCCTGGACTTGCCTCTTGCGATCAAGTGACGGAAATTTTGTCGCATAAATAACGCGTGCGGCTAACAAACTGCGGTGCAGATAATATAATGGCTCAATCCCCAATTGAGATGCATCCGTGAGCCAAGTCTATAATACTATCGTACTGGGTTTAGGCGCGATGGGCAGCGCCACAACTTACCAACTAGCCAAACGAGGCGACAAAGTCCTAGGGATCGACCAGTTCAAATTGCCGCATACATTGGGGTCAAGTCATGGTGGCAGTCGCATCACCAGACAAGCTATCGGCGAAGGTGTGGAATACACACCTCTCTCGCTTCGTTCCTACGAAATTATCCACGAATTAGAAACTCAAACTGCCGAAAAGTTACTCCTCAGCTGCGGCGGTCTGATGATCTCGAACAAAAATACGCAGGGAATGCACCATGTGCAGAATTTTTATGATACCACTGTCGCAGCGGCGAAAATGCATGGTATCAAACACGAAACGCTCGATGCCGCCGACATCAGAAAAAGATTTCCAGTCTTCAAACCTGAAGATGACGAATATGCTTACTATGAGCCGGCCGCAGGTTTGCTTTTTCCAGAGACGTGCATAAAAACTCAGCTCGATGTCGCAATAACGAATGGCGCGACGATCCACACAGAGGAGACTGTTTTAAGTTTCGAAGAAACTAAAAACGGAGTTGCAGTCAAAACAGACAGAGGTCACTACACGGCCCATCACCTGATCGTCACTGCTGGACCATGGCTGCCCGAACTATTGAAAGAACATCCGGCCCTCGCCTCCCACTTCAAAGTTGTTCGACAAGTGATGTACTGGTTCGATGTCAAATCTCATTACGACAGTTTCAAGCCCGGTATCTTTCCAATTTTCATTTGGGAGGGTCATGATGATCTGGCATCGAGTTACGGCATGCCGGCAATTGATGGACCAGACGGCGGTTTCAAAACAGCCAGCCCTCGTTTCAACGAGCAGGTAACACCAGATACGGTGAATCGTTCTGTGTCTCAGGAAGAAATTGATGCCATTTATCGAGAGCAAGTACAACGCTGTTTCGACGGAGTTACCAACAAATGCGTAAGGTCAGCGGTCTGCATGTACACTGATACGGCTGATTCGCGTTTTATCATGGGTCGCTTGCCTGGCTCGAAGTCAATTATCATTGCATCACCCTGCTCCGGACACGGTTTCAAACACTCACCAGCAATTGGTGAGTGCCTGGCACAGCTTGCGCTTGATGGAGCCAGCAAGCTCGACATAAGTGGCTTTGACATAGCCACCGCGCTCGCCTGAGTCCGCACTTTCATGCGACACCTGAATCTCTTTTTTCATCGCACTTGCGAAATTTCAGGCCATTCATTTTCAAAATCCGGATAAACGATATTGTGCCCCTGCACATCGAGCCGCAGTGCCTCTGTAGCTCCAGTAGCTGGTATCGAAGAAATCAATCTGTAACTGAATTCCGGAAGCGGTTTATTTGCAATTTTAGACAACACATCATTCAAGGAAATCATAGATTCATCGACAAGGATGGTTGCTTCATATGGGAACTTAGAAGAGATTGTCGTTAAAATCAGACCGCGAATCTGTTTGAAAGAGTTGATGATCAGAGCTCGCTTGCAGGCACACTTTAATCCATCGATGGCGAGCCGGGCGCGAGTCAATTTAATTTGAGATGATGGCACAGCAATAGTGCTGCTCGTTGAAGCAACTTGTAACGGCTCCAATTTGGACAGCAAATAACCAGGCAGCTGATCTTGAGGATTCGAGCTGTGCGCCAGCTTCAACTCGTCGATAAGCGCACCATCCAGGTGCTGTTCTGCAGCATTTGCAGCCAGGGCAATTCGATAAAGCGGCGGGTTTGGATTCAGCTTTAGTGCCTGCCTGTAAGCAATCTCTGAATTCTTTAACCATGCACCATATTTAGTGGCATCATAGGCGACATATCTCGCCTTGCTGTCAAATATCTGAGCCAACCGAAAGAACGTGCCCGAGTTTTCGGACTTGTTTAAGTTAGAAACTGCATGACTGAGGATGTCGGCACAATTTGCAGGATCTAAAACCGAGCCAACGGTGGCGGCTCTGATGTAGATCTGCTCGTCCACCGGTTTGCAGTCGACAAAGAGACGCTGTTGCAGCTCTCTTGCACGCGATTCTTGATGGCTCCGCAAAAGACTCAGGTAATGCTGTTGCAGCGCCTTCGACTGTTCCTCGGGAGAGCCGGCCAACTGCATTGCCTGGGACGATGTAGTGACGCATAGTTCTGGCTTATTGAACACCAACAGAGCCTGACCGAGCTTGTACCGCCCCTCAAATGAAGTCGAAGGTTGTTCGCACATCTGCTGCAAAAGCGCGAGACATTCGATCTGCTGGCCAGTTATAGCCAGAGACTTCGCCTCTCCGAGAGATGCCTGCCAGCAGTCAGGATCCAGCTTTCTTGCTTTCTCGAAAAATGAAAGCGCCTTTTTCTGGTTGCCTGACGATTGTTGCAACAGACCACTGTTCACAAGCAGACTGACACTTGACCGATGATCCTTCGAATTTCGAACCGTGTGTGCGTGGGAATTCCGGTGCGAATGAGCCTGCGAATGAGCCTGCGACCATCCAACTGAATCAGTCCGGGACCTACCGGTCGAATCAGCCAGGGAATTCTCCTTAGTAGCACTGCATTCAGTGAAGCCTGCGCTACTGAACACAATCAAGGCAGCCACGGCACCGAAAAAAATATTCCGTATGCTCAAGACTGAATGCCTGGCAAGCACCTTCCTCAATTTGTTCAGTTTGCGCATTAATCGATTACTGCGAACCACTTTGGACTTGACCGAACGGATAAGCTTCCAGCGTCATCTCGATGTCTCCATTCAGCGGTGCAGAACCGCGCAGCAACTCGCAAATTCCATAACCGGCGAAAGGGATCGGCGGATTTGCGGCGATGTCGTAAAGCTTTTTATGATACTGAGGATCTAAGTATTTTGTCGCCGGCAATGACGGCACCCCTGGTGGAGGGTTTTGATATGAAGTGAGAGGCGGGTTAGGGTTGGAAACCGGCGGGTTCTGGTTTGCGTTAGTCGTGTAGTAGTTGATAGCGTTATCGCAACCAACATCGTTAGTTGGATAAGGAATCGGCGCATTGAAGTCCGCTTGCAGACAGCCAGACTTTTGCGTACCGGGAGGGCTTGCGGGCACGGTCACGTTGTTGTAGCGCGAAGCACAATTGGTGCAGCCGTACGGATAAACTCCGGGGTTTCCATAATCACCATAAAAATTCGGCGATGACCCGGGGCTATTCTCGATTCTTTGCACAGGAATGAGCGCACCAGATGAAGTGCTGTACGCTTTATTAGTCCAACCACTCGGAAGGCGCATAGTCCAGCGGGCATTGACGCCATTGACTTCGCTGATATCGGCGGCATCGAAAACACTGTTCTTAACGTTTAACTCGACAAATGTCGCTCCAGCCGGAGTTGCGCTGGAAGGCGCGCCCAGAGTGAACGGATATGAAAAACAACTGTTAGAAAACCAGCACGTGGTGGGATCTTGCCCTTTCGTACTCGAGTCGACTGGCACCCAAACGGCGATGTGAACAGGAGTCTGCGCATAGTTAGTCAGTTGACCGACCTGATTGGGACCAAGCTTGAAATACCATAATTTGGTGTTGACAGCTCCATAACAGTTGGGAGGATTCTGCATTGTGATGGGTTGCTGAGTTGCTCTGTCAAGCAATGAATTAGCGTTGATATTGCCTGTGTAATCCTGAAGCAAGTAAATTTGAGTCTTGGGCAGACTGAGTGCGTGACGAATATAGATGTTGCTTGTGGTTGAATTTGCTCGACTCTGCGCACTCGGTCTACTCTGCGGTCTTGCTGAAACCGCAGCAGGCACAATCAGAGAACCCAGTGCTAACGCGAAAAACATCAATGCGGCAAAATATTTCAACGGTCTCATGAGTGATGGAACCTCCAGAATTACGCCTATAGTTTACTTCAAAACGTTGAGTTCCCGTTGCCAACGAGCAAATTTGCGGTCAGGGCACACAGGCTGCTATCTTGTCCTTCGTTAACCAGCGTTCTGAGGTGTTAAATGCAAACCTGGGTCATGCAAGCATTCGCATCCATGTTCTTTGCGGGTTTCACATCCGTGATAGCCAAAAAAGGTCTGGAAGGAATATCTGGCGATCTCGGACTGACAATCAGAACTTGTTTCGTCTTTCTCTTTACAGTGTTATTTTCGGTTATCGCAGTACCACAAAAAGAGTGGTCCCTTTTGAAAACTCCGAATTGGCTCTGGCTGGCTGGTTCTGCGGTAACGACGACACTGTCTTGGATCTTTTACTACAAAGCAATCAAAGTCGGTGAAGTTTCCAGTGTCGCGCTGATCGACAAAGGCAGCGTCATCGTGTCTGTTTTACTCGCCTTTGCGCTTTTACACGAAGCAGTCACCCCAGCGAAATTAATGGGAGCAGCATTAATAGTCGGCGGGCTGGTCATCATCGCCAGAGGGTAGAGTGGTCATTCTTTGTCCGCAGGGCCCGGCAACTTCTGCCACTGAGATTGCTCATCCTGACTATATATTTCAGAGACCTCGATAAAACAGTCGGCCGCGCCGGTTGGACATTCTTCTATGCACTTGTTGCAACCATTACAAATTTGAGCGTCAACGCAGTAACGTCCATACAAAGATTTGATCGCTTTGATTGGGCACGCTAGCTCGCATGCAGAACACTGGATACATAGCTCAGGATCAGTTACATGTTGCAGCATTGTCGATATTCAAGATCGGGACTTTCAACTTGAGTTGTTCGTAAAGCGCTTGAATCTGCTGCGTCCACTTTCCTTGTAATTCGGTATTTGTTGCAGCCTTGAGATGGAATTGCCTATAGAGATCGTTGCGCAGCGACTTTGTTGTTCCAAACGAGGTTGCCACTCTCGGAAACCAGTAGTTCAGTGAGGATTGCAGCACGATTGTATTTGAAGGAATTCGTGCCAGTTTCTCTAACTGATTTTCACCAAAGGCTTCGTGCCGTTTTTCAACGATTAGACAACCATCAGCAAGTGACTTAAGTGGAGCAAAACTGCATTTCGCAAAGTCGTTCAATGTATAGCAAGTCATTGACGACATCAAATGGGCAAAAATTGCCATGTCAACCCAGCTCTCCAGAGGATAAATCAGCGCGTTCAAACGCTTATCCCAGGAAGCGCGTCGAAAGCCGACGTCGGCACCACGTAGCACCTTCGCATCCCATGAATGTGACTCGAAATACTTCTCGACATTGAGGTTCTGGCTGGCAAGAATCGCATAAGTTTTCTTTGCCATGTCCATTTTCTCAACCACAATTGTCGCGAGAGCGATTCTGTCGTCGAGAGTGGGTCCCCAATTGAGACAGTTGTTGTACCCGGCGGCACCAGCCAGCTGCGAATCAGCGAACTGAAAAAGTAGTCCGCTTGCAAGTTCGCGGAACTTTGGAGTCGTTTTCTCGAACGAAACAAGGCTGGAGCCACGCTCTATCGCTTTGATAAGTTCACGGTCTTCATCGACGAGATCATATTGCTGAATTTGTGCCATCGATTCAAATCTCCGCGCCGACGTCGACCAGGTCGCGCTGTGCCGTTTGAGCGTAGCCGAATCGCATATCGTAATCGGCATTCACGTCTTTGGGCACTTCGAGACCGAGTTCGGTCAGGCGTTTGGTCACGATTTCCATGTACTCATCTTGCAATTGCTGGGACGTCTTCACTTTCAGACCGTACTCAAAATACTTCGCGAACTGCTCGCTATCATCTGATGGACGTCCAGAAAAACCGAGGCCCATCGCCATAAACTTAGGCACAGCAGCTTGCAGTTTTTCACGACCGGCTTCGCCGCCAAATTCGATGACGCGCTTCGCCGCCCATACTCCAAAAGCAAGGTGTCCTTTTTCTTCTTGCCAGATGCGCTCGCTGATTTTGCCCCACGGCAGATAAGAAGATTGTTTGTATTGTCCAAGAAATGCCACCGCTGCTGGTGTAACCACTGTAGAAAACATGGCGACATCCGACCAATCTTCAAAGAATTGAGACCAGTTCTCTTTGCGGAACCCATTTATGATGCGAACCTTTTTGGGATCTGGATTTTCTGGATTTTGCACCAGATGTTGCACTCTGGCGTTGATGTCTATGCCCAACGGCTCAAGGATTTCCCAGCAATACCATCCGTGCCCCATCTCTTCCATCACTTTTTTGGCAAGCCTGTAAGCTTCTTCTGGGCGGGGAGCAAAGCGCATATTTTCTGCGACACGCTGACCGCCCGCGAACTCTGAATCTGCTTGAAATGCAAGCAGGTCAATCAACGCCGCCTTATAATCGGCAGGAAGACGGTCATTCACGTCATAAGTTTTCACTCGCGACCTCACTTTGAATCTCTGAAACAATGGCAAATCCCTGATAGAATTTTTTCTTTTTGGCAGTCTAAAGTTGTCATCCCAGGGGATATTTCTGGTCATCCTAAAGGATGACCAGAAACCAGAAACTCAAGCTTGATGGCGATCAATCTGCTTCAAATCCCTGACTCAAGCTCGACGGCAATCAATTTGCTTCAAATCCTTGACTCAAGCTCGAAGGCAACCAATTTGCTCCAAATCCGTGACGCAATCCAGTCTGCTTCCGGTTTCTTAAGGCGACCCGATTTGCTTCTCCAAACTTTCCATGGGCTGCTGGCTGGCTCGGATAAAACCTTCATGCGGTCTATCCAGGTCGGCGACCAACAGTGTCACCAGTGAGAATGTGACAACCAGAAGAAGAATCTCAGCCCAACTGCGGCTGCCTGTCTGTCCCGAATAATAGCCAACGCCCAGCATTGACAGGGCGGAAACAGCGAAGAGAACAAGCCAGACCGACTCGGGTACACGAGCATAGATTCCGATATTGACTCGCTTAGCATCCATGTCGATAGTTTCATTGAGAGAGCTTATGAACAATCCGGAGATAGGATTTGGTTTTTCCTTACCGAGATGAGCGGCGATTGACCAGAGTTGAGTTTGCAAAGATTGGGTCTTTGCAGCCATCTCATCCAACTGTTCCGGCACAATTCCCTTCAATCGAACTTGAACATATTCACGCAACAGGTGTTTCGCTTGCCCGCGCTCAGGCTCGTCGAGAAAGTCGGCGCGCAGGTACGTCGTTCCGATGGCATTAGCGTCATCGAGAATGGCGGTGCGTCGCTCATCGAATCGGCTCAAGGCAACGTTGAACGTGAATCCCAGCATGAATGCAAGCAACCCCAGCATCGCAGCCACGATGGTACCAAGCGACGCCTGCGGCTCAGAGCCCCGCTTTCGCAAGCGCCACTCGCCTACACGATGACCCACCTCTGTCGAAAGAAAAGTGACAACGAGGACCGTCGAGAAAAAAACCCATAATGGCAGATGATCGACAGCTTGCATTGAATATAACGTCTACCTTTCTGTGCCGATCCGAACCAACTCGCCGCTCCGCCTAGTGCTCTGACTCAGAATCTCCATCCAATCCATTACCGTTTGCGGAAGGCATAACTTCGATGACCTCGACAGAACAATTAGCCCACACCGCCACAGCCTCGGACACGCTGCCTACGGCGACACGCTCAGCGAAATTTTTACCGGCCGAACCCAGCACAATCAGATCAACCGATTCTTCATCAGCAACAGCCAGCAACGCCTCCTTCGGATCGCCGTCGATCAACCGGGTCTCGATTTTGCAATCAGGCACATAGGAGGCAAGTGTCTTTTTCGCTTCTTCAAGGATGTGCGTCGCGGCTTGAACCTGCTTGTCTCGGTTCATCTCCAACTCATCGATTTCATAAAAATCAGGGTAATGAGCCAGATACTCAGATATTTCTGGAATCGCACTGACGCAAAGAAACTCTGTGTTGGAAGGCCAGGGGCGACAAGCCACCTGCTCCAGAGCATTGGCCGAAAACTTAGAACCGTCCAGAGCAAGCAGTACTTTTACAGCTTGATCTTCTGTAGAATGCCGCGGTCTGCAAATACGCACCGAACAGTGCGCTGATAGCAAAAGCGAATGCGATATACTCTCCATTCTTCGCTTGCGGCGGGCTCCAGTAATCAGCAAATCGGGATGAGTCTGCTTCAGAAGTGATACCAGTTCTGCTTTGGTATCACCTTCCAGCACCATTGCCTGCACTTTTCCAAGTGACTGGTTTGTACTTCTAAGCAAGGCGGCAGCCTGGTCTACAAGCGCCTGTGCTTTTTCCTCGTGCTGAGGCGTAATGGTGAGTCCGAAAGGCATGTTCAACACAGTTGCAATTATCGCTTGCGAGCCTTTCGGCCAGGAAGTTCTGGCAACTTCATCAAGAGCAACCTTTGAATGTTCAGACCCATCCAGAGCCAGAACAACTTTAAAACCTGTCGATGTAATTGCATGGAAGGGCGGTCTATATCTGAGCGCGGCACGCACCATCGAACAGGACTTCAATTCGGAAAGTCCTTCCAGTGTCACAATCATTCCAGACTTCCGACAGGTCTGGTGAAACGCTTGTAGAAACGTCAAACTGGAGTGATCGACAACATTTACGCTTGGCGCAAACTGCAGTCTAATGGTTTTGCCGTTAGCTGCTGCCTTTTCGCAAGCGCCTCGCAAATAGAGCGAATTGAAGCAAACAACTGGACCTTTCAACTTGATGAGCGTGGCATTATCGTCGACTTCAACATTCTCGATAGGATTTGTAAAAAGACTTGTAAATGACTTCAGGTCGAACTTTCCAGATGACTTCGAATTGAAATAATTGAGCAGAATAATCTTCAGCGAGATACCAGCCATGATACCGACGAGCAAGTCAGTGCTGACGGTGACCACAATAGTGACAATGAACACGAGCATTTGCTCGCGGCCGGTTGACCAGATGTGGCGCCACTTGTGGGGTCCGGCGAGTTTCCAGCCGATGTGTACCAGAACGGCAGCAAGAGCGCCCATAGGGATCATTTTTATGACGCTGCTGGCGGCAACAAGAAAGAGAATGAGAAACAGGGCATTGTAGAAATTCACCCATGCTGTTCTGCCGCCACTGTGAATACACGTGGTGCTTTTGATGATTCCAGGAATGATGGTGAGACCGCCTATCAAGCTGGAACAAATATTGGAGACGCCCATCGCAAAGAGTGTGCGGTCAGGGCTTGATTTACGACGATACGGATCGATTTTATCGACAGCCAATATGGTGGCAAGCGACTCTGTGCCATCGACAAATGTAAGCGTCAACACGGCCACGATAATAGATCCAACCAGGCTCGGGTTAGAGAACAGGGCATGAAAATCTGGTGGCACGATTCCATGGGCCAGCAAGTCGGATGGCACAGAGACAAGAAATTTTGAGTCCAGATGCCAGAGCAAACCAAGAACTATCGAAACTATCACAACGATTAGCTGAGGAGGAACCGATTGTAAGCGTGGCACGCGAATTCGTGGAAGTAGAAACAAAAGCGAAAGACAAATAGCCGAAATTGCAAACACTTGGGGCTGCACGTGCACTACTGCACTCGGGGTCTCGAACACCATGCCCCAGAATTCATGGGCTGTGTAGTGCTGACCAATGAAATTCGGTATCTGCTTCGCGATCAACATGAAACCGATCGATGCCAACATTCCTTGAATGGCGGCGCTCGGGAAAAGATAGCTAAATCTCGCCGCTTTGAGCCAGGTCAGAATCAGCTGAACGACGCCCGCCATCATGATTACGCCGGTAACCATGCGATAGCCGGCGTCCATGTTGCCGTGACCCAGATTCAGGATAGAAGTATAAAGTACGGGCGCAAGACCAGCTGCCGGACCGCTGATTGTGACATAAGCTCCGCCCAAAAACGGAAAAATCAAGCCAGCTACGATCTCGGAAGTTAATCCGCAAATTGGAGGAGCACCCGATGAAAGAGCAATACCGAGTGAGAGGGGCACCGAGACAAGCGATACGACGAGACCGGCAAGCATATCTTGCCTCCAGTATCGCAGGCCCTTCAGGCCGTTTTCTGGCACTCTTCGCTGCCGTCCACCCTTGCTAAGACGTGTAGTGACGGGCACAGCAGCAGAAGCTTTATTCATTTCAATTGATTCCTATGAAAATTCAAGCGGACGCGTGCCAAAAGAGCGATCTCAAATAAGGACTTTGCTTGCAACCTCCGCGCAAGAAACAGTTGCAAAAGCAACCTTTGAGACTCTTGCAAGAATTCAGAATCTTTCTAAATGCCTGGATAAATCAAGCTAATTTAGAAATTTCGCAAATACGCATTTACCAAATTACAGTTATAGATGAGTTCTGTCAATTTTTAGCTTTTCAAAACATCCGACTGCTGTAACACACGGTAATTAAAGCCCTTGCATAATTCGAAGCCGCATCGAATTGCGGCACTGATACACGGCAATTTATCTAAAGCCAATCGAACTGCGGCACCGATACACGGCAATTTATCAAAAGCCCGAACTGCGGCAATGATCCACGGCAATTTATCAAAAGCCAATCGAACTGCGGCACTGAACCACGCAATTTATCAAAAGCCAATCGAACTGCGGCACTGATACACGCAATTTATCAAAGGACAATACATCGAAAGAGTAGGAACTTTATCAACCTTTTGGGTAATGGCCAAAAACGATGACAGCCAATATCATTGGAATAGTGCAGTTGAGCTTTAATCATTCTTTCGAAAACGACCGGAGGTTGTTTACCTGTGTACGCCTATTCGCATTTAAGTGAAAACATTGCGCCGTTTTTGAAAGGCATGGGCGAAGTAATTGCTAGCAGGCGCAAAAATCTGGGGATGTCACAGAAACAACTATCGACGCGTGCTGGAATCGATCGAGCATATCTGAGTCACCTAGAGACCGGTCGCACAAACCCAAGTATCGAAGTACTTATGAAGGTGGCAGCGGGTCTTAAATTAAAGCCGTCCAGACTGCTTGCACTTTGCGAGCGAGCAACGGTGCCTGAGGACCCGCATATGCTATAAAGCAGACAGCAAGATCATTGTTGTTCTCCCGCTTTGCATCAATGTACTCCAGAACCAATCCAACCACATACGCGGATCTGCACAAGCAGTGGTCCGAGGTGTCCACAAAAGAGCGTATGGCACTCTTTACGGGATTGCCTTTAGCAGACGCGCAGCAATTTTTCCGTCAACTGAGCACGCGTCACCAGTATGAAGTCATCAGTCAATTGTCTGAGGGCGAGCAAACTGTATGGATGCGACTGTTGGATCCAGATGATGCAGCTGACTTGATTCAAGAAAGTGGGGAAGAACAGACAAACCTGCTTGCATTGCTTGAAGACTACACTCGAGATGACGTGCGAGCACTCTTGAAATATCGCGAGGATGTTGCGGGCGGATTGATGAGTCCGCGCTTTGCCCGCGTACGCCCTGACATGACAGTCTCAGAGGCTCTGACATACGTGCGCCGACAGGCGCTTGATGTGACCGAAACTATCTATGCTATCTACGTGCTCGATGCAGCGCAGCACCTGTCGGGAGTGGTATCACTGCGAACGCTGTTTGCAGCTGAACCTCACAAAAAGGTTGCCGATGTGATGCGCACGAATGTAGTAACCGTGTCTGCAGAATCGAATCAAGAAGAGCTGAGCAGGCTTTTCGCCGAGCACGACCTGATCGCCATTCCTGTGGTGGATGCAGAGAATCGCATTCAAGGTATTGTCACCGTAGATGATATCGTTGACGTCGTACAGGAAGTGGCAACCGAGGACATACAGAAAATGGGCGGAAGCGAAGCGCTTGGTGCTCCATACCTTGAGCTGTCTATTGGGAAAATGATTCAGAAGAGGGCAGGTTGGCTGATCGCACTCTTCTTAAGCGAAATGCTCACTGCCAATGCGATGGGATATTTTGAAAACGAAATTGCTAAAGCCGTCATCCTCGCTCTTTTTGTTCCACTAATCATCAGCAGCGGCGGAAATAGCGGCTCTCAAGCAACTACAATTGTGATTCGAGCAATGGCACTGGGCGAAGTCAAATTGACTGACTGGTGGCGCGTTATGCGTCGCGAGATTGTTACGGGTCTCGCGCTCGGCTGCATCCTGGGCATTATCGGTTTTATCCGAGTCGTCGTCTGGCAACAGATCTTTCACACATATGGTCCCCACTACATTTTAATTGCTATCACAATCGGTGCCAGCCTGATTGGCATCGTTCTCTGGGGTGCGCTATCAGGGTCTCTTCTTCCGCTGCTGCTTCGTCGCGTCGGTTTTGACCCCGCCAGCGCTTCTGCTCCATTTGTTGCAACACTGGTGGACGTTACCGGTATCGTAATCTACTTCAATATTGCTGCGACGGTTCTGCGTGGTTCGCTACTTTAGGCACTCAGCCGACTAAGTCGCTTTCTGCTTGCGGTCCTGCAACAGCATCGAAATTGTACTTTGCAGTTTCGCCATACTGACTGGCTTGGCAATATGCTGATCCATTCCGACTTCATAACATTTTTCGACATCGGTTTTCATAGCTGCGGCTGTCAGAGCGATGATCGGAATGCGCTGCCCCGTCAATTTTTCTCGCTCACGAATTTTTCGGCAGGCTTCAAAGCCGTCCATTACAGGCATGTTGCAGTCGAGGATAAGCACATCAAATGTTGCGCGCTCCAGAGCCTCTACAGCCTCAAGACCATTTTGAACAAGCGTCACATGTGCGCCCAACCGCTCTAACTGAGTGCGGGTCAACTGCTGCATGGAGGCATTGTCTTCTGCAATCAGTAGTTCGACGCCTTCAATGCTGTCAGACAATGCCGGCTCTGCGGATATCTCTTTACCGGGGTGAACAGCAAAAGCTTTTTGGAATGTCATATTCACATCAAATACGGTGCCTTCCCCGGCAGCGCTGGTAACGCTAATGGTTCCACCCATCAGTTCAACAAGTTGTTTTGTAATTGCCAGACCCAGACCAGTGCCGCCAAACCTGCGACTTATGGAGCGGTCTGATTGCACGAATGGAACAAAAAGGTTGCCAATTTGTTCTGCAGTCATGCCGATTCCGCTATCTTTGACAGCAAATCTGACAGCTGCACTAGTTTCCGTTTCGTCAACCATTTCGGCGCTGACGGTCACTCCGCCAGCATCAGTAAACTTGATTGCATTACCTATCAAGTTGGCCAAAATCTGGCGCAAACGCAGAGAATCCGAAAGAACAAGCTCAGGTAAGCCATAATCCAGACTTACGTTTAGGGACAGGCCTTTAGCAAATGCCGTCACAGACATTGCTCTCGTAGCATCTTGCACCACGTACATGAGGTTGACCGGAATATGTTCCAGGTCGATTCGACCGGCTTCGATTTTTGTCAGATCCAGCACATCATTCAATAACGAGAGCAGACTAGAGGCAGATGATTGCAAAATTTCCATCAATGACCGCTGCTCTTCGTCTAACGGTGTGTCGGCAAGCAATTCCGCAACTGATACCAGACCAGACAAAGGTGTTCTCAAATCATGACTGATGTTCGAGACGAAAGTAGTTTTTATTTGAGACAGTTGAATAGCCTTATCGCGCGCCTCTCGCAACTCACTCGTGCGTTCCTGCACCTTGCTTTCCAGATTTTCCAGCAGTGTAATCATCTCGATAGAACGCGAAGCAGAGTCAGCCAGGATCTGAAGTAGTGCCCGCTCTTGATTTGACGTCTGGTAATAACTTTGCCAGTATGTGCCGATCGCCGCCACCGGGTCACTTTGCCTGACAGGAGTCATCACCATGCTTTTCACGAATGTTTGCGCATAATACTCATGAGGCACTCTGTCGTCGGCATAAATATCTTCAATGACAATCTGTTTCTTAGTTGCAATGGCAATACCACTTATGCACGACTTGCTCTCAAAACGCTGTCCTTTCCATAGTGGACCAATTGCGTCTTCGTCTGCATAGTAGACCGTGTCTGGACCTTCAAGCAAAACAAATGTGGCTCCGTCAGCGTTGACTAGATTTCGTGCAGCGGTGCGAACCACATCGGCGACGTCAGCCATCGTGCGAGCGGATGCCAATTTTTGAATTGCTTGCACCAGGCATTGACAGGTTTTGCCGTCGACGCTACCTAAATCAAATTTGTTGTCGCAACTTTCGACCACGGTTTCCTGTTCCATACTTAAATAGATGTTCTCACATATTCTACAACTACGGAAGAGTTGCAGGATTAAACAGGGAGCCACAATTCTGATTTAGTCGACACTGAGAAAAACCTTGCTTTGCAACGCGAATCAAAACAAACAGCAATACGCAAGCTTTATTACTCCAGCCTTTGCAAACGTTATTCAAATATTCGGACCAGGTATGGGCGAAACACTAGGTGTGAAAAGCGCCCTTTCGCTCTTGATTTTCAATCGATTCGAGTGAAAGCCCTTTTGTTTCCGGCACTAACTTCATGCAAAATATCAGCGACGCCAGCGTAATCAGTGCGTAACCACCAAACGTGGCACCGATACCGAACTTTTCCAGCACCACAGGAAAAGAATAACTGACAATCATATTGCTCAACCAGCTCAAAGCTGTCGCCATCGCCATAGCGAAACCTCGAATTCGCAATGGGTAAATTTCGCTGATCATCACCCAGAATACTGGACCAAGGCTGATAGCAAAGAATGCAACATACACAAAGGTTGAACCAATTCCAACAAATTTTAAAACATCAGCAGATGCATTGAACAAAAATGTCAGTGACAACGCGCCCAGACTGAGCAGCATGCCAATGTTTCCAACGATCAGAAGAGGTCGCCGACCGACGCGATCGATCAGCACCAGACTGACAATCGTCATTATCAAGTTGACCAGTCCAACACCAGCCGTAGCCATGATACCGACGGAATCTGAGGTTAATCCTGCCGCTTTATAAATCTTTGGTGCGTAGTAGATAACAGTATTGATACCCGTAAATTGCTGGAATGCACCCAAACCAACACCAACCACGAGTGCGGATCTCAGATGCGGCGCAAAAAATTCTCGCCAATCGCCTTTCTCCTGCTCGAGTGATGTTCGAATTTCAGAAAACTCTTCAGCGACGTTATCGGTACCGCGCACTTTCTTTAGCACTGCATCGGCTTTGTCTTCGTCTCCGTTCACAACCAACCATCGAGGGCTTTCGGGAAGTGTCAGCATTCCCAGCGCCAGCAACACTGCAGGAACGGTGCCCAGTACGATCATTGAATGCCAATCACCGCTTGCAGCGAAGAAATAATCGATCAAATATGAAAGCAAAATACCCGTCACAATCGCAAGTTGGTTCATCGCCACCAGAGTGCCTCGCACCTTGGGTGGTGACATCTCCGCTATATAAAGTGGGGCGGCGAAACTGGCGACGCCGATTGCTAGACCAAGAATGACGCGACCAACCACGAGCAAATTCACGTCTGGTGCATAGGCCGCGAGCACGGATCCAGCGGCGAAAAGCAAAGCTGTCGTGAGCAAAACCTTTTTTCGTCCAAATTTGTCAGTAAGACTGCCGCTTACCATAGAACTAAAAGTCGCACCAAATAAGACACCGCTTACCACCATGCCCTCACCCTCCGCTGAGAGAGTGAACTGATTTTTGATAAACGGCAGGGCACCAGATATTACGCCGGTGTCATAGCCGAATAGCAAGCCCGAAAGAGCTGCAATTGCGGCGACCAAATAAACAAAATTGGAACCCATTGAGACCCTGACTTTCGTGAAGTGCGCCCCTGCTCTTGACGAGCTTTCTCGTCGACACCAATATAGCCGAACCATCTCCCCAAAACGCAGTTTTGATTGAATTTGCCAATCGTATATAGAACAGTCAATTCAGCACGGAACCTTTCAACTGCGCAGAGCGTCCGAGCCTTGGTTCAGGAGAGAAGGAACGAATTAATGAAAAAGAAGGACGTTAAAAAGCTGATCGACAAAGAAATCAAGAAGGCTTTGCAGCAGCCCGACGAGGAAGCTAAGCAAGAGATGCAAAACTCCAGTGGCGAAGAAAATCTTCAGGCTCCCCGAGTTGCATCATCTGGTGGTCGAGTTGCATTGACTGCCGGCAAACAACACCAACCAATGTTCGATGGCAGAGCTGGAGCCTGAGGCATAACTGACGAATAACGCTAGCAAGCCGCCACACCGGACAAAACCGGATGGCGGCTTCGAGCTTCTCCGGCGCGTTTTTTCGCCTAAATCAACCTGCGTGAAACCCATCAACAATAGTATTATGGAGCGATCAGCGGTAGCGCTCGAAGTAACTGCTGAGCAATCGGACCTTCAGATGCTCGACAAAATTACTCACTTCATACATAAAAATTTCTTGCTTCTGCTTTTGACCAGCTATGCATTAGCGGGTGCTTTGCCGCAGTTTGGATTATGGTTGCGCACACTATCACTCGGAAACATAAATCTGCCAGGTCTCGGGCAAACAAATTTTTCAGCATCACTCTTTATGCTGTCCTTCTTGCTGTTCAATGCTGGATTGGGCATTCAAACAAAAGAGCTGTCTGGGTTGAAAAAGAAACCGCAGCTGGTGCTTGTTGGTTTCCTCGTCAATCTACTTTTACCGGTTCTACTTATTTTTGTTTTGCGCGGAGCGCTTGGCACCTGGCATGATGCAGACGAACTGCAGAATTTACTGGTGGGGCTCGCATTGATTGCTGCGATGCCGATTGCCGGTTCCTCCGCAGCCTGGGCGCAGAATGCCAATGGTAATTTAAGTTTGAGCCTGGGGCTGGTGTTGGCTTCGACGATTTTAAGTCCCCTGACCACGCCGCTTGTGCTGCATGCATACGGCAACATCACTCATGGCGATTATTCCGAAGATCTGCACGAGCTGGCAAGCCAGGGAACAAACGCGTTTCTTTGTTTGACGGTCGTGTTTCCTTCATTGCTAGGAATGCTGACGCACTATATTTTGAAAGACGAAAAAACTGCCAGATTGAAACCGGTGATGAAATTGATCAACTTTATATTCTTACTAACTCTGAATTATTCGAACGCATCAGTGAGTTTACCAGGTGTTTTCTCGAATCCAGACTGGGACCTACTTCTTTTCGTTCTTTTGTGCACATCGGCAGTTTGCAGTATCGCATTTCTCGCCGGCTGGGCAATTTCCAAATTGTTCAAAACAGATCTTTCAGATCGTGCATCGCTGATGTTTAGCCTGGGAATGAACAACAATGGTACCGGACTGGTATTAGCTTCAGCGGCACTGGCGGACCATCCTGCGGTGCTCTTACCGATGATTTTCTACACACTTGCGCAACAAGTCATCGCCGCAGTCGTAGATGCTAAATTTTTCAAAGCGGAAGCCAAAACAACATGACGAACAGAGACCGAGGACAGAACAGTTCGGGCAAAAACGCCAAGCCAGGAGCTGTGCCGTCTAATAATTCAGACGCGACATTGCGTGTAAAACTAATCATATTGATAGCGGTGACCCTCATTGCTATTGGAGTAGCAATCATTTTTTATTTCACTCTTTTTGAAGGTCGTAGCGAAAAGTCTGGCTCGCTAAATGACACAGAGTCCACAAAACCATCAGCAGTCAACTCACTACCGTCAGCAACGCCTTCTGCGATGCCTTCGACCGCTTCCTCCAAAATCCCCTCGACCACTGCTTCCGCAACGCCTTCTTCGACTGTGCCCACTAACACTACTTCCACGACGCCTTCAACGCTGCGGAGCCTGACCGAGGCGCACAATGAAAGTAAAGATATGGATGCTTTTTTTGACAAGCCCATTGAAGAACCGAAAACAGCTTCTTTCACTGATGAAGACAAGATATTTGCTGAAGTGCATCCCTTTGCATACAAAAAATATCATGAGGGAAACGCTCTGGCTTCGAAGGGCAACTATCCAGTGGCGCATCAATGCTACATCGACAGCCTGCACTCCATAGTCGATGATCAAGCAAAATCGCGTAAGCATGAGTTTGATCGTGCATGGTTATCTCGTGATTACGGTCTGATAGCAGTCTGTCTGTGCGAACAGCATATGTACCAGCCGGCATTGGCTCACCTTGAAGAAGCGCAGATTCTGGACTCTGATCTCGAGGATAACTGCATCCTGGAAGCGAATATTTATTTGATCACCAAACAAAAAGAGAAGGAACTAGCGTGGCGCAAGAAATTGCACGAAGGTGGCTTGGTCAAAGCCTTTCCACGATGGACGAAAAAACTAAAGATTTGTCAGCCGTGAGCAAAGGCACCTTCGCTGAAGACGTGACTAATGATTGTCTTTCGTGTCAGGATCTAATTTCGAATCTAAATTGAAAAGTGATTCGTCTGGCATGTCCTGATCGAACACCCGTTCACTAAGTGAATCATCCTCAATGTCTCTATCGAGATTGGTGCCGTTTGTGGACAGTTCTGGCTCAGTCAACTCAACTTCTGCGGTCGACTCTCCTGAAGGAAAAATCTCTGCTCCCGACGGCATAGAGTCGCATCGACTAATCGAGTCGCATCTATTCATAGAGTTACGCTTCGGCATATCGACGTAAGTCGAACATTCCTCTATCGCTCGATGGGTATATTTGGTAATTCCGTTTTCATCGAAATCTCTTTCATATTTGAATAACGTATGAATCTCATATTCACCGTGAACCAGTCCACGAACTTCAGCGATTTCTGACACTACCCTTGTTCCATCCTGCAGGCGTTTCATGTGCACGATGACTTGCATAGCGTCGGCAACCAGCTCGCGGGCATCGGCAGCAGGAATGTGCGGATCTCCCAAGCGCACCATTGTTTCGAATCTGCGAAGACAATCTTTGATCGAGCCTGCGACCAGCGTGACAGTATCGCCGCAGCGTCCACCATTAAGACCCTGAAGGAACTCATAGCCCTCATCACCAGAGCAGTCACACAGAACAAGTCGATCGGGCCGCATGCGCATTACTTGAGCAACTATGTCCCGCTTACTGACCTCAATAGTTTTGTTATCGGCAGAAAAGCGCGCTTGTAATCGCACCCAATTGGCAGTATTGAGTCGCAAACCAGGCGATTCTTCAATTGATGCGACTCTATGATTTTCTTGAAAATGTGCAGATAAAGCATTTAGCAAGGTCGATCGACCAGAACCAAATGTGCCGCAGATAGCTATGTTCACATTCGCTTTGACGTAATTTCTAAGCAGTTCCGCCATAGGTTCGCTGATCATTTTCTTGGTCATTAACTGACCGAGCGACAAAATGGAATATCCATGACAACGAATTGCGATCACTGGGCTATCGACAGAAACCGGCGGGATAATAATCTCGACGCGTGATCCATTCGGCAACTGCATGGTGGCCATAGGATAAGAGCTGTCTATTGCAACTCCCCGTGAAATCTTCTCCACGACCTGCATGATGTGCTCGCTGTTTTCAAACGATATGGGAACTCTCTCCAATTGCCCGCTGCGCTCGACAAAAACCTCATGTCGACCGTTGACATAAATCCCACTGACCGTAGGATCTCGCAACAGAACTCCCAATGGTCCGAAACCGAAGATCTCATCACAGACGTTCTGGAAAAGAATGCTCTTTTCCTGTGTATTGAGTGGTGCGTGATCTTCGGCAATCAGTTCTCGAATTCGATCATGAACTTGCTTGACCACGTGTTCGCCGACATTAGCGAGCTTCGAGACATCCAGTTCTGCCCGCAGTTTATGAATGATTGCTTTCTCACGTTCACGTATTAGTGCATTGTGGGGCACAAACGGCACGCTGACGACTTCAAAATCTCGTGTCTTAGCACGCGCTTCTTCAATCTTTCGCTTAAATTGAGAGACGTAAGTCTCTGCTTCGTGAATCTTTGCTTCAGAAGGCACAGAAGGCGTTGTAGGAGCAACTGGCGCCGATGCAGTTTCAGAGTGCGGCTCAGATTGCGCCACATCGTCGCTAACGCCCTTCTCCTTGCGAGCTTCGGCGACTTTGCGCCTGATGGACTCCGCTAGACTTAGTGGCACATTGGATTCATCGTCAGACATGCGCGATCCCCCGACAGGGCAGCATCATATTTATGCCCATTTTTTATCAGAAGTATTCGTATGAATCTTCCGTACAGGCACATGCCATGCAACAGGGGAACGCAGCATTGACTGGAATACAGCTCCTATCGTTATTTAACCCTGCTTCGTAAGAGGAACGAGATAGGCTTCCAACTTGTCCATGGAACCTGTCCATCCTTGAGCCATGCCGTCGCGGGCTTGAACGAAGGTAGCCAGTTCTTCTGCAGTTGTATCGCCAAAACATTCCCAGGTTACAGTAACCCGAGTCTGTTCGGGACCCTCAGCACTGAATTCAACGGTAGTGAGCATCGTGGCGGGCCAGGTAGGAGCCATTGGATGTCGCGCGAGATTTTCGTGTTCGTCGCAAAACTGTTGTGTATAAACAATTCGGTTTGGTCTTTCAATCTCTAGATAATGAGCCCGTCCGAACATTTTTAAACCATTTTCTCCAGTCATGCAGTAAAAGGTGTTGCCACCGGGTTTGATATCACACTTGATAAACTCCATTTCGCATCCGGTCGGAGGCATCCACCTCGCGATATGCTCCCTGCTGGTCCAAACATCGAACATCGTTTCAAGAGGCGCATCAAAGGAGCGATTAATGACAAATACTTCTTTGTTTTCTGCTCGCTTCTCCAGGTATTCTGCAAGTCGATCCCAGGTGCTGTTCCCACCAGATTTCTTGATGATACGACGTGTACGTTCGGCCGCTTCCTCATCAGGAAGAGTCATCGTCATATCCATCGTCGTCTTGCCGTTTTTTTCCGAGAAGAGCACAGTCACACGGAAAAGCGGTCTCTCCTCATTGTTTCCGCCATGGTCGTAGACCAACTTTCGGTATTCATCGACTTCAATATATTTGGTTTTGTTATGGTACTCCACGCCCTCAGGCCCATGCATTGTATAGCTCCAGAACCCACCGCTTCGCAAGTCTTTACTGTGGCTGGTAATCGTGTACCCGCGAGGTCCCCACCACTGCGCAGCTTGCACAGGGTCTGTCCACGCGTCCCAAACTGACTTTACAGGAGCATCATAGACCCTGACGAGATGCAATTCGTTCGACTTACTTTTTACGGGCATTCTTCTTACCTTCCTTTCTTACCTTGGCGGGGACATTCTTTTTTTCGGCAGTGACAGTTTTCAAATACTCTTCCAGGCGGTCAAAACGGTCCTCCCAGTAGACTCGATATTCTTCAATCCAGTCAGCGGCTTCTTTCATTCCTTCTTCTCGTAGCTTGCATGGACGCCACTGGGCATCTTTTGATTTGGTTATCAAACCAGCCTTTTCGAGAACTTTTATGTGTTTTGTTATAGCCGGCAAACTCATTCCATATGGTTTTGCCAGGTCAGATACGCTTGATTCGCCATTTTTCAATTGCGCCAGCATAGCCCGACGCGTCGGGTCAGCGAGTGCGGCAAAAGTAACGCTCAGACTGTCTTGCAAGTAATTTACCAATCAGTTAATTAACAACTGGGTTAACTATAGTAGTTCGGGCGCAATATGTCAATTGAATTCGCTCAAACATGAGCTCAGCAACTGGAAAATCGAGCAAAAATTTTTCTATACTGAATCTAAAAGGAGAGCCGAGCGATTGGAGAAACACACTGCCGTTGTCTATATCATCGATGGAGCGGGTGGTTCAGGATTTACGCCACTGGTTATCCGGCAAGCACTGGCTGGTAAGCCCTATCGGGTGAAACACTTTCGCTGGGGAACCGGCTATATGCGGATCATCAGTGATCTGACAGACCGCAAAAATATGGATCGAAAGTCTGAAGAATTAAGTTCGGAGATTGCTCTTTACCGAGACAGCAATCCTGAAATGCAAATCTATATCGTAGCCAAAAGCGCCGGCACCGCTGTCGCGCTGAACGCACTTGCGCGTCTTCCTGAAAACAGTGTCGACAGAGTAATTCTGATGTCTCCTGCTGTGTCACCATCGTTTCCACTGGCAGATTCTCTTCATGCGGTGAAAGGCGATGTTATCTCATTTTGCTCGGCGGCAGACCTGCTCTTTCTCCATGTCGGCACCTCTATATTTGGTACCGCTGATGGGGTCAAGGGTGTCGGAGCTGGGCTGCGCGGCTTCGCCAAACCATCTTCAGAATCCGTGGCGCACCAATATTCGAAGCTACACGAAATTCACTGGGAGCCGTCAATGATTAAACTGATGCATTTTGGCGACCACTCAGGAAACAGCATGCCTCTTTTCGTCAATCGATACATAGTGCCGCTTCTGCTGGGCAACGATGTGCCACACTAAAAATCTTCGAGTTCCTGCAATTGTCGGTCGATCTGCCTCATCAAAAGGGCCAATGAAATATTTAAACCCTTAGCGATATCGGCAAGCACGGAAAAACTTGGATTTCTCTTTCCGTTTTCGATATTGCTTATGAAGGCGCGATCGACTCCAGAGCGAATAGCAAGCTCTGCCTGAGTCAGACGAAGTTTATCGCGCCTCGAACTTATTGCCTGCCCAAGACAGATTAAGAGCGTCTGTCTATCGCGTTTCAATTAAACATCCCCAACTCAACTTAGTGTGTATCTATCAATTTTCCGCACTTTAAGTGTACAGTATAGGCGACAATACGGTTTCTGCACGGACCACCATAAAACAAGAAAACATAAGCAAAGTCAACCGAAATGCAAACAAGTCATCGATTTTAATTCCCGACTGGTGAGCGTTTTCAGCGGATGTCGGACATAGTATACAAAATTTTTGCACCTAAAGTGCACGAATTTGCCTGACCTTTCATGCCAAGAACAGGAAAACAAGCCGTTAGCAGTAAAAAACACGCAGTTTGATTCCTGCATCTCAATTGAATCCTGGATTGTCGATTGGATGAAAAGTTCCACTCTCATTTTTAGAGCGGTTGTAAGGTGATCAAGTGAATCTTTTGTTGACGATTTCGAAGAAAAATTCATGAGCACTCAGATCTGTAGAGAGTGCAATCTATCTTGTGCCAGAGTTAAACGTTCCCTGGCCATCTTCATTGTTCTTGTTTTTACAGCATGGAGTCCATCAATACCTTGCTCATACGCGGCTTCAAAGAATGTCGACACCCTCGCCCGTGAGATATTTTTTGACGAATTAGAAATGCAAAAAATAAACAGTCATTTGCATTTGGAAGCGGCGACTCCAAGCTTTAAAAGGTCACGGCGAACCTGGCTCTGGGATATCAGCAATGGTGTTACGACCGAAAGCGGATTAGTTTCAGCGGCAGCGATATTTTGGGACCATTCCGAGGATAAAACCACCTATCAGTTACAGAGAAAAGTAGAAAATGGACTTTTCATCAATCAAATAAAGTCGGTGCGCAAACATAATAGAGTAAGCGGTTCCACGGTAGCAGGCACACTCTATCCACAAATAGTGGGTCAGGCGATCGGCGGCTCAGGAGCAGCTTTCGAACTGGGATGCGATTTAAGTCGAAGTGCGCGGATACGCGCAAACAATCTCGACGAAGCAAGCGTTTTTGAAAAAATGCTGGTACTGAATAAACATTCAGATGCGCTGCTCAACGAGTTGCAACGCACCGAATCATCATCAAAAGAAGAATTGAAACTTTTACTCGATATGAAAATGGAAATTTTGCAGGAGTTCATCAGGTTGGAAGGACAGTCAGGAGATCTTTTAGCCGGCCAATATATCGAGGATTCTGTCAGTCTGATCAGAAATACGGTCGGTCTAGTGGGCAATTCAATCAACGCAAAAGCTGTAATATCCGACCAGAAGAAGCTGAACGGAGTAGGAAACATTCTCAACTGCATTGCTGCATCAATGATCACTATGAGGCCTGTAATTACTAACGTTGGCGCATCAATAGTAAAAAGAAGAAACAAAAGAAGAGCGCGTCGTTACTTTCCAGAACTTGATAAATGGGGCGGTGACGATCTGAACAGTGATCTGATGCAACTGTCAAACACCGAACACAAAGATGAATCCTTCAATAAACGCCTACTCCTCTATAACGAGCAATTAGAACAATTTGCAGAATATCAGGCCCTGGCAAAAACCGAGCAGGCATCAAGCAAACTGATTGCCCTACGGATGTATAGAGAGTCTATTTATGGTCCCGCTAAAGTGTCGCAGTCGATTATGGGCATGATTGTCGGCTTTCAAAACGGCGACAACGCTACCCGAGACAACCGTCTTGCCGCCGCTGGAAATACAACCTATATGACTGGACAGGCTTTCAACATAATAGAACTGACGAGAGAACGCATCGTGGATGAACGCGACCACGCTGACCTTGTACGAGCACAAATGCTTCCAGCAGATAGGATTAGAAGACATTTGAAGAACATCGAACATCTGAAAAGTGAAGTCGCCTTGAACCGCTGAACTAGCAATGGAGCATCAAGGCTTCGTCATGCCGGAATCAATGAGGACTCTGTGCTGGCTGACTCTCAGCCACTGTTTTTGGTGCCTGATGGCTTGGTACCACCAATGCGCCTAGTATTGTAATCCCCAGCACCAACGCGCTGACGATGATAAGAGCCTTCGCATCGTTATCTTGAAAAATCCTTGACATAGTTCCCTCCTGGCCGAACCGAGGTAAGACTCAAAAACAAGTCAGGAGTTCCAGGTCTCAATATTTTTCTTGAGAAACGTTAAAAGCTATCACAGGGATTAAATCCAGAGACAATTGCGACGAACATAATGTAGTCTATTATGTACATATCAGAGGACACAAAAATGAAAAGACTAAACATAGTACTCTTAATGACCGCCGCGACTGCGATACCTGCGTTCGCTGCTGAGTCACTCAAAGCTAGCGATAAAACCTTCGCCGAAAAAGTCGCCGTCGATGGCATGACAGAGGTTGAACTTGGTCACATTGCCACTCAAAAATCCAAGTCTGAAAAAGTGAAAGAGTTTGGCACGCATATGGTCAACGATCACGGAAAAGCAAACGAGGAATTGAAGATCGTTGCCACAAATCACGGGTTAAAACTTCCAACAAAGGTCGATGCTGAACATCAAGCGCTAATTGACAAGCTGAAGAAGATGAGCGGTGCGGAATTCGACAACGCTTACCTCACTGAAATGATATCAGCACACAAAAAGGCAATTGCAGCGCTCGAAGGCGAATGCAAAGACGGAGAACCAGCCTTCAAATCATGGGCAGAAAAGACACTTCCGACAATCAAGAATCATTTAAAAATGGCGGAAGAAGACAAGTCACAAAGCCACGGATAAGCTCAACCAAAGACAGCAGCCGCCTGGAACGCAGAAAATCGCTAATTAGAATCTTCAAACCTACTCAGGTTTGCGGCGTTCCGGCAGCACTGCCTGCACCTCTTTCATCGTGTGCTCGACATCGAAATCAGGCATAATCAAAAATTTGTAAGCGCCAAGAACAGCAGACGTGGAGGCAACTGTCTCTGCGCAGAACTTCGCAACTTCACCAGGTTCCCAGGCTACCAGCATAACTGGGACTTTAGAGTGATGTGGCATGGTTTTCATGCGCCTTAGAAAATCAAACGAACTCTCATCTTTTAAAAAAGCTTCTGCAATACAGACATCGACATGGTCTCTGGTTTCCAGAAATACAAACGCATCCTCTAAATTCGAGAAACTGACTACCTCTTGACCGAGAGCCGCGCAAGAAGTTGTAAGTTTCTGCAAGTAGCTGTCGCTTTCAATCAGAACAAGGATGCGAAGTTCTGCGCAGAGACAGTTGCCTCCACGTCTGCTGTTC
>DATNPY010000052.1:0-82585 GCA_036702955.1 Drouetiella sp. | reverse complement strand
GGCGTTGAATTCAACTCGCATTTTTGAGTTCACTGGACCTTACTTCCTGATTCGTGATGTTCGAGTTCTTTCAATACTGCTTTTGCAAATGCTTTTTCTTGTGCTGATCCGTGGTGCTCCATTTGCACCAGACCTTTGATTTCTTCAGCTTTCTTGTGAGGATCTTTTTCAGACATAATGTGTTTTGCAGCATTATGTTCCATGTGTCCAAGTTCTTTTTGATTGTGCGCTAGCTTGCCGTGATGTTCGTGGATGCCGAACGCGTGCTGCAAGAACTGATGTTCCCAGCCGTGCTGCCCGGATACGTGCTTATGAGCTACGCGATCAGACGCGTGGTGTCTATCCATTGGTAAGACCTCAATTTTTAGAATCAGGTAGTAAGGTCCAGTGAACTCAAAAATGCGAGTTGAATTCAACGCCACAGGCGCTGCATTCATCCACTGGGTGGGGTTTCGAGTCAGTTGACGTTTGTCTTCGACTTTATGAACGCAGTTTAAAACGCATGCATTACCGAGACGTTACCGGTCAAAAATTGATCGAACACATAATTGGAATTGATTTGAATCAGGAAGTTTCTGATTGCTGACTGCGGGGAAATTAAGTCGTTAAGACCCTCGGCGTTCTTTGTATAACCAGAATCATTCGGAGGGATTGAACTTGTTTTGGACGCGTTACTCGACTTTGTTGACTGCACTATTTTTGTGCACTGCATCTGGTGCCATAGCGCAGGATGATATGGACGGGCCGAAGGTCACGATGGAAGCGGCTCAACCGATGTGGACGGCACGCGATCGTACTCAAACTAAATTACCAATTTTTCCCGACATGCCGCTTGGTGCAATCAAGGCACCGTCAAATGAGTATCTCTGGTTTGGTCCCGGTTCGATGGGCAAGCGAGAGACGGAAGGAACGTATGTTTTTCATGGCTCACTGAGTAGCTTTCAGCCTTGCGATTTTCCTCAACCAACAATGCACACCGGTTCGATCCAGCCGTCACCTGATGGTAACGACTTCGATCGGGATTACGCTGGAGGTGGACCCGTTTACTGTGTCGCGCCGAATGGCGCTTTGACTGGTGTTTTTGATGGACATGCACCGATTATCGTTCTCTATCATGGTGAGTATCATTTCTTTGGCACGAAGTTAGGACAGTTTGGTGGTTCGGGCCTTGCTATCTCACGTAACGGTGGACGAACTTTTTCCAAATTGGGCGCGATACTGCTTCCGCACGAACCCAAAGAGCAGTGCGGTGAAGAACATCGCAATGCTTACGCCGACGGTTCTCTGGTGGAGGCTGATGAAGCCGGCAATCCGATAGAAGAGCGCGGAAAACGAGATGGCAACCAGTTAGAGAACCGCAATTCGACTAACATCCGGTCAAAGGAAACGGACTCCAGGGAAAGGCGCGAGCCCGAAGTTTATTGGTATGCAATCTACACAGATCCACTGGGCATCAAGGGTCGGGCAGGTTTCAGTGTTGCACGCGTCAAGCGAAGCGATGCAATTGCCGCACTGAAGCGAAATCAAAGTCCGCAATTCAATAAATACTTCGAAGGTAAGTGGACTGAGTCAGGTGTAGGAGGGAATTCAAGCCCTGTAGTTCTTGAGCCGGACCATTACATCGCGACTCCGCAGGTCCATTACAGTCAATATCTGAGGAAGTTCGTGCTCGTCTATCAGCAGGATCAGAATTCAGTCTGGTTGAGAACATCATCGAATCTAATTGATTGGTCTCAGCCGACTCTGTTGCATCGTGTGGCGGCTGTGGATGAAGCCACTGGGGTGAAGAAGAAATTGTTTTATCCATCGATAGTTGGCTTTGGCAACGACCCGCTCGACATCGGGCAGCGTTTTTACCTGTACTTCGTGACCGGACCTGTGTCTGAGCAGATGAATGTTTGGAAGTCCGGCGCCCTGCTGCACAAGGTGGTAACTTTTGCTGATTAGGCGCCTGGAAGCCTTTCAGCGCTTTTGTATGGGATTTTGCTTTAGGGGTTGACGAATTCGACCGACCGGTCTAATATATTTGCATTGAGGGACCGGGTCGGAGATTTCCAAGAAAATTTGATGCAAGCTCGGCTATCAAATTTTTTTACCAGATAAGTAGTTGACCGGTCTATTGACCGGAGTCGCTGAGCAAATTCGAGACCACAGACAATGTTGCCACTATTATCAATCAAACTCCTTTCCGCACTAGCTTTAGCAGTTAGTTTGAATAGCCCGGCGGTCGCAAGCGAGTTAAAACCGATCAATCCCAGTTCTGAAGTTGCCCAGGAAGTTGCAGAGTACAGAATCGATCAGAGTCCACGTTCAGTTGTGACTGAGTGGAAAGCCGATAACGCCAAAGCGTACATGATTGCCATCCACGGTTTTGGTTTGCACAAAGGTGCGTTCGACCAATTTGCAAAGGCAATGCAAGAACGCAATGTCACAACTTATGCGTTAGATGTTCGAGGTTTCGGCGGTTGGGGATCGAAAGAGAAGCAATCGCTTAATTTCGATAAAACCTTTGAAGACGTCACCGCTCTCGTTCATGAAATTCGTTCAGAGCACGCCGACAAGCCGATTTTCCTGATTGGAGAATCGATGGGTGGAGCAATTGCGCTGCAATATTCTGCTCGTTTCAACGGTGTCGTAGATGGTGTCATTTCATCAGTCCCTGCCAATGATAGATTCGCCAAATTCCGCACAGCATTTTCGGTTGGAACGTCCTATATATTGACCGGTGGTAATCGCATCAATCTCAAAAACATCCTCGTTCACCGCGTCTTCCACAACAAAGAGTTGCAACGTAGTTGGGAGACGGACCCAGATTCCAAGCTCAATTTCAAGCTTGCAGAATTATTGACCCTGCGCAGATTCATGCACGACGCTGAAACTTCAGCAACGCAAATTCGTTCACTGCCTGTTTTGGTCGTTCAAGGTGAACGGGATCGATTGGTTAAGCCTCAAGGCACAGAGAAGATCTTCGATGAATTGCAAACCAAGGACAAACAACTTCTCGAACGTCCACAAGGTGAACACCTTACATTCGAAGACGGACAGTTTGATGACAAAGTTGTGTCCAGTGTAGAAAATTGGATTTCGCAACACTCCAACATCCCCATTCTGAGCGCATCTGCTCAATAGAGTGAAGCGATTGAACGAATAATTTTAAAAGTTTGGCCCAACCACAAACAAACGACGATGCCTTTAAAAAAGCATCGTCGCTTTGTAAATTGGTTTGCTTTCTCCGTTTGCTACTATCGCAGTGCAACTGCTTCTCAGAGCTTCGAAGTGCGAATTCAGCAACTAAACTCGTTCGAGCAACATAACTGAACGTGCAGCGATTTCCGAATCTTTCCACTCTTCAACTGGTCGATCTGGTTGCGCAGTGTCAAGGATTACATTCCATTTGCTCAGATAGTTATATTTGGGCAATTTGAATGGAACGTTAACATGGCTTGCGTTTGAGATGATGAAGAGCGTTTTGCCTTCTTCTTCCAGTCCTTTCACGGCGTCAATTTCGTGTACGGCACGTCCTTCGAAAAGCACTCCTAAGCATTTTGCATTGCCGTCACTCCAATCAGACGGTTGCATCGACTTGCCGGTAGCAGCAAACCAAGCTACGTCTTTCTTTGGAACGCCGTCCTCGTCTACTTCTCCCTTGAAGAACTCTTTGCGTTGAATCGAGAGTTGATCTTTGCGGATAGAAACGACCTTTTTGACGAATTCGAAAAACTGTTTTTCGTCCTCATCTACTTCCCACTGGGTCCAACTGATCTCGTTGTCCTGACAGTACGCGTTGTTGTTGCCACCTTGCGTTCTGCCCATTTCATCGCCGCCGCAAATCATCGGAACGCCGATCGAGAAAAGTAAGAGAGCCATGAAGTTTCGGCGTTGCTGCATGCGAAGCTTCTTGATGTTTTCATCATCGGTTGGACCTTCGGCACCGCAATTCCAACTGTTGTTGTGCGATTCGCCGTCTCGATTTTCTTCACCGTTCGCTTCGTTGTGTTTGTCGTTGTATGTGACTAGATCCTTCAAAGTGAAGCCGTCGTGGCAGGTGACGAAGTTGATGCTGGCGAATGGTCGGCGACCGCTGTGCTCGTACAAGTCGCTGCTGCCGGTCAATCGCATTGCGTACTCGCCGGTCAGTCCGGCGTCACCTTTGACGAATTGACGCATCTTGTCGCGATACTTGCCATTCCATTCGGTCCAGAGAATTGGGAAGTTTCCGACCTGATAGCCGCCGTCGCCCAAGTCCCAAGGTTCAGCGATTAGCTTGGTTTGCGAGATGATTGGGTCCTGATGGATGACGTCAAAGAATGCAGAGAGATTGTCTACGTCATATAACTCGCGCGCCAGTGTACTTGCCAGGTCGAATCGGAATCCATCAACGTGCATCTCTGTAATCCAGTAGCGCAGGCTATCCATGATCAAGCGGATGACGTTTGGATGCACCATATTCAGTGTGTTTCCACAACCTGTGTAATCCATGTAATAACGTCGATCTTCAGGTGTCGTGCGGTAGTACGACAGGTTGTCCACTCCTCTGAACGAGAGGGTTGGACCGAGGTGGCTGCCTTCGACAGTGTGGTTGTAGACGACATCGAGGATTACTTCGATGCCGGCGGCGTGAAGTGTGCGCACCATCTGTTTGAATTCCTGAACGTGTTCCACGCTTCCTGGTGAGGAACTGAAACGCGAATCTGGAGCGAAGAAAGACATTGTGTTGTAGCCCCAGTAGTCATTCAAACCGCGTTCGATAAAGTTGCGGTTGTTGACGCGGTGGTGAACCGGCATCAATTCGATTGCCGTCACTCCGAGACTGGTCAGGTGTTTGATAGCTGCAGTGCTGGCGATACCAGCATACGTGCCACGTAGATGCTCAGGGATTTCTTTGTTTAGCTGAGTGAAGCCTTTCACATGCGCTTCGTAAATGATTGTCTTGTTCCACGGGGTGCGCAATTGAGCGTCATCTTTCCATTCGAATGATGGATCGATTACTGCTGCTAAAGGTGCGTTGCGCGCTGAATCTCTCTCGTCGAAAGACAGGTCCTGATCCGCGTGACCGATGGTGTAACCGAACAGATTGTCGTCCCACGCAACGGAACGCACAACAGACTTAGCGTACGGGTCCAGCAGAACTTTGTTGGGATTGAATCTGTGACCTTCATGAGGCTCGTATGGTCCATGAACTCTGTATCCATATATTTGTCCAGGCTTAACGTCTTTCAGATAGCCGTGAAAAACGTGCGCGGTATTTTCTGGCAGAGGAATGCGAGCTGACTCAGACTCTGCCTCGATTGAATCGAACAGACAAAGTTCTACTTTGGTTGCGTTTTCCGAGAAAATCGCGAAGTTCGTGCCCACGCCGTCCCATGTTGCACCGAGCGGTGCTGGTTGGCCTGGGGTGATCAAGTGAGTGGTGGACTGTTCGGTTTCTGTTGGCATCTGGTGCGGCTCTCCCTGCGTATACCTGGATCGACAGCGACCGACCTTGTTTGAACTTAGTTCCTTATAAGAGGCAATTTTCTATTCCAAAGGCGTTAATTATTTCCCCTGGGATAGCCCCTCACTTTTGCCTAGTCGTAATTCTCTGTGTTAGTGAATTCGAGTCCGTCAATATCGACCAACTTGTCGTATGCGGATTCTTTGAGCAGATAGAAGGAAGTGATGCCTTCCGGACAATCATCGATTTCCTGGAACCTGACTTTTGAATTGATTTCTTCCAGCAATTCATTGACGGCCCAAACTATGTGATAGACGGTTTCGACTTCGTGGAAGCTTGAGGCTTTGCCCAGTTCGATGATTAAGCCAGTATTTTTGGCCGAATTTGGCATCGGAGTGTTTTCGACGATTTTGATTTTGCCTGGTTTTCCAATCAGGTCTGCAAGCGCATCCAGGACATTTTGTATGTCGAATTCTTCAGTGGCATGGGAAAAGAATTTGTCTTGGACTTTCCTTTCGGCACCGCTGGTAGGGTCGGCGTAGTATTGGTGGAGTAGACTTGTGAGTGGCTTCGCATCGCCATTTGAATCGATTTGATGTGCAGAGCAAAGCTCAGTCAACACGGTGCCCTTCAAGTCAGCCGCTAACTTTTGCTTTTGGAGCAGTTTAAGTGCATCCTTCAATGGGATGAGCGGCTTCTTGGGAGTGAATGGCTCCATGAAAGCTTTGAATTCATCATCTTTCTCGAGCTGTCTGTATGCGTGCGCGAGTATGTAGGTGGCTTTGTTTTTACGATCGCCAGCGGTATCGTGGGTGGTGAGAATCTCGACTGCGGTACGAAGGTATGGAATGCTTTCTGTATATTGTTTGTTGTCGCTGAGTATTTTGCCCACGTAAAATGAGGTTTCGCCAAATTCAAAATTTTGCTGCGCCCCTTCGGCGGAAGCCTCATCCAGAGCTTGCTTCCAGTGTTGCAGAGCGAGCGCTTCATCGCCGTCAATGAACGCCGCCATGCCTTTTTTATTTTCGTTCTGCCACATCGTCAATCTCCAACAGCATCGCCATTTGGTCGGTAAGCCTTTTTTCGCTATGGCATTAGCCTTGAGGAAAGAAAAATCGAAAATCGTTCTCATCGTTGCCCGGGCGGATGATGACTTGCTTGCCTTCGCTACGTTGTGGACGACCCGATCGATTCAGTTCCATAAACATGTTTGCAACGATGTCGTCAGGCACGACTCGCTCTCTGCCGGCATTACGCTTCAAACAAACGTCCAGTGGAACATCGAGCAACCATAACTGTACATCCGTGTACCCAGCCGCTTTCGCCTTGTCTAAAATCGGTTTGCGCTGCCGTGGATTTAAGTTTGTGTTGTCGATGATGATGTCGAGTTCTTTTGAAAACATATCGTCGAGTCTTTCAAAAAAGATTTTGAACACTTCCTCTTTATCGCCCTGCTCAGCGGCGTTGCCGTAAAGCTCTTGGCGAATCGGGTCTGCACTGAGGCAGTGGAAACCCTTTTCGATGATTTTCTTGGCCAGTGTTGTTTTGCCGGCGCCTGGGATTCCCACAAGTAAGATGAGTCTTTTCATGGCTGAATATATTACTACGTGGTTTGATCGTCGGTTGGTTTTGACTGCTCAGCAGCAAGTCTTTTTGCGGCTAGCTTGTCGCGCTTTTCGATTTTTTGGTCTTCCCACAACGCTTTAATCCATAGAAGCGACACAAACAACGCCAGAAGAAGGTACACGAAAATAATGCAATAGCGCTGCAGAACTTTGTGCATCGTCATTTCGCCAGACAGCTCTGACCAGTTATTTGTGTAGAAGAATAAGCCGACTGAGGTGAAGAAAAGTCCGGTGACGATATGGCTGATGCGTGCCCATTTGCTCCAGGTTTTGTACGACCATGCCAGTTGCATGAAGTAACCCACACCGAACAGGAAGACAGAGATAGAAACGTGTTGATAGCGATTGAGGCTGATGTAGTGTTGTAAGGGCGTGCGAAGCGCAATCAATGCGACAGTCGCCATCAACAGATTGAAACGATATTTGCTCGTTCGTCTCCATGCTCTGGCTAATATGGAGTTGCCGCTCATATATTTAATTGCTAGGAATGGCTTGCGGCGAGGTTCGACATATTCTCCTCGTCTTTATAAACAGTCGTGCCATTGAAGATCGTTAGTACGTTTTTGCCGGTCATTTTGCGTTCATTGAACGGCGAATTGATGCTTTTCGAATAACCGTTTTTGGTCAAATAGGTCCATTCCAGCTTTGGATTTAGTACCGCAAAGTTGGCGGCTGCACCCTTTTCCAGCTTTATTGTGCGATTGATGATTGATGCTGGATTGAATGTCATCAGTTTGAACAAATCATGTTCAGTCATTTGCTTCGACAGAACGAGATGTTCATAGCACAATGCAAACGCTGTTTCCAAGCCGATAATGCCGAATGGTGCTTCATCGAAAGTTTTTGCCTTGTCAGAACGACTATGCGGCGCGTGATCCGTAGCGATTGCATCCAGCGTACCGTCTTTTAGCCCACGAATGCACTCTTCGAGATCGCGTCGCGACCGCAACGGTGGATTCATTTTGTAGGATGTGTCGAAGTCTTTGATATCCTCGTCAGTCAGCACGAGATGGTGCGGAGTGACATCGGCAGAAACGCGCAACTTATCTGCTTTCGCAGCGCGAATCAGATTCACAGAAGCGGCTGTCGAAACGTGTGCGAAGTGAACGCGTCCACCTGTTTGTCGAACAACTTCAATTTCTCGCGCGATGCAGGCAGATTCTGCTGCTGGTGTGATCGACGCTAAACCCAGTCGGGTCGCGGTTGGAGATTCATTTATCGAACCTCCCGCTGCAAGATCGCGGTCTTCTGCATGGCTCATGATGAAACGTTCTGCTAAATCGGCGTATTCGAGTGCTCGGCGAAGCACTGCCAAATTCGAGACAGGCAGCCCGTCGTCTGAGAATGCAACTACTCCCATCGATGCAAGCTCGACCATCTCGGTCAATTCTTGACCCGCCATTCCTTTCGTCACGCAAGCGACAGGCAGCACCTCAATGCAAGCTCTCTCGCTGATTAACTGCTTGATTCGCGACATTACAAGAACATTGTCCGTCGGTGGAATTGTGTTTGCCATCGCGACGACAGTTGTGTATCCACCGCAAGCTGCCGCTCTCGTGCCTGTGAATATGTCTTCTTTATTGGATTGTCCCAGGTCTCGCAAGTGTGTGTGCAAATCGATGAAACCTGGTGTCAACCAGTGATTCGCGGCGTCGACAACATCCTCGTCCTTTTGCGCATCGATGCGCTCGTTGAGGTCGGAAATTACTCCGTTTTCAATTCGCACGTCGAGCCTTCTCTTCTCTTTTTCGTCAACGAGAAGCGCGTTTTTGATCAGCATAGATTTAGCCAACGTTTGGAATCCTTTGTTTGTTGGAGTTTTGGTCCGTCATCAATAAATAGAGCAAAGCCATGCGCACAGCGATTCCGCTTGCGACCTGACGGCTGATCAGCGAGACATCTGGGTCGTCCATCAGTTCGTCAGTAATTTCGATGCCGCGATTTACTGGTCCCGGGTGGAGAACGTGAACGTTCTCTTTGGCGAGTTTCAGGCGATTGTGGTCGATGCGGTAGAGCCTCTGGAATTCACCGATGCTTGGGATCAGTCCCTGCTGTTGTCTTTCCAATTGCAATCTGAGAGCGATAATGAAGTCAGCGTTTTCGATGGCTGGTTCGAGTCTGGAATGTACCGTCGCACCCAGAGGTTCGAGGTATTTGGGAACGAGGGTTGGTGGTCCGGCAACGTGGATATCCACACCTAGTTTTTTCAACAGGGAGATATTCGAGCGAGCTACACGACTATGAGTGATATCACCGATGATGGCAATTTTACAGCCTCTAATGCTCTTGCGAATTTCGAGCATGCTGAATAAATCGAGCAAGGCTTGGGTGGGATGGGCGTTCCAGCCGTCTCCTGCGTTGATTACATGAACGTCTGGCGTCAGTGCTCGGGATAGCTTATGCGCTGCTCCGGATGATGAATGCCGCTGAACTACTGCGTTGACGCCCATTGCTACGAGTGTCGAAGCAGTGTCCTCGATTGTTTCACCCTTGGTGATGGAGGATGTTTTGATATCCAGATTGAGCACCGAGGCGCCCAGCTTTTTCGCTGCAAGCTCGAAACTACTGCGAGTTCTCGTCGAGTTTTCGTAGAACACGTTTGCGACAATCTTATGATTGAGCACTGCCAGTGGTGCACGCGTATTTTCGTGCAACTGTTTGCACTTTATCGCCAATTCCATCAAACACTCGATTTCAGGAACTGTGAGGTCCGCCGTATCGAGAAGATGTCGACGTTTCGCCCAAGCCTCGACGCCAGGTGCGTCCGGAGCGACGAGCAAACTACCTTCTTTGTCTGAACGTTGAGGGTCCGCAACAGAGATCTGATCAGCCATTTGACGCCTTCGATTAGTCAGTCATTATCATAAGCCATTCGGCAGTTAATTGCGCTTAACAAGCTCGTTTAAGGGTTGCCAATATATGTCCGTTCGACTACCATTTCAAGAGTGCGTTTGATAAGTGCAATAGAGCTGAGGTTTCCTAAATTCCTCGGCGAACTTTCGTGCTTGCAATCGTTTACATGTAGAAGCAATGGAGGGCTGCCCTATGTCAAATGACAACCCGACTAACGATCAGAGAACGACTTCATCCAACACATTCGCAAGTCGCTTGTTGAATCGTGCTTTGAACGATCGCAAGAAAACTGGAAACAAGCTGACAACAGCCGATGCGGCTAAGTTTGCTGCTGAGACAGAGAAGCCAGAGCTGGTTTCGACAAAATAATTCGCCCGGTGTCGTATCATCTGTGAGCGATTTGTTTGCAGGTGATTTGTGGCGGCGCAATTTTCGGCTGAAGAAATCATGGATATAACCGAAGCGCGGCTCGCTGTCGGTTTGATGCCTGATGCCGTTGGTGAGGTTCACACGGATACGCGCACGATGCCGGAAGGCTCGTGGTTTGTTGCATTGCCCGGAAGAAAATACGACGGGCACGACTTCCTTGGAGACGCTTTCTCTGAAGGAGCGATCGGTTGCATTGTTGGGGAGCGCACTGGCTACGCAATTGCCAGCACAAGTTTTCCTCTGTTGGCTGTAACTGATCCCCTCGAGGCTGTAACGAAGCTTGCTCGTAATTGGCGACGGCGCATTGGTACCAAAGTAATCGTCGTTATGGTCAATCGCTCTGAGGAGCGCTGTCCGATTGGCAAGTCTTGTTATGACGAATTGCAGGTCAGGAAGCGCACGCACTTCTTGCGTCTGGCGAACGAATCTATCGATGCGGTACTGGATGCGGTGCTCAGCGTTGATGAAATAACAGAAGTTTTGATTGCCGAACTCTCCCCCACAAATTTAGAGCACATCCAAAGCGCGCTTTCGGCTCTACAGCCGAATGTCTTTGTTGTTGCGAAGGATGGATACGACCACTTCCGAATGTCTTCCTCTCAGCAGGAATGTGCTGAGGGCATGCGGGCGACTTTCGCTTCTCTGGACAAGGCTAAGTGCAAGGTTATATTAGCGACAAATGCGCAAGATTTGATTATCCGTAGCGATGATTTCGATGGTGCTAAGTTTGTCTTAGAAGAAGAATCCCCTGAAGATGCTGATGCTTGGGCTAGTCGCGTCGCTTGTGAGCAGATTGGTTAATGTCTCCCGAAAAGATTGAGCGCATCGTCTACGTCGGCGATTTCAATGTGCATGATGGGAAAATTCTCGCAACTGACCCCTCTCGCCAATCCGCAGCGGAAGTCGGACAGGTGTTGTTTCAACCTTGCGAGAGTGGATTGTGGCGAGCGTTTGTTGAAGATGACACCGTGCACACGTACAAGCTTATCGCGATTGCTGCACAGAGCGAACCACATTCATCTGATTGGGCCGTTGTGCTGGACCAAATTGTCGCAGTAGAAACGTGTCAGGCGGGACTGTTTGACTCTTCTCGCTATGCGTTTGATCAAGAATTCTACGAGAAAATATGTGATATGACTGTTCGCGAAGTTGCGGAGCCAGCAGTCCACAAGATGCCAGGCGTAGAGGCGTGGTGTTTTGGCAATGGTGTCGTTAGTGGAACAGCTACTGAATCTGGTGATTGTTTGTGTTATGCAATGACCAATTCAGATGGTATTATATATGGTGTCACCATCGTTTTCTACAAATCTTACATGAAGTGGACAGAACTTAGTCTGAGTAAGATGTTGGCTATGCAGCATGATTGAGGGCGATCAAGCGCGCGCACTAAACCGAGTATTTTTTCACAAAATCAACCGAACAACTGCAAATTCGAATGTGGACCGCTAACTTTTCATCGAATCCTGGGCGCTTATTAAATTCGCAGCTGACAGATTTCTCCGGCTCACGCAACTATGATTTCCAGATACTGGGCACAATGCAAGCAAGTCTGCGGGTGGAGTGATGACGGAACCGATTGACACAATGACGGAAGAATCGACCACGAAATTGGTTGAGACTGTTGCGGAGCAATCTACAACGGGCAAAAAGCGTGATCAGCTGCTCGGTACTTTGTTTGCAGATCGATACGAGCTGATTTCTGTAATTGGTAGAGGCGCAACTACTACCGTCTACAAAGCAAAAGACAACAAGCTCAATCTCACAGTTGCCGTGAAAGTACTGCGTAATGATTCGATTTTCAACGAGCAGTTGACTCGGCGGTTCGAGCAAGAATGCCACACTCTGGCGATGTTGACACACGCTAATATCGTAAAACTGTTTGATAGCGGAGTGAGCGAATCCGAGCAACCTTATCTGGTAATGGAGTACGTTGATGGAACCAGCCTGAAGGGTTTGATCGAAACGGACAATTCGATCGATTTCGTTCGCGTGCTCAAAATATTTGTTCAAATCTGTGCGGCACTGGGAGCGGCTCACGAGAGGGGTATAGTCCATCGAGACATGAAACCCGCGAACATCATGATCACAAAAAACGCTGATGGAGAAGATCTCGTAAAGTTGCTTGATTTTGGTGTGGCGAAAATTCTGGTTCAAGGAGATACATTTCAGACCAAAACGCAGACGGGAGAAATGCTTGGCACACTGTTATACATGAGTCCCGAACAGTGTTTGGAGCAAGTGCTCGATGAGCGGTGTGATGTTTACTCGGTTGGTTGCGTGTTGTTTGAGACATTGACCGGAAAACCGCCGTTAATCGGTCGAACAGCATTTGAAACGATGAACAAACATTTGACTGAGATGCCGCCTAAGCTCTCGAAAGTTCGTCCAGATAGACATTTCGACTCAAGGCTTGACGTTGCTGTGGCCGTTGCGATGGCTAAAGATCCGAAGGATCGGTACCAGACAATTGGTGATTTTCAGTCAGCACTGTCGGCGATACTAGAGAGTATTGATGATTTTCACGAAGAAGAGCCTGAAGAGCAGCTTCCAGCAACAGCTGCTCCGACAGTAACGGATAGTTCGACGAAAGTATTGCCTGAACTTCGACAGAATCGCGAGTTAGAGCCTATAGATCTTAGAGTTACAGCTGCTCTGGTTGTAGCGCTTGTGTTTAGTCTGTTATTCGCTTTCTTTGTTCAGTGGAGTTTCATATTTGGAGTGCTGATATTTGCCGTTGCTCTCGTAACGCATCTCATGCCCAAGCCTGTGTCGCAGTTCTCCGAGGCTAGCGAGCAACAAAAGTTGGTTACGCTTACAGATTCTGCTTCGACTGATGATTCATCTCGTGCAGGCACTGTTTATTTCCTGGCTATGGAAGCCGTCGACGGCGTGGCATGGAGAACCATCTACAAAGAGCAAATGGATTTATACAACATCGAAGAGTCTGAAGTTGTTGAAATGAAATCCAGTCTGCTTGCGGCGCAGGAGAGCGCGTGGCGTGATGTAAAAACTTATGTCATGAGTTCTTTCAGGAAATTGGACGCTGACAATGATGGATTTGTCACTGTTGCGGAACTAGAGGCTGCAAGGGCTGCAGCTTCACCGCTGCAGGCGAGAGAAGAGGCTTTTCTGACTTTCTTGATTCGCAATATGAGCGACATACAAACAATCGTCAAAGATTCGCCAAATCCTGAAAAGGGCATCCGCAGGGAAGACCTTTCCGAGTACTTCCTTCACTTGGAAAACGAAGAAAAGCACGCGCCACCGCTCATGCTGTAGAAGTCTTGAGCAACCATGCTTTTGTGTTTGCCTTCTAAGCGTTTTGCTGAACGAAGCGACGACGATTTCTCGACACGAGCAAGTAAAGTTGGCGAGTCAGCCACATGGTGCCTGGAAGGCAGTAGAAAACGCAGGCAATTTTGCCACCGGGCAAGTTTTTCAAGATAATTGGAATTGCTTCTGGACCTTCCCAGCGATAGTTCATATCGTCGAAAAGCACTAAACTCCAGGGACTTGCATCGAACTGATTGATCAAGCTTTTGTTTTCGCTCGTGATGCTATCGCGGTCGATGAAGTTGAAATTCTTCGCTCTATCCCAAGCTCTGATCACGGCAGCCATCTTGCTTACGAGTGCGCAGCGTTCATCGCAGACTATGCGAAACGTATATGCTTCCGTTGTGGTTGCTGTTTCCATGATGCGCACCTTTCTCACGAGAGGATTCAAGTGAGCTAAGTTTAGCAGAACTTTACGCGCGCGCCATACCTAGAAAACCCTAGATCCTCACATGGTTTTCAGCGGTGACCGGCACCTGTAATGCTTGAGCATTAGCGAATTGCAGTTGACTGAAAAAATATTCAAGATGTCAAGAAATACAAATTAGCTATGCCACCGAATTTGGTTACGTTCAAATTCCGAGCGCTTCTGATAATGTGATGAAGCGCAACTCATAGTCTACAAACATTCAGTTATCGGCTGCGTTTTCTCTTTCGGTTGTGCCACCCAGAGGTGCAATTTCTCTTGCAGTTGATCGAGCGTGAACGGCTTCGAAAGATAATCATCCATGCCGCCGTCGAGACATCGCTCACGATCGCCGTTTAGTGCATGTGCGGTGACCGCGATGATTGGAATGCGATTTCCCTGTGTCTCCTGAAACTTGCGGATTTGTTGAGTACACATCAACCCGTCAGTTACAGGCATTCGCCAGTCCATGAGAATGATGTCGAATGATTCAACCTGCAAAATTCTGAGCGCGTCGTTACCGGTTGTCGCAACCACAACGTCTATTTCGAGATGGTCGCTTATAAGTTTCATCAGTTTTTGATGAACCAAATCATCGTCGACTACCAGAACTTTGGGGCGCTGTGCCGGTTTGCTCTCAATTGATCCCTGGATTTCCATGCACCACCGCGTGGACGATAATCCACATAATTATGCCTCAAAATGGCGTCGATTATGTCGACTATCAGTCTATTTGCAGCAAGTTCCGGCCGTATGACCGGGCTTAAGCGCATTCGACGTAGGTTTGTCGGAATTTGTGGCTTTAACGCCTGTAATCATTTCGCGATATTTTTTCAACGCTGGGCTTGCGTCTTGAAACGGATATTCATGGCTGTATTTGTCATCGACGGCTTTCTGAATTTCTGCAATCGACTTGCCGTCTTTTTTCATTTGTGCGGCAATGACGGCTTCATCAGTGCAAATCTGGCAGTCTGCGCCATGTTCAGTGACAAAGCAATCGAGCAAAGACGAATGTTTGTCTGTCATATCGCAGCCGCAGTAGCAAAATAATTTTGCGATAACCTCGGGGCAAGTTTGCGCCGCCTGGTATCCAACGGCAGCTTGACCGAAGAATTTCCCGGCTGGCAGTACGGTTTTAGAGCCATTCGCGAGTTGGGGCGTGCGAGTTTCGCTGGCTTGAGTCTGCGTAATCTCGCTCCATTGTGACCATGCGAAGACGCATCCAAGGGCGAGAGCGGCGGCCAAGCCTCCAAAAATTGTTGTTGCTCCAGACTTCATTTACACGGTTTCCGCGACGGATTTTGTCTGAGCTGCCGGTTTTGTAAACAAGGAACAGGCGAGCTTTTGTATATGTTTGATATGATGGCACACTTACCTTAAGATTGGTAAGCAGCGCCGTTGCTGGTGAAGCGCCTGTCACATTCGTGTTTGGCTGGATAAATCGCATGAACCAAAAATTCGATGTAGTTGTAATCGGCGGCGGACACGCCGGATGCGAAGCCGCTAATGCTGCGGCAGCGCTCGGTTGTTCGACATTGCTGCTCGCCGTCAACCTTGACACGATCGGTGCGATGCCTTGCAATCCAGCCGTCGGCGGACCGGCTAAGTCGCATCTAGTAAAAGAAGTCGATGCGCTCGGCGGCGTCATGGGAATCGCGGCGGATTCAACTTATTTGCAGATGCGAATGTTGAACATGAGTCGTGGTCCCGCTGTGCAGTCGCTCAGAGCGCAGTCGGACAAGCGCGAGTACAGCGCGTGGATGAAAGATTATATGGAGTCGCTGCCGAATGTGACTTTGCGTCAAGGAATGGTGAAGTCATTCATTGTCGAGAACGGTCAGATCGCAGGAATCGAACTTGCATTCGGTGACCGCATCGCGGCTCGAGCAGTGGTTCTCTGTGCCGGCACTTTTTTGGAAGGCACCATCTGGATCGGGAAAGAAACTATGCCGGCGGGACGCGCTGGTGAATTTCCTGCTGTTGGACTTTCGGCTTATTTGAAGTCGCTCGGATTCAAGATGGATCGTTTGAAGACCGGCACTCCGCCTCGAATCGATGGACGCACAATCGATTACACCAACCTACCGGTTGTACCTGGTGACGACAGTCTGCAATTCTTTTCGTTTCTGGATAATCGTCCAGTACGCGAACAGATGCCGTGTCATCAAACGCGTACTACCGCGGTCACACACGAATTGATCCGCAATAACTTGCATGAATCACCAATGTACTCGGGCATGATCCACGGCGTCGGACCACGCTATTGCCCTTCGGTAGAAGATAAAGTGGTGCGATTTGCGGACAAAGAGAGTCATGTATTTTTCCTCGAGCCCGAAGGTCGATCGACCTACGAAGTGTACTTACAGGGATGTTCGACAAGCCTTCCCGTTCACGTGCAGCATCAAATTGTCCACTCGCTGCCTGGTTTGGAAAATGCGAACATGGTTCGCCCTGCCTACGCAGTTGAATATGATTACCTGCCGGCGATTCAGTTCACTCATGCGTTGATGTCCAAAGATATGCCGGGATTCTTCGCTGCTGGTCAGATGCTAGGCACAAGCGGTTACGAAGAAGCAGCGGCGCAAGGCATCATTGCTGGTATCAACGCCGCGCGTTATGTGCAGAGTCAAGAACCGTTCGAGCTGATGCGCTCAACCAGTTACACAGCCACTTTGATCGACGATCTGGTGACCAAAGAAATCGGCGAGCCGTATCGCATGATGACCTCGCGTTCTGAGTATCGATTGCTTCTGCGTCAGGATAATGCTGATGAGAGGCTGACTCCACTCGGACGAGAGATTGGAATGGTCAACGATGAGCGTTGGAGAATTTTTGAAAACAAGAAGAATTCAATCGCGGTAGAACGAAAACGATTGAATAAAACTCGCATTCACCCATCGCCTGAGTGGGATGAAGCTCTATCTGAATATGATGAACAGCTCAAGCTTTCAGTTACTCTCGAAGAATTGCTGCGCCGTCCTCGTGTGCCATATTCGGTTATTGAAAAAATGAGTCCATCGCCGGATGGTTTCGACCACGCGTTGGAACTGGAGACGGAAATCAAATACGCAGGTTACATCGAACGCCAGAAAAATCATGTTGCACAGACCGAGAAGTATGACTCCGTCCGACTTCCATCTGACATGAATTATCTTGCAATGCCCAATCTCTGCAAGGAAGCGCGCGAAAAGTTGAACAAGATTCGCCCTGAAACTTTAGGTCAAGCTGCACGCATGGGTGGTGTCAGCCCTGCCGATATCTCCGTTTTGCTCGTGACGCTGGAGACTGCACGTCGGGCTGCGGCACAAGCGACCAAGGCAGAGCGTGCTGAATTGATATCGCACTAGTTCGCACTGCTACTGAAGCAACAGAGCATGGAAATTTCTGCAACTGATTTCACAATCCGCCTCGCAGTGGTAAGTGATGCTGCGGCGATAGTGGCTGTTCATCAATCAGCAGTGCATAAATCCGCAGAAGATTTCTATGAGCGTGAGGTACTCTCTGACTGGTCTTCGCTCGACCCGGAGCGCGTAAAAAGCTTGGAGCGTCAACTGAGCGAAAACCCTGATGGCACAACGATGTTGGTTGCGATGCGGGGAGAACAAGTTTTTGGCTTCGGCGAAATCTCTCCTCGCACTAACGAAATTCGAGCCGTTTATGTCTCCCCAACCGCTAGTCGATCTGGCGTAGGATCGGCTCTACTTCAGGCGCTCATTAAAATCGCTGAAGTAAACAAGTTAGCGTACCTATGGCTCGATTCGTCCTTAAACGCGGAGCCATTTTACTCCGCGCATGGATTTATATCCCAGGGAAAAGCAGACCACGAGCTGAAATCCGGGCGCCGAATGCAGTGTGTCAAAATGCAGAAAACGCTGTAATTGATGAAGACACTCGCATCGTTAACGCGTTCGTTTACTTCTCGTTACTTACTCAACACGCCGTTACCAGCCGCAAATCGCTGCACCACTCCGCGCGGCTAAGGGTTCTGCGAAGGCAATTAATTCCAGCCAATGCTCATAGTTATTTGTTGTTTTACTAGGCTCTTTGCAATCAAAATCAAATCCTAGATCTAATTACGTTTTTGAATCTGTAAACCAACAAAGCTTATCTTCCTCGAGCTTCTCACCTTATTTCTACGCTCTTGCCGAGCGGGGGAGGATGCCGGTTGGGTTGCAGATTCACTTCTGGGCCAGGGATATGTTTTCACTCGAGAACATAGTCCGTGTCTCACACAATCCATTGAAATTGGACTAACGGAGACAACAAATGTCGGAAGTTACAGAAAAGACAGTGGCTGATTTTGTCGAAACTGCGAAAACGCTGAGAGCGCTCCACGCCCTCGCGCGCAAGCACTCGAGCATCACCCATGAGTTGCAGGGCAACCTGCGTGAGGACGGTTTCGAGCGTCGCGTGCGTGAGAGTGCTTGTGACCTGAAAGTTCTCGCTGATACCGTCTGCAGGCAGGATGGACAGCGCTGCGTCTACATGAGCAACGCTCTCGTTTCCAGTGCCTACAATCGTCAGCTTCGTCAGGCGCACGACAAGCTGCAACGGTTGCTGGACCAGATCGCCGCCAGCATCGGCGACTACTCGTCTCAGCAGGTGTCCGTAGTGGCGCGCGAGATGATGGACCTGGAGCGCATGCTGGAGCCGGATCGGTGGCCGAAACTCGGCGACGAGCGCACTCTGCACTTCAGCGATTCGATTACGGATGCTTACAAGCGTGTCGTGAAAGGCGATTTCAGCGGCTTTGCCGAGAAAATCGGCTCGCACGACGGCGTCCAGTTGATGCGGTTGGCGCCGGACGAGCATTATCCCAACAGCGCGCGGAGCCAACTCGCGGCTGCGGTCAACAAACTGATCGACATCTGGGAGCCGGAAGAGTTCCCTGGTGACGCGTCTCCGGCAGAAATCGGATTCATGCCGCCGTGGATGATGATGCCTCGCTGGTTCTACCCTCCGTGGACGAGGGGCTGGGGTCCGCACTCAATCACGCGGCAGATCGAGCGGCACCGTTCTGCGCACGATTATCGCGATCCGAAGATCGGCGACAAGCTCGCAAGGGCGCTGCTGGCGAAAGACGACAACCTCGTCGACAATCTCAATTACGAGCAAGCCGTCACCCTCGCTGGTCATCAGCTCGACGCTGAGGCGCTTGGGGAGCGGCTCTCGGCCGTGAGGGCGCAGGCTGAGGTGGTGCGGGACCTGCTGCAGAAGCTGAAGGGCTCGATCGACCAGCACAATTCCGACTGGCAGCCCCGCCTGTCGTTCGTCATCGGCTCGCTCTTGCTGCATCAGGTGTGGAAGAGCACCCAAGGGCTGAACCTGCCCAAAGGACCGTCGATGGTTCTTTCGGGCAGCTACGAAGCCAAGCAAGCCGACCCTTGTCGGCTGGTCGTCTCGCTCATCGCCGAGCGCAACAAGAATCGGCGGCGTTAAGCGTCCTTACTGAGTGCCGTGCGAAGACGGAACTAGCTGTTTTTCGCACGGCACTCATGTTTGTTTCAGCACTGAATGGTGCTGTTAAAACTAGATCTTTCAACAAAAAACGATGGAGTGATATATGTCGGAATCCAGCGAAACCGATGATTCTCTCGTGGTACTCACCAACGATTTGCGTGAGGAAATCAGAAACGACCTGGGACGCGCGAAGCTCAATGTGTCCACGGTCGTGACGTGCAAAAGCACACATCGGTGGCACTCGGTTCGCGTTCATCATCTGGAACTCGTGGATGCTCTGGCGCTCGCCAAACTTCCAGCATCCATTCGACTATCAACAGTCGGGGCGACCTTCGTCGATGCGCTCCGGCGTTTGACCGAGCTCGAGATGGAGGTGCGGAAGCAGGTGGAAGCGGTCGCTTCGATCAAACTCAAGATCGAACTGTTGCGCGTGCTCGATCCCGTCGGCAAGGACGATTTCGATGCTACGCATCGCCGTCTGACCGAAGCGCTGTCGGACCAGCTTTTGCTGGATGTTCGCGAGCGGTGCTTGAAGGAGCTTGCCGGCTTCATGCAGGTCACCGGCGACGTCGACACCAAGCGCGGCGCGCTCGGTGAATATCTCGCCAACTTTGTGGATGCGGAAATCGACATCGTTTCCCGTCTTTCGGGTTACTCTGTTGCTCCCAGCGGTCCGCAGTTCAGCGCTTACAGCATGCTGCAACTGGGTGAGAAGCAAGTCGCTGTTCGCGATGAGCGTCTCTCCAAGCGTGACCGGTCGATGACGTTCTTGATCAAGACGATCGAGACGGATCGCATCCTCGCTCTGGCGACCACGGCGTATCGCGAAAGCGCCGAAATTGCCGCACTTCACGCTGCAGGTTCGACCGTCGCAGGCACTCTCGAATTTGCCGAGGCGTGTCTTGCGGTGATGACGACGCCGACTGATGGTCAGCCTCACGACAAGCGCCCCGCCGTCGACTATCGGTTGGAGCATTGCTTCAACCGGGTGAAGAAGCGGCTGCACGATCTCTCTGGTTATTTCCAGGGACAGACGATGAGGCACACGAACGATCATCTTTCGCGTGCCAAAGCGCTGATTCTCAAAGCGCTGGAGCGCAATCCGGTTACGGTGTAACCACGGTTCGCCACCACCGGTAATATCGTGGATTCGCTGCGATTCTGTTGCGAATCCTTTTGCCAATCAATCGGATGGCTGTTCGCATCGCATCTGCGACGAACAGCCATCTGTTTGAAAATAGCCGCAGTTCTTTGTTCCGGAATTTTTTAACGAGTTCAACTATACGATGCAGTATGTTTGATATTAGGCAGTAAATTCAGAGTCAGTATCGCTGACACTACGTTAATTCCTGTGAGCAATCAAGTTCTGGAATTGCACTACATTTAGTGTCACGTGTGGTTCGAGATCGTCGAATGAGTCCGCGTTCTCGATTGGTTTGATACCACCGTGATTTACTTCACCAGCCAGTTTTTCTGAACTCAGTTGTTTGAAGTCGTTTTCTGCCACTGAGGTTTTGTAGTCGTCAGAAATTTTTGTTCGCCACTGTTTCAGATATTCGTCCGCTTCCGCAGTCTTTCGTTGCAGAGCGGCAATCACTGCCAGTTCTCCAAGTTCCAATTCGGTTCCTCTATACTGTTCTGTCTCGGCATTTTTCAAATCATCCGTCAAAACTTTTCGCGCTTTATCAAACTTTTTTTCGCTACGCAAAATTCTGCTCAATTGCACCGTGTTAAACGCATGCGGTTGCCCATCCGCCGTACACATCTCAATAGCAATGTCCTCGCATTTGGCTGCTGGTGCTAATTTGTTTTCAGCCATGTAGGTCTGAGCGAGACAATTTTCGGCTGTAATAATCGACCAGCGTTCCAAAACAGTGCGCATACGATTATGTGGTGCCGGCTTGTTGAGCACCTCCAGACTGGCTACCAAATGTTTTTCCGCATTTTGGTAATCGTTCAAGGCGAGTTCAACGCGTCCCAGGTCAGATAGACTCTCGCCGTACTCGAAGCTATACGCGCCGTAAACGTCCTTCATCTCGACTTCGCGTTTGCGATAAATTGGCAGCGCCTCGACATATTCGCCGTTAGTGAAATGAGCAAATGCGAGGCTTCGCATTCTGGTCAAATATTCGTCCGCGTCTCGCCCTTTGCTGCCGGACATCTGCTTTGCCAGCTCGAGACTTTGCTCCTCATATTTAATGCCTTCTTTGGGATCTCTCTTGCTCACAAGATAAGCAAGATGTTCTGCTGTATCGTACTTAAGTGTCAGTGGTGCGTTCGCTGGGAAGCTAGCCATGCCTGTCCGTATCAATTTTTCAGATTCGGCAAGTTTGCCGAAGTCGAAAGCTTTTTTAGCGCGGTCCAAAACGAACAAGCTGTACATGCCGGATTTGGTGCCGAATAATCCGCGCATGGCTGAATCGACTTTGGCGTATGCAGCATCGACTACGGCAAAATCTCTGGAATTTAGATCCGAGATTTTAAATTTGGATAGAGCAGATTTGTCTTCGGAGCTGAGTTTGTCGTAGTTTTTTACAGCGGTTGAGAGTTCTGGAGCGAAAGCTTGCATGGCGTCTACGCCGTGCTGATATTCCGGAACGGACTGCACTACCGCGGATGCTGCACCACAAATCACGACTAACATCATGACGGAGCTGAATAAGGTCGCGACTCTATTTTTCTTCGGCGTTCTTAATTTGCTGAGAGTTTGCATGCATCGATATATAGCACCGTTTCGGGCGGCTATTTATGCATCAACATCTTTTATTTATCTGCGTTTAATCAAGGCAATCGAAGTCAATTCGGATTAAAGATGCAGCAAGGCTGCAAGCCTAGTGCTGCGCACCTGGAGCCGCTTGATAGGCGCGGCGGTGAGGCAAGTTCAATGTTTCAGTTGGAGTTTCATATGGCGCTGCGGGCGGTGGCGTTTGGATGACCCGACTTTGCGTTGGTAAATCTAAAGGCGGATGCGATGAATCGAAGGTGACATGGGATGCCGGCGCGGTGGCGTAATGACGTTGCGGTTGCGGAGCGTGATAAACCGGAGCAGATCTGGCGGACCTTTCAGGGCTCGGTTTTCTTGCTGCAACGGGTGCTGATGGAATTAGCTTGACGCCGCGCATTTTTGCGGACACGAATCCCCAAACTTGCCAGATAACAACGATCGCTAGTAGCGGTACGAATACAGGCAAAGCAAGTTTTTTCAGTATGTATACGGGAGCTGAGTAAGCGCTGTAGAAGAAATTGCCTATTCGCTCAATTAATCTGACTAAGAATGGTTTCTGTTTCTTCTTGAACTGGGTTCCGGGTGGGCCGATTTCAGCCATAGCCCGCTCTTCCATTGTGGCAAAGCGCGGCTCAGTCTCCTTTTCATAAATTTCTTCAGCCTTGCGCACAGGGACGGAGTGCCAGGTTTTTCTTTTCTTTTTCGGCTCAGGTGCTTCTACTTTCGGTTCGATGGGTTTCACAACCGGCGTTTCTTCTGGGTGAAAAACTTTGTCTAACAGCGAATCAGTGTCCTGCAATTCCGATAGATCTTGCGGCAGATCCGGCAGGCATTGCAGGAGTTGTTCGATTTCGATGTGTAGAGTCAGCTCCAGTTTTTCGAAAAATTCTGGTTTGGCAGTGACGTATTTGAACTGCGCCGACACCAGTTGGCAAATCTGCCGCAACGCCTGGTAGCCTGTCGCAATCTGGTTGTAATTTTCGTCTTTGAGTTCAGCACCCGTCACGAAGCGACTCTGGCTTATGACGATCGTTCCGTGCCGTCCGTTAACCTCGTCGTTCAAAAGCAGTCCGCTCAGCGGCTCTGGCGTCCCTTCCGTCACCCTGCGCAGGACTTCGGAAAGCTGCAATTGATATTGAAGCGTGCCGGCAAATTCTATGTTCAAAGGCAATCTCTCTCGCGTCTTCACATTTTTCCCGACAGGCATGCCTTCTTAACGTGATGCGGAGCACAATTTACTAATTTTGCTGAATTGATAATCTGGCGTTCGCTTAAAAGCTACGTTTGCATCTGTCCCGAGTGGTACAGCCACTTGCCTTCAACTTTCTCGAATGTGCTTTTCTCCGTGAACGAAACGTCCTGGTCGGCTTGTCTCAGGTATGCGGTGAATGTAACTGTCGCTGTTCGATCGCCGTCGATGAATTCAGAAACTTTGAGTTGATTAAATCGAGTGTTGTCAGCGAAGACAGCGAGTTCTTTTTTCCATTTTGCTTTGTTGTCATCGTAGTCGGGATGATCGGGATGTGTTGTGTCCATGATGTAGTCCACCAAACCAAGCGCGTATGCACAATATCTGGATCGCATCAGTGCCTCTGCATTTGGTGGCAATGATCCTTCGTGATATTGCTTGCAACACTTTTGATAAAGCAGTTTGCTGTCGCAAGGGCACTTTGCAAATTTGTCCATACTTCCTAAAATCTCCGGCGGTCCCGTAGCAATATAGTTGGGCGGGAAACAGAATTTCAACACTCGGGCATGGCTGTTGCGGTTAAATGTATACTGATGACCCAGGCGTGACCCGATGAGGAGAGTCCGGTGGTGGTTCGTAAAAACTTACTCGGTTTGGCACTATCGGTTTTACTTGCGGCAAACGCTGCGGCAGTTGTTAAAGCGGCAGATGGCGTTGCAGGCTCTGCACCGGCGGCATCGGCAGGCGAGAAATCCAAGCTTGATTCGGCGGACGCTGGTGGTTCAAGTTTAGCTGCTGACGCAGACGATGATGACGGCGCGAAGAATATCAGGGGTGGAAGTTCCAAAGGTCTTTTCGAGTCTTCTAAGAAGATTCTGAAAGCTCCCACCGTGCCTGCTAAGACTGCTCCCTGCGTTTCATGGTTGCCAGAGGGCAAAGCTAAGGTCGCGATGCTCTGTATCCACGGATTTAGTTTGCACAAAGGCTGCTATCTCGCGTTTGGCAAAGAGATGGCAAAAGAAGGAATCGCGACGTACGCAATAGATTTGCGCGGATTTGGTGAATCGAAAGAGAAGAGTGACCACACCTTCTTGGATTTCAACGGGTTCCTGGTCGATATCAAAGCCACGCTCGAACGCATCCACCAGGAACAGCCGGGTGTGCCTGTAATTATTCTTGGCGAGTCGATGGGCGGTGCGGTTGCTCTGCGCACAGCCGCTCTTTACCCCGATCTTGTCTCCGGTTTGATCGCATCTGTTCCTGCCAGAGACAGATTTGGGATGAGCGGCGACGAGGCTAAAGTTGGCTTCAAAGCGGGTCTGCGCACCATATTTGGTGGCTACAGCAAGCCGATTGATAACGCCGCATTGGGTGCTGTAGAAAAAATATCGGAAAAGGAAGAATTGCGTAAGCAGTGGACTGGAAGCGACCCGCTTATGCGTACTAACTTCTCGGCAAAAGAGTTTATTGAATTCGACGAATTCATGGCGGACAACTTGTCTGCCGCCGCGATGGTGAAAGATTCACCGGTCTTGTTCATTCAGGGGACGAACGACAAGTTGATTCGCCCTGCCGGCACATGGAGGCTGTTCGAACATCTGTCGACACCGAACCGTCAAATGGTGCTGAGCAAAAATTCCGAGCATTTGATTTTCGAAGAAGCGCAATTTAAGCCGGACGATATTCGTTTCGTCTCCACCTGGATCGACCGCAATGTTGCCCATCTCGATCCGACCGTTGCAAGTTCGACGGAGAAGTTGCCCGTTGTCGCATCCGCCGCTGAGTACAACAACGCCTCGCACGTGGCATCGGCAGCAAACGCGAACTCAACAAACTCAGCTAAGCTCGGCGCAAGAACCATCGCACCTGATGCTGGCAACGTGTCTGCGGATGCCCTGGTTGCTCAATTGAGCGGTGCATCGCAACCGGATTCGTCCGCCACCTCTTCGCGCACGGGCAGTGCATCGACAGCGACTACGACGACAGCGACAGCGACTGCAACTGAAACACCCGACAAAACCAGCACTGTTGCATCTGCCTCTGTGCCTTCAACTGAATTCAAACACAGGCTTTCTCAATCCAGCCCTCAGATCAATTTTTGGATTGAATTGAATCGTGATGGCAAGACTTACAGGTGCAACAACAAGAATGAATTCAAATCTGGTGACAAGATTCGATTCCATTTAATTCCGGAGACAGACGGTTACGCGTACCTGGTAATGAAAGCCGGCACAACTGGAAAGAGCGACGTACTCTTTCCGAACGCAAGTTATGGTACGCAGAATTATTTGAATCACGGAAAAGACTATCCGATTCCTGCGGTCGGTTGGATGGAATTCGATCAACACCCAGGCACTGAGCAACTTGGTCTTGTGTTTGCGAACGTAAAAGTGGATGTTACGCCGGAGACTTTGAAGAATCGCACGATGACAGCATTTGTGTCGCACGACCAATCGGGCTCCAAGGATCTTTGTCCGACTCGTATGAAATTGTCCTGGGATGATCCGATGCCTGTCGTGATTCCTGATGATTTCTCGGCGATATCACAAGTAGACAATTCGAGCGACAGCAGCCTTGTGCGGCTTGCGGCCGCAAATGGCGGCATGATCTCGGCGGCGATTTCTCTCTTGCACGATAGCAATCGATGATGAGGTTTAATTTGATGCTACGGTTTCAGTCCGCACTTTTTGCGCTTGCATTGACGCTGGGATTGAGCAGTCATGCTTCTGCGCAAAAGGCAGGTTTACCAGGGATTGAGTTCACTAAGATTCAGGATTTGAATCCAAACGCGCCAAGTACGAATCGACCGGTCAAGCAAAAGTGGGCGGTAGTGATTGGTACTTCCAAGTTCAAAGAGGGTCGTTTGTCACCGAGTGAAGCCACTGATATGGCTGATTCGGCGCGCTCCTTCAACGACTACCTGATAGATTCTCATGGTGGCAGATTCGATCGCAGTCATGTGAAATTGTTGGAAAATGCCGGCGCTACTCGTCAAGGAATTATGAGTGCGCTGGGGCAAAATTTCCTCGGAAACGCAGTCGGCAAGGATGATCTCGTAGTAGTTTACCTGGCGACCAGTGCGTTTCCCACAACGGACGGAAACACTTATCTGTGTACTTACGATTGTGCTCTCGATAATATCTACGGTACCTGCATTTCTATGCAATCGCTTATGAGTACGCTCAAGAAAAATGTCCATTCCGACCGCATCCTGCTTGTTCTTCAGGCGGCGTACAGTGGTGCTGCTGAACTCGAATCTGGTGCTAAATCATTGGAGCATCGCGCCGCCCAAAGCTATAATCTGGACCCAAACAAAGTGATGATGGGCAACGGTTTTATCATTCTCTCATCGAGCCAGGCTAATGAAATCACGTGGAGCACTGCGTTTTCGAAGAATCTGACGACTGCGTTGCGGCAGGAAGATGGCTTGATTGGATTGAACAAAGCTTTTGAAATTGCCAGAGAGAAAACAGAGGTTGAAACGGCTGCAGCCGGTCCAAAGAGAAAGCAAATCCCAGTCATGAAGTCAACTTGGACTGGAACCGATCTTGTAGTAGGGGCACCGCCGGTGGAGCGAGTAGCGAGTCTTCCTGCGTCCGTCAATTCGTTTCTTTCTGCTGAAGGCGCTTACTTAAAGGCTAGTCAGGCAATTGCCGACGGCAAAATTGACGAAGCATTGGAGCAGTACAAACTCGCTGTTACGGCAGATCCCGATTATGCTGATGCTCTCTCTGACTGGGGAGCGGCTTTAACGATGAAGGACGATTGGAAAGGTGCTGCCGAGCAGTACAAGCGTGCCCTTGCACTCAAGCCTGATGACGAGCTTTTTCATTTGAATTATGCGCGAGTTTTGCTTAAGTTGGGCGACAAGTCCGCCAGCAAAGACGAGTTGCTGACCGCGTATCGTTTGAACTCGAAAGACACTTCCGTGTTGCTTGCGCTTGCAGGAAACTCCATGTCAAATGGCGATGCCACTGAATCCGTGAAGTATCTGGAGCAAGCTGTGGACTTGTATCCCGCTCGATCAGACTTTCGAGAAAGATTGAGTTTTGCGCTGATGAAGAGCGGCGATGTGCCGGAAGCGACTGCTCAAGCCAAGGAGGCGGTGCGGCTCGACCCTAAATCTTTCTCTGCGCAGACAACATTGGGCTCGATTTTGCTCGCGCAGAATTTCGTTGGACCGGCTGTTGATGCCTACAAAGAGGCTGCGAAACTCAACCCACAGGATGCGAACATTGTTTGGTTGATGAGCAAAGCGCTGGAAAAGAATGGCGATCGCGCCGGAGCAATTGCGGAACTGGTGAGATTTCAAAGTCTAGCTTCGCCTTCCGACCCCAGACTTGCACAGGCTGCATCGCACCTCGAAGAGTTGCGCGCTCGTTAAAGCAATTCAGCTTAGCGGGATCGGCTTAGTGCACTGATCCGGCGTTCCCGCGGATTATAGTTACGCGGGCTAGGATGTCAACCCATTCTTTCTGCACGTCCATCATGTAGAACATCTCGAAAAGCTTGCGAAAAATAGGCCAGCCCCTGTGAGGCGAGTTGCGTACTGCGTTCAGATGCGCTGTTATCGGTTGAACAACTTCCTCTTCTCGGTGCCAGCATCCCCACTGTCCGGCGACGCAGATCAAATTTGAACTCAAAATCGGCGCGACTTCGGTACGCATAATTTTATCGAGTTCTGGCAAGCTGAACGAAGTGCCTGCGAGGTTATTCGCAAGCGATTTCTTATCGTCTTCTTCGAATGGCGAGTCGAGAAACATCACAGCTATCCACGCCCAAACGTCCTGGCGTTCAATTGGATATGAGTATGTTTCAGCTTGATTTGCCATGCTTCAAGTTAAACACAAGAAGCTGCTATTCCGCCTTTTTGGCGCTAACTTCTGTTGTAGTTACAGTCGTTGTGCTTGCTGCTGCTGGAACGGCAGTAGACGGGGCACTGGCTACACCGCTCGATCTTGCGGCTGCATAAGCTTCGACTTGCGGCAAGTATTTGCGGAATGGCGGCCACCATGTCTTCTGGTGGTGTGCCTTGAATTCATCCTCTACTTGCTGCGCGGTCCAGTGCAGGTCGACCATCCGATGCGCCGCGATGTACACGCCGGTGCGGTCCATGTTTACTTCGCAAGATGCGTAGCATGGTTGCATTGCGGGATCATTTACAACCGCTCTGAATTTATCCATCGCTTCGAAAGTTGGTACTTTGAACACGCCTGTCTTGAGCCAGACCCAGTTGCATCCTATTTCTTTGCAAAGCTTCTCTTTTTTCTTCTGGGGATTTGTGCGCATCGAAATGAACGTTTTAATACCCTTGTCTTTATGCAGCTCCTGAATCTGCTGCATCTTCGGGTCCATGCCGCGATACAAAGTGGGCGTGATTTGCTCCGTCGGCGTGTGCACAAACGGCGCGTACAAGAAGGCAAATTGCAAAGCCAAGTTATGTAAGTTCAAGATGAATTCCCCCGCACTCCAACGCAAACAGCGACGAAGCAGGCGTCTGAAAAGTTGCAGACTATTGCAGGCTTTGTTAGATCTGCGCTGACGCAGTTTTGGCGGTAGGTTTTTCTGCGACTTGCGATTGCTCGTGACCGAATTGCCATCCACAGCCGATCAAAAAGCGGAATGGAAGCATGTAGCGAGTGCCTTGGAATGGACTGCCAAGATTTGTTGGATAGCGTTGATTGAGCATATTCTCAATGCGGACGTCGATGTTGGTTGGCATCCACTTGTATTGTTTGCGGATTTTCAGCGGTGTGTTGTATCCCGCGCTCAAGCCAACCTCGCAGATTACAGGAGTTCGCGACGGATGCGGACCGTAAATTGCCGGATCGCGGTTGTCTTGCAAACCAGTGAGGACTTGGGTGTCGAGCAAGGTCCAAAAATTGGAGCGCGTTTTATATCCAAGACCAACGGTGCCCTGAAATCTTCTGTCATGGTCAGGGTACTGGGGGAGTGGTGGCGCGTCGGAGAACGAATAGAATCCACCGGAAACGTCGTGAGTGCCTCGCAGATATGCTGCTTGCACCGTGCTCGAAGCGAATCCGTTGAAACCATAACCGTCACGAGAGGGCTTCATGTCGATGCGAGATTCGACACCGTATGCTTCCTGCCCGCTGTTGGTCAAACGGTTGTAGATCGGCAGGTTGCCGACTACGCCGGAGTCACCGAAGTTGCTCAACTCTTTATAGAAAAGATTTGTGCGCGTGACAAAACGCGGACCAATTTGTTGTTCGATACTGAAGTCGACGAGCTTACCGCGAGTGGCTCGCAATGGGCGCGGAGTGCCGGGATAGATGCCGTTGACTGGATTGACTCCCGTGACCTGAAACGGAATGACAAAGTAATCGACCGGCGTTGGCGTAAAGATATTAGAGAAGGATGCGCGTGCGACAGTTGTTTTAGTCAGCACGAAGGAGGCGCCGAATCGACCGCTGGCCTGGGCATCAGTCAATCTCTGGGTGTTGTATGGTTTGGGGTCGAATGGTTGTACACCGGGTGTCTCTGCTACTTGTTCAGCCAGTGCTTGCGTATTTCCGAAGACGCTGTGTTGCATGTCAAATCGCACACCGCCATCGAGAGTAAGTCGCTTGAGCACACCAGTTTTTGGTGTCCACTTGTCTTGCAAGTAAGCACTCTGCAACCAGCGGAAACCTTTGTAGGTGCTGCCTTTGAATTGTGCACCAGAGGCGTCGCCAGTGAATGGACTGATTACTCCACCGAATGGATTGGGATTGGTATTGACTGCTGATGCTCCGGCGAAATCACCGGCGGATATCAATGATTGCTGCTGCGAAAGCGCGTCTCCACGTGCAGATAATGCAGACGTCAAATCCGCGTTGAAATATGTGGCACCGAATTTGGTGCGTACAGGGCGGACTTCATCCAAAAATCCAATTTTGAAATGGTGAGTTTTTTTGACTGTCTTGTTGACGTCACCCTGAGCAGAAAAGACATAGTTGAATCGCCGAGCAGTGGCGGCCATAGACTGATTTGGCTGGTCTGCATTGAGCACAGGTGCTGGATCGAATGCCGGACTGGATTTGAATGACTCGGAATAAAATCCATTCAAAAGGTGAATGTTCGCTTCGTCGAATAGCTTTTCGCCTTTGCGTTTGTAGCTCAGAATGAAATAGTCTTGTCGGTCCTGTTGGAATGAATGCACGCCAAAGCTGCGCGAATATCCTGATACCGGGCTTTGAATGAAGGTCTCGTTGATGGACACATCAAGTTTGAATTGATCTTTGTTGTTTGGTTTGTAGACGAGTTGTGAAAGCGAGTTGATGTCAGCACCGGCGTTGCCGACAAAGTCTTTTGTTCCAGGAGCAATTCTGATCGATGTTCCTCTGAACTGTCCCGACGAACTGTATCTGAGGTTGTACAGCTTGTCATCAGGGTTCTGGCTGAACGCGCCGCTTGCGTTGTAGGAAATATTTCCGGCAATTGGACCGCCAATTTGTTGTCCGATATAAAAATTCGGTTTGGCATCGATGGGAAGCGACTTCATGCGCGCGATTGCACCGAGTGGTCCGCCACCATCGCTGGCTTCATATCCGCCGATATCGACTTTCATCGATTGCAGCGAGCGAGGACTTACCGGTTGGGTCTGCTGCAAAACGCCCGCAGCTTCTGGGATTACAACACCATCCAGTTCATAGTTGATCGCATTGTGCTCACCACGGGTGATGACATTGCCATAGCTGTCATTCATTACACCCGGTGTGCTCTCAATCAGCGAGCGCAGATCGTTGCCGGATTTGTACTGATAGATTGTGCGTTTGTCGATATTAGTGGTGGCACCAATTGATTCTGGATGAATCAACGTGCGTTTTCCCGTGATGCGTAAAGTCTCGACTGGATCGAGATCTTCCATCGCGATATCGAGAACTTTTGCCTCTCCGGATGCGATGACTACTTGCTGGTGAGCGGATAAGAAGTCCGCCGCCGAAACTGTTACGTGGTAGTCGCCGGGCTCGACATCGGCTACGGAGTAGGTTCCATCTGGCTTCGTTTCGGTGTGGTAGCGCTTATGCTCTTCGCCGACTCTAGAGAGAACGACGCGAGCATCTTTAACTCCGTGCGTTTTCTCAAGGTCGGTAATTTTTCCGCTGATTGCACCTGGTTTTTGCGCCGAAGCTGGCTTTGCTGTATCCGTGTTGACAGATTGAGCCAGGAAGCTTGATCCCGCCGTGGAGTTCAATAACCGCGATTTGAGATTGCGCGAAGCGGTGTTGCCCAACGTGATTGGATCACTGGCGTCCTGTGCCATGACAGGTGTAGTTCCGCAAACAGACGCGACAAGAAGCAGTTGAAGGCTGCGCCGCAGCCACCAATTTGTGATCATTGGGGTTCCTATGGTTCTCAGCCCCGTTTTTTCGCGGAGCAATTCTTCAGCTTGCAGAAGTGTAAATGGAAACCGTTTCCATTTTCAACTCTTGATATGTACAGAGGAGTTTTTGTTTATCTAGTGAATATCGCAACCCGCGAATAGCTAGCCCAACTGGCGCTTGTAGAGTCCTCTTGGCTATCCTCCGACACCTAGCGCAGGCGGGATTGAAATGTTTGAGAATGTAAAGTGCTGTATGTCGGGCCCGTAATAGGTTTTATGTCGGGCGCGCGCGTAAGTATTAGATACATCGTTCCGAATAACTCTAAAGCAAGCTTCTCGCCAAAACACATCAGCATTCAGCGTTATCGAACTCGGTTCAGTCTCACTTGTGACTGGAACGTAGTCCGCTCCTCGTTATAGCTTGCTCAGAGCGTCGTTACGGTGCAGTAAAAATGTCTCCAACCAACGAGTCAAGAATGAAAGTCATCCCCGCGACCCAATTCTTCAAGGCTTTCTTTGTTGCTACCGCCATCACCCTCTTGTGGTCGGCAGTGGCTGCTTATCTGCGTTCGATGCCGTTCCACGTCGGTTTCATGACCGTGATCGCGTCCTTGTACGGACTCTGTTACGCAGTTATCTTCCTCGCCGTTCACTTGTTCGGAGCTCGAATCTCGCTCTGGAGCAGCTTCGTTTCGGCCCTGCTCGTGAACGCGCTCTGGGTCTATCTGGCTACCGTCGTCGGAACTTTTGCGGGCTGGTCGGTTCTGTCTGTCTCTGCGCTTCTTCTGCTCAGTGGGCTGATAGCCTTCGCGACCTGCTCGAAGATCTGATTTGATTCGGCGGCGGTCTTAGCTCCGTCGTCATCTCTTCCTCAAAAACACATCTGGTGCGTTCTACCAGATGTGTAGAGGAAACCGCCCGGAATGTGCGAATCGCCTGAGTAAACACGCACATTCGACATCCACTCCTCAGGCAAAAGGAACACTGAAAATGAACGTCAGCAATATCGTTGCAGCCTCCACCCTCGACTCTAGCGTCAAGGAACGGCTGATCGCGCTCGTTCGCGAAATCGACAACGCCATCAGCGAAAACCTGTCGGCGACGAACCAGATGCATCACTGCAAGATGGGTCTGAACGAACGCCAATACGCGAAGCGGCTGAGCGAGTCCGCTCCGGGCGCCAAGCGCGACGAACTGGTCATGACCCAACTGGCGTGGCGGAACGAGTTCGCCAACTCGGTCTATCGTGCCCAGGGTGCGCAGCGTGCGACCCAGTTCTACGGCAAGGAGCTGCATCAGCAGATCCAGGCGCTGGATACGTCGGATGCGTCGGTTCGCACTGCCGTCGTCGCCCTTAAGATGGTCATCGATCACTGCGTCTTCGCCGGTGCCGATAAGCCGAACGCGGTCGTGCGTGAACTGCAGAACGTCGCTGACATCACGCAGGAGAAGATCGAGGACGCGGTTCGCGAGCTCTTCCAGCAGAAGATGAGCGGCGAGGGCAAGTACGCGAGCATCAACTTCAGCTCGCAGCCCATCATCACAACGCCGCAAGACTCGGTCGAGCAGCAAGCGCTGTGGTCCGCGACACAAGACGCGATCGTGCTGTTCTACGCCCTGCGCGCCGCCTCCAGCGAGGTGCGCGAGGCGAAGGGGAAGCTGAATGTTCCGCAGTTCGTCGAGCGGATGGAGAAGGCGTTGGCTGCCAACGACCTGCCGAAGTTCGAGTCGATCCGCTGCGAGCAGCATACGCTCGAAGCGGCGGTATTCGTGGCGGCGAACCACTTCCTCGCGCTGCTCTCTGAATACCAGACGGCGATCGATGCGTTCGCGGCTGTCATCGACACTGCTGCGAAGTCGCTGACGGACAGTCGGGGCAACAAGAACCTCGTTTCCGCCAGCAACTGCATGGCTGCGTGGCACTGGCTGCACGAGATGCGCATGCAGCTCGATATCGCCTGGCGCCATCATGATCCGCGTGAGGTGCTCAAGCAGCTCGACTTCAATGTCGATGTCTACATGGCCATGCGCTGTGTGTCGGAGGTGAAGACGCGGTCCTGCGTCCCGCTCTGTTGAGCAAGTTTTTGAGTCGATTCTTCAATCCGCGCGAAATTCATCGCGCGGATTTCCTTTTGTCAAACCAGAACTTTGGGGTTCCAAAATGCAAGTCTCCACTACTAGTGAAGAACGCGCTGTCGCGGTCTGCTGCCACCTCCTGTCGCTCGTGGCGACCTCGGTGCTGCTCAATCTGCTCGTTCCCTTGGTCATCATGATGATTTCGGATTCGCCTTTCGTCAAAGGGCAGGCGAAGGAATGCCTGAACTTCCAGATCAGCATCATGTTCTGGGCGTTCATCTCGTTCCTCTGCTGTTTCATTTTCATCGGCTTCGGAATGTTCATCATCCTGGCGATTCTGGCGCTCGTTCTGCCCATCGTCGCCGCGTTCTCGGTTGGCGGCGGCGAGGCTTATCGCTATCCGCTGACGTTCCGCCTCGTAAAGTAAGTGGCGCGTCGTAGGCAGGGTGTGCGCTTTGTATTCCCTGTTCTGCTGAAGTCTTCCACCGCAGAATTAGCTGCGGTGGACGGGATTACATTTCAAGCTTCAGGAGATTACCAATGAAAATCACCACCTACGCTGCAGTCGTTCTCAGCGCGCTGACTCTGTCCGCTGCGCCTTCGTTTGGCAGCCCGCCGGTCGCGAATGCCAGTGACTCCGGCGCTCCCGTCACGATCAAGATCCGTGCGCAGTCGCAGACGGCGTCTTCATCGACCGGTGCGGGGAAGTACAACCTCGTGGTGACGATGCTGGACTATCAGAACCAGGTCGCCGGCAAGAAAAGCGGCAAGACGCTGAGCATCAAGACCGAGACTCCGCCGAAGCCTTGCTCGGCAACCGACTTCGCGGGCACGCCCGAGAAGCAGTTCCGCAAGTTCGACGCGACCGGCTGTCAGCTTCTCGACGGCGGCAAGTCGCTCGCGTTCCGCACTGACGACGGCTTCGCGCTCGCCATGGTCGAAGGCACCGGTCGGTCGCGACATGTCGTCGTGCACGATTCGGACGGCAAGGTGATGTGGGAGCGCTTCGGGTCCGCGGCGTACTTCGTTCGCACGGGCGGTTTCCGCTGCAAGGCAACGGTCACCAACAGCGTCGATGCGTCGTTCCAGAAGGAATTCACCGGCAGGTGCTTCTCCTTCATCGGGCGCGATGTCGACCTCGGCGTCGTGATGATCACGGACTCCGGCGGTGAAGTTCTGGTCGATGTGACCAATAAGTAATTCGCTGCATACTGCGCAGCAGTTGCTTACACAACATGAGGTCCGGACTTGATGCCCGGACTTCGACCGATGATGCTGCACGGCTCCGGTATTTCTTCTTCACGCGAAGTAAATTTACTTCGCTGCAAAGTTTCACCATTTTATTTCAATCATTTCAATAAAAATAACAGGATAGAATTTCCATGAAAAAGTTTTTCCAACTTTCCGTCATTCTTGGCACAATCACGCTCATTTTCGCACTTGTCGCGAAACAGTTTTTTGCATCCAACGGGATATCGCTATCAGCCGTCGATGAAGCGAATTTATTTTTGGACTCATTTCTTTTGCTTGAGCTGACGCTTTTGCTGTCATTCTTGATTCAATGGGTTTGTTCTAGTAAAGCTGGAAACAGCAGGAAGAGCGACCAATTATCGCCCTCCTGCAGAGAGCAGCGCAAATATGCTGAGCACAGGCAGTTTTGCGAAAAGTGTAACTGAGCGACATTGAGCGGAAGCACGTGGGCTACTAATGCTGACCCAGGTGCTTCTCTTTTCTGTTTTTTTACGAAAATTATTGCCTAAAACATCTAATTTAAGCGTAAATTCTAATGCCAGATCCCTAGCAGACGGAGTGCTGGTGTAGTTGTGATACCACTTGGTTGGAAACAAGACTATGTCACGATTTCGTCCCGGTGGTACCACTCAGTTGGGCAAAGACTGTGTCACAAATTCGTCCTGTCGGAGTTGTGTGATACCACTCGGTTGGGCAAAGACTATGTCACGATTTCGTCCTTTCGAAGTCGCGCTAGGCTTGGTGTATGGTCGATGAAAAATTTCGTTTCGATTTGCGGTTTAGCAGTGTCAGCAGTAGATCGAACGTGCCTTTTAATCCCTTGAACGCATGCAAGGGGCGCATTCTCACGGTGTCGCTAGCATGGCGCTAACAGATGTCTGGGTTGGTCGCAGTACATTTCAAAACTCTGCGTGGTTCGCTAGATTGAAGATGTTATGTGTCTTGTTTTCGAGTCCGGTTAGAACCCCCAACTCCAAAGAATAGAGCTGAATAAAAAAAACTAGCGCTGTGAATTGCAGTGCATAAGGGCACGGCTCCTTATTTCCCGAAATTACACCTGTAGCATGTTCTGCTCAGCTGTAACTGAAGCCAAGGAATATGCGAATCGCCTGAGCAAATCGCATATTTAACGACTTCAACCACTCAGGCTTAGGAACCAGTGATGAACACAGTTATCGAAGCCGTTAAATCCTCAACCTTCGACTCCGAGTTGAAGGCGAAACTGGTACCGCTGATTGTGTCGGCAAGCGCAGCGCATGAAGAAAGCGTCAACGCAATGAACGAGCTAATATCTTCCAAAAACAGCGGTATGGAAGAGCGCAAATATGCGATTCGCTTTACCACGTCGTATGTCCCTGAGGAGCGCGATCAGTTGCTGGAGCAACAACTCGCAAAGCGCAATGAGTACGCGAACCTGGTATTTCGCGCATGGAGTGCTCAACGCATTCTCCGTAAACTTTGCGATGAAATTCGCCCGCTGCTTTTCGAAGCCCGCATCTCTGTGGAGAACAATCATTTTCTTGAGACAGCGGTCGAGGCGGTCTCAGAGTTCTTAGAGCAGTGCATCAGATTTGGTGCCGGCTCGCCAGACAAAATCTTAGGAGAGCTAGATTCCGTAGATGGCATTTGCGGAGAAAAAATCAAAGAGGCAGTGCGCATCCTTTTCGAACAGCAGCTTACTGGTATTGGTAAGTATGCCGCTAAGAACTTCAGTTGCCAGCCGGTTATGTTCGACGAAACTGCTTCTTTGGAGCAGCGGGAACTCTGGTGTGCTTCTCGGAACGCAATCGATTTGTTCAATCGTGTGCGCGCAGCTTGTGACGTTTATAGAATTACAAGGTCGCAACTCAACGTACCGCTATTCATCGACCGTCTAGAGAGTGCGCAACTCGCGAGCGATGCCGCTGAATTCCGTCGGATTCAGAAGGAGCAACGGGTAGCCGAGAGAAATTTGCTGATTGCGGGCGGCAATCTATTGCAGATGATGAACGGATATCAGAAACAGATCGATTCCTTTGCTCAAGTGATCGATGCGGCTGCGAAGTCCATTCCTGATACGCAGAGCTATGTCCATCTGGTGGAGGCAAGCAGTTGCCTGGGAGCGTGGCACTGGTTGCACGAGATGCGGTCGCAGTTGGATATCGCTTTGAAGCGCTACAACCCCCGTGATCTGTTGACACAAATCACGGTCAACGTCGAGGACAGTATCTTCCACGACAAGCCGTGGCGATTTGTGACAGACGCAGATTTGCATGCTTACAAGTGACTTGACTCCAACTCTTAAGGAACGCCAAGTTGTCCGGGCGATTAAGTTTCGCCCGGACACTTCTGTTTCCACTCGGCACGCGTCTTTCGTTACGCTATGGTAGTTTCGATTAAGGGAACGGTTAGATCCAGCAATATTTTTTTTTAGTTGGAACTATTGCCTAAAATATTTTATTTAAGTATTAAATCCAAGACCCAGCGATGGTACGGTCCCATGTTGCCGGTAACTTCGATCACATAGTTATTTTTTGAGACGATTTTCCAGCTCGGCAAGATCTGACTTTGCCACATCAAGCATATGTTGGTTGCCATGCTTTGATAAGAGTGCAACTCGCTGCTGCATGTATAGTCTGGCATCCTTAGCGTCGCCCTCTTCACAAGCGAGCACGCCGAGCTGGAAAAGCATGTCTTGCTGTTTCTCAATATTTCCACTTTTAGTGCTAATCGCTAAGCATCGTTCGAGGAATTTTTTTGCTTCCGCAAAGCGTTTCAGCATGTATAAATTTTGAGCGGTATTTGTAATTATCGTTGTAAGCCGAGGGTCGTCTTTCCCGAAAAGTTGTTCGGCTTTCTCGAGAGTTTCAGTATTTATTTTCAGCGCCTCTTGATACTGCCTGCATTCATGAAGTTCGAAAGCGTATTTCTCGTACAAACCAAGCTTTTGAGACGCGGTCAGTTTAGCAGCAGACTTCGCAAGTTCTGCTGCAATTTTGTATTGTTTTGCAGCGCTTTCGTGCCGACCCAATTCGGAGTTTATTTTCGCCATCAAGTTGTGACTCTGACAGTCCTCCGTGACATCGGTTGACTGTCGTGGCATCGCCATTGCTTCTTCAAGTGCGCTGAGGGCTGCAGTTAACTCACCACGTTTGTATTCGACTTCGCCGATCAAAATAGTTGCTTCGCGCAGGACCTGTGGATCATTTTTTGCCTCGACCTTTACGGCTTCGAGATCTTTCAGCATTTTCGAAGCACTGAAAATTTCGCGGGGATTGTGTATGACGGAACGCAGTGACGCAATCGTATCTGTGTGTGAAGGCATAGATTTGGAGACCTGCTTTATTGGTTCAGACTTTGCACTGTTGCTGGACAAGCACACAATTGCCGCAACATAGATAAGGTATCGATGTATTTTGCAATGTCGCCGCTGGATCAATGATTTGCTCGTTTAAATTACTTTTTGTTGTTCCGGTGTTGGCTTGGCGCGGCAGACTATCGAGTACCGATAGGTTTTGGAATGATTCTGCTAATGGTCGATTGGAGTAATTATTTTGATGATTTCTTGCGCGCCTCGGCTTCCCTCAATACTTCGTCCGCCTCACGGTCACCGGCCTCAATTATCTTTTGCGCTTGCTGTTTCAAATCAGCATTGGCATTTTCGATATCAGAATCAGAATATCTCCTGGACGGGAATCGCCTGCCCATTAAAACCGACGACATGTCGTCTGCATTTTCTTTGGCTTTATCCTTAAAAAACTGGGCGTGCTCGGCTGCGCTTTTGCGTATTTGTTTGGCTTGCTCTTGTGCTCGCTCATAATCCAGGTCTTGCTCTGGCCCATTGTTTGGCTTAGTTGCCGTTATGGCTGTGGTTGAAATTTCCTTCGTCGGCGCTGGAATTTTCGTTGACTTCGCTGCGACCAGGTTGTCGATTGCCGTTATCGAAGATGCTGCGAGGCGTGATTCATCTGCGTTTGGGAATCTGTCTATGATTAGCTGAAATTCGTGGCGCGCCAGCGAAAGTTTATTTTGGTGGAGATGAATGAGCGCAACGTAGTATTCGGCTCGATAATTATTAGGTTCTTTGGCAATGACCCTTAGAAGATGACTTTCGGCTTCTTGCCAGTTCCCACTTTTATAAGCTTCCATCGCTTGCGCAGACTGATCTTTAGCCTGAACTTGCTGTGCGCATAAAGCTATTATCAAAAGAATAGAGCCTGTAGCGAAGCTGCCCAATTTTGATAAAGTGAATAAACGGTTTGTGGTTAAAATCATAAATACACCCAAGCTAGGAACTATTTTTACGGCGCTAGAAAAAGTCTACCAGAGAGCCTATGTGGCTTGGTGGAATTGATAATTCGAACAACCGACTTGACAAGCTGGCGCTGGATTTTGGATTATGCGTAAAGTAATTTGGCTGCTGCACAGCGCGACGAATTCAGTGCGGTATTCACTTACTGGGCGTCGCAGGAATGCTGCTTAGTGCATTCAGTGTGTTGTACTGTTTCAGTTGATTCAGAGGTCTGGACAACGAACGTCCCAGTACAAGAGGTGCCACCACTGCCGGTGCAATGGTAGAGACCGTATCAGCAAAGAGGTATGCCGCAATAGTTTTCCGGCTCACACCGGGTTCAATTCCTAAAGGCTTCGACGCTGAAATCTGAGGCTTTTGTATTCGTCCGGTGGATGATTGAAACCTTATTGAATCCGCCACCATAACGGGTTGAGTGTTTGTCTGAGATGAGGTTACAGGAATCAACACCCGGTAAGCATTTGGTGACTGAATGTTCTCAACATCGACGATCTCGATTGACTCTTCTTCGCCAGCAGAATTTTTCAAGACAAGCGTTTTGTCTGACCCTCCGATCAGCCGACCACTTACTGTTTTCCCTGACTTGAGGACGACCGTCTCGACTGATAACAATTGGGACATTGCAGGGACCCACCCTCCTGCGAAAAAGTATGCTATTGCCTTGATTGCGATTGGATTTCGTGCAGGAACTGCGACCGGATTCAACAACACTCCAGAGAGAACTATTCTTGGGTCGAACAAGTTTTCAGGTACGCACGAAACATCAATGCTATTTCCTTTGATTGTGGTGAAACCTTTTGCCAAAGAAAGGGAGCCAATTGACGTTGTCTGCAGGCTTTTAAAAGATATCGTGCTTAAGTCAGTGCTGCCAGCTTCCAGATCCGCAGGCATCGCAGGTGGACATAAGAGAATCTGGAGGAGGGGCAAAGCGGAAGCGCAAATTGTGATCAAAGATTTTTTCACTGCAACGGTCTCCCCACTGATTTTTCCAAATCTACAAACGCTTGCTGATAGGACTGAACATCTGCCAAGTATTGCAACTGCGTTTGAAAATTCGATTGCTGCGCCTGAATGAGTCCAGTTATATCTGAATGTCCGACCTCGTAAGAGCGGCGAGCGAGTCGGGCCGCCTCTTCCGAATCGGCGAGCAGGCTATTTTGATACAGCTTAATTCGTTCACGATAGGTCAAAAGATCATTGTATGCTGCTGAAACTTCGATATTCACCTGGTTTTTCACTGCACCTAGTTGCCAGTTAAGTTGTTTCGTTGTCGCTCGATACTTCGCAATATCTCCTTGCTGCATGTTTGTTATCGGCAATTCCGCGTTCACCGTAAAGAAAGTTGCATTCAGTTTTGGACCAGTTGGTTGATTTCCGCTAGTTGACCCTCCCAGCACCAATTGAGGAACCGGCAAAATTGTTGCGTATGCGTTCTCCAGGTTGGCTCTGTTCACTTTCATTTGCTGTGCGACTATCATAAGTTCCCAGCGATACGTTCTGGCTTGTGTCAAGAACGCATCAATGTCCGGCAAACTCTCTTCAAAATCAGGTAAAAGATAACTTCTACCTCGTGAAGTGTTTGGAGCCGACGGGGCAAAATTAACAACGGCAATGGCTTGCTTCGGTGGTCGCCCGAGTAGCAAATTTAAATACTGTCTTGCTTTTATAACCCGCTGATCAGCGAGTTTTTGGTCAAGTTCAGCCTGTTCGAGAATGACTTTGCCTTTTATTACGTCAAACTCCGGTACTGCACCCGCAGCGAATCGGCGTTGTGCAACCGTGTAAGTTTGCTGTCCGAGATAGACTAAATTCGCCGTTGCTTTGCTGGTCTCCTGGGCAATGACCAGATCTGTGTAAGCGCGACGTGTGTCGCTTCTCAATTGCCACAAATCGCGAAGGATCTCTAACTTACTTTGATCCACCTGTCGTTTTGCTACGAGAAAGTCAAATGCAGTTTGCCATGGCGGTGTCCATGTCATAGCTGGACCGATGCGCCTGACGGCTTCTGCAACTAATCCCCTGTCGAAGAAAAAATATGAGTTTCTTTGAACTGTTGCGTAAGCGTAGTTTGCCTGTGTTATTCCAAGTGTGGACCTGATTGCTGCTGCCCTGGGGCTGCGCAGCAGCGCTTCATCCATGGCATTGATCACTGTTAATGGGGCTACGTCGAATTCGGACACTGCTGATTTCAGTCGGGTTGCTGATGGGCTGTCGCTTTCATTTGCAGAACCTGACGAACTCGGCAAAACACCGGACCGCCATGTGTAGTGGAAGTCAGTGCCAGGCTTAGTTGACGCAACTTGCGCCTCGGCTGCAGCAACTTGCTGGCATATGGTCAACGTTGATGTTGTTATTAGCAAACCCAGCTTAGTCGTATGCATCTGATGAATTTAGATTGAAGCCCACTGGTGAGATCGATGCAATGCAACGCCCGGAGGGTGGCGTTGCATTGCACCGCTTCGCAGAAGCACGACTATCGAGTAGTGGTGCATAGTGATCGGTGAAAATAAAAAATAGGATCTACGTGCTAGATGGTAGGCGCATCTTGATGTTTCCGAGTCTAGCCTGTAAAAGTGCAGATTTGGTGTGCACATTATATTGGAGCTGTAGTTTTTTAATTGCGCTTAGTTCGCCTATATGACTGTGACTGAGAAGCGTGCAATTTAGTGAGTAGGTGTCTTTCGAAAACTATAATTTGTATAATGAGCGTTTTAACCGAAACCACACTTTTGGTCGCTAAATTGATGTAGTGCCAGTCAATCGCAGTCTGGACAGCTCGCAGGTGCCCAATAATTATGATGTTACAGTTTTTGGTGTGGCTAATTTTTTCTTGTATTCTGATGTCATTTATTGAGCATCAAGTTCATGCTCGCCTCATGCATCGCCGCTTTTTCTTAGCGGACAAGATTGCTGCTTTGGCAAAGGTTTACAAAAATCACGCCGTTAACCACCATGCGACCTATGCATTCATTTTCAGCGACGATCCCGTTCCAAAGGGCACAGATAGGGGGATTCGATTAAACGTCAAGGAAGGTTTGTATGAATCTATTCCGTTTGCGGCTTTGCTGGCTTGCCTTTCTTGGATAGCAGCAATCTGCTTCGTCTCGATCGTCATATTGCACCATTGTTTATGGAATTTGATTCATTTGGAAATGCACAAACCAGAGCAGAGATTTTTCTCCAATTGGCGTGTGTACAAGTTTTTAGCGCGCCATCACATGATGCACCACAAGTACCCAATGAGAAACTTCAATGTAGTTTTCCCCATCGCCGATTACGTTTTAGGCACCGCAGTAAAACCAGGGTATGCCGAAAAGGCAGAATTTTATAGGATGGGTCTTCTGCCCCGCCAGGCAGCCATAAAGCGGGTGGTGCACAACGCCTGAAGTCTTACGCTGATGAAAGGTCGACAGCCTCCGTCGACTAAGGCAGCGCTCTCTGTCGACTCCGGCAGCGCTCTCTGAGACTGCTTCTAATCCACTGCTTCCAGCGTTACTGAACGGCCTAATGCTGCACTGTTAGCGATCTTCGAAGACAATTGCTTTTGCAGCAGCAGTGCCTTTTTCAGCACATCGACAGAATTTCCACCCTTTTCAAACTTGAACACCAATCCTAATGTTCCAATGCAAATTTCGTTTGAATCTAAAAGCGGTAAAAGTACCTCGATTTTGTTCAAACCTGCTGTATTTGGAGCGATTATGATCTTCCGCTCTGTTGCAACTACCTGGTCATCGGCGTCATCTTTTTTTCCGATTCTGTCGATGTTGCTAGCAATCATTCGTGAAACTGGTTCGTAAGATTGCTTCGAGTGGAGCGCTACAACGAGCAAGTCGGGATGCTTTTTGACGACATCGTTAACAAGTTGCTGAGCATATATTTTATTATTTTTCGACTGTAGATAATGTTCTTCCGCGCTGAGCCCAGAAGAACCATGCGCAAAAGTCGATGAGAGTAGCAGTAATATCAATAACGATAGTGGTCTCTGAGTAGACAAATAGCCTCCAACTTAAATCCTCATGTAAATGAGACTACATGCTAATTGTGCGCTTCCGGTGAAGAAAAATTTTGCACCACGGCCGGTGAACTTTTAAAGCACCTCGCTATCGCCAGGGCAGATTTGATCCACGAGCTCTTGATCATCTGTAATCTGTTGTAGAAGTCGTTTCGAACATACTTGAAGTCTTTTGTTGTGGTTGGTCCTAGCCATATCCATCGCTTCCATGGCTAGATGCGCTTTCTCATTGAGAACTCGGCATCTGCTTTCCATCATTTTTGATAAATAGATCTCTTTCAACAACTTGTCTTGCTCCGGTCCGCCCGTCGCCATCATGAATGAGAGCAGAGCAGTCTCGGCAATTGGTGCTACTAAAGTTGGAGTAAAACTTGCTAATCCGAGAGTGGTGTAGACAATCTTGGCAGCGACTTGCACTGTCTTGGCCCGGTGATTGTATTTCGCCAGGCGTGCATGCGCGTAGCATAAAACAGCGTCGTGTTTTGCTGCTGTTTCCAGCACTTTGGCCGTGAAAATACGTCGTTGCTCAAAATCTTGTTGCTGATAGAGCCAATTCTTTTGCTCTGCGTCATATTGACCAATCTCTTGAACAAGGCGGTGCGCCTCTGCGCGTCCGACAAGTTGCTCGAGATTTTGCATGGAAGTCAAAACTTTTTGCGGATCGTGGTCCAGATATAAAGCGATTTGCATCAGAAGAACGTCTTTCTCAAGCTCTTTTTGATCTGATTTAAGCTGCTGACTGTATTCTCGGCCTAATTCGCTTTTTACATTCAGATCCGTGTCGAGAAGAGCATTTGCACCTTCTTTCGACCAGTCGAAACCTCTTAGATCAAACACGAAGTTTGCAAGACTTTTCGTAGATGATCCAATTTTATTTATCGGGTTGAAGGTCGTTTTAGCGGGTTTTGCCGGGCGAGATGAACCACCAGCATCGTTAAAGGGGTTTTCGACAGTCACCGAACCTTCAATGGGAGAACTCTTCTTTTTGTCTCCGGATGGGGTTGCGCGCTGTTCTCCTTCTGTATCTTGATTGTTACTTGGTACGGATTTGGTTGAGTTTTTGTCTGTTTGCGGATTCTCGTTCGAGCTTGTAGTAGCTCCTGGCAGCGCATCTTCGGTTGCCTCAATGTTGCACTCAGAAGGTATGCTTTTTTGACTTTGTGCACTGGCAAAGCAGGATGTATTGGAGTAGCAGAGCGCCATCGCAAGAGTCATAAGACTGAGAACACATCTGCGGTTTGTTGGGATTCTGGGCAAAATGTTCTACTCCTGACTTGGAAACGGTCCTGGATGTATCGATGAGTCGAACATCTAGGGAATTACAGATTCTATTTGGCAAAAGTGAAGTTGCAGTGTGGCTGGATGGCGCGGTCTCTCTACACCAAAAGCTCACCATATTTTGTTACTTTGCTTGTTCCACGCACAAATGGTGTCAATTATGAATCACAGGTCCAACAAGTGTATTGCAGAAAGACGCGTGATACTAACCGCAATCGCGCGTGACGCGCTTCGTTTCATGTCCGAAACATTGAACGATTTAGGATGGACTGAAATAGAGGTGTCGCAATTTGGATTGACTGCTCAACTAAATATACGCGGTCAGCACGTCATAGTAGTGACTTGTTTGCCTTGCGATCCAACCAATACGGAATTACTAATCACAATCAGTTCAGTGAACGGGGCACCAATCGAAGAACAAGTGCTTGAGTCGATCAATGTGTTGAACGAACTGACTGAGTGAATTTTGTTTGGGAGAAAATCGATTGTTCAAAATCCAGTGCTCATTATGCAAAGGTACGTTGAGCCGTTTTCAGTGAGACGATAAAAGTACTCCCTTTCCCCTCTACGCTTTTCACTTTTACATCGCCACCGCTTCTGCGCACGAGAGCTTCGACAATCGATAAGCCAAGTCCCTGCCCACCATCTGCATGGTTTCTAGCTTTGTCCGCGCGCCAGAATCGCTGAAAAATTTTGTCTAAATCGTTTGCAGCAATTCCGATGCCCTGGTCGCAGACGAAAAGTTCTACGTGCGAATCTCTTTTTAACGCTCGCAATCGGATTATGCCACCGCTGTGCGAATACTTGATCGCATTTTGAAGCAAATTCGTAGTGGTGCGATGTAAATCATCTGATTCCATCTGAACTTCAATGGCACCGTCTATCTCGACCTCAACGCTGCAATTCTTTTTTTGCAGTTCCTGATTCGCGTGTGTGAGAACTTCTTGCACGCACACTGCGAGGTTGGTGCGAATAGCTTTGCCCTGTGTGCTTTCGGCGTGACTAAGTCGCAAAAGACTCTCGACTAAGCGTTCCATTTGCTTTGCGGCGCCCTGTATAAGTGTGAACTTCTCGATGTCGCTTTCCCGAATTCCCGCATCTCGACTCAATGCGACGCTACTATTCATGAGGATCGCTGTTATTGGATTTCGTAATTCATGCGAAGCATCTGAAGTAAATTGCTTCAACTGTTTCATGTTGCGCTTGATTGGTGCCATCGCGTTCCGAACTAATACAGCAGTCCCAAATCCGCTTGCTATCAATGCGCAGAGGTTTCCGGCCAGTAAACCGAGAGATAAATTATTGATCGCTCTATTTTGCTTTTCTAAAGGTTCAGCGACTCTGATAAATCCGAGCAATTTGTTATCAAAAAATACTGGTTTAGTGAACATCAGAACATCTGGAGCATGAAGTTGGTCAAATCTTTCTGCTTTAATTAGCGGAGCGTGAACCTGCATGGCTCCTTTCGCTGAGACAAACTTTCCAGTTGGGTCGTACCACTCCAGTCGCATGACTTTCGACGACCCTACAGTTTCTGGCTCGTCATCGGAGATGAGATTTGGTACTGGGGCAGTCACACGATTGTCTTCGTCATCATCGAAATCAATTGAAGACGTGACCGCATCTGTAAGCTTCCTCAACTCTGTGCGCTTTTCATGAAATAGCTGGGTGGAAAAAATGAAGAACACGACGACTGAAAACACAGCCAATATTGTGGCGAAGACCGCCATGGTCAGCACGGTCAGTCGCGTCTCTATGTTTGCTAAGTTAGACATATGTATTTTGGAGCACTGCGGGTAATACTACTTCGTTCTTTGTAGGGATCGTCGGAATTAATTCATCACGATTACACGAGTAACATGCCAACCTATTTGATACGCGTAATCGAATTTACTCGTAACTGGTAAGGATTTGGTAAACAGAGTCTGAAATTCGCTTGAGCGCAACTTTTCGTTGTTCGTTGAACCTGGAACCAAATCCATACACTGTGCTGATAAGCTCAATGTGCCAACTTGCAACGCGGCACGCTCGCATGTCGATTGTGCGCTAGCGATCGTGTTGAGCGATGGCTAGCCACTCGGAGGTTATGATTCGCGTGTTTAACTCATTCAGATCAAATGGTCCTGTTGGAAATGCGCATACAGAGCGCACATGCACACCAGTTCCTCACACATTATCACTATGCTGTTATTAACTTATCAGCGAGGTAAAAATCATGCATGTAAGAGCACTCAATTTAATAGCATTGGTGCCCTTGTTGATGTGTGACTTAAATACGGCAGTGGTTGCGTCACCGCCAAAGAGCAGTATTCAAGCCACTTATGTAATTGGTCGAGCCGAAACTTTGGAGGAAATGAACACTCCGCGGTTGAAAAAGATGGCCAAAATAACTAAAGCAAGAGCAATTAACATCGCTCGGACCGCAGTTAAGGGCGCTGTGGGTCGTGTCGATTTAGAAAATGAGGACGGTAATGTTATTTGGTCTGTCGAAATAGGAGGCCAGGAATTGGCGATTGATGCAGGAAACGGAAAAATACTGAGCTTTGAATCGCTAAAGTCGTCTAATGCGCAAACCGAGCTGAAATCCTCACCAAGATCACTGAAAGATTAGTTAGGGGCTCTGTGCGCTGCGAGGTCAGACTCGGTTAGTTCATCGAAAAGATGTAACCAAACTTCTGCCTCTGTTATGTGTTCGAGCTGGGCTAATCTGCGCACTGCAATCATTAACAGCACCGTGTGCTTGTTATTGGCGCCGTTCTCGTGTTTTTTTATACCGGAATCATCCCGGGACCACGGTCCTGGTTTGAACGATTCTTGACCTTTGTAGGTCGAGGTCTTGGATATCGTCGGACGAACAAGGTTCTTTTCCAGTTTTACGTATTGCTCCAACCTTTTTGCGTAAAGGTCGCTGCTGCATCCAATTTCTGAATTTACAATCGCGGGAGGATTTTTCAGTCCGAGCAGCTCGGCAGCTTCTCGCGCAGATAATCCGAGTTTTAGACGAAAGTCTTTTAGTTTTTTGCCGTTAATCTTGCGTTGTTTCGGGTTTTCACCGTACTTGGCTGCTTGGTTTTGCATAACCGGTATCTCATTTTGAAGGCAATAGAGACATCCAGGCTAGTAAAAGCGCTGAACTGGTAATGTTTTATCATAAATTTTATCTGGTGTGTCCTTTAAACAACTTTTGGAAGTGTTTCTCCTGGAAGCACTTCTGTTTATTTGTCGGTTCCTGGGGACTTATCGGCAGGGCAGTTAGCGTTAAAAGAGTGCAGAGGGTTTAGCGCTTAGCCAACCGTCTGCACTCTTTTGTTCGGAGTTCCGTTCCGATCTTTCATTGTAGATGACTTGACAAAAAATAATTAGTTCTGCGCGATTAAATCGACGAATTTACTATTTGATCCGGCGCAGTTCTACGCTTGCTGCATAGAATCAGGTGCGAGCAGTCCATTTCTCTCGCACCAGGCTAATAGAGTCGATGGTTTGACTCTTAGTCCTTTGGAAAGCTTCAACAGGATCGAGAAGCTTGGATTCACTTGACCATTTTCAACGTTGCAGATGAATGTTCTGTTGACACCAGACATATCCGAAAGTTGCTGCTGTGTGACTCCTAAGTTTCTGCGCCGTCTTTTAAGAACAGCACCAAGAATGACCTGGACATCTTCATTTGAATTTTGTTTCATTGCTGGTTCTAAACTGCTAACTCTTGCCGAGTTAAATGGATCTTTTCGACCATCTACTCATAAAACTATAGACTGCAAAAGTGCAGATGCGGTGTGGAGTTTGGTCACGAGTGCAAGCTATTTTTGATGTCGCTCTCGAAGTGAACTAAGCGAATAAACGTCCAGATGTGGTGATAGGACAGAGCTGTGGTTCGCGTAAATAATTAGCCCGTCTGCGAGAAGTTGTCCAAACAACTGCAGCCGGGCATGCAAACATTTTACTGCCAATTTAATAATATGAGTGATGATTTTATGTGCTGGAGCTGGAAATTATTATTTGTGCTCGTGTTGATCACGTATGCCTGTGGTTCGAGTTTCTGTGTCTTTTCAAAATGGGACGACCGCATCGATCACAATCGATGCGGTCGCCATTTTGGCTAAAGCCTTATTTACAGAGCTCCAGTGACAGGAAGTAATGGAGCACAGTTGATGTTGAACTGTGATGGATACGCTTCAGGCAATAGGCTGTTATTCAACTTGAAACTGCCAAAGATGGCTGAAACATCAGTTCCTGCAGTGGTGTTTGTGTTCACCAACGCGGAGCCAATACCGAGCAACTGATAATTAGTGGAGTTGATGTCAGGTTGCGCATTATTTGGCGCAGGCAAAACGTTAATCAGTCCACCACTATTCAATCCACCATTTGTGAAAATGGTTTGGAGATTTGTGTTCACCGTGACAAATGAATCTACGCTTTTCAATTTGAGTGAGTGATTTGTAACTGGGGTCACGTTAGTGACGAACGTAGACGGCACGAAGCTAACGCCGTACTGTGTGTTACCGTTCAAATCTTTCCAGCTGAATGCTAGAGCAAATTCAAGTGCTGGTGAGCCGGTGTATCGTTTTGGACGAACACTCACTGACTCCTGGTAGGTTCCCTGAGTCATTGGAGTAAATGTGGCAAGATTTGTAAGGCTCAAGCTGGTCGTAGGTATGAATACCAGGTCGCCGGCGTAGCCTGATGTGAGCACGGTTGATTCATTCACGGCGACAGACAAGGGTAAGCCTGTTGCAGTGTTTGGATTGTTCGGATTGACCTTTGCACCAGTAGTGTTCGAGGGTGGTGCAAATTGTGCAAATGTTGCAGAGCTAGTTCCACACTCTGCTGCAAATACTGTTGGAACTGCAGCAAGTGCAGAGCTGGAGCCAGATGATCCTCTGCCTGTTCCCTTTGCTGGGTTTCTGGCTTCAGAATTTGAAGTGGACGCTGTGAACGCCGTCATTAAGACAGCGCTCGCCACTAGTAACTTGGACAATTTCATTAACGCCTTCCTTTCACTCTTATACGAGCGGGTTACCTAATTCATTATTTTTAGCTGTGCATTGTTGCGGTGGTTATGCCGCTTGTCGTCAAAAACATCATCTTGACCTGAGTGGTCTAAAAAGGAAAGTGATTAAATTGAACATTTTAATTTGAGCCTGCTCGTATTGTTGATCACTAAATGCGGTGCCTCAGACGCTTCTTTCGGCAGCGCTATAAGGAATTCCTGACAGATTGAAAACGAAAGAATGACAGGCGTTGCCAGTCATTCTTCGCCCTCAATGGTAGTTGTGGTTGGGGAATTAAATCAGGGAATTTTATTCAGTTGTAATCGCTAGCGCAATTAATTTGCCACTCGAATATTTCATGCAATTACTATAATTCGCAAAAGTGAGGATATGGTGTGGATGAAATTGAAGCAATTGTGTTTCAGGCTGAAGAAAGACTTAGTCCGCGCAAACAAGCTGATAGCCGACACCATATACGGTGCTAATTGTATCTTTTGCTCCTGCCGCTTCGAGCTGTTGTCGTAAACGTTTGATTGCGGTTCGGACTGTGTCAGTACCTGCGGTTGTCTCTGACGACCACACGCTATTTACCAATGCTTCTGCGCCAAATACTTGGTTAGGATGTCGCATTAAAAACTCAAGCAAAGCAAAATCGCGCGGATAGAGTTTTAACTCAGTGTCATTCACTAAACATTTACGCGCTGCAGTATCCATCTTCAGTTGCCCGCGCACAATCTGATTCCCAGTTACTTGTTCAGGTCTGCGCAGAATCGCTCTTACTCGAGCGGAAAGTTCTTTCAAATCAAAAGGCTTGGTTAGATAGTCATCAGCGCCAGAGTCCAGGCCAAGTTCTTTGTCGTCGATTGCGGTCTTTCCGGTCAGCATCAGGATCGGCGTTTGCACACCCGAGCGTCGCAAGTTTTTGCAAATATCCACTCCCTGATAATCGGGCAGTGTCCAGTCCAAAATGATCATGTCGTACTTGTAAGTTTTGAGAAAGTCTTCTCCGTCACGACCAGTGTAGTGCGTCTCGATCGTGTGCCCTTGAGCTTCAAGCCAGTCTTTGACCACGCCACAAAGGGCGACATCATCATCAACCATGATTATCTTGGCCACTGCGCAAATCCTGTTTCGCCGATTAGCTACCGAGTATAGCGCAGGTTTTTGGCTATAAGGTGGTCACGGCACTTTCCACGGCTGGAAGGCGAATCCAGAAAGTGCTACCGGTCTTGCCATCGCTATCTACGCCGATTTTGCCGTTGTGACTTTCCACAATCGCTTTGCAGATTGCTAAACCCAACCCCGTCCCCATGGAGCGTTTTGCATCGCCCGACGCAACTTGCTGGAATTTTTCGAAAATGCTGTCCTGAAATTCTTTTGGGATGCCGCGCCCTTCATCCTTTACGGACAGAATGACGAAGTCTTCTTTCCTTTCGGATGAGACGTAAACATTGCCTCCCACCGGCGAAAACTTCACTGCATTGGAGATAAGATTCACCAACACTTGCACCAGTCGATCGTGGTCCGCGCTGATTTCGGCTCCGCCACTGGCTGCATGAAGTGCGATGCCCTTTTGTTCGGCGTAACTTTTTACAGAGGAAATCGATGAATCGATAACGTCGGAGACATTGCACGGCGACATTTCCATTGTCAGTTTGCCGGCTTCAAGTTTTTCCAGGTCGAGTAAGTCGCTGACAAGATTTATGAGTCTTTCGACGTTACGTTGCGCGTCGGTGACTCGCTTATTTCCGCCGTCACTTATTTCTCCATAGATTCCTTCTTGAATGAGTGTCAACGTGCCGCCGATGGATGTGAGCGGGGTGCGGAGATCGTGACTGATCATGGCGATGAATTCTTGTTTCAGTTTTTCGATCTCCTTTCGTTCAGTAATATCTTTGATGTGAATCAAAAGCCTGTTGCCTTCGAATCCCTCATACTCAGCCGTTGTTAGTTCGACAGGGAATGTTTCTCCGTTTGCTTTTTTCGCGGTTTGCTCCAGCGATTTTCCAGCTTTAAGATCCTGCATTGAGCCGTTCGAGTCTTCGAAGAGGATGCTAACTGGCTTTTCGAGCACATCTTTCTCGTAAACTTTGAACATATCACTGGTCATCTGATTGATGGATTCGACATTGCCGTGTTCGTCTGTCGTAACCACTCCGACTGGGAGGTTCTCAATCACTGAGCGAATGCGCTCTTCGCTCGCTCTAATCAAATTCTCTTCGCGTTTGCGTTCTGAAATGTCGTGCACTACGCAGAACCAAGTCTGTTCTTTTTCGGACCATTGTGCCGACCAGACTGCGAAAATTTGCTGCGAATCTTTGCGCAGTAATTGCAGCTCAAATGGCTGTGCGTTGCCGGTTCTCATCACCTGATCCAAATAATTTCTCAGGTCGTTGCGGTGGTTATCTACGACAATTTGGATGAAACGTTGACCAAGCAATTCATCTGGCGCAAAACCCAGCATCGTTTCAACTGCGGGATTGACCGCTGAAAAGCGCCCGTCTTTGCCGATTGAACAGATCAAGTCGGTGGCATTGTCGACGATGGCGCGTTCTTTTTGTCTTGCTTGTTCCAACGTGTCGGCTACTTCATGGAACGTTCTATCCAGCTTTGCGATCTCGTCCGAGCCCTTCATTCGTGCTCGGAGAGGCTCATGAGCCGCCAATCTCAAGCTGTTGTCGATCAGCCTGTTTACGCGACCGGTAATTCCTTTTGTGAATAAGAGTGCGAAGATGAAAGCGATCAATACATCGAAAGCAACTAGCGCCACCATCAGCATCGACGTGTTCTGCCGGTTCTTCGCCTGCTCTTCTGAGATTTTGTCTTCCATCTCGGTGTAGTATCGAAGCAGTTTTTGCTCGCGATCGACCGTTTGATTCCCGAGATTACGCAGTTTGGCTAACCAACTGTATTGCTCGCCCGGGTTCTGATTGAAAGCACACATGCGCACTTTCTCCATCATATACAGACCGGTTTTGCAGTAGTTGTCGATGTCGTTCAGCGCCGCTGTTGCAGTGGGATCGTCCTTCGTCAGCCGTCTTAGCACCAGGCATTCAGTGTGAACCATTTGAGGTTGCTTGTAATACTCTTGCTGGAACTCTGGATTTGCCTCGGATTGTTCTGCTGTTTCGCCGGAGAGCCAGCCGTGTTGAACGACCCGCGTCAGTCCGATGGTTGTTTGATTCCAGATACCCGTCAAACTATTCAGATGCGCGATGATCTGACGAACCTGGGCTTCGTGCTCCAAATCCTTTCCAGCTTGATCGAGCATTTTCGCTACGGCACCGATAAATGCCAACTGGAACAAAAGCATGGTCGATACCGCTATCATGCCTTTTTGAGCTAGGGTCAGTTTGAGTTTCAAGATTTCTGCTCGCGGGATCTTTTCCCAATTATAGCGGCAATAAACGACGTTGAAAGAGCGTCCATTTTCACGAACGCTCCTTCTCTGGCTATACTTTTCGCTACCATATCTGGTATCACAATCGTTAGACTAGACTTCAGTGTTTGCTTGTTAGAATTTCGCGCCTGAAGATAATTGATCATAGGGATTTGTCATCAATAGTGAGTTCAGGTCTTTTTCTTGCTTTGGAGCTTCGTCGTGACTTCTTGATGCGTGGCCGCTTCGTCCTTGTTTGCCCCAGGTTTGATCTATACATGATTGAAACGGAGTATGTTCACCAGTTGATTGCACTTCTTTAGACGCTGTGTTCTTTTCGAATTTGACGCAGTTTGTGATGTCCTTCATTTGGTAAGCTCCGAAGCGTAAGTGTAGAATCAGCCCGTTATCTGCCGGTTTCGAACGTTTAGATGAAAGGGATGAGAGAACAATACAATCGAACTTGTGTCGCTCGCATGACAGGATTTCTATCCGAAAAATATCAGGACAAAGAGAGATAACCGGATTGTGATTCGAAACAACTGAAATTTAAAAGAACTGTTGTTATTCGAATGAACTGCTGTTATTCGAATGAACTGCGCAATTTTTTCGCTTCCGCTTTGAACTGATTGGCTTTCTCTTCGACGCCCCGTGTTTGGATGACATGCGCCAGCTTCTCTAGGGCATCCGTTAGAGCCGGAGTGTTGATCTCGTCGAGTGACTTGTAGGTGGAAACCGCTTGTTGCATTTCTTTCTCGGCTGCGTCCAACTGATTCAGCGATTCGTAGACCAAACCCTTTCGAATGTACAAACGTGCTTTCTCGGTGTCGTCCACATAGCGCTCTGAGAAGCTCGCGAGGGCGTTATCGTAATCCTTCAAAGCTTCTTGCTTGTTTCCCGCCTGTGCATCAACGTCGCCAATACTTTGAAATGCCATCACTTTATTTCTTGAAGCGTGATCGTCTGTGCATAGGGAAACTGATTTTTCGTATGCCTCTTTTGCGGCTCCCAGAGCCTGCTGTTCCTGGGTGGCTTGCAGGCGATAAGCATCGCCTAGTGTGTTATACAAACCCGCGAGTTCGTGCTTCGGTGCATTCTTTGTTGTACCAAGTTTGATGCCGTGCCTGGCAGACATGATTGCCTGATTGTATTCGCCGCGTTCTATCTCATGCTTCGCCGCCGAGAAATCTCTTTGCCACGGAACCACGTCGTACTGCCATTTGTTGACCCAAAACGCCATACCGTAGAACATCGCTACAGTACCAACGGCGGTAATCAGACCAGTTTGAATCAAGTTTGGAGATTTAAATTTGAAATGGATACGCTTTACGCTCTTGCGAGTGGGTGGCAAGCCTCGCTTCACGAGCTGCAAATCGGCTTTAACGTCATCCATCGACGCGTAACGTTTTTGTGGATCTTTTTCCAGGCAGTGCATGATTACTGTTTCTGCGCCCGAAGGCACCAGCGTGGTTTTCTGGTTCGGTTGGGATTTGAAACTCGGAGCAGGTTCGTTAATCTGCATGAGAATCGTCTGGACTGCGTTCTCGCCGCAGAACGGCATTTCGCCTGTTAGTGCTTCGTACATCATGCATCCGAACGAGTAGATGTCCGAGCGACTATCCATAGTCTTTCCGGTGCATTGTTCTGGACTCATGTATAGTGGGCTGCCAAAAACTTCGCCGGTGCGCGTCAGTTTTTGAGCATCCTGTGTTTCGTTTGCAAATTTTGCGATACCAAAATCCACAACAGTCGCGCGATCTTCTCCCTTAGCTGTTTTGGAGATGATAATGTTTGCTGGTTTGAGGTCGCGGTGAACGATTCCTTTCAAATGCGCGTATGACATTGCATCTGATATTTGAATGCCGAAATCAATCGCTTTCTGCCACGGAATGAATCCGTTATCGTCGATCATCGATGCCATACTTTTCCCATCGATTAGGTCCATAACAAAGTAAGGCGCGCCGCTTTCAGTCAAACCGTAATCACTGACGGCCGCGATGTTCGGATGATGCAGAGTGTTTGCAGCTTTCGCCTCTTGTGAAAAACGTTTGAGCGCCGTTTCGTTTTTTGTCAGGTCGCTATTCAATATTTTTACGGCTACAAAGCTGCCCAGCATAATGTGCTCTGCTTTGAAAACAGATCCCATTCCGCCCACACCAAGCAGATTTATTATTCGATAGCGTCCTGCAATGATCGTACCGATATGTGCTTTGTCGGCGGCACTCATGTGCTCTTCGTCATCGTTTTGAACTTCGGGTTGCGAGTCGACCTGTGCCATGTCACCGGTGATGGTGGCAACAGGTGTGGGCTCGACTTTCATCGCTTCCATGCGATTGTTCGTCACGCGCGTGCGATCTTGCGGTTCATCGTCTCGGTGAAATTCGCTCGGCAAATTCAATTCGCTGTTTTGAACGATGTTCTCTGATTCTTCAGTCGGAGATTTCTCCACACGTCCTCTTTGAGCGAGCAGCTCGAGCACCATCGATCCGGGCGTTTGTATGATGATACAACGTCAGGTCTCAGTACACGATGGTTCCGGATTCAGATTGGTACGCAGCTTGCAGTTGCTCGTCGCGTTCTGTATTGAACTGCACAGAGCTAAGGCTCTGGATGTGTGACAACGCCTTTGACTTCGAGCTGAGGATCTTTGCCTGGTTGCGAGGCTTTAGTGATTGTTTTGCCAGGAATTGTGTGCGGAGATAACACCAGGCGCTCTTCTGTTGCTTTCATTTCATCGGGTGTCTTCGGCTCGACGGTCGGTTTCGTTGGAGCATAATTTCGTGTGTAGAGATTCGTTCCATCCGGCACTAATTTCAGACCGGCTGGTTCTTCGTTTCCTTGCAATTGCTGCTGAAGGTGGTCGACATCTTCGGCAATCGTGGCGGCGGAACGTTTTCCTTGCACCACGGCGTTGGTTTTGGATTGTGCTTCTGCCGCGACCAGACCGTCTCTCTGGTCAGTGTAAGTTTTTACTACTGCTCGAATTTGACCTTTAGAGTAGAGCGGAATCGAGCCACCATCAGATGTCTGTATCTGCCAAGATGCCATATCTGCCGCTGCTTTGCTGGCTTGATCGTCGAGAGCTGCTGCACCTCTGTCAGACTCTTGCTGTGCAGCGTCCGCGACAGCATTCCAATTTTTCACCTGTCTCTTCGCGGCATGAGTGCCCTGGCGCTGCACTCTGTCCATAGCTTTTTGCATGTTGGTCGGATTTTGATTCGCGAGCTTGGCTTGATTCGCAGCGGCTGCCGTTTGAGCTTCAAGCTGCGCTCGGCAATATGCGACACCTTCTTCCGCCATTTTTCCGAGAGCGCTATTGCGTTCTCTGTTCATAATGTTGTTGAACACGGCTTCTGCGCTACCGTAACTCTGTAGCTTCATCTGACACAGTCCGTACCAGTAATAGCTCGTATTGTCACTTGGGTTGGCTTTGATCGCCTGCAAAAATTCGGTTTCGGCGTTTTGATATTGACCGCTCAAGTAGAGCTGTTTGGCGCTTCCAAGCAAATCTTGGGCGTTAGCCGCGAGTTGGCTGAAACAAAAGAGACAAGCAAAAACTGCAGCGCGAGATGCGCGGAATGTCCGCATACTCTCTCCCTCCTTAACTCCTGATGTTTAAGCTGACGACCTTGATTGCATTATGTTTCTAGTTTTCGCCAACATTTTGTACCACGGTTTAATTTGCTTCTATCGTTGTGGCGCGGAACTTTCACGATATCTACGCTTTGTGTCTCCCCGTCGTCCTCATAGCTGCAGCATGCGCTGGGCTTTCACCGCGTGCAAACCTGATAGAGTTGTCCGTCTATCAAGGTCCAGGTGGTACTCATGTCGTTCAATATTGGTCGGTCGATTGCAGCAATTATTTTTTCGTCTGTAAGCATTGCAAGCTTTTCTCTTCGTTGTAGCGCTGAAGAAGCGACAACCGTCGATGCAACGCCCGCTGTCGTCACCGCCGGGCAAACTGCAACTGAGACGAGCACCGCTCCAACGGATGTCGTGACCGACAAAGATCAAGGTTCATCGCCAACTGCATCAATTGCATCCGAGTGGAATGAAGCGAAACAGAAAGCCAATTCAGCGTTTTGGAGTCGTGATTACAAAACGGCGAAAGCGGAAGTAAACAAAATTCTAGAAGACGCAAAACTCGATGCGAATGCGAAAGCTCGCTGTCTCGTAAATCGTGCAATTTGTGAGTCGCAGTTGGATGAATGGGAAGAGGCGAAAACTGATTCTGCAGAGGCTTTTCGACTAGCGCCAGAGAAGTCGCTCACATTCGCTGACGCATGCGCAATTCAGGCGCGTGTTTTACTGATGGATGGAAAAATCGACAAAGCTCGCGAAATGTATTTGCGTGGTTTGTCGTATCCGATATCCCAGGAGACGCAGTGGGGACCGGATCTGGCGCCAGTTTACGAAGGGCTCGCCGCTTGTCATTTACTCGAGAAAAAATATGAGTTAGCAGAAGGCTACTACAAAAACGTAGCGCAACTTGATTTGTTGAAGTATGGACCAGACGATACGCATGTGGCGTGGGCGCTTATGTCGCTCGCCGGTGTGGAACGCAAGCTTGGCAAAATCGAACTTGCAGATAAGTTGTACAAAAAAGTCTTCTGGAATTTTCGACATCAAAACGAATTGAGAATCATTGAAGAAAACAAAAGCGCACCTAATCAGGAAGAGATGATCGCCACTCTCCGTCGGCATCTCTATGGCACCCATGGTGCGTACAACAATCGTGAAATCGGGTTGGATTTTTTGAAAGCAGACATCCCTGAAAAAGTTTTGAATGCTCCGCCGAATTTGCGAGAGAAAACTTTCGATAATTGGTTCAAGGAAAGAATAGGTCGGGAAAAGGCGCCAGGATTGGCTTTCTTCAATCCGCTCGTGCCTTTGAAAGGGCTGATCGTTACCGTTCACGGCCTTGGTTTGTATTCTGGGGCGTACACCGCATTTGGTGAACGAATCCAAAAAGAAGGTTTCGGTGTGGTGTCATTTGACGTTCGTGGATTCGGTTCTTATCGCAACGACGAAGTAACCCAAAAGCTCGACCTGCACCTGGCTATCACGGACATGCAGCGAATTTTGACCGAGATGCGCGCTGATTATCCAGATGTTCCAATTGTGCTTCTGGGAGAATCGATGGGTGGTGCGATCGTGCTTCGCATTGCCTCTGAATCTCCCAAGCTTGTTGATGCTGTAATTAGCTCAGTGCCTTCGGGTTCGCGATATCAATCGCACAAAACTGCATTTAAAGTCGCGTTGAAATTTTTGAACAACAAGCACGGACAGTTCGATGTTGGCAAAGGCGTAGTGGAACAAGCCACTGTTGATGCGGATCTTCGGGACATGTGGGAAGGAGATTCTCAAATGCGAATGAAGTTGTCACCAGCAGAACTGGTGAATTTCCAGAACTTCATGGGCGAGAACATCAAGGCCGCTGGAAAGATTACAAAGACCCCTGTGATCATCTTTCAGGGTTTCAGCGACAACCTGGTCAAGCCGATGGGAACACTTGCGATTTATCAAGCGATTCCGACAAAAGATAAGGACATGATTTTTATCGGTCGCGCTGAGCATTTGATTTTCGAAGAAGGTCAATTTGACGAGGTTATCTTTCGAGGAGTATTGGAGTGGATTACACGTCACAGCAAGAGGTCGGCTTGATCATTCGCTCCGAACCGGTCTCGGCGGACGTGCACAGCTAAAGCGGATACAATGAACCAACCGACTTATGGTTCTGATGCACAAGCTCCTCTCATTCGGCGTTTTTCTGGTGGTGACGACCATCCTCCCCTCTCGAGCCGATGACACGGCTGGAGTGGTCAGTAAGCCGACCATGCGCTTGACCGGTGGCGTCGTTCACAGCGAGCATCTGGCACCGGTTCCGTCTTCTCAAATGCCGGGGAAAATCTTCAATCCGGCCGCCGCATTTGGGCCGGCAAGCAAAGCTCCGGCAAAGAAATTTGCCATTCCAAGTTGGCTAGCCGGAGTCTGGGTGCGCAGTCAGTCGACCGAGACGAGCAGAATCAATCTCGTCACACATCAGCACGAAGACACAACAGGAACTTCGGTTAGCAAAGCTACTGATAAATTCGGCACATATGTTGACGGCGATGGACAGATTTGGCAAATCTTCGATCCTCGAAAAGCTTTTGGGCAAATTGATCGGGGCAATTTCATCGACTACCATCGTGTCTCGACTTATGAGTTCTACAACAACGGCGACAAAGTTGTAATTATCGGAGTGACCGCATCGCACCTCGTTGTTAACAAGAAGACGCACAAGATTATTTCTACTTTTCAAGACGAAGAATTAAACACTTACACTCAACTTGCCGATGGACACGTGCGTACAGACAGCTCCGTCAAGGTTTTCGATGCGCATGGCAAGCCAATTTATCTGACGCAGGCGACATCCACAGAGACGCGTCTGACACCGTTCAAAGGCTAACTCAGTCAGCGTTTGGGCTGATTCTGGCGTGTCCAAAAAAAATTTGAAAAGGGCTCAGGATCTTTTGCTGATACTGCGTGATTGTGGGCGCTACGGGGTAATAATAGAGTAGCGATGGTCCGCTCTAGCGAGCGAGATAGCCTGTCTACGACATCTTGTCGCAAGGGTATATTTTTGCCGCCCACCGGGCAGGTAACGATCACCCGAAATGTTTTTAGCGTCCGAAAGGAAAACTTACTGCCGTGCCATTTGATTTCTTAAAACCGAAACCGAAGCAAACAGTCTCGCGTTATCCAACCGACTTCTTGCTTGGGGATTTGCTCGTCAAGGCTGGGCTGATTTCGCAGCAACAGCTCGATGAAGCCGTCAAGCTGGCAGGCAGCAAGAATGTGCATGTCGGACAGATGTTGGTCAATTTCCGTTACATCAGCCCTCGTGACTTGCAGGCGGCTGTCGATGCACAGTCCATGTTGCGCGACCGCACTATCGATCAAAATCTCGCTGTAGGTTGTCTGAAGATTGCCTGTAAGACCGGTATGACCTTTGCTGAAGTCGTTCGCGACAGAAATGCCGGTAGTGGCGATGGATTGTCGAACAAACTCGGTGAATTGCTTCTTGAATCCGGTTTGGTGACCAAAGAGCAGTTGACCAAGTCCATGGGCCGCAGCCAGGCGACAGGACTCCCTCTCGGTCAGATTCTCGTACTGAACGGTTCGCTGCACAAAGCATTGTTGACGATGGCGCTTGAAATTCAAGTGCGCATTCGTGACGGCATGATGACTCGTGAAGAAGGCATCGAAGCGCTCAGCGCTGCCGGTGGCACCGAGGGTGGTGAGTCTGCTGCCGATGTCGAAGAGACTGTTCGCATGACAATCTTGCCGCCGCGCAAAAAAGGCGTGCGCATCGGTGAATTGCTCGTCATGGCCAAATTGTTGAATGAATCAGACGTGATGAACGCTCTTGAGTTGGGTCTGGTCAACAGTCAACAGATCGGACAGGTGCTCATCCAACAAGGATATGTAACCGAAGAAATGCTCGATGCAGCACTCGAGCTGCAACGCAGAATCGATTCGGACAAACTATCGCCCCAAGATGCGGCTGATGCGCTCGTTCAGATGAAGACAACGGGGCGTCCTCCTGAGGCGGTGCTCGAGAGTATTGATGCGCAAGTAGCCGAGGCTGAGTCGAAGCAACTTGTTGGCTTCGACAAGATGCTCATGTTGGCGCGCATTGTTTCGCAAGACGATATTGATAACGCTCTTGAAAAATCCGCTAGAAACTCTCAGCTTCTGGCAAAAATTCTGCACATGACCGGCTACATCGACGAGATGACGATGCAGGCAGTTTTGCAGTGCTACACCATGATGTCGAACGGATTCCTTACTCAAGATGATGCGATCGTCACGCTCGATTATTGTTTGAATCGCGAAGAAAAAATCAGTTTCGCCGAAGGATTGGCGCACATCGGTTGGAACGCGACCATGCCGATGCAAGTTCAGGGCGCAACGTCCGTCGATATTTCGCAAGTCAAATTAGGTTTGTTCGGTGCGAAAGCGGAAATGCCAGTTTTTGGATTCGGCGAAAGCGAGATCACTGCCGACCAGCCAAGCGCAGATGCGAATTCACCGTTGGCAGCTCCTGTTGATGAAGCACCCGGTCTTGGTTCCTTGCTCGATGAAATGCTCGATGAAGAAACCGTGGAAGCGCCAGTTGAAGAAGCCGTTGAAGCTGACGAAGAACCAAGCTTGATCGACGCTTTGCTTGGCGAAGACGATTCAGCACTGGAAGAAGCTGTTGCTAGAGCAAATGATGTTGATACCACTGGTAGTGCGCCTGGAATGCTCGGCAGTCTCCTCGATGAAATAAGCGAAGAAATGGAGCTCAAGGAAATCCTTTCGGAAGCCTTACCAAAAGAAGATCTCGAACCGCGTGATCTCGATGAATTGTTGCTCAATAACGAAGATGAAGAAGACCAACAGCGAAGACTCGAATTAGAAGAAGCTGCGCGCGAAAGCAACGGCGGTTTCGACAGCGCAGGCGCTATCGACGCTCTGCTCGAAGGTGACAGCTTCAATGAATCTGAGAGCGAAGAAAGGGAAATCTCAGCCGAAGAAGTGGATGCGTCGACTCAGTCGTACGACAATCTTCCTGCCTTCTTTAAAGTATTAGTTGATCAGGAGCAGAAGGCTAAAGCAAATTCCGAGAAGATTGCTCCAGATACGGAAGAAGTAATGAATGCGTTGGATAGCATTCTCTCCGGCGGTGATCTGAAATCTGATGATGCACCAGAGCCGGTGGCAGATGAGCCGAAAGTGAATGAGAATAAAGTCGTGCCTCTGTCTGAACTGCGTGGACTCTTCTCCAGCGACAAGGGTAACAACGGAGTTGGCAAAGCCGCTCCAAGTCCAACAGATTCAACTGTGAACGCGTTGAATCGCCTGCTTCCACCAGATGAGCAGGACGTCGTGATGAAGACTGCTGCTGCGGAAGAAGCTGAGACAGCGAAAGCCAAAGCCGAGGAAGAAGCTGCTGAAGCTGCGCGTAAGGCTGAAGAAGATGCGGAGGTTGCACGCAGAGCCGAAGAGGAAGCAGAAGCTGCGCGTCAGGCAGAAGCTGAAGCTGCGAGAATAGCCAAGGAAGAGGAAGAAGCTGCACGCAAGGCTGAAGAAGAAGCCGAAGCAGCCCGCAAAGCAGAAGCTGAAGCCGCGAAGAAAGCGCAAGAAGAAGCAGATGCTGCTCGCAAAGCAGAAGAAGAAGCTGCCGCTGCCCGTAAAGCCGAAGAAGAGGCAGAGGCGGCGCGTAAAGAAGAAGCTGCTGCTGCTGCGAGAAAAGCCGAAGAAGAAGCGGAGGCTGCACGCAAAGCCGAGGCTGAAGCCGCACAGAAAGCTGCTGAGGAAGCTGAAGCAGCACGGAAGGCTGAAGCCGAAGCAGAGGCTGCGCGCAAGGCTGCTGAGGAAGCTCGTGCGGCGGAAGAAGCACGCAAGCTGGCAGAAGAAGAAGCTGCACGTAAAGCTGCTGAAGAAGCTGAGGTTGCTCGCAAAGCTGCTGAAGAAGCAGCCGCTGCTGAGAAGGCGGCGGAAGAAGCTCGCAAAGCCGCAGAGGAGGCCGAGGCTGCACTCAAGGCTGCAGAAGAGGAAGCCGTGCGTAAAGCAGCGGAAGAAGCAGCTCGTGTAGCTGCTGAAGCTGAATCAGCTCGCATTGCTGAAGAACAAGCACAGAAAGCCGCTGAGGCAGAAGCTGCACGTAAAGCGGAAGAAGAAGCTGAAACTGCACGCAAAGCCGAAGAAGAAGCCGCAGCCAAAGCTGCCGCTGAAGCCGAAGCCGCCAAGAAAGCGCAGCCTAGCATTCGCGACATGAAGAAGTTCGATACCCGGGCGATCATGGACGACTTCGACGACAATTCACTGTTCGGCAACGATATGCTGACCGTGGTTCCAGAAGACGATTTTGGGCTCCACGAAAGTCTGACAAAATCTGAGCCTGAAGCAGCCAAACCCGCTGCCGCTGCAGCTTCGAGCTCGCCATTGACGATGGGCACACCTGATTCTGTAATTGACGACAAGTCAGCGGATGCATTGCCTGAAGTCAGTGCTGTCAAAGATGAGTCAACGGACAGCTATTCATCGGTTCTCCAAGGAATTATCGGTGCTGACGCTAAAGAAATTGGCGAGATAGACGATCTATTCAATGCAGACATAGAGAAGAAAGCGGCTGAAGTGCTGCATGTGGTTGAGGCGGAAAAGCCAAAACTCGTCAGTGCTCAAGAGCTTTTGAGTCAACTCGAAGAGACTATTTCTTCGGCTCCAGAGCAGACGAAGCAAGCGGAAGATTCGTTGAAACCTCGCAGTGAAGCCGAATCCATTGCGCTCAAGCTGATTAACGAGCTGGCTGAAAACGTCGCAACTGACGACCAGCCAGGCGCTGCGCAAGAATCTGTGTCAGCAGACGCTACTCCTGTCGCAGCATCGACACCAGCTCCAGAACCTGTTGCGCCAACTCCCGAACCTGCCGCGCCAACTCCCGAACCGAAGAAGGTTGTGGCAGATCCAGTCGCGAGCGCTGCGGAAGCAATGGTTGCGAAAATCGAAGACGCCGTTTCGAAGTCTTCGACTGCAGACGAATTGATGGCATCGTTGTCCGATGATGGTGATCATGAAGATGTTGATTCGCTGTTCGCACCGCCTAAACCGGCTGCCAAAGCAGATGTAGCGCCTGAAGCCCCAGCACCAGTTCAGGCTCCGGCACCGCTGGTGGAGGCGGCTAAACCTGCTGTTGAAGTGCCAATTACACCAGTTCAACCAGCGGTCAGTGCTCCGTCCGCACAAATTGTAGAGGCTCCGAAAACAGTTGTTGAGGCACCTGTTGCAGAATCTGTAGCCGCCCAAGCTGCAGTGGAAGCGCCTCAACCAGCTCCTGCGGTAATCGCCGAGGCTCCAAAGGTTGAACCAATTCCCGCTGTCGCGAAAGTTGCCGAACCGGTTGTTGCGAAGACTGCTGCGCCTGCGACGGTAGCGAAAGTCGCCACCCCGGCGGCAGTCCCAGCTTCAGTCGGAGCCGGATCTTCGAGCAGCACGGCTCTTCCTCCTGTCCCATCGAACGGCGCAGGTGTTGGAACTGGCAGTGGCACGACGACTCCGGCTGTAGGAACTGGTAGTGGAACGACGACTCCGGCTGTAGGAACAGGAAGCGGAACATCCACTCCGGCTGTCGGAGCAGGAAGTGGAACGACCATTCCAGCCGCTGGTACCGCTAGTGGTGCTAATGTTCAGCCTGTTGCCGCTCAAGGTGACGCCACAGCGCAGCCACCGAAGACTTCCTCTTTCTGGGCAGACGCGCTGTCTCAAGCGAATGTACCAGAAGCTGCTTCAGCACCACAAGCAAAACCGACTGAATCAAATCCAGCGGTCTTGCAATCCGTCATCATCGCCCAGCTCGAAAAGCAGGTCGAGCAGGCTGAAGGCGCTGCGGCGACTTCGGACAAATCTGGCGGTGCAAAGAATGACTTGAAGAACGCGCTAAGCGAGTCGCTTTCTCGCTTGGCTGAAAGCTACTACGAGCAGGGTGATTACACTCAAGCACAAGGACTCTACGAGCGCATTCTGCTCCTCAAGCAGAACCAACTCGGCTCGAAGCATGAAGCACTCGGCGCTGATTTGACGAACCTTGCCGGAGTGCTTTGCGTTCAAGGTAAGTTTGCCGAGGCTGAGCCTTATGTGAAACGGATTGCAACCATAATCGAGGCAACGCAGCCAGTAGACACGTTACGCCTGGCGGGATGTTTGAACACCCTCGCTAGTGTTCTCTTCCAACAAGGCAAATTCGCTGAATGTGAACCCCTGCTTGAACGTTCGCTGAAGTTGCGCGAAGAGAAGCACGGCGCTGAGCATCCAGAAATCGCGGACACGCTGCGTGATTACGCGAAGTTGCTGCGCAAACTGGGACGCAACGCCGATGCTGAAATGATGTATGCGCGTGCTAAAGCCATCCTCGCTAAAAAGCCGAAAGCTGCACCAGCGCCCTAATTTCAGTGCGGAGCGGCGATGCGCGTTGCTCAGCCAAGGTTAGTCAATGTCGAAAATTCTCGCCTCCGGATGCAAACGGGAGGGCGCAGTTTGCAGTGGATTTCCGTTCGAGCCGTAGATTCGACGCACTTGTATCACTCGAACACCGTTGCGAGGTAGGCGTTTGTAAATGATGTCATCGTCCTGTCTCCACACATCCAAAATCTTTGCTGCTGGAAGCTGATCGATGCCCGTGATTTCTGGCTCCTTGTCAGTGTTTCGCTGAACCAGGAAGCATAAGGTTGTCGTGCGCATCGTGAACTCAGAGGTTTGCATGACCGACGGATCGTAAGTTGTTTGGTAGGTGTACCAGACTTTGCGGAGAGAATTCGGACTGGTCATTTCACCATTCCAAGACCAGGGCCGCTCCGACTTTGGAGGCAGGTATTCGCTGGATGAATGACCAACCCAGCCGGTACGCGCTAGCTTTTCACTCCTGGCGTCTAAACGTTTCAGCCCCTGAGTAACCCACTCAGGATACTGATTTGGTTCAATCTTTGGCTTCGCGAATTCGCGCCTGACTAGTGGATCGATCTTGTTTTGCTCGAATGTGTCGCCGCTGATCATCGGATGATCAAACGATAGAATTGCGTTTTGCCCTGTCGCTATATCCAGCGAAAGGGCAGGTTCTTTTTCCCAAAGTTCTGCGACTACGCCCGTCATTCTCTCGAGTGCCGCACTACAATTTTGCCGAACTGTGTCATCAGGGTCGTGTACAACGGCGTTGGCGAGAGCTTTGACTAGTGACGTATCCTGCTTGTCTCGAAGAATACTGGACGCAGACTGCCGAATATCGGTATTGGTAGATTTCAAAAGCTTCGCCAGGTCAGCACCTGGAACGTCATGCACAAGCGCTTTTCCGTCTTCCGTGTAAGTAGCGCTTTTAAGATTGTAAAAGGGGTAAGCTGCTACATAAGTAAGATTTGGGGGCGGTTGAACCAGGTATTTCTCAACCAGCGAAAAGCAGGTCCAATCGCCTAGCTCGGCCAACCCTGCGAACGCCCAGAGTTTCGTCAAAGGCGAATCACTATCATTCAAAATTGCTTTCAGGTTCGCAATTGCCTCCTGTTTTGGCAGTTGAACGAGCACTGTGACTGCATCTCTCATCAGCAATTCACCAGAGCTAAGCTCGTAAGTGCCACCTGGTCCTCCACCAGATTCTTCGCCGAGTGCGCCACCTCTGGCGCTGAGGAGGTCGAGTGGCGTTGTCAGAACGTGATTGAGTTCGTTAACAACTGCGTTAGTAGGATCGGATTTGACTTCGAGCGGTGCCGGCGAAGCTGGTAGCACGCAGTGTTTGAGGTCAACAAATTGCAATCCCGTCTTCGTTTTACGCAGAAAAAAGATCCCATAGTTAAGTTGAGGAATTCCGCCGTCATATTCATTTGTGAATGTGACACCATGCACGGTGTCAGTATGGATGTTGTGTTCCCAATTCGGATCGATCCACTTCAAGCGCTTGCCGACTAGAGATTTGTCACCTTTCAACACTCGGTCGCACTCGATTGTGAGGAACATCTGTGCCCTCAATACTTCTAGAGGGATTGCGGCAGTTTTGTTGTGCGGGTTGTTCATGGAGTGAACAATCTCAAGATAACGAGGACCTTGTACCTGTTTGAATTTACCTACCAGGATCAACTCGGACTCGGAGGTCATCGCAGCGATGTTTACTGGTTCAAACGGGCCACCGCTATCTTCGCTTTGCAATGGACCCGTTGCAACTGCTGTAGTCGGAAAAACCGCGGTCGATGCGGTTTGACTGGACCTCTGTTCAGCAGGCTTCTGACGGGGAGCCGTCTCGCCGACCACCACTTCCTGGCGCGACGCCTCGATGGCTGGAACAGTGGGGTGTCGCAGCGTTTCGCCGCTCATCAAAGAGGCTGCGACCAAAATCGATATGCTTGCGATAAGTGCGTTGCTGGCTTGTTGTAATGCCACCATAAATAATCCAAAGGTGTCGTTGCTAAAGCATCATTCTAAATTCGAAAAGTCTATTGTCACTCGGGTTAACCCTCAATGTAATCCAGTCATCGTTCACGCCATGGGCAAGGTCACTGCGAAGATCATTCCTGGCGCATTGTTTTTCGCTGTTATAGTGCCACCGTGCGAATGAATGATTAGTTTGCAGATGGTCAGCCCCAATCCAAATCCACGCTCGGGCGACGCTGCCGAATCGGTCTGAAATTTCTGGAAGATTGCCTCGAGCTTCTGCGGGTCTATTCCTTTGCCCTGGTCTCGCACTTCGATCACTGCCGAACGCGTTCCCATCTCGTCTAAAAGCTTTGCTCGCACATCAACTTCAGAGCTATTCGGGGCAAATTTAAGAGCGTTTGAGACGAGGTTAGAGATGACCTGATGAATTCGATGCTCATCGATGTCCAATTTGAGCGCCGAGCTTTCTGTCGTTAAAGTGATACTACGGGTGGTTGCAAGTGGTCGAAAATCGTTCAACACATTTTCGATTAACCCATCGATCTCAATCCTCTTTGTCTTCAAAACTAATTTGGGATTATCGCCTGCAAACGCCAATAGGTCGGAATAGAGCATATTCAAACGCTTGCAATTGGTAGCTGCGGCGGTCAAATTCCGCTGCATTTTTATCGATTTTTCGTTATCGTTTGCTATCACATCTGACGCCAGGTGCTGCAGCTTTTCTATTTGCTTCTCTGTGTTTTGTAAAGGCGAAGTGAGGGCGTTTGCAATCATCGAAGTAGTCGTATTTCTCGCACTGCGAGCCATTTTTAGACGACGACTCGTGACGTGAATGTAATCATCGAGCATAGCTAACTCGTCATCTCCATCAAGCTCTGGCTCTAGATTCTCGTCTTTAGGCAAGCGTTGTGCGTTGCGCACAAGATGGTTGAGTTTTACGCGAAATTTCTGACGCAGGAAGATAACGGAAAGAGTGCCGACAAGCAGATTGGCGAAGAAAAGAATCGTCAGAGTGCTGACTACGGCGGTTGAGATTTGCCGTTCTTCGTCTTCAGTGGTTTGGAGCTGTCGTAGCTCTTCGAACAATGGTTGCTCGAGCGCTCTGTTCTGCTCATCGGTAGCTTTGACCGTCTGGTTAAGTGATTCGCGAATGTCGGAACTACTCTTAACTAGATTGGTCTCAATTCTGCGTGCATGTTCGCGTGCGAACTGGCCGACTGATTGCAGCCTTTTGTTGGTCGTCAGAGGCTCTTTGTTAGCAGCACTGCGCAAAAAAAGCGCGGCTTCTTCTGCGCGCTTCTTGTATTTCTCGTTGCCCGATGAGACGTAAAATGCGAGGTAACTGTTTGCTTGGAATGTTTTGTTGCCCAACTCTTCCATCAGTATTGAGGTTTCAAGCTGCTCAATTGCTCGATTTTCGAGGCGACTGAGCGCACTAACTGCACTATTCAAATAACTGAGCCAGCCAAGCTGAAAAACGAGGGGGACTAATGCAATCACCAGCCCGCCTAAAAACAGATTCGTTTGCACAAGTGGTTTTACCACTGGCATATCAAGCTGCGTGCTCTCTAGCTCCGCGTCCCGAAGTGGTGTGGAGAGTTTGGATTCGCCGGGATTAACAGGAAGCTTTAGCCAAAATGTGATGCCATCTTTGTCTTGAGGCGTTTCTACGCCGACACTACCGGATTGTCGTTCAACTATTTTTCGAGTCAAATTGAAGACAAAACGATCTACGGAGGCTTCAGAGGGATCGCCCTGGTTAACGAGCAACCAATCAAAAAAGTGTCTCTGGTCGTAAGCTCCTAGAACGATACTATCGGCGGTGCATTCCATTGTGAGCGAATTTTCTCCGAGATTTCCCATCAAAGCTATTCGCGAACTCGGTGCGCTCTGAACCACGAGCCAGTTGATCCAGCACGTCAAAACAGTGCGCATCAGGTCGCGATCGCATGGAACTGGTTCAGTAAATAGCTCATTTTCTATGATCAAATCTTTTTTCAAGATAAGAGGATTTAGACCGACTATTTCATCGACAAGCTGTTTGAGTTCAGTTGCTTCGAATTTTGGTTCGAGTTGATTTGCATCTATTTTTTCGAGAATGAGGAACTTGTTGGCGAGCTCGAATGCGAAATTGAGGTCATTTTGCGCATCTGCACTATGTTCGAAGATCTCAGAAGGAAGAAAGTCCCCAGCTATGTTTTCGAAAACTTCCAGTGAAGCTATCACCGCCATTAGCGGAGATCTCAAGTCGTGGGCCACCATCTGGATTAGCATTGCTTTCTGTTCTTGCAATGCTGCGACATCTGCGTATGCCTGTTTGAGCTGCATTTGAAGATAACTCAGTTCATCAAGTTTTTTCGAAGTTATGGCTTTGTTGAAATCGGAAAGCGCCTTAAAGCGACTCGATATCAATCTAATAAAGACTGCAAGGAAGTATAAGGTGACCGCAAGTGGAAGCAAAAACAGCGACCACATTGTAACGTCGCGAACGAGTTGTAGCTTTTGCAAATCGTCTCTTTGCTCTGCGCAGTCGTCTCTGAGGTGCTCGATTTCGAGCAGCTTTGCATTCGAGAAGTTCAAACCATCGTACAAAAATGCAGCGTAACTTCGAATACGATCCGCCCCGCTGTTGTACTTCTCGCCGCTTTGCAAAACGCTCATAGCGTCGATAGACGCGACGCATTTTGTAATCACCTGAGCTTCTTCAGGGCTCAACTGGGCTAGCTCACGAGCCAGAATTTGCCGTTCCTGGCGTGCCTTCGCAATGAAAAAATTTCGGTTGCGTGGCTCGAAATTAGTTGAGATCACGCTGCAACAGTACGCCAACATGCGAGCACATGCGTCTTCTTCGACCAGAATGTGCGACGAAAGGGACTGAAGTTTTTGTTGTAACTCCTCTGATTTTCCAACTGAAATGCGGATGGCACTCAGTCCAACAATCCCGATTACGCTCGATGAAACGATTGCAGCAAGCAGTGGTCGGAAAATGCTTTTGCTGTAAATATTGCGCGCTGTTGCATTGCCCAAGCTAGTTGACCTTAACGATGATCTGAGGTTCTTGTCGCTCAGTCGATTTGGTCCGAAACGAAATATCCGGAACCTACAACTGTTTGAATGAGGTCGCCTTTACCTAGTTGTTCCAACTTGTTGCGAAGATTACCCATCCAGGTTCGGACAGAATTTGTTCCTGCTTCAGCATCACTCGACCAGCATTTTTCCAGCAGCGTCTGAGCGCTGTGAGTACGATTTGGATTTCTGAATAGAAATTCGAGAAGCGCTGCCTCCTTCGGTCTAAGCTTGACGAAGCGCTTTTCGTTGCTTTCGAGATGAGCGATTTGTCGGTCCAAAACTAAGGTCACGTCATGCATTGTTAACTTCGGAACGATCTGACCTACTTTTCTTCGAAGGATAGTTTTGATTCGAGCGTTTAGCTCACGCATGTCGAAGGGCTTTGATAAGTAGTCGTCGGCTCCCGCATCGAGACCAGTCTCCAAATCAGCTACTTCCCCGCGGCCCGTCAAGAACATGATCGGTGTTTGTCCGCCGGTCTCTCTGTATTGTGTACAAACTTCGTGCCCACTGATTCCGGGCATGGTCCAATCAAGTATCACCAGGTCGTATGTGTGCTCACGCAGCAATACAAGCGCTTCTTCGCCCGAACAGCAACTGTCCACAATGTGACCGAGGTCCGCTAAGTACGGCACCATAACGTCCAGATACTGTTTGTCGTCATCCACGAGAAGTATCTTTGACATTCGTTCCCGGCTCTTGATGGCTGCTTGGTTGGGTCTGAGGACTAAACAGTAGCAGCTTTGCGGTTGTATTGCATGCCTGGAATAAGCGCTGGTCGCTCCCTATTAGTTACGACAAGTGGGCATTATGATAGTGCAATCCAGATCCGGGTTGTGAGAGTGCAATCCAGGTCCGGATTATGAAAGTGCAATCCAGATCCGGATTGTGAGAGTGCAATCCAGATCCGGATTATGAAAGTGCAATCCAGATCCGGATTATGAGAGTGCAATCCAGATCCAAATTATGAGGGTGCAATCCAGATCCGGATTATGAAAGTGCAGTCCAGGTCCGGATTATGAGAGTGCAATCCAGATCCGGATTGAGAGTGCAGTCTAGATCCGGATTATGACAGTGCAGTCCAGATCCGCATTATGAAAGTGCAATTCAGAGTCGAGATTTAGAGTCCGCGCATTGGCAAAACGATACTGAATGTGGTGCCAACATCGACTTTGCTTTGCACTTCCATTTTTCCTTTGTGCGCATCAACGATGGCTTTGACGATGGACAAGCCCAAACCAACTCCTCCGGCTTGCCGTGAGCGAGACTTATCTACACGGTAGAAGCGGTCAAAGATGAGGGGCAAACTTTCGGCAGGAATTCCAATGCCCGTGTCTGCAACTTTCAGCTTCGCGTAGCGCGGAGTACTTTCAACGGTAATGCTGACGGCGCCGCCGCTTTCGGTATAGCGCAGAGCGTTCTGCAAAAGGTTAGTCACTAATCGTTTTAGCGATTCAGGATCGCCGTAAATTGGCGCGGTTTGTATGCTCGTTCCCTGTAACTCCACACCCTTCGCCTTGAACAGTTCATCAAATTCTTCCAGGATATTTTTTACGAGCTTGTCGAAATCCAGTGGAACGCGTTTTGTTTCTAGCTGCGGACTTTCCATCTTAGAGAGCAACATCAAGTCTTGCACCAGTTTGCCCATGCGCTCGGAGGCGCGAGAAATGACAGCTAGTCTGTTTTCTGCGGCTTCGTTGTGCTCGATATCAACTTCCATCGCTTCCGCATTTGCTTGAATGATGGTGATTGGAGTACTCAATTCATGACCTGCGTCGGTCATGAATCGACGCAGAATGAGCAAGCTGTCTTCGAGTGGCTGTGCCGCTTTGCTCGAAAAAAGGTATCCAGCCAGTCCCAGCGCAAAAAGCAAGAAGGGTGCAACAGATGCCATCGTAATCGCGAATTGCATCGTGGTTTGATCTCGATGCATCAACGATAACTCGACTTGCAAATAGCCAATAACATGCGATTCGTAGATAAGTGGTGTGGAGTGAACGAAGAAGGCGTGGTTGTTCACTTGCACTTCGCCTTCGTGCTTATAGAGTTCTGGAATCCCTGCGGGACCGTGTTCTTCGATCACCTTCCCATCGTGGTCGAAGATTTGAATTGTTGGAAGCGATTTAAACGGATGTTTTCTGAACGTCGAAGCCCACTCGTGCAGCGTCGGTGTTCCACTGCGCAGGTCAATCGCCGGGACGATTTCAGATACCAGCGCTTCGACTTCTTCCTTGATGAGAGCCGACAAGCCTGCATGAAACAGCCCAATCGCGCAAAACGTCGACAACGCATAAACCACCGTCGTCAAGCAAATGAACCAGAATGTCAGGCGCCAGCGCAGGCTGGAAAACATTATTGCGGAGACTCGATTTTGTAGCCGACACCATGTACGGTGCGGATAAAGGACTCTTTGCCTTCCCCACCAAGTTTCTTTCTCAGAATCTTGATGTAAGTCCTAATCGTATCAGACGATGCCAGTGTGTCTGATGCCCAAACTCTGTCGAGAATTGCCTCTGCGCTGAATACTTGATTTGGATGGCGCATGAAGAATTCAAGCAAACTAAATTCGCGAGGAACGAAGTGAATCTCTTCCCCATTCAAGTGGACCGTTCTGGCGACAACATCCAACACCAGATTGCCTACGCGTAGCTCACGGCTTGTTGCCTGCGTGTGACGGCGCAGTAGTGCCCGTATGCGTGCTGACAACTCTTTCAAGTGAAAAGGTTTGGTCAAGTAATCGTCCGCACCCGCGTCAAGCCCGGCTTCTTTTTCTTCGACGCTGTTTTTTGCGGTAAGCATAAGAATTGGAGTTGCGCCGCCGTCTTCGCGGAAGCGTTTGCAAACCTCCATTCCGTTAATTCCTGGGATCATCAGATCCAGAACGATGGCATCGAATTTATAGACTTTCAGTCGCTCGAGCGCTTCGATGCCGTTGTCGACCAATTCGACGAGGTATTGTTCGCGGCTAAGCCAGTCTCTGATTGGTACGGATAGATCGTGTTCGTCTTCTACAACTAGTATTTTAGTCATGTTGATCTCGGGATGCAGTTGTCAACGCTGATCAATTCTATCTATAACATGTGTAGCTTTTATGAAGAGCTTCGCTCGACAACACCTCTTTTTGATCTTTCTTTCTATGTCCATGTTAACTGGCTTTACGCATCTTTTACGACAAACTGCATTTCGGCTCACGAAAGCTACACGTTGCAAAGACTAATATCAGAGTGTGAGCCGAATCGATCGGCAGGTTATTAGATAAGTCAAAACTCTGATGGAGAGCCAATATCATGAATAAAGCATTTGTATCACTAGTAGTACTCGGCGCTGTTGCAATCTCTGCTCCTGCATTCGCAAAGGCACCATCGGCGGTTCCAGCCAAAGGCGCCAAGATTGTTGCAAGCAAGACAACATCAAAGGTTCAAGCTCCTCAGAAAAATAAGGTAGCGAAGAACACAATCAAAAAAGCAAAATAGTTTTTCGCTAACTTAATTTCGGAGGGCAGGTGCACTGACTTGGTGCTTCTGCTCTTTCCGTTGATGATAAGCTGGTTTTCCTGAATCGAAGTCAAGGAAAGATTACCGTCGACATCCATTTATTATGGTATTGAATGCAGTACCATTTGATTTGACCCCGGTTCAAAAAACGTTCGATTATTTTGTTTGCATACGATGATTCAAAGCGATAGCTGTTTTGTCAGCTTCGCGTAAGGTTGAGGCTGGTTGTGCGTTTTGGGCTTTTATCGGTATGTCAAACAAAACCAAAATTACATACGCTGTAAGGATGGTGTAAATGTCCCCGGCGTATGCTCACCAGAGTTATACAAGTACAGTTGTGGGGTTTTACTACTTATGACCGGCGATTCGGCATCGAAATCGAGCAGCAGTTCTGGCAAAGCGGCGACACTACCTCCAGTTGATGAGGCGCTTGTCAAGCAGCAAGAAGACGAATTACTTGCGCTCGAAGCTGAAGTTTGTTCGCATGGTGACACTGTTCACTACGCAAAACGTCCGCAGTTCTTTGAAACTTGCGAAGGCAGCTATTTATACGACGGCGCCAACACTCCTTATCTTGACCTTCAGATGTGGTACTCAGCCGTCAATCTTGGCTACGCTAATCAACGCGTGAACGATGCTTTGAAGGCTCAGATCGACAAGTTGCCTCAACTCGCTTGTCAATACCTGCACAAAGAAAAGGTTCAGCTTGCTGACATCATCGTTAAAGGCATCAAGCGCAATTTCGGCGAAAAGGGTCGCGTACACTTCAACGTAGGCGGTGCACAGGCTGTTGAAGATGCACTGAAGCTGGTGCGCAAGACTACTGGCAAGAGCCGCATGTTCGCGTTCGAAGGTGGCTATCACGGTCGCACATTAGCTGCGTCGTCTATCACTTCTTCATATAGATACCGCGAAGCTTACGGCGAATTCGGCGACCGTGCTGAGTTCATTCCATTCCCTTATTGCTTCCGTTGCCCTTACGGCAAGAAGAAAGAGACTTGCGGAAATTATTGTTTGGAACAATTTGAACGCAAATTCGAACATGAATATACAGGCACTTGGAATCCCAAGACTAGCAAAGCGGAATTCGGGGCCTTCTTCGTAGAGGTTATTCAAGGAACTGGCGGTTACGTTGTTCCGCCCAAGGGCTACTTCGAGAAACTCGCGAAGATTTGTCAGGAACGCGGCATCATGATTGTCGATGACGAAATTCAGATGGGATTTTTCCGCACTGGAAAACTTTGGGCTGCTGAGAACTTCAACATTAAGCCTGACATCATCGTGTTCGGTAAGGCGTTGACCAACGGTCTCAATCCACTCTCGGGAATTTGGGCGAAGGAAGAGTTCATTAGTCCAGACAAATTTGGACCAGGATCGACTCACTCGACCTTCTCTTCGAATTCACTTGGAACCGCCTGCGGTCTCGAAGTGATGAAGATCTTCGAAGAAGGCGATTACGAGAAAACAGTGAACGAGAAAGGCGCTTACTTCTTGAAGTTGTTGAAAGATTTGCAGAGCAAGCACCCTGAAATCGGCGACGTCGATGGCATGGGACTCGCACTGAGAATGGAAATGTGTCAGGGACACGATAGCTACACCCCAAATCGTGAACTCGCAGATGCGATGTTCCAACGCGGGTTGAAAGGCGATCTCATTCTTAATGGCAAGAAGATGGGATTGGTGTTGGACATCGGTGGTTACTATAAGAACGTTGTAACGCTGGCTCCATCACTCGAAATTACGTATCAAGAAATGGATTTGGCGCACGATTTGCTCGACTTACTTATCACTGAGTGCAAGAAAGGGTAACCATGAGTTCAACGATTGATATCTATTGCGATTTCGACGGAACTATCACCAGGGGTGATACCATCGATGTGCTGCTCGAAAACCTGGCCGACCCAGCTTGGCACGAAATCGAAGAGCGCTGGGTGCGTGGTGAGATTGGTTCTCGCGAATGTATGGCGCTTCAAGTGCCGTTGATTCGCGGTGGTTGGGACGGCATCGCGAACATTCTCGATAAAGTCAAAATCGACCCGACGTTTCCGAAATTCGCTCAATGGTGTCGTCAAAATGGCGTGTCATTGAAAATTGTTAGCGACGGTATCGACCGCGTGATTCACTACATTCTCAAGCGCGAAGGCATTCATGTCGACAACGTTTGGGCGAATCACCTCGTTGAAGATGGCGATAAGAATTTGCAACTTACTTTTCCTCACGCACCACAAGTTCTTGGTTGCGGTTCTGGATTGTGCAAGTGCAAAATTCTGGAAAACGGTCCGAGCCGTCCATTGAAAGTCGTTATCGGCGACGGACGTAGCGACTTCTGTTGGTCTGCTGAAGCAGATATGGTTTTCGCAAAGACAAAACTTTTGTCGCACTGCAGAGAGAACAATATCGCTTGTGTTGCTTACGAAGATTTCAATCTGATTCGCAATGTATTGGAAGAGAAGTTGTCGGAAGCTGCAGTGGGTATGCCAATTCTCAAGCCGATTATCTCGTACGGTTAACAACGTACAGCTAATAAAGTACTGCGCTGTTGTAGCTTAATTGGACGCTGTTTCCGCGGACGGCTTGCGCCGCTGTGTCAGTGTCGACCGAGCCTGGGACCTGTTCCAGCTTGGTGTGGATAGCTTGTCTAATTGATTATTGGCAGGGTGCGGGTTAAAACCAGTAGTCCAGTTGCACGTTTCGACACGTGCTTGCTGTGATGCATGTTGATACCAGTGGTCCAGTATCTATAATTACTTAGGGTGTTGTAAAGCGGTACCACTTGCAATTACGCCTTTACACGGCATTTCCTGATTTTTCGCCCCTTTTTGGGTTGTTTCGCCTGAAGAATACTACGCAAAATTAGGCTATATTTTATCGCTCTTCAAACGACGGATTTCGTCACCCAAAGCTTCAAAACTCGCTACTGCGCTAAATCTGAACTCACGCTTGCGGACCACCCGGTCTTGCGGTGGTGCTGTGAACCCACAACTGGAGCTGAATGCATGAAGAAATTTCTCCACTACTTCGGCGGCGCGATTTGTGTCGGATTGGCAGTCCCGGCATCTTTGTTCGCGTTGTGGACGATGGCACTAGCTTCTGGCGGCGGCGCTACGCCTACGTCAACGATCCAATGGCTCGGAATCGAAGCGTTTGTGGGGTTCATCTACATGATGGGCGCCATTCTGCTCTGGCCTGCACTGCTTATCGGCATAATCGCCGGGGTGCTCTGGCTGCTCAAACGTAGGGCCGCGATTCGCTGCCCTTGAACTTGGGTTGCGCCGAATAACCACGGCGGAACTCATTTAAAAACGATAACTTGGAAAGGACTCAACCATGATGGACAAAGCTGACATCTCCTGCGTGCGTGGGCTCGTTGTAATCTGCGGCGCGCCCCTGCTGATAGCGCTCTGCTTAAATTCCGGCGTCGGAGCCGAGCCCGGTTTCGACCCGCGGTTCGTTTTCGTCATCGCGATCGTCGCCGCGGTGGGCTACTTCCTGTTCAGTCTCGGCGGCAAACAACGGCGGATCGCGCCCAGCCGCGGCGGAACGAAGCCCAAAATCTAGAACTGGCGGCTCGGAGCCATAACCGACTAATTCCAGCCGTGCTGCAGTTTGGCGAGAGCACCTTGGATGGTACTCGTCAGCTCAGCACGGCTGCTCGTTTAGGGAACAGCAATCCCGCCGTTCCTATGGGTGCCTCAATGGTGCCGTGAAGGGAGCTATCAGTATGGTCAATGTTCAGAAATTCGTTGGATGTGTCGTTCTTGCCCTCGGCGTTGGCGCCAACGCTCTGCCTCTACCAGCGTTGTCCGCCGACCTTGCGTCGACCGCCACCTACTGGTTGCCGGTCACCCCGGAGCACGCGCGGGAAGTGCTCGACTACGACGGTAAAAGCCGCGTCATCAAAGACACGATTCTGCCCGCCTGGGGGAGCAACAAGGGTCTGAAGATCACCGCCTACTTTCCGGGCACGAAAAGCGTTCGCATGAAGGCTTACGGCGACTGGTACTCGACGGTCGCCACCTACTATCGTCCCGATCACACCAGGGACTGCGTTTTGAGGATGTTCAACGGGATGGTTTTCGCCGACGGCTACGATGCGACGGGCGCCAAGCTGATAACCAGCCAGGTTTGGTTTAAGAGAACCAGGCGAGATGCCTACAGCGAACAGAACACTTACGTTCTGTGGGATGTCAGGCAGATGGACGGCGCGGACAAGCCTCTGCAGGAGTACATGTTTGATACAAACACCGAGCTCGTGACTACATTCACCCGCTACAACGTCAAGGTGCCCGGCGATTCGGTGTATTTCCACTACGCGGATGACGGGCGGTTGGACTTCAAGATCTATAACCCTCCGCATCAGTTCGCGGGAGGCAGGGAAGCTCCCGGCCCGGGCGATGACCTCTCGGCGCCGCCCATTCCCGATGCGCTTTTGCAAGTTCCGGCTCACCTCAACGAGGATGTTTTCCCAGAAATCCCAGACATGCGCGAATACCGCTGAGTGGGCGACTCTGTCTAGCACCACTCGTGGTGCGCATATCTGCTTCCGAAAAATTCAAAGGAAATCCAATGGACACGAATTGCTGCTCCACGCGCCAGTCCAAATCGAACTACGGCGTCGGCACCCTGACGATTGTCTTGTGTCTCATCTTGCTAGGCGTTATTTTGCATGGTCGGCTCAACCATTCCGGCGACGCGAGGACCATCATCGATGCACGCCCGCCTGCGCTCTCTTTCCACTGACCCCCGCTGCGGTGCTGCTGATAGGAAACTCTGGAGAAGAACGAGATGACGTCACCTACAAACATTCCTCGCCCTCAGCAAGTGCTGGAGAAATTCGCACCACAAATCGCTGCTGGTCGGCAGCAACGCGAAGCTCAAAAAGCCGCCGAGCTGGCTGCTGCGCAAGCTCGCTTCGACAGTTTGTGTCAGGCTCTGATCGACCGGTGTCTGCTCGGCATCGGCAACTTTGACGCGGAAGATGCAATTCAATTGGACGCCGGCGAGGCTGCGAAGCCTCTGGCAATCAGTCAGCGCGTCCAGCTTGACTATGACAGCCATGAAGAGCGGACCGCCGAGATTCTCGATCGAGTCAACGGTGTCTTGAGTGGCTTTGGCTGGAAAGTAATCATGGGACTCGGCGAACAGTACATCTACCAGAACACGAACCGGATCCGAAACACGCTTCTCCTTCGGCCCAGATTCATGATTCTGCACGACGAGCGCGAAGTTAGGGGTCCAAAACCCAAATTTTGAGGCGGCGCGAGCGCCGTCAAACATTCGCGTGCCGCGTCGCTTAAAGTGGCGCGTAGTTCTGCGTTGTGCGTGTTCATTCTCGCGGAATAGCCCGCGGGAGAACAGTTAACTAAGAGACAGGGACTAAGGAAACCAGCATGGACCAAGAAGTTACTTCGATGGTTGCTCTTGCGGCAGCTCCGAGCGAATACTACCTGTCACAGGCGTTCATCGAGGGGCGCAACGTCGTCGCGGCGAAAATCCCCTGCGCCTCTGGACCAGCAGCCTTGATCGCTCAGGCGTTCAAGGACATCAAGGCAATCATGTCTCGCGGCGGCAAGCTCGGAAATCTGAGCTTTTCCGATGATGGAAACGGTTGGTATAGCGTTGTTGTTCTAGATGGCGTTCTGCAGGGAGTAACAGGCATTTTCAGGAAGGGCGATACCAGTTTCTATCTGGACCGCCCGAACGGACGTTGGGTCAAGTTCGACCTGCCCGTGTAGTAGCCTGACCATCTCCACCACATCGGCGCCGGCGCTTACACCAAGAACTGGAAAGGGGCATTCAGCCCCTTTTCACTGCTCTCGAACCGACCATCTTCTTGTTCGTTCAGGGGGAGCCTCAAATTCATCAAAAAAATTTGATCTATTTAGCACCAAATACGATACCACTAGGTTTGGATCTATTAACAGCTGCCAAATGTCAGATGCTGCATCTGTCACTTTTCGGTCAATCTCGATTTTAATTTTTGCGCCTGATCCTCAACTAGACTAGCGGACACGTTAGTGAAGAAAAATATGAATTGGTCAGTTGCGCGTCCGTCAAAGTAGTAGTCATCCAAACTGAGAATTTTGAAGCCACATTCGCGCGCTTCTTCAAGCACTTTTTCTTTTGTGTTGTTGAGGAGAAATTGAACCAGAATGTGGGTGCCACCACTGGTAGGGCTTATCTTGATCGTTCTACCAAACGCCTTGGAGAGGCTATAAATCAAGATCTGCCTTCGTCTGCGATAGCTCTTTTGCAGTTTGCTGGCGAGGGCATCAACTTCTCCATTGTCTAGCAAGTCTGTTAATGCCATCAATTCGATACTGATGGGAGGTCGATTAATCAAAGCTCGTAGGCGGCGAAGCTCCGGTATCAGTCGTTCGGGAAACACAAGAAAACAAGCATTCGAGAGTGGAAAAAGCAGCTTCCAGAACGAGTAGAGATAGATAATCTGCTCCGGAGCTTTTTGTTGCATGCATGGTTCTGACTGTCGAGTGTGCCAGAAATCAGTGTCCCAGCTGTCTTCGACGATAATGCAGTCATTGGCTTTGGCCCATTGAATCAACGCATGCTGGCGTGCTTCGGTCATCACGACGCCGGTCGGGTCCTGGCTTATAGGCGTTGCGTACAACACTTTTGGTGACACGGACAAGGAATTTAACGTGTCTACTGTCATTCCCTCTCCGTCGATACCGTTGGAGACCAAGTTTGCACCGCTAGCTCCAAAAATGTTCGCCACGCCGATGTAACCCGGCTCCTCTACGATGACCGTATCACCTGGTTTTACGAGCAGTCGGGCGATGGTGTCGAGTGCTTGATCCGTGTTGGTAAAAACTGAAATCTGGTCCGCGGTGCAGGTCAGCCCCCGTGTCGCATTCAGGAATCTACTGACAGCAAGTCTGAGATCAGGCGCACCGAGCGCATCTGTGTGGTAAGTTTTTCCCAGTTGAGAGCAGTGTGTCATCACCAGTTCCCGCCACCTTTTAGCAGGAAGCAACTCGCGTGGCACAGCCGCTTTTGTGACATCTTCAACAGATAATTGTTGGTTCGAAGAATCTTCGACGCTTGTCGAATCATCGAAAGTGTTTGTGGTCAGTTCTGACAGTCTGGACGACCGACTTGGCAATGGTGACTTGCTAACGATCAGCCCTTTCGCCTTTAAGCCTTGAACCAGTCCCTTCTTCATCAGTAGGGCATATGCCCGAACGACAGTGCCTCTTGAGATGAAAAGGAACTGCGCAAATTCCCGACTCGAAGGCAGCATTTGACCTTCTTCCAGTCGTCCCATGTGAATCGCATTTTCCAGCTCGTCGGCGAGCTGTTCAAACAGTGGGATGTCTTGAGATGGGTCGAGCTTTATCGCCGGGTATACTCGCATAACATGACTATACCAACATGATTGTGTGTGTTAGAGGTACTATAATATGCAGTAAATGCTGAGCCGGAAAAAAGCGTAAAAGCCTGGGGGTTCACTCGCCAGCGATTTTTTTCGCATCTGGTCCGCAGCGTAAAGACTGCGAACCGCGGTTTTGAATGAATTAGGAGTTTCCTTGTTGCACGCCGCTAATTTTTCAGGAAGCGCGCAATTGCAGTATCGCAAACCGGTTCGTCGGGAACGGGCATCTCGAACGGGTTTCGGCGCGGAGGATGATACTCGCTATGCATTCCCTCCGTCAGAACAATGAATCGACGTCGCCACATCATGCGATCATCAGTGAAATAGTCGGATTCGTCCATGCTCGCTCCGTTGTGGTGCTGTATGCGGTGCCTGAGATTTCGACACTAACGCGCAGAAAACTCTATTCAGTCCAAGTCTGGGCAGCAGCTTGCTTTGCGTCTGCGGCATTTGAAAAGACCCCAGATGCAGAGAAAACCGAGCAGGAAAAGTAGAAGGAAAGCGGTCATGAGAATGACGGTCATCGCAGACAAAACTTGTTTCGTCTTCGATTGTGCGTCGGCTTCTTTCCGCTCAACCGCGTAGATATCTTCCATCGTGCTGGTGAAAGATTGCTTGTCTTGGAACCCGAGAATGTGCGACAAGCCAGTCTTGATGGCGCTTTGGTCTGGCGTGATAAAGACGCTGTGATTCGGAGCTTGCACGAAGTAGAGGCTCACTTCGTCCTTCGCCAGTTTTGCTGCGAGTTTGTCGCTGACCTTCAATTTGTCGACGGCAACATCGCCATGCGGAACCACGATCAGAACTCGATGTTCGTGCTCCGGCTTGACGACGTCGATGTCGCGTACGGCAGCTTCGACAGCGAGGTCGAACTTCGAGTCACCATACTCCGCTGCCGCAGATTCGGGAGCACCAGCGAAGTTGTTCTGCTTCAGCCCTTTGAGCAGAATTGGACCCGGTGTGATCGTAGTAATTGGGCTCACCGTGTTGTCGAAAAGATTCATGCTGAATCCTGATTCGGTGTGCCTGTAGGCAAAATCCTTGAAGCCATCGGCCGCCATCTGCAACCGATTAAGCGCTCGCGGATCTGCCTGGTCCTGAGCTGAAAGGCCTGTTCCGGACTGGTCGAGCAGTTCGATAAAGATCATTCGGTCCGGTGCCGAATTGAGACCATCTTTCGCCATCGGGTAGATGATGAAGAGAGCCAAAACGGCAGCAACAAGTCCAGCAAAAAGCGGTACGCAGTCTGCGTGAAGTTTTTTCATCGCACATTTCCTGTTGGTGCGAATGGGTTTACCGGCTATGAATTTCAGCCGAAGCGAGTCGCCGAGGGAAGCTCGTAGTTACTTGACCGCGAGCGGCGATATTGCACAGTCTCTTCGCGCACTAGGCGATGACTGCGTTTGGCTTGGATTTAGTAAGTGCGACGCAGTCTTCCCGGACCCCAGCCGATGAAGCTGAGTGTCATGAGAATCGTGGCGATGACGAACGCTAGCTGTAGCGGCGTGACATCATAAATCGTTCGGCGCGACATCATCCGCTGTTTCTGGCTCGAATTAACCGCCACTAAAAGTGGTGCCGAACTCAAATTGATTGACACCGAACCCAAATTAAATGACACCAGCGTAAA
>DATNPY010000045.1:0-55693 GCA_036702955.1 Drouetiella sp. | reverse complement strand
TGCGTGTATGAGGAATCTGCATGCTGAGATTCTTCAGAAGTTTCTCTGGGTCGAGACCATCTGCCGAAGGGACAAAGCTGCCATCGGCGGCTCTTTTCACAACTTCGGCTTGAGCGGGTTCACCATCCTTACCGGGTGCGATGGAGACGCCCAACCCAAGATCTTTATTGAATAATACGAACTTGCCGTCCTTTGTAGCTGTCATCTCAAAACCGTCAGCCTTCATTTGAGCAGCCACCCGTTTGAGCTTCTCTGCGCTCATGTCTGAAACCAAATTTTTAAGATCGTCAAGATTCCCACTTCGAATAGCATCCATCAATGCTTCAGCATCACGCTTATCGGCAGCCTCTCGGGGCGTCATCGGCTCCTTCACCTCGGTCGAATCTTTGGGATGCAACAGTTCATCGAGCGAGCGGTCACGAGGCTCGTTCTCGACGATGAGAGACGCCGTGCCTTCAGATTTTCCGTAAGGAGATGTCATAGTAAGTGAATCAGGCAAAGTCGCGCCGGTTTTGATGCTTAAGCTCGAATCACTTGGTCTGGTCCAGTATTCAGCTGCGTCAAATGTCGGTTTGGATGCAATCTGTGGTGCCTGCTGCTCGACTTGCTGTTCTGAATTAGCGTGAAAAGCCATGATTATTCTCCCTCGATCTGACAGAAACTGTGATTCCGAAATGCGATTGGTATTAGATATGGTGCCACCTGGCAAGATCGTTGTACACGAAGCAGCGGCTGGTCCCATCAAGCTGCTTCATTCAAGCGAGTCTCAAGTTTTATTGGGTCGGGTCTGCAACTATAATGCAACCGACTACGTGAGATATTTATGAGAGTCGCGGAAGACCCTGCCAACCATATAGTTGAGCGGACGCAGCTAACGATTCAAGCTCTTACTACTGGCTTGAGCTTTGTTTCTGCTGATTCTGGCAACTTTGACTTATGATTTTAAGCGGACTGATTACGCCACGAAATCGTCGCCGCTGTCGACTGTAGCGGAACCCAGGTGGCAACTGATTTTTATGCCGTCGTGGCTGACTGAATTCGCCGCAGGACAGGCAACAGCTGCGCGGCAGATTGATACCTGTCTCGGGCTTCCATCGCGGTGCAGGAGGTGACAATCTCAGCGACTTCATCGGAAATATCAGCATTTAAGCTCTTTGGATTCGATGTGGAAAGCGCTTCGGGCTCCTTGCCGGTCAAGCAGTAATACATAGTGCAGCCCAGTGCGTAAATATCGCTCTGCACAACTGCCTTGCCTCGAAACTGCTCTGGTGCAATAAATGATTGTTTGCCGACAAAAGTGCCTGTGGCTTTACTCAAAAACTCATTGGAAGCACCAAAATCAATAACCACAAGGGTGCCATCTTCACGTAGAACAAGATTGTCAGGGCTGAAATCTCGATGCAAAATTGGCGGTTCCTGCTCGTGCAGATACTTCAAAATGGTCGCCGCCTGCACAGCCCACTCCAAAACCGTGCTTTCTTTCTGCGCGCCATGCTGTTTGACGAATTGACGCAAATCCTGACCGTTAACGTATTCGAGCATCAGATAGTTGCGACCCGATTCTCCAAAACTGTCGAGCACCGAAACAACACCGGGGTGCACCAACTTCATCAAGAACTTTGCTTCACGCTCGAATAACTCCTTTGCCTTCTCACTAAGCTGAGTAGCGCCATCTTCCGGCAATACCGCCTCTTTCAGAACAACAAGCTTGGAATCATCCAACTGACAGAGATAAACAGCAGCCAGACCGCCTAGAGATAATTGTCTGACAACTTTCAAACTGCCGTTGCGCAGCACTTGCCCCGGCGCGAGCGGCATGAAGGTTGTGGACGAAAAACGTCTGCGCAGTTCATCCTCCCACATGGCCGTATAGCTTACGTTTCCGGCTTCGACTGTCTTTGATTTGAAAGTGTCCTGCAGAAGCTGCAAACTCGGATCCCGCTCACATTCTGCCCCCCACATCTCTATAGCTAGCAGCATCTGCTCAATCTCTCCGGGCTTCATATTGCCCAGATCCAGCTTCAGTGGGTTGCCCTGAGCGAAATAGAAAACAAGTTTTCTGCCTGCCAGATCGGCGGAGTCATTGTTCAACACGTCAATTTTTCTGATTGCAGTCCACGGAACGTAGCGATTGCCCGGACGCAAAAGAATCGGAAAGCGTATTCCATTTTTATCCAGCAACAAACTATTGTTAGACAAAACCCGCATTGAGAGAAGGCAGAAGACTGCAAGAGCAATGTACGAAAGAGGGATGCCCAGCCAGTTTATCATCGAGGCGTCGAGGACATGCTGCACCAGTGCCGTAACTAACGCGCAGACACCGATGATTCCGATGAATGGGGCAACGATGCCCCACACAGGGAAGGTCAGCCTCAATGCCGTTGAAGCGGTCTTAATTACCGGAGACTCATAGCTCGTTGTTACAGTTAGCTCCGCCATCAGGCATCCACCTTCATTTTTTCCTTCTCGACTATTTTAATTGTGTGCTCCTGGCTCTCACCGTTCTCCTGACTGGTTACAGACAGAACAGAGGCGATTTCCTCGACTGACTGGAAGCGCACGTTGCAATCAGCAGCGGTGCACTTCTGGATGACACCGTCTATAGTACCACTGACATCGGGCTTAACTTTACGCACCAGCGACTGTGTAATAGGCTCAGGATCTTGCCCTGTCAAAAGATAAAAGAGCGTTGCTCCCATCGCGTAAATATCGCTCTGTGCAGTGGGCTTGCCCCTGAACTGCTCGGCAGGCATGTAAGCTTGTTTTCCGACTACCAAACCAGTTCCTTCCTCGTCATTTTGGGCAACGTTGAAGTCAATTAGTTTTAGCTTGCCATCTTTCTGCAAAATCAAATTATCTGGGGTAAAGTCTCGATGGATGATTCCTCTGCCATGCAAATAGTGCAACATACTGCACATCTGTGCAGCCAGGTCTTTGACCTGCGCTTCATTCATCGCACCACGGTCCTCGATCAATTGTCGCAGCGATTTACCATCCACCCATTCAAGAACGAGATAACCACGATGGTCTTCGACAAAATAATCGAGAAGCTTGACGATGTGATCGCTTTCCAGATCCCGCAAAATTCGGGCTTCCTGCTCGAATCTCTCCAGCGCCTGTTTGCGAATTTCAGCCTCGACAAATACAGGAATAATTGTCTCTTTCAAGACTACCGGCAGCGTCGAATGTTGAGCGTCATCAAGATGCTGCGTGCACAAATACGCAGCGCCTTGCCCGCCAACACCGATTCTACGCAGCACTTCGAAGTTGCCATTGTGCAGAACACGACCAGCAGACAGTGGTTCCAGGCTTTGACGTTCAGGTGGTGCCGCAAGCGACTGCAGCCATAGCTCGGTGTAACTGTTTGCCTGACGCGGCATCAGAGTTTCCATCAAGGACGTATCAACCGCACAATGGGGAGCCCATTTTTCTAAGCCACGGCTGAATCGCGAGCGATCTTCAGGAGTCAGCGCCGCCAGCTCGAGATCCATCTTTTGACTTTTTTCTGCGCCCTTCAGCTGAATCAGCCACTGGTCAGGACCGGCAGAGAGAGTAGGTTTTACCAGCGACGCCGTTGAGATCTCGCTCCAACTGGCAGCTCGCATGGGAAGAACGAATCTTCCCAACTTCATGTTCAAATGAGCACCGGTGGCATCAAGAACCAGTCGATTCGGCTTAAATAAGAGTTTTACTAACTGATAGAAAATTGGTGTCAAGCAGACGAACAAACTCACTGCTATTACTGGATTCGAGACAAAAGTCCAGAAGCTGGAGATGCTATCGCTGACGCTTTTTCCAATTGCTGATTCCATCGAAACCAGCGAGTTGATCAATTGCTCCTGAAACAGAATCGTCGCTTCTGGAGAATAGCTACCCAACGGCACTGAGTAGATGCCCTTGACCATCGCTAACCACATAGGCGTCGCCACAATCAATGTCAATGCAGGACCGAGGCGAGACCAGGACTCTGCAGTTTCCATAAATGTCTTTTGAATGTCTCTCAAAACGCGCCGAGAGTAGTATTTTATTTCTGTACGATCTGCCTCTTCCAATGCGGCTTTACGTGCCAATTTCTTGCTTTTGCACAGAGTCGTGATGACGGGATCGATTGTGCAATGTGGGACACGATTTTCAATTAAATTCAAAAGCTTCTCAAAATCACTGTAAAAAAGTCGATCCAGATTCAGACTTAGCTTGTTTCCAGCGCCGAAGTAGAGGAGCAGCGACGCAGGCGTTATGCCATTGTGCGAATAAATCAGACCGACTGAAGACAACTCGGACAGTTTGAACTTCGTTAAACCGAGATGAATATAAGTGTCATCAATTTTGATTTTTCGGCGCAGAAGGTCATCAATGAAGTAAATCAGACCGACAATCAAAATTACCGGATAACCAAGTTGAAAAACGAAATTGCCGAATTTGGAAAGCACCCATCCGGCAAGCGGGATGAGCATGTAGAACCACAGCGGCAGCAGAAACAGCGCCTTCGCCCACAAAGCTGTGGCACTCCAGCGGTCGCCGTAATGAATAATCTTGTCGTTTGCCAAACCCGGACCTGACGCAGTCGCCTCTAATTTGTTTTTCCCGGAATCAACGCTCAGAAAGCGGCGATTCGCGCTTTTAACGATTAAGAACATGTTATTGACCGCGAGCCCGAAATACCAGCGGGTAAAAACCAGTTGTTCGGCGCCGCTCAGCCTGGGATGGCATGGCGTCCTAGGCCTGGCTGCCATTGAGCGAGCTTTCAGGTGTGCGTAACGTCAAGCCACTCGACTGAATCTACGAACTAAAATCCAGGGTCTTTATCGTTAATCGCGGGATCTGTCTTGGTTGAGGCGGCTTCCCCGCCGTTATTTTCCATTTCCTGCTGCTTGCGCATCAGCGGTGACATTTTGACCTGGTATGGGGCTTCAGCCGGAGCCACCATCTGCTCCAGCATCTCCAGTCTCTGCTTCGCTTTTGCCACCTTTATTTGATCGGTGGAATAGCGCGTAAATTCCTTGTATTCCTTGATGGCAGAAGATATGTGGCGCTCGGCATCGAACATCATAGCGAGCTGCAGATGGATGTCAGCCTCAGCCATGTTCAAGCTCAACCCTTTGTGCCAGTCGGTCATTGCACCCTGGTGGTCGCCTTTGGCTAGCAGACAGATGCCGAGATCGTAGTAGAGATGGGGGTAGTCCATTCCTTTCAAAACTTTCTCGCTCTTTATCATGTCGTTAAACTGAGCTATTGCGCTCACCCAGTTCTTTTGCTTCATCATCAGCTCTGCGTAAGCCATCCACGCATCGGTGAAAGTCCAGGGCTTATCGCCGAGAGCATACTCATATTGAAGCTGCGCCTGCCACGGACTGCCTTTCGCTTCAAAGACCCGGCCATAGAGGTAATGCCCGCGCAAATTCTCTTCAGTGCGGCTGTCTGCACTCATCGCTTCTGAGCATTCCTGCTCGGCTTCATCGAGGCGGTTATTGCGCAGATAGATTTCAGCCAGCAAAATGTGTGTTCGAAACGCCGCTCCCGTGCTTTGCTCAATCGCTTTCTTAGCCGCCTCGATCGCTTTCAAATCCTGCTTTTTAGCCATGTATGAAACAGCTAAATAATGATAGGAATCAGGCGCGTAATTATTTCGAGCAAAGTAGACAGACTGAAGAAAAGCATCGACAGCGCCGTCCCAATCGCCCTTTTTGATGCATTCCATACCGATATCATGATTTTTGATCATCGGATCTTCAGTGTTGGCGGCCTTGACCCGGGCGTGACATGGCACATACACCGTCAAGCTGACACCGACTGACAGACTGAGCAAAAGTAATGCGCTGGTAAGTTTCTTCAAGCCCCTGCTCTGCTAAATAATTTCGGACTTCTCAATGCGGCCTCTGAATGCGGATTCAATCCAGTTCCCGGTCCGGCTGCAAACTTGCTCACTCTTCGATAAGTCGCCGAAACTCCGTCTCGTCAATTATTGTTATACCAAGTTCTTGCGCCTTCGCAAGTTTTGAGCCTGGACTTGCTCCAACGAGCACGTAGTCGGTCTTTTTGGAGACCGAGCTAGATACTTTGCCGCCCCGGCGCTTGATTGATTTCTCAGCTGTATCTCGATCCATGGTCTCTAACGTTCCAGTCAGAACAAAGGACTTGCCGGCGAGGGTTTGGGGAAGCGGGGCCGTATCATCTGTGGCTACAGCCTCTAAAGAGACACCAACTTCTTGCAGCTCGCTGATTAACTGCGCAGTTTGCGGGTGGTGGAAAAATTCGACGACGCCAACTGAAATTGCGGGACCAACGCCCTCTATTCCAGCTATGTCTTCAGCAGAAGCGGCAGCAAGTTTATCGAGTGATTGATATTTTTCAGCGAGCAGCTCGGCGCCTGTAGTACCAACATGACGAATACCCAGCGCAAAGATCAGATTCGACAGAGCACGAACTTTCGAGGCTTCGATTGCAGCGAGAATATTCTGCGCAGACTTCTTCGCCAGGCGAGGCAACGTCATCAATTGAGCTTCAGTCAATCGGTAAAGATCGGAAACTTTAGAGACCATGCCGTTCGAGACTAAGGTGTCGATCAAAGATTCGCCCACACCGTCAACATCCATGGCGTCGCGACTGACCCAATGCTCGATGCGTCTGCGCACCTGAGATGGGCAGCCGAAAGCGTTCGGGCACCGGTAAACAACCTCGTTGCCGATCCGCTCCAGTGGTGTCGAGCACACGGGACAAGTGGTGGGATATACGAATTCGACAGAGTCAGCTGGACGTTTTTCTACTTTGACACTCAGCACCTCTGGAATAATTTCGCCAGCTTTTCGCACCACAACAGTGTCACCGACGCGAATATCCAGACGACGAATTTGTTCGGCATTGTGCAGAGTAGCTCGTTTGACCGTTGTGCCAGCCAGTTTTACAGGTTTAAGCCATGCCACCGGAGTAACCGCGCCAGTTCTACCGACATCGAAATGGATGTCTTCAATGACAGTGTCGGCTTCTTCTGGCGGATATTTGAAAGCCACGGCCCAACGAGGGCTGTGTGCAGTTGCACCGACCTGGTCCCAGAGCAATCGGTCGTTCAGTTTGACGACTACACCGTCAGTTTGATAATCGAGCGCATGCTTTTTATCGTCCCAATCCTGGCAAAACTGCTTGACGCCATCGATCGAAGATGCAAGATGGCGGTTTGGCTCAACTGGAAGTCCTAAGCGTTTGAGGAGTTCCAGATTTTCAAAATGACTGGTCGGTTGTTTGACTTTGTCATCAGTGATATAGATGAAATACGTCCACAGACTGAGTTTGCGCTTCGCAGTCTTGCGAGGATCTTTCTGACGCAGCGACCCACTGGCTGCGTTGCGAGGATTGGCAAAAGTTGGCTCGCCTTCTTCTTCCAGACCCTTATTGAGAGCGTCGAAGCTGGTTACAGGCATGTACACTTCGCCGCGCACTTCGACCAGCGCCGGCACATAATCTTTTCCATCAACCTCGAGCGGCGCCAGTTGCTTCGGCAGGGCGGCAATCGTGCGCAAATTCAAGGTCACATCTTCGCCGACTTCGCCATTACCTCTGGTGGCACCTTCTGTCAGAACACCATCTTTATAGGTGAGCGCAATCGACAGACCATCTATCTTTAATTCGCAAACATATTTCAAATCGTGGTGCGCATTGTCCAGCGCCCGCACGAGACGCTCTTGCCAGCGATCGAGGTCTTCGTAGTTCATCGCATTTGCCAGGCTGAGCATTGGAATGCGATGTTTGACCGATTTGAATTCGGTGCTTGGTGCGGCACCAACTTTCTGAGTGGGACTACCCGGCAAACAGAGGTCTGGAAACTTTTGCTCCAGAGCTTCTAACTCATGAAAAAGCTTGTCGAAATCTGCGTCTGAAATTTCAGGACGGTCCAACACGTAGTAGCTAAAGCGATGATGCTCGACCTCGGCGGTCAGAATTTCAATGCGCTTGCGCGCTTCTTCGTTAGTTATAGTTTGCAAGTTTGTTGTCATCAGTCAGCTCAATCCTTTTGGAATCAGATCGGTCAGCTCAATCCTTTGAAAATCGCCCAAGCCAGCCAAAAAATGAATAGCGCATTCCAAACGAAATGCACTATTCACCTTGGTTATCGATTAATCCAAACCTTCTCTGGAAAGGATCACACAGTCACCCTGCGCGGTGCCCGAGCAGATAGCTGCGGCACCGAATTTAGCACCGCGTCTCTTCATCTCTTTTGCAAGAGTAAGAAGAATACGTGCGCCGCTTGCACCGATAGGATGTCCCAGAGCGATTGCTCCACCGTTGACATTAACCTTCTCGGCATCGACTCCCAGCATCTGTATTGACTTGAGCGCAACCGATGCGAACGCCTCGTTGATTTCAATCAAATCAAGTTGATCGACTGTCATGCCCGCTTTCTTCAAAGCCTTTTCCATCGCCAGAGCTGGCACAGTGGCGAGATATGGAACATCCTGTCCGATCGAAGCGTGAGCAACAATTTTCGCCAGCGGTTTCACATTCATCTCTTTCGCTTTGGATGGGCTCATCAAAAGCAAGACAGCAGCGCCATCGTTGACACCAGGAGCATTGCCTGCGGTGATACTGCCTTCCTTAACGAAAACTGGTTTCAAATTCTTCAGAGCATCAATGGTGGTATCAGCACGAGGTGCTTCATCCTTATCGATTGCTTTGGTCTGTCCTTTGCCTTGAGGAACGTCGATAGGAAGAATTTCATCGGCGAACTTGCCGGATTCCTGTGCTTTGATTGCGCGCAGATGACTTCTCAATGCCCACTGGTCTTGATCTTCGCGGGAGATTTTAAACTCCTGCGCTACGTTTGAGCCATGCACTGCCATGTGCACGTTTGCGACCGGGCACTCCAGTCCATCTTGCAGCATTGCATCTTTAAAGTCGACATGGCCCATGCGCTTGCCGAATCTAGCAGCATTTGCGTCTACCAGGTAAGGAGCCTGACTCATCGATTCCATACCGCCGGCGACGATGATATCGCCTTCGCCGGAGCGAATTCGCATGTCACCGATGGTGACTGCACGCATGCCGGAAGCGCACACCTTATTGACGGTTGTTGACTCGCAAGTTACGGGCAACCCGGCTTTCAAAAGAGCCTGGCGCGATGGAATCTGACCGCAACCGGCTTGCACAACCTGCCCGAGAATGACTTCGTCGACACGATCGCCGGGCACTTTGTACTTTTCAAGCAAAGCTTTAATCAACGGGGCTGCCAGATCTGGAGCAGCTACCGCCTTAAAATTGCCACCCATCTTTCCAAAAGGTGACCGCAGCCCATCGACGATTACGGTTTGGGAATCCTTATCAACCATCTCGCAACTCCTTGTCTACCAACGCACGAGAATTGTGCGCCTGTGCCTGTTCATACAGGTTCATACTAACGCCGAAAACAGCAAAATCACGCCGTCATCAGCATTTATTCGCCTTTGAAGATTTCCAAGGTGGAGCAGAATCTCATGCGTTTCATGCACCGCCGACCGGAATTATCAGACGTGACGAACAGTGCGGATTTTCACCAATTAAAGGGAACAGTATGATCAGGCAACTTTGGTGTTCGATTAAATGACGAAATCTTTTGGCACTCCAGGGCGAAAGCCCGGCCGACCAGGATCCCGGGTCAACCAGACCGGTCGCACTAACCTGCCTGGAAACGGTCAGGACCCAGGTCAGTTGCCACAGACAAATCAGCCCCAGACGAACGTTCCGGGCTGGGCGAATCGTGAGCCTTACCCGCCTGAGCAGCAAGATCAGGCAGTTGAAGGCGATGAGTACCTCGAAGCAAAGAAGCCAGACCCGAACAAGCGAATAGTCGCTCTCTTGTTTGATTTTGCAGCCGCTTACCTGATCGGCGTCATAGTCGCGATGATCCCATTTGTCAATCGCTTCATTCCTCTGCAAATTGTTCTGGCAACGGTGCTGCTCTGCCGTGACTTTCTCTTCGGCGGGCGCGGTATAGGCAAAAATCTAATGGGGTTGCGAGTTGTCGACGCAGCCACAGGCGAGCCACCCACAATCATCCAGTCAGTCCTGCGAAATATCATTCTGATGGCGCCTTTCGTGGTGCTGCAAACCGTGCCGCTCTTGCTTAAGTTCAGTCCGTTCACCTGGTTTAATGAAGCCGTGATGAGCCTGATTAATATAGTCGGCATGATTTATGTTGCTATCGTGTTACCGCTTGAAAGCTACCGCGCATACAGTAGAGAAGATGGTTTGCGAATAGGTGACGAGCTTGCCGGCACGACGATTGTTGATTCAACTATGGACTTTAGCAACCCGTTTAACCGCTGAAGTTGCTAACATTAGGCAGTTCAAAGTACCCTTGATTTAGATCCCAGGGACTCAACTCGTCTCGCCGAGAACATTGCTATGACGCAAAAAGTCGCATATCTGTGGGGACCAATCTCCAGCTTTTCCGGTCCGCTTGCCGCCTGGCTCGTTACCAAAGGCTGGCAGGTGCGGGTTGCAACGAAGTCATCTCTGAATCTACTCAGCCTCTCTCCGCTGGACTTGCACTCATCAGCTCTGGCGCTGCTGGAACAAGCGATGGGCGGACGCGAGCGATTCAAGACGTTCAAAGACCGCTTGCGATTGGTTGATGAAACGGAAGCTTTGAAAGGCACCAAATATGATGCTGTAATTTTTTGTGGATTGCCACCAAACTTCGATGAGTCGCGCGCCCCGCGAGCACCATGGGCGGCGGCACGACTGCCGGCTATCTCGAAAGCGCTCAAAGGTGTTCCAATATTTATCGTTTCCTCCATCTGGGCTGGAATTCAGCAAGACCGCGTCGTTCCCGAAGAATTCGAATTCGAGCGCCGCAAAGCAGCTACCCATTGGGAAAGCCTCTGTCAGCACTACGAAGACAAATTGCTCGACGGGCTTTCATCGCTGGAAGCACCCTGGTACCTGGTGCGCATTCCCATGATCTCAGGCTCGTCTGAGACGGGCGAATCGTTGAATTTCAGCGGACCCAGCGTGCTCTTCAAAGAGCTTGCACAAGTTGCGCAAAACCGCGCTGGAACCAGCTTGCGACTCTCGTACAATCCAGACTCGACGATGTGGTACTTGCCTGTCGACGAAGCTGTCTATATGTTCTGGCGGTATCTCGAAGACGAGCTGCGTCCTCGCATTTGCAACATGGTATCGACGCAAGCCACCCTTAATAGAGAGTGGATGCACTACCTGAGCAGCGCTCTGAAGTTGAATGAAATCACTCCGAGCGAACACGACACACTCAATTTGCCCAGCATAATGCGCAAAATGCTGCTAGATGACGTACAGATCAAAACTCGCAATTTGTTTGAAGTTGCAGGGCGTTATCATCTGCCACCACTGCGCCTGGACGAGGACTACTTTCAGAAAGTGCTGGCGCGCGGCATCGAAGGACGCTGGGGCGGACCAAATGTCGCCAAAGGCAAGCAATCAATCGGATTGCCGGACCGGCTGACGCAATATTATTTCGAAGAGTTCGTGCCATCTAAATTCGAGGAAGACGACAATTTGAAGAAGGCACTTACACCAGGCAGCAGCGTCGGATTTTTGTTGAAAGGCGCTAACGGACTGGGTTGGGTGGTCACTGCCAACAACGGTAGCGGTCAAATTGAGAAGTTCGACCCGAGCGGCAAACGCCCAGAAATTTGCTTCCACTTTTCAGGACGAACGATGACGCAACTGATTCAAAGCAAATTGCCGTTGCACCGCGCCGTACTGCTGCGCGAAGTGCAAGTCGAAGGTCCACTTTTGCAAGCGCTGAAAGTCACCAAAATCATCGAGCAGTTTTTGAAAGACCACCCGATTGATTCAAATGAGCTGAGCGCACTGGCTACAGAGCAAACCGTAAGCAGCCACTAACACAGTTCGCGCTACTGGCTGGCGTCGACTGCTGGCGTTATTTGCTGGCTTGCTTCAATTCCGTTTGTGTCTTGATGGCAGCAAGCAGGTTCACCATTTCTATGGCGGCGACAGCAGCGTCATGTCCCTTATTGCCAGCTTTTGTGCCTGCTCTTTCTATCGCTTGCTCGATTGTATCGGTCGTTAGCACGCCGTAAATTGTCGGAACGTTAGTCTCATTGCTGACTGCTGCGATGCCTGATGCATTGTTACCTGACACGTAGTCAAAGTGAGCAGTTGCGCCACGAATGACTGCGCCGAGACAGATGACTGCATCGAATCTGCCGCTCTGCGCTGCGGTCTTAGCTACGAGAGGAATTTCAAATGCACCCGGACACCACATGATTTCGATTGACCGGTCTTCAGCTCCATGTTGGCGCAAAGTACCGAGCGCGCCTTCAAGCAAACGTGTCGTGATGAAGTCATTAAAGCGGCTGACGACGATTCCAAAACGAAGTCCAGTTGCGATCAATCTACCTTCGATTACCTTTGGACCGGAGCTTGCTTCTGACATGACACATCCTCTTTAGCGTTTGACTCGGACTTATACTATTTAGATCTAATTTTGAGCAGGAACAGACTCGAGGTCTTCTAACCAGTGACCCATTTTTTCTTTCTTTGTCAGCAAATAATTGAGATTATGACTGTTGCAGGCAGGCGGCATGGTGACACGATCTGTCACCACAAGACCGTATCCTTCTAATCCAACTATTTTGCGCGGATTGTTGGTTATGATGCGCACTGAGGTCAGTCCCAGATCGCAAAGTATCTGCGCTCCTACACCATAGTCTCGCAAATCAGGCTTGAATCCAAGCTCCTCGTTCGCTTGCACAGTATCCTTGCCTGTGTCTTGCAATGCGTAGGCTTTGATCTTGTTCAGCAATCCTATACCGCGACCTTCTTGCCTCAGATAAACAAGAACACCGGTTTCTTCTTTCGCGATCATCGCCATTGCAGCTTCAAGCTGCGGGCCACAGTCACAACGGAGACTGGCGAAAACATCTCCAGTCAGACATTCGCTGTGTACGCGAATCAGCACATTTTCTTTGCCTGTCAGATCACCTTTGACGAATGCCACGTGATCGATCTGGTCGAGCGTATTGCGGTAGGCATAAAGCTTGAAGTTCCCGTAAGCGGACGGAAAATCTGCGACTGCCTCGCGCACGACAAAACGCTCGCGGGTCAATCTGTAAGCGATCAACTGAGCGATGTTGATAAATTTCAGTTTGTGTTTTCTGGCAAACTTGTCGAGCTCCGGAACGCGCGACATGGTCCCGTCTGCGTTCAAAATTTCGCAGATCACTCCAGCAGGCGAAAGTCCTGCCAACCTTGCCAGGTCCACGGCCGCCTCGGTGTGACCGGCGCGTTGCAGCACACCGCCAGGCTTTGCGATCAGCGGTGAAATGTGACCGGGTCTGCGCAAGTCTTCCGGTTTGCAACTAGAATCGGCAACAACGCGAATCGTCGTGGCGCGATCGTAAGTGCTTATACCGGTTGTGACACCGAATCTGGTATCAGCATCAATAGTTACGGTGAAAGCAGTATTTTGAGACTCGGTATTATTCTCGACCATCATCGGCAACTGAAGCTTCTCGGCTTTCTCAGGTGTTATGGCCAGACAAACCCAACCCCGCGCTTCAGTGACCATGAAGTTGATCATTTCAGGCGTAATCAACTCGGCGGCGCCTATCAAGTCGCCTTCGTTTTCGCGCCCTTCGTCATCAGAAACAACAACGAAGCGACCGGATCTAATTTCCTCGATTGCTTCTTCGACCGTACAGAAAACGCGCTCTCCTGATTCTGAATCCTCGCTGAGCCGCGACTCTAGCTGCGCCGCGGCCGCTTTGAAGTCTTCGGCTGAGTGCTTGCCATTGCCGTTTCCTTTAAGGTGCTCTTGTTTCTTTTTCATGCTTTTGTGGTCGGTTGCGAAGTGTCGACGCACAATAGTCTATCTTTGCCAGCCCTGGAAAGACGTTTTTACAGCACTTTGTTAAGGTTTTTGAGAGCTAGCCGCAAAAGGTAGCTTATCTGGGTCGAGACCGAGGCTGGGAGCCAACCAGCGAGCGACATAACGAGCGACGATGTCAGTTTCGATATTCACCTTGCTGCCGACTGTGAGTTGCCCAAACGTCGTAACAGTTAGCGTATGAGGGATTAGCGCAACGCGAAAGACGAATTTTTCCTGGTTGTCCTGTGGGAAATCAACTACAGTCAGGGATACGCCGTTGATGGCGACAGAACCTTTCTCGACGAAAAACGGCGCCAGTTCTGGCTCAAGGGCAAACGACAGCACTGACGAAAAGCCTTCCTTTTCAATGTTGATGATTGTTGCGACAGCGTCGACATGACCGCTGACGAGGTGTCCACCCAGCCGGTCAGAAAACTTGAGAGCACGTTCGAGGTTTACGGGGCTACCCTCAGCCATCTCACCAAGATTCGTGCGTCGCAACGTTTCCCACACGGCTTCGACAGCAAAGGTTTCCTTATCGAAATCAACAACCGTCAGGCAGGTGCCATTGCAGCTTATCGAGTCGCCCATTTTGACATCGGCAGTTACTGCTGGCGCCAGAATGTGCAGACGGCGGCCGTCAGCGCTGTCTGTAACCTTAACAACTTTGCCTACTTCTTCAATAATTCCTGAAAACACAATAGAGCCTACCTTTGCACAATCGGCAAACCTGACCGAAGCCGCTTTTCATTGGCAGCATCAGTTTAACCCACCAGGGATTGTTAAAACCCGATCTTCTCACTTAGCGCAATGAAATGTTGGCGTACTCGATAAACGTTGACCAGGTCTATGCCATGCATAGTCGGCGAAATCCCCGCAATGCAACATAGCAACGGCAGCAGCTCAGAAATAGCGTCGTTGAACTGATACCGCTATCGGTATCACAGCGTTACTGGAACGGGTCGTCCTTTGTGTCAATATTAAGCCTTCGTGGAAGGTCAGATAGACTCATAGGGCTCATATCGTTAACCGCGAACGAGAACGCTTGTGGTCGGCGAGGTCCACTCGAATCGCCAGCTGTCTCTGCTGGATTTGAACGGTTAAGCCAATTCGAATACCAATTCGAATACCCTGGAATCATATTCACATCAATCTCAGATTTGCTGCCCCCGTCATGAGTTTCGACGAATCCATCGATATTTGTCACTTTCCAGGGACCGGGCGATTTATAACTGAATGTTTGACCATCGGCACCGACCGCTTCCCAGGTTCGGTCCGCATTGAAAGTGACTGTCTGACCCGGAACAGCTGGGTCTTCGTACACCCATTGCTTTGCGATTGGACTCTGGTCGGCATGTAAGTGCGTTATTTCTGTTACAGAAAGCGGCTTTCCACCCACTTCGACGGTGACAGGTTTGTTGAACGAGAGATAGTTCGATTCGTTTTTCGTCAATGACGAACCATCAGGATACTTAATTTCCCATGGACCTTTAGTGTTGCGGTCATACACTTTTCCGTCTGCAGTCTTAATCTCCCATGAAAATGACGGTTTGTGACCGTCGAAAAGTTGGGCGCCTTTAGTGTAGACAGTTTGGTCGCCCTTATTCGGGACATCGTGATATGTCCATTGCTGGTCACCATTCTCGAGCTTTGTCACCTCAGGCTTATATGATGGCGGTGGCGGAGCTTCAGGTTTTGGAGGCGTAGCATCAAACTTTTCAGCAGGTGGAGGTTCAGGCTTGCCTTCAACCTTCACTTCAGCCGGACGGGCAAAGCCCACCCTGCCTCCCAGAAAAGCGTTGGCAGCAGCCCAACCAAGGGCGGTGCTTTCACCGGCTACAGGGTCAATTGGCTTCCTGTTTAGCACTGTATCCATTGAATAATACATATCGCCGCCGACGAAACCAGCGATCGCATTACGGGTCATATTTTCAGCGGTCAATGAAGGAAATTTCGACGAGACAAGCTCACCAGCTCTGGCAAAGCGCGGTCCGAAAGAATCTGCCAGGCCTCGTCCGAAGTCGTTGACATAAGCTGGTGTGTAATTAGAGACCCTCCCTACAACATCACTTGCAACGGAACTGATTTTTCCAGTGATAGCATTTTCTGGCAGGCGACTGAGCAAACGAGTTGAACCGTCCAGGGCCATGAAAGCTGCACCTTCAGACACACCCTGGGTGAGTCGGTTGCCTATGCCTTCGCCTTTTTGAGTGGGATTGAGAGCGAAACCGTCAGCGAAACCTGTCGCACCTGACGTAGTCAAACTCTTTGCCAATCCGCCTTCAAGCATCAACGGCTTTATCTGAGCTGCTTCACCTAGAGCGCCCACTCCTTTTCCTACAAAACGAGACAAAACAACGAGGTCTGCCAGCGTTCCAGCCGCGTTGCCAGCGATGTTTGCTGCTCTCATAGCGCCTGTAAGGTTCTTCTCCGGGTCCATATGCACATCTGCACCGGCCAACTGCCCGATGCCCACCACAGGTCTGACGACTCCAGCCTTCCAGGCAGATGAGGCGAATTCACCAATCACCTCGCCAACGCCGGCGGAACTATTAGAATCGACCGGTTGATTGCAAGCAGCTTCTAGTTTTGACATAAACACTCCGGGGCCAAAGAGAATGTCAAGAAGATAATCGGGCAACGTTACGAAAACGCTACCAATTCAGAATCTACTTAATGCAGTTCGGCAGAAAATTTCACAACGGTGCCACACCTTTTCTGTAAGTTTTAACTACCCTAGCCAAATACGTCACATGTCCGCGCGGATGGGAATATCCCCATATGCAAAGATAGAGAAACGAGATTAACTAAGGGTGCCCCGTTTGGATGGTGTTGCATAGCCCCCCGCAACCTACAACCGAGTTGCAAGAGAGAGAAAGAATATGTCGGACAATGAACGAGACACCCGTGGACCGCAACGCTCCAGTAATAGCGACGCGGACCTTTATAACTGGAGTGGCGACTGTAATGGCAAAGGCTCAAATGGCTCCCGCGGCAATGGGAATGATGTCTACAAATATGATGGCTCCGGCAGGCCGAACGGCGGCACCGACAACACGGCCGGTTGCGATGATAACGTCCCAGCCAATTGGCATCCAGACTACAGCCTTTCCTCGAAAAGTGCCCAGGAGTGGTTCCAGCAGTCCCAGGCCCTGCGCAAGCAAAAATTGGATCTCGACCAAAACGGCGACCATGTAGTTCAGCATGGTGACTCGCTCTGGACTATCGCGCAACGCGAGTTGCACGACAACGGCAAGCAAGGCACCAACGAGGAAATCAGACAAGAGATTGAACGAATTGCCAAACTCAATGAGAGTCAATATCCGAGCCTGAGGTGCAAGCCTGATTTCATCAAAGACGGATGGAAATTGCACATCGAACCAGGTGGTAGGCAGCCAGACCAGGGTCCCAGCGACTCTGACACCCGCTGCGTTCCAAAACCAGACAATGGCTCTGAGGTAACGCCTCCAGGCTACAACTCGAAGCCTCGCGTCATCATCAATAACGTCTACACCGATAACGCCTATTTCAACCAGAGTTCAGGTGGACAGGGTGACAGACCAGACCGCTGCTTCCCGAACCGCGGCGATGATGTATATCGATATAGTGGCGACAGACAGGGCCCGACTGGCGGAACTGATCTATACGCTTATGGCGGCGATAGGCAGCGCTCGAACCCGAACCAGAACGGTGACTACTACCGTTACGGCGGAGACAGGAATTTCCAGGGTCCGCGAAACGACACGCCGTACAGCGGCACCGGCAATGATGGCACTTCATTCTACCCTGGCGCAGGAAGCGCTCAAGACCAGCTCTGGAACAGAGGTGGTGGCAGAATGATAGTCAACAATGTATACGCGGAAAACGCATATTTCGATCAGCGTGGAGGTTACGAACCGAGCCCAGGCTGCCGAATCATGCAACGACCTGCATATCAATCGGGGCAGGATAATTATTACAACTGCAACCGAGACCGCGCGCGCGTCATACCCGTGAGCGATAACGGTGATGGAAACTACAACCAGTATCCGCAAGATCAACCGCAGTATCCAAATGGAGATGGAAGCACCGACTATTACACATACAGCGGTAACTCGCGGCAAACTGGCGACTACTATTCAGACGCCAGAAGCCAGCAAGGAGTAAGCATCGATACGCGGTCTTCGACATACCGCAATCCAGCTGGTGCCAACGACGGAAGTGACGATCAGTACGCATATTAATTTCGCGTCTTCAAAAAGAACTTGCGAGGCCGGCTCAAAGCCGGCTTCGCCGCTTTCGCATTCAGGTTGAAAAAACTGTGCCGCCGCAAAAAACACAGCCGCAGTCGCAAACAAAATACTAATCACAACGAAGCAAAGTGCAATTGAAGAGATCGGCCACGGACAAAAGCGCTACTTCAATGCGCAGCTGTTAAGCAGCGAGCAATCACCCAACTCAGTGAGCAAATTGCTGTACAGGTTGAAGCCAAAAAACAATTGTTTACCAGCAGGATTATTGATTTCAAAAAACGTTTCCACATTCCCAACTTCCAGGTTACCTTCTCCCGGCAGAACAACAGAAAGTCTGTCGAGGCGCGCTGCATCTTTATCCTGAATACCCAGGCTATTCGGTCCGAACTGAACTTTTTTCCATCCCAGATGCTCATTGGCAATCTTCAAATTTTTCAGTAAAACCGTCTTTGACGTGCCGTCTGAAAAACAGAGCACGACAGTGGCAGTGTTCAATGCGTTGGCGTCGCCCTTGATAAAGATCGAAGCAACGCTGAATTGCGCAGCCGATTTTTGATTGGAGGTAAGCTCGCTGTAGTCTGGAACGAACGAAACGCCAGATTCTCCTTCGCCGAGGTTCTTCAACGAAGCTGCCATGTCATTGAAGCCCAAGCCCAATCCATCGGCGTCCTCAGCGGGAGTAATCATCACATAAGCCGCCGTAGCTCCATTGCATGCACCCAGATGCACGTCACCATGCGCAATTATTTCGCGGGCTGCATCAGACGGTGTGGTCGCGCAGAAAACAGCCAGTGCAACGGCAGCTATCAAACAAAAAAGTCTTTTACCTGGAGCCAATTTTTTCTGCCCTCCCAATGCGATCTCATTACACACCCAGCACAGTTTACATGAATGAACCTAGCGCGTTCCTTTGTTGACAATCAGCTACGACAGGATAGCCAATCACCTCGTTCGATCTTTCGAGAAACAGCCTTAATCTAACCCTGACAGTTTCCGTTGATAGAGTGCGTAAGAGTCTCCGTCAATGCGGCGGCATTGGTATCCAAATCGGGGGATTTCCCGGAAACTTCAACTTCTTCAAAATCTCTGAGTCAACTGCGTCATGCGGTTTAAGGTAGATATAGTAGTTGTCGTTGCGTTCAACGAGTTCAGTCTTCGGTTGTTCAGTTGGGCTAACGATCATGTCATTACTGATCCGCACGTGCATGTAGAAAGGCAACAACTGAGTGAAGTTTGGAACATCGGGCTCGATTGAATATTTGTATTGCTGATCACCGACAATTTTCAAAACCTTTGGCATAGATGAGTCGATTGGTTTCATCGGCACTTCCAACCAGTTTGTTCCTACTTGCACAAAGCCTCTGACTGCAGGCGCCATTACGTACATTGGCTTTCCATTCTCTGTGTTATTCAAATAGATCGTGACTATGTAACTCTTGCCCGGACCTACCGTGACATCCTTGACATCGGCGCGTAAGGTCCTCATTGCCAGGTCCTCTAACTCGATTCTCTGATTTTCCTTAGCCTCAAGGTCGCATTTTTCGTAAAAGGCAATGCCAAAATTGAGTACCCAGACAATCAAGACGACGGGGATGACCCAGAGCACCAGACGTCCTATTAGACGCTCGGCTCCTTCACCCAGACGGATAGCTTCGTCGGAACTTGTGTCACTGGTGTCGAATATTTTTTCTGCTTTCCGCCTGGCCGAGGCGAGTGCTTGTTCACTGCCACTTTCCTCCTCGGTATCGTCACCGGGAGTTTTGCTGCCACCGCTTTTGCCGGACGCACTGTAACTCGGGTCTGGCAACAAGTTGCTCGTCAAATTTCCATTGCCTGAACTCACATTAGATTCAGCCAGTTCTTTCAGCATTACTTTTTTTAGCGCGCTGCTCATGACCGGCGCTGCTAATTTCATCTCGCTAACCACTTCGATGGATTCAACTTGTCCACGATTCATGCGCAAGATCTGATCAGCTCGTTCCGCAATCGAATTACTGTGTGTGACAACAACCATCGTTAAATTGAATGCTCGCTGAATGTCGATCAACAGATTTAGAATCTCTTCTTCCGTATCCTGGTCTAAATCTGCTGTTGGCTCATCGGCCAGTATCAAACATGGTGAATTGATCAGCGCTCTTGCAATGGCGACTCGCCGTTGCTCGCCACCAGAAAGTTGTCCGGGGAACGAGTCATGACGGTCACCGAGGCCAACGTGTGCCAGCAAGTTGTGTGCTCGCTTATAGGCGTCTTGATAAGAAAGTGTGCCGCCGATCAGTGCAGGTAAGGCGACGTTGTCTATGGCGCGCAGAGTTGGTAATAAACTCGCGAATTGAAACACGAATCCGATGGTTCGGTTGCGAAATAATGAATGTTCGCTATCTGTGAGTGTCCACTGATCCTGTGAGCCAATTATGACGCTGCCCGAAGAAGGGCGACTTATGCCACCAAGCATTCCCAGCAGTGTTGACTTTCCCGAACCGGAGCGGCCAACTACAGCCAGGAATTGCCCACGTTCAAGCTCTAGTGAAACGTTGCTAACGGCTTCTATTTGCTGATTGCCAGAAAACCTTTTAACCAAATTTTGTGCTTTTAGAATCATTCGCTTTCCCCCTGGATAAGCGAATAAGGTTGTTCTTTACCGGTTTTCCATGCGGGTATCAGAGCTCCTAGTATGCCGACGCTGGCGGCGACCACAGCGCAAAGCGCTCCCACTTCGGCTATTTCAATCAGCTCCGGCCAGGCAAATTCGACGTGAAGAGTCTCCAGGTAGTACACAAGCGAGTGCTGAAACACGAGCAATAATACGCTTCCAAGCAGAATCCCGCAAATGCCACCTATGGTGGTGGCAAAGAGAGCTTCTGCGACAAGCATGCGCACGACATCACCGTGCCTGGCACCGATCGCACGCAGCAACCCTACTTCTCTTCGACGTTCTGAAATGATTGCACAGAAGAGTAAGCTTAGAAGTATTAGCGATCCGAGCACCATCATTACTGTAAATCCAACCATTCCATTCAAAAGCGCAGTAATCGTTTGCCGGGTAGACGTGACTATGTTTGCTCCCGTGACGACTTTTATCCCGGGCAAGCGCGCTAATGCAAAGCGCACCTGCTCTGGCGTGGCACCAAATTTGATGCGCACCAAAACAGCACTGACCTGGTCGGGCTGTGTATTTACGCAAGATCCTTCGGCTCTCGCAAGAGAATCGATTGTTTCGTAAGTAGTAAAATACGATTCGTCAAATGGACCGACGCCACTCTTGCCGAGTTTGCCATAGACATTTGCTGGTGAACTACAGGGTTCAATCTCGTCGCCGAGTTTGTCGGTCAGGCGTCCTCCGCAAATGAGATCACCGACTTTAAGACTGCGGGGAAGGTGCTCTTGCAGCCACGGCATGACAGTAAAATCTGCAGCGGGATCAAAGGCAATCAAGTTGACCTTATGCATCGGCATGCCGGCCATCATCGATACTTTGTAAATTGTCTGCGGGGCTACTTGAGCGACTCCGTCTAGCTTTGCAATGTCAGAACAGAGGCTCTTTTTGAGCGTCAGTTCAGTTGGCTGCACGGTCAATAGTGCGCTTGTGATGTTGACCATCGCATCTTGCGGCACGACGATCAGGTCTGCTCCCATTCGTGAAAAGCTTTTTTGCGTGCTGGCTTCAATGCCGTGTGCAATCGTATACGAAGCGAAGACTGCTCCCGTTCCCATCGCTACAGCCAGAACTAGCATGACTGTGCGCGCCGGGCGTCGCATCAAGTTTTGCAGCGCCAGCCTGATGAAGAGAAAAGCTGCGCTCGGCTGTACCACAGCACCAGATGTGGTGACTGACTCTACCTCGGACACACAAGCTCCTAAAGTGTAGTGCAGCGACTATTGCGTAAATGCTCGATTTTTGTTGGAATAATGACGCAGTCGTGATGCCCGCCAAAGTTTGGCAGGTAGCCCACCGGCTCCAGATTATCCTGTCTAAAAATAAACACTCCGCTTGAAAGTCGCTGAAATCCACTAAAAATCTGGAAGACATATTTACCGTCATACGATACTGACATCGTCTGGCAGTCCGGGCCGATGTTGGGAAATTTCTTTTTGATGCGCCACGTATTCGTGTCGACCACACAACAGCCACTCTTTGCCGGTTTTGGGTGGAGGACAGACACGAACATTTTCGATCCGTCCATGGAGAAACATAGATGGAAGGGGCTGGGAAACTTTCCAACCCAGTCAGGATCTTTCACGAAAGTAAAACGCTTCCACTCACGCGGATTTTCATGCGATGTGTCGAACACCGCCATGTTGTTTTGTTCGATGTTGTTCATCATCGTGAAGATTTTGCCGTCAGGCGAGAATCCAGCTTCATGACCAACGCACTTGACGTTGTCGAATTTGACTTCCCAGGTATCAGGATTCCCGTGCACCTTCTTTACCTTCAAATTATCATCTGAACCTTCCGGCATGTGCAGGCATGCCACCACCTCATACGTTCGGCGGTCGACGATTACTGCAGCTGAGAGCATACGAATAATCAATGCAGAATAATGGTTACCCGGATGGTGCACAACTGCGTCCAGTCCAGTCAATGACTTTGGATTCGCACCCGGAATTTGTCCTGTTGAAACCAGGTTCTCTGCCATTGGCACCATTTCCCAGTCAATTTTGTTACCGGTAGCGCCCTCATATGCATAACGCCCTGTTTCCTTTGCGCAAACCAATCGCGAAATGCGAAGCGTGCCTCCTTTTGACCAATTTTCATCCATCGGTCCATCTTTTTGATCGCTGATCCAGTCTGCACGGAAGGCCGAGTAAACCTGAGTTTTTTCGTCTGCGCCGGCGCGATTGAAAAATGCAGCAATATCTTTTTGACCATCGGCGGCAGCAAACCCTTTCGCATCAGGATAAACGGTGATGTGAACACCAAGACCAATCCCTGTTGTGGCTGAAATATCCTCCTTCAGGTTCATCTGATTTCCGTCGTACTGAACTCTGTATATGTGATTTCCCTGCCCCCATTTTCCGAGCAGACCACGCTCTTCAATAGTGGTGGGTAAGCCGTAGATAAGGACGTTCGAACCTCCCTGCGTCGAGTTTACGAATTCAAAGCCTTTGTATGGATCCGGCGATGGATAGGCAGCGAGATGGTGGGAGATCGGGCAAGAATCACCGTAGTTCCAATAGGCGATCCATGCAAGGGTGCGTCCTGAGTCGAAGTCGACCGCGTGGGTTCCACCGCCGAGTTTTTCGGGGGCGAGGTAGATGTATTTTCCCAGGTGTTCAAACGATTGTTTGAACTTCTCTGCATTGACAACAACTGGTTTTGGCCACGCTGCTGATGCAGCAACATCAGCGGTTTTGGACCCGGCCATGGCAAAAAAACGGTCGAGCGCGATGCCTGTCGCTCCCGCTGCACCGGCCGTGAGCATATCCCTGCGCGTCACTAACTGACCAGACAGCAGTTGGTAGAGCTTGTACTTAAGCATCCGACTGGTACTAAACTTAGTTTCGACTGGATATTCTTCCATGCAAATTCCTCTGGCTGTTCATCGTCTCCTGGATGATGTTCCACAATCTCCAGCGAAAACATGAACAAATGCTCGATTTTTAAGGACTCGACCAAGAAACTTTTGTCGACTAAAATCTCGCACATTAACTTGCTCGGTTTTCGTTTTTCCTTGTGGAATTGTGGGCATGTACCCGTACAGTCTGCCAGTAAAGGTCAGAAAATCTGTCGTGAAATCGTTGCGTCAGCTCGATGAAATTGTAATTGATGTTCTGATTGATAATCAGAGCGATAGCTATTCAAGCAAGCCCGCCTTTGTCTCACCCGAGTTCAACAATGTGATTGCAGCCGGCTCTTCCGAAATATCCGGCACTACTCTGTGCTGTGCTCAGCTCGGCTTATCAATTATGCTCACTGCTCAGTCTGGTGGCAAGCGTCACAAGATGCTATTCGACGCTGGCCCGGAAGGTGACATTTTTATCCGGAACAGCAAAAATTTAGGTGTTACCCTTGATGATGTCGAAGCGATTGGAGTTTCACACGGACACTGGGACCACATGGGTGCTCTAGTGCCGGCACTGGGTCAAATTACCAGGAACGGTCAACGGCAGGTGCCTTGTCACGTAAATCCGGACATGTTCTACGAGCGGGCGGCCAGGTTGAGTAATGGCAGGACTGTGCCGTTTCAGTTGGTACCATCAATTTCTGAACTGGAAGAGCATGGAGCGCTAGTAGTAAATGAGGCTGACGAACGCTTTTTGCTTGACGAATATTTCTACCTCAGCGGGGAAATACCAAGAATTTCCTCTTTTGAAAAGGGAAGAAAAGATCACTTCGCGAGAGCTTCGCACGACGCCGAGTGGAAACCGGATCCACTCTTAATGGATGAGCGCTTTCTTGCTGTATTGATTGCAGACAAAGGTCTTTTGCTGTTTAGTTCTTGCTCGCACGCGGGCGTTATAAATGTTCTGGAATGCGCGAAAGCGCGTTTCCCCGAGTTGCCAATTTTTGGAGTGTTTGGCGGCCTGCATCTCGTCGGTAGCCTGGAACAAATTATTCCGCAGACTGTTGAAGCGTTCAGGACTTTCGAATTAAAGCAAATCGTGCCCGCGCATTGCACCGGTTGGCGCGCAGTTCATGCGCTGTTAAAAGAATTTGGTGAGGAGATAGTGGTGCCATCTGCCGTGGGTAGCAAGTACACCTATCGGTCATCGTAAATCGTCCTAAATTTAGCCAATGCAACTCTTCACACAGAGGTCATCGTCAGTTGAGAATCTGGAAACAATCTCGGTTCAAACGGTAAGCGAACTTTTCTTTTATCAGCAAGCTGTGTTCATCTTCTATTATTTGTGAATGTCGTCAGAGCAACAGCCATAATTTGTGGTGAACAATGACTGCGAGCAGGTTCCCCTTAATTCATCTTTGATCGTGTACGGGCGGGGCTCCCGAATGAAAACGTACCAAAACACTGAATAAAGAATCGCCAGTTCAACACCAATAATTAGATATGCGTTCAACACCGCCTCCTGAGTCCGTGGACTTTGCGATAGCTTCTGTCGTTATTGATTCATGTGTAGACTTCGCTGTTAGATTTGATATCAGTTTAGACACGTGTCATTAAGGTCAGGTTAACGTTTTGAGATGCAACCGTTTTGACAAAATATGAATTGAAGCGTTAAATAGAGCGTTACCTCGTCGCTTGATAGGAACTGTTCGTGAGCCAGCACACCGCAACATCTGCCTTTGACCCAAACGCCATGGCTACGCTCGATGGAATATTCGGGCTTCCGTTTGATACCAAGACGGCAGCACAGGTGATTTTGCCGGTCCCCTGGGAAGCTACCGTCTCTTATCGAACCGGCACTGCCAGTGCTCCAGAAGCAGTCTTGCAGGCGTCAAAGCAGGTTGATTTGTATGACCCGTTTGTCGAGGACGCGTGGAAAGTTGGGTTGGCAATGCACGAAGACAGCGATTCGATCGGCAAACTCAATGTCGAAACTCGCGCAAAAGCTGAGCGATATTTATCTATTCTTGGCGAAAACGGAACTGACGAGAAGCTTCTTGCCGAGATAAATGCTGACTGCGAAAAGATGAATGAATATGTGCGGGCTCAGTCCAGGAAGTATCTGAACAAAGGAAAACTGGTTTGTGTTCTCGGTGGAGACCATAGCGCGCCGCTTGGTCTCATAGAAGAGCTGGCAAAAGATCAATCGTTTGGCATACTGCACATTGATGCCCACGCTGATCTACGAGACGCTTATGAAGGCTTTCGCTACTCCCACGCATCAATAATGTTCAATGTCATGCAGATCGCCAATGTGAGCAAGTTGGTGCAAGTAGGAATTCGTGATTATTGCGACGATGAAGTTTCGCTCGTCAAAAATTCAGATGGTCGTCTCGTTATGCATACAGACCGTGAAATGAAAGCGAAAGCGTACCGCGGTGAATCGTGGCACTCCATCTGCCAAACGGTGATAAAGGACTTGCCTGAAAATGTTTACTTGAGCTTCGACATCGACGGACTCGATCCGAAACTCTGTCCAAACACAGGCACGCCTGTGCCGGGCGGATTGGAATACGAACAAAGCCTGTTTCTCGTTCACGAAGTCTTGCGCTCGGGAAGAAAACTAATCGGCTTCGACATCTGCGAAGTTGCACCAGGTGCTGATGAATGGGACGCCAGTGTTGGCGCCCGTTTGCTCTATAACTTCGCAAATCTGACAGCTGCTTCGAACGGATTGGCAAAGTTCAGCCCTCTTTTCCATCCAGGCGGAAAGCAATAGGTTAAAGGTCAAATTCATGCAGGTTCCCAATGCCTGGTACACAGTTGCGGCAAGTTCGGAAGTGCAAAATCGCCCGATCTCAGTAAAGTTGTTAGGTGAAGACTTCGTGCTATGGCGAGATTCATCGGGCAAAGTGATAATGCAGAAAGACACTTGCCCGCATCGCTCTGCTAAGCTGAGCTTGGGCGCAGTGCAAGGAAACTGTATTCAATGCCCATTCCATGGATTTACATTTGATACTACCGGCAGTTGCACGTTCGTGCCCGAAACAGAAAAACCTGCCCCGAACCTCCGCGTAGAAACGCATGGTACCGTAGAGCAAAATGGCTTCGTCTGGTTTAACAACAACGCTAATCATGCGGATTCGCCTCCATGGTTCGCCGAGCTCAATTCTGGTTTGTTAATGCACGAATCCGTACACGAGTGGCCAACACACGTAACCAGATGCGTCGAGAATCAACTTGATTACGCGCATTTGCCATTTGTTCACAGAACAACGATTGGGCGAAATGTCGACGTCCGCGGCACCAGGAAAATCGAGTGTCAAGAAAACAGGATCTCGATGTACGTCAGCGAACTGGACGCGTCCAAGCCGGCGATACAATTTATTTTTCCCAATCTCTGGCTGCTGACGATTTCACACGACAAATTTTACCAGTTCATCAGCTTCGTGCCTGTTTCAGATTCCCTGACACGCTTATATTTAAGGGCATATCAGCGCATCGTACCGATACCATTTCTGGCACCGCTTTTAACACCACTTTTTAATAAGTCCAACAGCATCATACTCAATCAAGATCGTAATGTTGTGCTCTCGCAACGACCATCTGTTTCGACTGAAGCCACGGACGAAAAACACTTTCCGAGCGACCGAGCGGTCGAACATTTCCGGCGACTCTGGTTGGAGCAAATCAACACGTCCAACCCGAGGAGAGAGCAAACCAGCTTTCTAACTACTAACTAGCTAACCAGCCAGCTAGCAGAAATTAACTGACTGAAAACATCCTGAGTGAAAGTCGGCTGGTACTAGTTGCTTTGAGAAAAATGCTGCTGCACCTTGGCAAATCGCTCAGAAAGCGAGCCGCAAACCAGATCGCAAAGCTGATAAATCGTCATATCAGCTACTGAATAATAGACGAACAAACCCTGCTTACGCCGGTTCAATATGCCCTGATCTGCCAGAAGTGAAAGATGCTTGCTGATATTTGCCTGACTCATTCCAGTGAGTTCACAGAGTTCCTGCACGGAATGCTCCCGGTCCATCAAGTACTGCAGCATCTCCAGACGCGTGGCATCACCCATAGCGCGAAACCTCGCCGCCACGATTTCAAGCGCGTCTTTTGATAACGGCTGCTTTTTCCCACCTTGCTTGCTGCTTTTCTTCGAAGCCATTGCATCCTCCGATTCATACCATTCAGTGTAGCAATACAACGCTACTTCGTCAATTGACTATTCAACCAAATAACGATATATTGAAATAGAAAAGTTCAAAACGGAGTAAAAAAATGGCAAGCACTGTCACAGGCACAATCACCAGACTCAGCCACAATCAATTGCAGCTCCTTCTGAGCGGCAACGCCAGCGGCATACAACTCATTGACGTTCGCACGCCTCTCGAATTTGATAGCGAACATATTGAAAACTCGAAAAACATTCCGCTCGATGATCTGGCCACTCGCGGCGGCGAAATAAAGAAAGACTGTACAACGATATTGATTTGTCGCACAGGCAGCAGAGCAGATCGCGCTGCAGCTCTCCTCGCAAAATATGGGATGGATGCAGCGGTTCTTACCGGTGGCATCACGGATTGGAAGAAAGCAGGGCTGGCTCTTAAGGAGGGTCCGAAAAGATTATCGCTAGAAAGACAAACACAGCTGGCTATCGGAGCGATTCTCCTGTCAAGTGTCGCGGCTGGCTGGGGTTTAAACCGGGGCTGGTTCGTTGTTCCAGCATTTATCGGAGCCGGACTCACATTTGCGGGGCTAACGGGCAACTGCGGTCTCGCGATGCTGATTGCCAGGGCGCCGTGGAACAAGCTTGACTCTCAAATAAGTGGGTCAAACAAGCCCTCCTGCTGCTCTTCAAAGTGAGAAAGGGCAGGCATGCTGATTTTGAGTATAGCTTTAGGTCTCACAACCGGCGGTCTGCTAGGACTTCTCGGGGGCGGCGGCAGCATAGTTGCGGTTCCCATTATGGTCTACGTCTTGGGAGTCGAAGCAAAAGCAGCGATAGGAACAAGTTTGCTGATAATCGGAGTAGCAAGTCTGCTTGCTGCAATCGGTCACTATCGCAAAGATTCAGTGTTGCTTAGAACAGCTCTTCTCTTCGGAGGCGCAGGCGCCGCAGGCAGCTATGCAGGAGCTCAAATTGGCAAGCTATTGTCGGACCGGGTGCAACTTATCCTGTTCGCTTGCATCATGGCAGTGATCGGCGTGTTGATGGTGAAGCACAGGCGCACTAGTGGTGAAAGAAAAACAGTCAACAAAAACAAGCTCGCCAAAACGTTGATATCAGGCTGTGCTGCAGGCACTCTGACGGGGCTGCTTGGAGTCGGTGGGGGATTTATCATCGTTCCGGCGCTGACATTCGTTGTCGGACTGAATATCAAAGAAGCCGTCGGCACTTCGCTAGTTATCATTGGCATGAACAGCCTCGTCGGAGCAGCAACATATGCCAGCTCTGTGCAGTGGGGTAATACCATGCTGCCATTCGTCGCAGGCACAATTGCCGCAGCGCCCGTCGCAGGACACTTCTCGCATCACGTAAGTCAGAACGTTTTAAAAACTGCATTTGGTATCACGTTGCTGGCACTGTCGGGTTTCATGCTTGCAAAACAATTTTTAGCGTTCTAGGAGAAAACTTCATGTCAGCGGATAACTTAACTAAAGAAGCAAAAAAGATAGTGATCATTGGCGGCGTGGCTGGTGGTATGAGCGCAGCGGCGAGAGCGAGACGAATCTCAGAAGAATCCGAAATACTAGTTTTCGAGAGCGGTGCTCACGTTTCGTTTGCCAATTGCGGCTTGCCTTATTTCTTAGGCGGTGAGATAGAGTCAATTGATAAACTGCTTGTCGTCAAGCAAGAAGACCTTCGTCGCAAATTGAATTTAGATATTAGAGTCAACAGCGAAGTTATAGCGATCAGTACGACTGGGAAAACTGTTGAAGTCAGAGATGTTAAAAACTCCAGAACGTACACAGAGTCATACGATGATCTGATTCTTGCAGTGGGCGCAGCGCCCATTAAGCCGAAAATTCCTGGAATTGATTTGCCCGGACTTTTCAGCTTACGCAGTCTCGATGATGTAACTGCGATTGAAGAGTGGGTGAACAGGCACAATCCGAGAACAGTTGTAATTGCAGGCGGCGGATTTATCGGGCTGGAAACTGCAGAACAATATGCCAACAAGGGCATGTCAGTCACTCTCATCGACGGCCAAAATCATGTTTTGGCGCCACTTGATTTTGAGATGGCGACTCTCGTTCACGAAGAATTGCAGAAGCACAAGGTCAGGCTTGTGCTCGGTTCAACCATCAGTGCTTTTCATACACCAGAGCACGTCGCTTGCACCGATGCCGCACCAAAATCTTGTTGGGTTGAGGCTGGAAGCGCTGAGCCAATTGCAGCTGATATGGTCATATTGGGACTGGGCGTGCGACCTGAATCTTCGCTGGCGCGCAATGCCGGCTTGCAGATCGGACCACGGGGTGGTGTGAAAGTCGATGCGCATCTACAAACGAGTTCACCGAACGTATGGGCTGTGGGCGATGTCATTGAAGTCCGCCAACCAATCAGCGACACTGAAACTCTTATTGCGCTTGGTGGTCCTGCCAATCGCCAGGGTCGCATTGCTGTCGACAATATATTCGGCAAAAACGAGAAATATGAGGGCACCTATGGCACAGCGATTTTAAGAGTGTTCGAGCTTACCGTTGCGACTGTTGGTCAAAAAGAGCAAACTCTTAGAGAACTCAAAATTCCATGCGAGTCAGTGTATGTGCATCCATCTCACCACGCAGGCTACTATCCAGGAGCTGAGCGATTGGATATGAAAGTGTTGTTTCATCCCGTCTCTGGTCGCTTACTTGGAGCGCAAATAATAGGCAAACAAGGCGTCGATAAGCGCATAGACATAATAGCTACGGCCATTAAAGCCAACATGACGGTCCGCGATCTCGCGCAGTTGGAACTCGCGTATGCGCCTCCGTTTGGTTCAGCAAAAGACCCTATCAATCTGGCTGGGATGGTAGGTACAAATGTACTGGATGGATTTCTAACTCAGATCGGCTGGCAGCAAGCTTTCCGAGCTGTCAACGATTCCGAGGTGTGCTTCATTGACGTTCGAACTGAAGCTGAGCGTGCCAGGGGCTACATAGCTGAAAGCATTCATATCCCGATCCCTGAGCTGCGAGAAAGAATCTCGGAGATTCCGGCCGGAAAGAAAATAATCACCTACTGCCAGAGCGGCCAACGATCCTACCTGGCGTATCGAATTCTCAAACAAGCAGGATTTGACGTGCGAAATTTATCTGGTGGCTTCCTTACCTGGAAAGCAGCATACCTGGAAACCGCGTTTCAAAAGGCATTACGCCACACCGATTCGCTTACCTTTAACCGTGAGCGGAAGCAGACCGAAGTTGACAGCTAAGCGCAAAAGCCCGCAGACACGACCATCTCCAGAGAGAATTAGCCACCCGAAAATCTATTGAGGGTTTGGCTTGCCGGATAAATCTTCAAAGCCAGCTACTAGAGCCATTGGGCGACCATCTGGACCCATCACTGGTTGCCCGTTCTTGTCACTCTTGTTACCGATCAAATAACGAAACTTGAAATTTACAGGACCGCTCGGTCCACTCTCTTCTGCCGAGTGAATCGCTACTACTCCACGCACTTCCATCGGAATCAAACCTTTGGCATTCGGCTCGCTGGTAGCCACTTCGTCGATGCGAATGGCAGACAGTTGGCGGGAGTCAGAAAGGCTCTTTGCTTGAGCAGCCAGCTCGTCTTGAGTGGCGGCCAACATACCGTTCTTCGAAAGCACCTGCACTACTGGCGGTGCCAGCTCTTTTTCAATCAGAGCCAGGGTAGACTCCTTGTAACTGATGTAGTTGGTATCAAGCAAGTGCTGAGTGACCGTGCGAGCGAAATTTTCATAGTTGACTCGCTGGTCTTTGGTAATAGTTTTGCCTGGATTGGGGCGCGTTACGATCAGAAGCGCATTTAAAAGGACGCTGACAATTAGGAGGACGTGCACTCCATACTGCCGCACCAATTGATCGACGCTGGACTTTCTGACTCGCCAATACATCTATTGCAACTCCACTTTTCCCAGCACCCAATCGTTATTGGTTTTGTAGAATGTCAACTGCGCACCACATTCGGTTTCACTATGCTGCGGTTGATCACCGGACCAGTCTAACGTTTGAACACCTGTGACTTTGACTACTGCATCGGAGTCTGTTTTCTTCACAACATCGGCTTTCGTCATCTTTGCGCTTGAATGCAACTTCTGCCCCGGCCAATCCCAGGTGTAGATTTCCTTGCCCCATGCTTGCGCAAGCCCCTGCAAGCGCATTCGGCTCACATACTGCAACGATACGAAAACAACGATGAGTAATCCACAGAAACCGACAAACCATTTATTGGGGCGGAATAGTTTTTCCATTTCTATTCACACCTGTCGGTCTCTACAAGCTTACTTTTAACAGGAAGCAATTCCATGGGATAAACACTAGTCTTTTAAATTTGGAAAGATAGGGAGAACACAATCACGATTCATGCTGCACGCCTAAATAATACACGGCTTGACGGCAAGCGTCAGTTTCTGTCAACTTCGGATTTTTCAACTGCACTTCTTTGATCATTCCTTCGCGCTTCGGAATATCGTTGATAGGCTCAGATGTACATATCCAGTAGTCCATCGGGCTTGGCACAAGACGAATCGTTCCGTGCACTGCGCCTACAATCAAAAGACACTGGCTGTCTCTTCGTTTCTCTTCGTCTTTGGAGAAATTCTCAATCGAGACGACTTCTGCATCAGTCAGTCGCAGCGTTTCTTTGAGCAACTTCAAGTCACTCGGGTCTTGCCGCAGAATAAGCTTCATATGCGAGTTTTTCACGACCGAGTCGGCTTGCTCAGACTGCCTGAAAAAGTCTTTCAACTGCTGCGTAATGGAGACAAGCATCATACCGTAGTGTCGGGCTCTTCTAGAAAGGTCGTCGAGCAGTCTGGCTCCGGCTTTGAATCGCATCAATGTCGCGGCTTCGTCTATGATAGCTGCGAATCGCATGTTGAATGCTTTGCAGTGAGCGGCTCGGCGACGAATAAATTCTGCCAGAATGAAAACAGCGATACGCTCAAGTCTCGGCTCGTTCACTTCTCTTGTGTCGAATACGAGCAGTAATTTTTCTGCGTCGATGTTTGTGTGTCCATCAACCAATCCACCGAAGGCACCGGTTTTGGTGTACAACGAAAGTCCACGAGCAAACATCTGCAGGCGGTCGCGCTGCAGCGGGTCGACTTCATCGGCAGCAGCCTGGGCTGTCACTCTGGCGAGGTCAGACATGATAGGAACGGTGCCGCGGAAATGCGCGTCCATGTACGCAACGCGAATCAAACCATCGAGCAGAGACTTCTCTTCGACGTTCAATTCTTCGCGACCTTCCGGCGCCAACATCAAGTCTAAAAGCGAGAGAAGCGAACTGATTTTATCAGCGGAAGGCTCGCCGGCTCTGCGTTTTTCGCCATCTGGTCCATATTCCATTTGATCGTCGGCGCTCAAATCAAATGGATTGATCATGTTTCCAGAATTGGGACCAAGATCGATATAGTCGCTCAGCTCACTGCCGAGAATTTTGGTGATGAATCGATAAGCACCCTTTTTGTCTACGGTTTTGTCTATCAAAACGAAGCGCGTGCCCAGAGGCAGCAGACGCAAGATCAGCATGGATACAGCGAAAGACTTACCAGCTCCGGTGGTTCCCACAACGAACATGTTGTTAGCGTCTTTGCCGGCGCCTCGAAAAAAGGGATTGAGCAGCACAGGTTCTCTTGAAGCGATAGCGAACCCGAACGGCACACCGTCTGGGGTTCCGCAACTGGCTGTGAAGAAGGGCCAGAATGTTCCGACAATCGGCGACATGACGCGGTGAACAATCGCCAGTTTGTCCACGCCTGATGCCAGTGTCGACTGCCATGAATCAAGCTGCAGCAGTTGAGCGCGATCGAGAATAGCACCACGGTTTTTAAATACGCGCCTGATTTCGTCTGTATTCTGTGCAAGACGCTCGGGGCTTTCTGCGCTCGTCGTAATGTACATGCTGATGTCGAAGGCTTTGTTCGAGCTGCGCAAGAACTCCTGAATGGCAGACGCAGCGCGCCTGGTCGACTCCAAACCTTCCAGGTCGGGAGTAGCAAGTTGCGTACTGGTAACAACACCCAGTCGATAGTTCATCTTCAGCGAATTGCGAACTTTATCCTGGTCGCAAGTGTGAATGAACATCGAGAGCGTGTACTCCACGCTCAGTGTAAGCAAGTCTACAAGCCAGCCCATCCACGTTTCGTGAGGCGGCTGCTGCATATATTGCGTGCCGATAAATCTTCCGTCCAACCAGAGGTGCTCGTCAGCAACCTTCATAGCAGATCCTGCCAGACAGGAAGCTTCAGACACACCCGCCCGGCTGGGTGGCGCTTCCGGCTCACGCTGAGCGAGGCTCGGATTTAAATCGGAATAAAGCAAATTGCGCACTTCTCGGCGCGACAGAGTTACAGGTCGCAGGTTCGAAGCACGCAGCTGTTCCAAACAAGTTTTAGTCAGACGATTGAGAGTTTCGAGATACTCCTCATGTTTTTGAATCGATCGTCTGCCATGCCAGGGCTTCCCTGACGAGGTTTTACAGTCTGGTGGTTGGTAGCTGACCACAACATAGAAATCGCGCTGTGGAACGAAGTGAACGTCCTGTACGCGCCTGAACCATTTGTCTGTGTAGTCCGCATACCATTTCAAATAGTCGTTTTCAGTCTTGATCAAAATCTGGTATCGCGACAGATATTCATCGACCGGCAAGTTCCTTGCTTTGATGATCACCTGAATGTCTGAATCGCAAGAGTTGGCGAAGTGCGCGAAGTTGCGCGCCATCATCTCGCGGTCGGCTTCGTCGAACAGCAAGGCATTGATGCCTTTGCAAATGATGTAACGACGCATGCTGCCGTCTGCGAGAACAACCAGGCCTTCGTCTTGATCATCACCTGGAATTGAGTGCACAAAGCACACGTCTTGCCAGCTGGTCTCGCCGCGCTTGTCTTTCGGCGGTTCCCCATCATCTTCGCCCCCGCCACCACCCGCACCGCCACCGCCAGTGGTGCCAAACGGGAGCAACTCCCGCACCATGGACGGCAACGAGTTATAAAACCCGCCGATGACGTTGTTTATGGAAGGTTCGGCAGTGAGCGGAATAGTCCGACCGCCGTCGCCGCCTCCACCATTGCCGTTGGACGACTTCGATTTGCCTTTAGACGGACGCGACGGAGCAGCTCTTCTGTTTGCTCTTGGTCGTGCGCCCTCTGCCATTTTGCTGATACCCGTGCGAAATCTTGCGTGTTCTTAAAATCTTTCGTGTTCTTAGGATAGCCTATCCGAAGCGCCAGTTAAGCGATACTGGCATTTTCGTAGTTGAAATCTCGATTTATCAGCCATTTTAGCGAGGGGCGGCTTGATCCTGAGCTTCAACATAGTACTGCTCGGTCTTCTTCTTACTGTCAATTATATTGGGATCTGGATAAAGCGGTGCAGGTTCGGGCTTTGGCACGAACAGATTTGGAACTAGACCGAGGCGATAGAGGACCATATTCTTCCACCAGGACCAGGGCTTTACTTCTGACATTTTGCCCAGAACAATGGATGCTCCGACTATCGCCACAAAGACGAACACGCCTGCCGGTACATTGTTAAACTTCCATTCCTTGGGCATGTTGGTCGCCATCAGCAAAGCTGTGATGATGGCAATGACGTGCATGATCAGCTGAATCGGCGTGAAATCGAAAATCTTCAGCGGCTTATTGAGAATAATGACCTTGTGAACTTGCGACATTTAACTAATTACCTTCGTTCTCGAATCTTATCGCCTCGACACTTGAGGCTTCGGCCAGGCGCATCAACTTCCTCGCCATATAGGCATATTTGGCCGGCAGCTTGGGAATCGCCTGCCTGAAATGTACTTTGCTTGCTTCAAAATCCCCCGACCGCCTGAGCAACTCTCCTACTAAGTATTCTATTTCCATACGCTGATCGACCGGGCATGAAACGTCGAAAAGCGATTTTTTGAAGGAATCAGCCGAAAGTCTCCGATATTCCCGAGCCTGTGGATAAGCGCGATTGTCGTCGGCACACCAGGCGGCATGCAAATAAAGAAGTCCAACGTTGTAGAAATCTCGACCGCTTTTCTCTGCCGCGAGCGCTGCGGCACGGAATTGCAGGTGAGGAGTGGAATTAGGCTGCTGCAGGGTGACGACTTCCTGCGTTGGCTCAAAACGAGCCGTCCAATCGGCCCTTCCGCAGCTCGGGCAGGTGCAAACCGTGTACGGTTCGTACTGCTCAGCCCTGCCTTCGAAGTCTTGCCTCAATTCGCTGTTCCGTCGACCCGTATCGATAGTAACAACGAGCTGGCGGGAGTTAAATTTCACTCCACAGCTTGGGCATTTGACTGCGATGTCTGCTAGGTACATTCCTCTCTTCGTAGCCCCGCTCACTTCAATGTGAGCGGATCAAGCGTGAGCGTTTCCTTTCCACGTGAAAGATGATACGGATTTACCTGATTAATGCAACCAGATTAACCCTAGGCCTCCTCCTCAGGGTTCTGCCCTTCTTGATATTCAGCCCATGACTCTTTCAGCAGTTCTTGCTGGCGTCTGCGCTTTTCATCGTCAGTCACGTAACCACCCTGCTTGGCATTTATGTCCAGGGCGCCCTTCCTGATGATTGGACCTTCAGGCGGCTGCTCCTGATGCGGTTGCTGCGGTGGCTTGTTGGTCTGACCAGGATGCGGCTTGTTGCCTTGACCAGCTTGTGGCTGTTGCTGGCGTGGACGCATAGCAGGCACCGGCACGAATGCGTTCAAGCCACCCGCTGGACGAGCTGTCTGCCCACCCTGCGGTTGAACAGGTCGGCTGTAGTAGTCAGCCGATGACGTTGGATGGTTTCCAGCGTCGGCGTGACCCTGGTAGCCCCAATCTTGAGGCTGAGCTCGCTCGTGTTCAACCGGCGCCGGTTCGTTATGCGCGTCGTGGTGTGCTTCATGGTGATGATATGGCGTCTCCTGATGGAAGACTGCATCACTTGCAGAAGCAGCGCTGGCGAGATACTGATTCTCGACATTGCCGACACTGCCGTACGACTGACCGTAGCTGGTTGGGCTTTCGCTGCGTGTCTCGAACGTGGCTGAGCCACCACCACCACCACCACCGCCGACTCCGCCGCCAGAAGTCTGGTCGAAGCTGACGTTTTGATATTGCGAAGGCTGGTTGACCTGCACATCTGGTTGATACGCGGCTTGTGGGTATCCTCCGCCCTGCTGCGTGTAATACTGCGAATCTGGCTGCTGTGGTTGCTGATAGGCAATCTGCTGCGGTTGATTGGCGTAGTTCTGGGCGTCTTGCTGCCGAACGTAATTCTGCGCGTCTTGTTGCTGCTGCGTTTGATACGAGTTCTGCTGCTGCAGTTGCTGAGCCGCATATTGCTGCTCGAGCTGCTGTGCCGCATACTGCGCGTATTGCTGCTGCACCTGCGTTTGTTGCGCATACTGCGATTGGTCAGCAAACTGTCGCTGATCGTATTGCTGTTGCTGCTGCGCCTGTTGTTGCGCAGAAGAGTAATCAACACGATACTCATTGCCGCCGACAACCCCTCCACCTTGAGCAGGAGCCCAGGTTTGAGAAGAACTGTCGTAGCTGTATGCGACTGGCTGTCCACCCGCCCCTGCTCCGGCCCATGTTTGAGCGGAAGTATCGTAATAGACACTACCGTTGGTGCCTGAGGCGAAGTAAGTTCCGCCGCTACCGTCACTGGAAGTGCCACGCGAGTAGTAGACGGGAGCCTGACCACCGGCGGATGCATAAGTACCTGTGCTCGTGTCGTAGACGATAGAACCATTGGTGCCGGCTGCACTCCATCCTTGACCTCCACCGGCAGTGTCACCGTAAACCAGCGGCTGAGTAGTGCCGGAGGCTTCAAAACGGTGGTTCTGCTGGTCGTAGGCTACAGTGTAATTGGAGTTAGAGGCGTACCACTGGTCACCAGTGGCGGTGACACTCTGCCCACCAGCCTGGAATGACTGGGTCGCAGAGTTGTACTGCACCTGGTTGTCGTACGACGAGTACGTGCCTGTTTGTGCGTTGTACTGCAGAGCTGCGCTCGACCCACTGGCTTCCAACTGATGGCTGCTGGTGTTGTATGCGATCTGATTGTTCGTATCGTTGGCATACCATGTGCCGTTTGAATACGACACTGCTGCACCACCCGATGGACCACTACCGGCAACCTCAAAGGAGTTTTTCGCGTTGTCGTAGTAGACCTGACCGCCGGCTGCAGTGTACGTGCCACCGCCACCGTAGTCGCTGGTCGAGCTGTAGCTCACCTGAGCGCCTGATCCGTAATTAGAACCAGCCATATACAGGTTGTTGTCAGCCGGGTTGAGCACAACCGAGCCATTCGAGCCTGAAGCGTACCACTGACCATCTGAACCGGATTGCAGCGGCGCACCAGTTGTGGTGCTGACGAAGCTGTTCTGATCCTGATTGTAGCGAATCGAACTGTCATTCTGAGCGGTGTATGTATTACCGTCGTAATTCAGTGCCACACCCTGCGGTGTTGTGAATCCGCCGGCGCCACCATTGGCGGTCTGGTCATAGACGACATTGCCACCACTGTTGGATGTGTACCACTGCTGCGTGCCGTTGTCATAAGTGACAGGAACCGCACCAGCTCCGCCTCCGGAGCCTGCGACGCCGCCTGGAGCTGGTGCAACCCAATCTCCATTTGAACCCATGACGATTCCGTTAGGAACGCCCTGAGCGTTTGTGGCTTGCCACTGATGCGTTTCCGCATCATAACGAGCCATCGGAGTGCCTGTATTCGAGTTCAAGGCGTAGACATCTCCAGCTGGCGAATAGCCACCTGTGAAGCCACCTTGAGCATTGACCATACCGGCGCCAATAGGATTACCACTGGAGTCGACCAGGCTCATATTTGACAGATTGGTGCCATTCGAGTTGGCCAATCCGTCGAATCCGTTTGTAGGCAACGATTGCATCGAACCATTTGCCATCATCTGGGCGAACGTTTCGTTGGTTGGTTGTCCCGTTCTCGGATCATATGTAATGCCAGGGTTCAAGGCTGGGTCGGAAGACGGCAAACCATTCAGCGCCATGCTGTTCAGATTTGTCAAATTCGTGTTCGAGAAGTCTATTGGCGATCCAGTCAAGTTGTTAGTGAGCGTGCCATTGGCATCGAATCCGATGGCCGGCATGCCATTCGGTCCGAGTTGGCCTGAGGCAAACTGTTGAACCGCGCTCATATCTGCAGGTGAGAGACCGGTGGATCCCTGCGCATACATCTGTTGAGCATCCATGGCCAGTGCACCGAGTGCGCGGGAAGTCTGCGGATCGAGTCCGTTAATTCCCTGTGCGCCCTGTTGCGCCAGCTGAGCCAGCGCCCTCGGGTCACCATGTTGCAAGGCGTTCATAGCCCCGGCTAGCTCTCGGTGAGCAGCGCTGTTTGGATCATTCATGGCATTTTGCAGGTTGTGCAGCGCCTGCGGATTGACTTGCAACTGACCATTGTTCATATGCAAGCCAAGCGAGTTTCCGCCCTGACTGAGAGCGCTGGCGCTGAAGTCACCACCTGGATGTCCGGCCAGAGCGGCTGGATTGCCGCCTGTGGACGCGAACGTAAACGGAGAGTTGCCACCGCTTGAGAATGAAGCGGGAATCACACTTCCATCTGCGCCGGGTCCGCCGGCAAATGTATTCATATGTCCGGCAGTCGCACCTGGAGGCAGACCGGCATCTCGGCCGACACCTACTGTGCTGGCGCTTCCCGGCATTGCACCATGATTGGCAGTGAGGGCCGGGTTGCCTGCAGTGAGACTGTTAGACATTGGCATGCCGCCGTGATCTCCAGTCAAACCAGGAATGCCCGAAGCATTGCCCATCACACCAGAGTGTGCGTTCTGAGCCGAAGCCGTACGCAGTGCAGAGTTGAGACCAGCGGCTCCGGTCGGGTGCGCGCCGGCTGTCGTTCCACCAGGATGAGCCCCGCCAGCGGCAGCGCCACCATGCGCACCTGGAGCACCAGCTGCAGCACCACGACCACCTGCACCGCCCGCGGCGGCACCGCCTCCTTGCATCGCCTGTTGAACAGCATTCGAGACACCGCTTGAAGCACCCTGGCTGACAAGACCGCTGAAGTCGAACGCATACTTGACACACATGTTAGCCAGGAAGTTCAAGGCAGACATGATTACCGTTCCGGAGTCACCGACACCGCGGAAGCATGCCATCAGAAGCACGGTCGTATTCCAGAACAAACTCCAGAAGCATAGTGTGACTACTCCCTCAATCCAGCTTGGCAGAGCGGTTCTCAGACGTTGCATTGGCCAGACCCAGAGCGCAGCTGCAATTGGTCCCATGCACCACAAGTAATACAAAAATGCCATCTGGAATGCGCACATGACGTTCCAGGTGCCCGTCAGTCCAGCATTGGCACCATTCATCATCAAACGAGTGATTTTCTTAGCATCACGAACTCGTTCGTCGGGCGTTCTGGTTTTGTCGATCTTGGCGCATGGGTCGTATTGACGCAAGTTCAAGGTCAGAGCTTCATAAGGGTCCCAGGCAGTCGTGCCCTGACCGGTAGGAGGATTTTCACCAGCGATGACAGCATTGTCGTTTCTGTCTGATGGGTTGACAGGAAAGGCTCGCTTCTGGGCGCACTGAGCGTCTTCGTACATATCTGTACCAAAAATACGCTTATACTCATCGGCGATCGTAAATGTAATCGAGTTCGAGACATCGATACCGTAGTTGATCACCAGGAAAGTAGCTGGAATCAAGAAGATAGCGATGATCGAGCGGAGGATGCCTTCGAAAGGATTGGTATCACCCAGAACTGGCGAACCCTGAGAGACGATCGCTTTCACCTGAGCGAGGACTGCTCCCGGCAGCAAAAGCAGAATTGCCATCGGAATAAATAATTGATCGCGAATCTTCTGCCAACGATTTCCAGCTTCGGAAGTGAAGTTGGTCAGATACTTCTTAGTAAAATCAATAGCACTCTGAGCCTGGTTTACCGATGCTGAGGCGGCGCTATTGGCTGCGGAAGTGGCTTGCATACCAGCTGTGGCGCTGCTTGCCCACATGATTTTTTCTGGGTCGAAGGCTTGCTCCAACATTCTGTTCTGGTTGTAGCGCTGAATTACCTGCAACTGGGTATCAGAAACAGGGTAACCAAAAGTCTTGAACATGTCGTCGTTGACCATCTCGTCGCGCTTTGTAGGCACAGGCGAAGTGGCTGTAGGAATCGACACGGGCCACATGAATACCGGGCCTGATTTGCTGTGTATAACATTACCGGGGCCCATCGACTTCTTGTCTTTGACCTGGTCATGACCACCCATCTCAGTCGGACCGCCTTCGCGGGCGGCCGGAAATCGCTGGAAGTACATTTCACGCTGGTAAGCAGCATAGCCCGGGTTCACGTCGAGGGCGCCGGTGGTGTTGCCCGCCGCAGCCGGGGCAGCGAGCGCCCCACTGCTTGGCACCGCATATGCCACCATTAACAGCGCGATGACTCTTATTATCAGAGTGGCTGCCGTTCTTTTGACGTTCATACAATCATTCCTCATTTATGGCATCTCAGGGGCGAAATTTAAGCGTAGGCTGTGGGTGGAGGCGGGGTGTTCTGGTCGTTGTTACCCTGGGGCGGTGGGGTTTCGTTTGGTGGATTGTTCCTCGTGCCGCCCGAGTTCGTACCGCCGCTGCTGCTGGCTGCTGCCAGCGTCGCCACCTGTATTGAAGAATCGCCGGAATTGCTGCCACCACTATTAGTGCTGCCGCCACTCTGGCCATGATAGCCACCTTGATCTGCTCCACCGCTTGTCGGTGGACCAGACATGGCAACCATGTTGGCGGAGCCACCGCCATCGTTTCCGCCTCCATTGCCACCGTTACCAGTGAGAGGTGCGCCACCACCTTCTACTCCGAGGCTCGCCATCGTGGTTTGCGCTTCAGGCATGGCGTTCTGCACGTCACCGGTTGAAGCGTTTGTATTCACGGCCATGGTCGCACCGTTGGAAGGTGAAAGAGGAGTCGATTCCGGCATCGCAGATACCGGCATCTCAGGATTTGCGTTTTGCGCAACTGCAAGATTTGCGTTGTTAGCCGCAGGCGATGCCAACGTTGGCGGTTGGCTCGTAGTCGGCTGGGCAACACTGCTAACCGGCGCATTTGTCGCCGGTGAAGTGTTGCTGAAGTTAGCACTAGGCGGCGGCGTCACATTAGCGCTCATGTTGGCGTTAGTCGCACCGCCCGAGTTGGCCGGTTCCGTCATGCCAGCCATGGCGCCCGTGCCCTGATAGAGGCCTGAACCTGTGCCTGACGGACCGTTAGAAGCAAGAGCGAAGGCACTCGAGACTTGCTGCATGGGCTGGAGTGCCTGGTTGATCTGACCTTGCATCGCCTGCACCTGCCCTGCCGGCATGCCGCCAGCCTGTGCGGCTGAGCCCATGGCGCCAGAGGCACCCTTCATCATCTGCTGACCAGTTGCGTTTGCAGTTTCAAACGCCGCAGCAGGATCGAAGCTCCAGGGGTTGAATGGCACCCACATCATCAATCCGAGCAAGCAGGTAAACACAGCCACTTCCCACTGCAAGTTGCTGGCGCCTCCGGAATCCTGAATATATAGGATTCTTTGAGTCATGATGGCGAGAATCACCATCCAGTAGAAGCGCCACAATGAAACGACTATGACGGCGTTGACCCAGTTAGCAAAAACATCTGTAAAGAGCTTCTGTTGCGACTGAGCTTGAATGCGAGGCCATGCAAAGAACGCTGCCGCAAGAGGTCCAAGCAAGAAGAGATAACACATGAAGGTGAGCTGGTATGCCCCCAGTACTATCACTGCCGACGAGAAGAGATACGTCGCCATGTTGAACGCCGCTTCCATAGCGCCGCTCAACCACGACTGGTCCTCGTAGACCGTATTTTGCTCCGGCGTATCGCTACCCAGACCCTCCCCTGAAGCGCCGAGGAATCCGGCAAGCGAGTTGAATCCACTCTGCAGTGCGCCACCTACAAGTGGGATGCTGCCCAGGAATCCACTGATGCTTCCAAGGAATCCACCACTTTGACCACCTGCTTGACCGCCGTTACCGCCGTTGTTTGCGGCAGCAGCGTTACCCGTGGCATTGATCGTGTTGGCGTTCTTATCTATAGGCGTGTTGTAAGTCAGCTCTCTCGACCAGTCGAAAATCAGCTGCAAGTCGACCCAATCTTTGACGCTGTAAGCCATCGAGTTGCCCACGTCAATTGAATAGCTGACAATCAGCTGTGTCGCCGGAATCAAAAAAACCGCAATGACGGAGCGCAAAATTCCCTCAAACGGGCTCGACTGATCCTCAGCGTTCAATTTGAAACCCTGAACAATCTGACTTTTCACCTGGGTAATAACTGCACCAGGCAGGAGAAAGAGGATTGCCAGCGGTACAAAAACGAACTTGTACATTTGCTGAACCATCCAGACTGCCTGTGGCACTGTCTTATATGGATTGTCTGCTGCAGTCGGAACGCCCGATTGCTCGTTGGCGATGTTGATCAGAGCACCGACTGGAGCACCGCCAGCGCCACCAGCGCCGCCGCCAGCTCCGTTGCCGCCGCCACCGTCAGCCTGCACGATACGAGCTGTAGCCTGCTTGAACGCAGCTTCAGACGAACCAGCCAGTACGTTGGCCAGTGATGCTGTCTGCAACTGTCCTTGGATTGTCGATGCCCAGTAGAAGCGCTCCGGGTCAAAAGCGAGCTCCAACATACGCTGGTTGTTTTCGCGGTCGATCATCTGATACTGAGTATCAGAGCAGGGCAATCCAAAAGTGGTAAGACAATTCTGGAAGAGTTCAAGGTCGCGCATGGTCTTGGGTTGATCCATCGCCATCATTTTCGGTTGCGCATATTGCACAAGCGAGTCACCTTGACTGGCATACTGCGGCTGGTGGAGCGGATCGGCACCAGGCAGGTAGTGACCTGGTTGTCCGAACGGCTTGACCATGATGTCGTAAGCGAGCACCTGCACCGCGTCTTTCTCGGTGGTCAACTTGGATTTTTTGATGTTGGCTTCGTTGCCGCCGGCTTGGTTACCCGTGCCAGAACCTGCGGTGGCGGCTCCTGTAGTCTGATTGCGACCGGCGCCGTTGGTGCGTCCGTTGCCGTCACCCGTGTCGCCGTTGCTCTGACCATTCAAGATCTTCTCGAGCGTGTCACTCTGCCACGCTGCCTGCATAAAAGGAAAACGTTTTCCGTAATTGACACGTATGTTGTATGCCGTGTCGGGGTTTACGTCGTCAATCGGCCCAGTAGCATTGGTGGCGAGATCGTTAGGAGCGGCAATCGAAGCTGTCGCTGTTCCGATCATGAGGGCCATGGCCGGCAAAATAGCCGCAAGGGCTTTTTTGAAGTCCAGGCACTTAGTAAGTGCGGGTGTGTTCATCATTTTCTACCTGAAATGGGTATGCATCGCGCTTTTAATTTACTGTTTTCGACTCATTTGTATTGTCTTACCGCCCTCTGAGAGACTGACAGCCAATCTGTCATTCCATGGGCGTCCAAAAATCGTGATCGTTCCTTTCACTTCAGAATTAGGCTGGACCATCGTTTGATCGAAATCAGCACGAACGGCTGCTTCGGACAGTTTATGGTTGCCTTCAGAGATGGAGATCACATCGGGGCTAAAGCTGAAGCTATTAGCACTGCCGTTTTTGATGCTCACCGTCAATATCGACTTGCGAGCAGTCACATTTACGTTTTTGAGTTCGAAGCTAATTCCATTTGGAGCCAGGGGCACGGGCTCACTAGAAGCGGTGCTTTCAGATGCCTCAGGAGCGGGCGACAAATCTGCCGTCTTCTCTTTTGAAGCACTGGAGTCTTTCTTACCTTTTTTCTTTGATTCTTTCTCCTTTTTGTTTTCAGGCGGAGCAGAAGCCACTTTGGTCTCTGCGGCCTGTGCTGGTGCTGCTTTCTTTTTATCGTTGCCGCCTCCACCGAAGTGGAACAAGCCAAACATGCCGCCACCAGAGTTTCCAGACTTAGCATCGCCTGAAGACTCTCCGCCCGATGCCAGAGCATCGTTTGTCGGTGTGACACCTGAGACCTTGCTGATAATGAACTTGGCGGCTTGTGGTCCTGCAATCATGGACAACTCAGACTGTGCAGACTTCATATCGTCTTTGGCCGAATCAACATCAGCTTGCGCTTGAGATTGGTCAGCGGCGGCGCGTTGCCGCTCTGAATCAGAGCTAGCCACTTCCGCTTCTTGTTTCCTTGCAGCTACGGTCTGTTGGGCAAGGGCATATTTGTTGTAGCTGTAAAGATAACGATAGTAAGCTTGAACGAGGTCTGACTGTACTTTTCGAACTGGTTGCAGAATGCGTTTGTCGAGCGAGTTGTTTTTGAAAACCGCATCGACCTGTCTTTGCGAAATTGAGAAGCTGCCTCTGGTAGTTTCGCCCGGTAGCCCGATGTCTACCTGACCGAGCTGGGAAGCAAATTTCTCGTCTTTCATCAGCAATGACATGGCGTTGCTTTTTAGAACACCGTTCCATAGAGCCTTCAAGTCATCGCGTTGTTTGTAAGCAGAGCGAGCCTCCATCCCTGTTGGAGTGATAGGAACAAAGTTGGCGCGCTTTCTTTCTTGTGCGCCGCCGTTGCCATCATCATCGTCAGATGACGAGCGCGGTCCAGTGGCGAACGGACTCCCCGATGGTCTTGCCAGTGCCACTTGTGGTGCGGGTGGAACCATGGCCTGCATATTTTGCATCGGGTAAGGAATCGCATACGGATTCATATAAGGATTTGCGTACATTGCAGCCGGATCCATGGGGATGCCCGCGGGCATACCAATGTTGGCTTGAGTCGAGAGCGTCACCGCTGGTGGTGGCGGGACGAGTCCACCGCCGACACCGCCTCCAGGAGGCGGACCGGGCACGCTCGGGCTGCCACCGTATGTCATCGCTTGTGGGCTGGAACCACCACCGGTCGGCACCGGAATTGGTGAAGACGATGCTTGTGACTGATTGGCAGGGGTGAAAATAGGACCGTTGGAGTTAGCTACTTCTTCGGCTGGAGGAGCGATTGGGTCCATCGAAACCTTCGGTAGAACCCGCCCCATGCCGTCGGCGCTGACCTGATTGTCGGCTCGCTGAGCAGCGGCTTCGAGTGCCTTCTGCTTTTCCAATCTAGCTTGTTCTTCGATGCGCATGCGTTCGACAACGGCAGGGTCAGTCTTCGGTCTCAAGCTGCCGAGAATTCCTGCACCTGGTTGTGAAACAGTGGCAGCCTGATTTCCACCTCCGCCTTGCTGCGAGCAGCCGGCGAGGAGTATCGATGAAATCAGTAGTAGCTCTCTTACGCGCAAGCGCACCTTTCCCTCACGTTATTTCCGCAATAGCGATCCACGAACCATCGACTCTGTTCTGCTGGCACTGCCACCATATCCGGCGCCAGAACCATTCCCGTAACCGCCACTGTAAGTTGCAGCGGCAGGACCGTTGTAGTTACCGTTAGACCTTCCAGTCGAAGGTGCCATGCCTTGCGGAGCGCCGGCACCGGCTCCTGTAGGTTTGTTCTGATTGAGCATTTTTCCGTTCAAGCCATTAGTGCTGAAACCTGATGGCAACATGCCTTTTGGTCCCATACCGCGAGCAGGAATATTTGTGCCGCCGAATCCAGATTTAGGCAAAGCTCCCATCGGCTCGCTCGGAGTACGGTATCCCTGGTTACCACCAAGTGGCATTCCACCAGCCGGCAATGTGCTTCCTGGTCCACCAGCGAGAGCTCCTGCTCCGTTACCACCATATCCGCCACCAGATCCGACTGGTCCGGGTGGCAACTGGATTTGCTGCGGCATGACAGGCGCTTCGCGGAAGTCGCGGATGATCGGTCTGTCATCGATGATCTGAATTTCTCTAGGAGCTGTATGCCAGGTCGATTTTTCAGTAGCATTCTTGTTTACGGTGCCTTGAGCCAGAGCCGGTGCTGCTGAACTCAAAGCCGCCATACAGCTTAAACTCAGAACCGATAGACCGTAAATTTTGAATCTAGAAACTGTCATAGTAAACTCCTTGCCTTTGCCTTAAGCGCCATTTGCCATTTAGAAGCTGATACCGGCATAACTGCCGGCAGAATTTATCGGTCTGAGAATCGCCCGCTTGACGCTTCTACCTAATCTTTTACCCACTGTATTGTTGGTTTGCGGTCTCTGGTAGGCAAAATCGTCTTCTGGGAGCGAAAGATCTTGCGTTGTTGCCTGGTTCACAACCACTGGTTGAGGGGCTTCTGGAGCCGCATTCACGTCTGCTTTCGGATTCAAACGAGGCTCGCGACCCATCGACCTCAACGCCCGCTCAGCGTCAGTAGGAGCGGCTGCGCCCATTCCAGGAGCACCGCCAGACGAGTAGTAGTCAGAGTTCGGAGGAGCCGGAGTATTCGCTTTGTAGTAGCCGTGGCTGGCACTCTGACCGAAACTTCCGGGTTCGTAGTGGTTGTAGTGTTGGTGAGTTCCGGAGTAAGCGGGTCCCGAACCGCCGCCGCCAGCCATGCCTGGAGCCGATGCTCCGCCATATGACTGACCACCGCCACCCCACTTGTTCCCACCAGTAGCACCACCAGCCCAGCTACTCTGAACGGGCAGATCTAGTCGCTCAGGAAGCGGTGGAAATCCGACAGCTGGAACCGGTTCATCGGCAGCGATCGGGTCGAGTGATACGTCAGGTTTGAACGGTCGTGGTGTAGGAGTCCATCCGACATAGTTGCCACCGCCGCCGCCTGTCTGAACTGGAGCTGACATCTGCGGAGGGAGCGCGTGCCTTGAATTCTGTGCCTGCTGACCGTACTGATTATCGCCAGGTTGATGCACCCACTTACCCATGTTAGTCGGGGGAAGTTGAGTGTATGCAGGAGGCATTACTGCTCCCGCCAAAAAGATTAGAGTTGCTGCCACGAGCGGCGCGCGCTGTACTTTCACCAATATCCCTCCAGAGGATACTTTGGGAGTCGCGAGCACTAAGCCTCAATAAATGTCTAGTAAGTTGATAACGCCAAAAGGTGCGAGGCTTATATGATCAAGATTCAGTCTAACAAGTTTGGTATTTTTAATCTCCGAAAAAAGGGCGTGCGATATCTATTCAGCTGGCGAAGTGACTAATTTTTAATGATTCTAAGCGCCTTGTCAATATGCATATAACGATTCTTAGCTTAATTTGTTGTGCAGAATACATTTCATCTTAAACAGCGCCCTGAAAACGAGGCACAGCAAAATTTTCCGTGCATAAAATTGCAAGATCAGTAGAATGAAGTTGTAAAGGATTTACTAATTTATAGACTGCCCGTGCTTTAACCACCCGGCAGCCTGGTCGTCTGAAACATCAAGAAAGAGCACATGACTTTTTACCATAATGCCAAACTCGCTGTGGCGCTCACGCTCGGGCTTGCCATCGCCTGTCAAAGTTACTCGGAAGCAGCCACTCGTCGCGCCAGACCCGGCACCGGCGGTGGTGGTGGCGGTGTGTCGCTGGTCACTCCCAACCCGACAAACCCACTCGAGCACAACAACCGGGGCGTGGAGCTGGGTTCGAAAGGTATGTGGGAAGGTGCCGTCCACGAACACGAAGAAGCACTGCGCGGAGACCCTTACAATCTCACATTTCGCCAGAACCTATCCGCGGCTTACCAGCGCTACGGGCAGTCATTGCTAGCGGCTCACAAGTACGCTGAAGCTGCGCAAAAGCTGCGCACCTCCATATATGTAGACCCGGAGAACAGATCGTCAGATGAACTTTTGAGTTCGGCGATCAAAGGTCAGGGAAAAAATCCAGACGACGCAAACGTACGTCAGCACCTGGCTGACGACTTTGACATCAATGGCGACTATGTGCAGGCGATTGCCGAATATCGCCACTATGTTCGCATGAAAGATAGCGGCGCTGCGCACTTTGCGCTGGGACGCGTGCTGGTTAAACAGGGCAGTGCCGTGCCGGCCAAACTGGTTGAGGGCTACATAGAAATGCGCACTGCGGTAACAAAGCCGTGGGAGCCAGGCGAAAGAAACGAGCTGTCAAAGTGTCATGCTCAGCTCGGTGACGTTTTGAAAGAGCTGGCTTTCACAGCCCGTGACGATGGACGCACACAGGTGGCACTGAAGCGCATGCTCAACGCCGGTATAGAATACCGGCGTGCCGTCACTCTCAACCCGCTCAACTCAGACGCTATCCGCGGTTTGATTGAGGTCTCGCGCGAAGCGGTGCAGGTCAATCCATCGTTCGACAATCACCTGATGCTTGGTGGTGCCTACCAGTTGGTGCCGGACTTCGAGCATGCCAAACGCGAGTATATTGAGTGTTTTAAAATCGGCAAGCAAAACCCTGCCCTCGCTCAGGCGCGCCGCAGCTTCCATCTGGCGGTTCTTTCAAGCACTCAAGCATCACCAACAATGGTCGCAGAAAGTATGCAGAAGATCGAAGATCAGCTGCGTACAAACCCTGGAGATGCCGAACTTCTCTACATTTACGGACGAGGAAAAGAAACACTGGGTGATTATCCCGGCGCCATAGCTGCTTATCAACGCGCCGCTCAGATCAATCCCAATGTGCATCCGCAGTTGCAAATTCACCTGACGGCGTTGATGGGTGGCGGACCTTCAAAAGGTGGTGCCGGCACAGCGATTGCAAGCGGTGGACCTGGCGGTGCACAGAAGGGCGCGCCCGGTGCTCCGGGCGCAGGCGGTCCTGGAGGTGTTGGAGCACCTGGAACCCCCGCTGTTCCAGCCGCTCCTCCAAAACCAGTGGTCGACTATTCACAGGGAGAAAAGTTGCTTGCATCTGGTGACCTCGACGGCGCAATCAAATTTTTCGAAGCCATAATTGATAAAACTCCCACAGATGGTCATGCATGGCTGCTCATGGGACAAGCCCAGCAAAAAAAGGGCGACCTTGATTCGGCATCAGTCAGTTTCCGCCAGGCATCTTATTCCAAAGAATCGGGAGCTCAAGCGGCTCTAGACCAAGTAAACAAGAGCAGAACCGAACCTGCTGTGAAAGAATACGAGAAGCAACTCGCTGCAAAAAATTATGTCGCTTCCGCCTCGGCTCTGAGAGATGCTATCGATGTAGCACCGAACAGCGCGGACCTCCATCGAAAACTGGCGGACGTACTCAAGTTGCAGGGTGATGCTAAAGAGGCAGAAAAAGAGACTCTCAAAGCAGAAGCGATTGATAAAGGAGGCAAGGCACTGTAGTTGGAAAAGACCATCTTCAGCCAATCCAGAACCTTAATTCAGAAAGCATCGATGAATAAAAAATCGATGATTTCGCTGTCTTGCCGTCTGATTCTCAGTGCCTCTCTAGCTTTCGGTACGACTTACTGCTTCGGCTTACCGGCGTTATCACAATCTATTGCAGAAGCAGACGAATACCTGATCAAGAATCGCTTTAAAGAAGCAGAGGACGCTTATCGCGGTTTGCTGCAAAGCGACGACAGCGGCGACTCATATGCGGGATTGGCTGTGGCTCTGGCAAAGCAGGAAATTCCAGCGAAAATAACAGAAGCCGAGCGCACCCTTCGTTCGGCTCGAGAGAAGTTTCCAGACAATCCAAATGTCATCGCTGCTGGTGGCTACGTCTCGTATGTTCATTCACAGACAGTCGCATCCCCGGCTAAACGCGACCTGTATCTGGAAGCGGCTGAAACGTTGTGCAAACGCGCCATTAAAGCGAACGCCGACATTTTGATTGCTCAGCAAACTCTGGGTCTGGTCAAAGTCGCGCAAGATGACCTCGACTCGGCTGTAGACCCGCTGCGGAAATCAGTCGGACTGGCCGAAAACCCCATCAATTTGACTCTTCTGGCACAGGTTCTATTGAAACTTGACCCGAAAGACAAAGAAGCCGAGCAAATCATCACCAAAGTTATTCATGACAAACCAGACTACGCGCTGGCTCGCATGCAGAAGGCAATCATCCTGAACAACCAGGGTAAGCCAGAAGATGCTTACATGGAGCTGCATAATATTCCAGCCGACAAGCGCAAAGAATTGCCGGAGTGGAACACAGTCAAAGGCGACATTTGCAAGAAGCAAGGCGATGGACCCGGTGCTCTTGCGGCTTATCGCGAAGCGATAAGGCTCGACCCACACATGCCTGACCCGTACCGGCACATGGCTGAATACTACGCCCAGCGCGGCGACGGCGAAATGGCGATTGCTCAAATGCACGACGCGCTGGAAATTTTGCCTAACGACATGCAGATGCGAAACGACCTGGCAGAGCTAGCTCTCAGGCAAGACAAACTAGACGTGGCAGAGACGGAGTATAAAACCATTCTCGCCACCCAGCCTGATGACGCCAATGCGTTGCTTGGACTGACGCGCGTCTATAATCGCAAAGCCCGAAAAGACGGTCAGTATCCGCCTGACTTTGAAAAAATCATGGACCAACTGCGCAACATCATCAGCGAAAGAGCGGTCACGACTGAGAAAACAGAGAAAAACGTATCTGGTCAGGTCGTTAAACCGGGCATCAAAGACTTCAAAGAGAAGAAGTTGTTATCGGAAGCTGAGTCAAATCTGACGCAGCACCATTTCAAAGAAGCACACAGATGCTTCATCGAAGTGATCACCGGACACAAAGATGAGCCTTACGAATTGATATCACTTGGCGAACAAGCCTTCAACGACGGCGATTTCAAGTCAGCAGAGCAAGCTTACTCCCTGGCTAAAGAAATTCCAGAGGTTGCACCGAGGGCAGAACAGGGTATGAGCCGAATAGTAACCCAACGAAATGAGGCTGCCAGACAAACCAAACTTGGAGATGCGACCTGGAAACTGCCTGCCGTAGCCATTGACCACTACAAACAAGCTCTGATTGCCGATCCTCAATACCCGGACGCCTACTACGGGCTGTTCAGCATATTCACGAAAGGCGACAATCCCGAGCCTGACAAGGCTCACGAAAATGCCATCTGTTTTTTAGAAGCAGCCGACGAGAGCAATCCTCTCAGACAAGAAGTTGAAACAGGATTGTTGAAAATGAAGAAACACGATGGTAGTGGCAAACCCAAAAAGAAGAAGTAGAATCCTAGTACCGACCCGCCGACAGAGGAGCTGAAATGAATTCGAGAAAAGGGCCGCGCAAGGCTGGTACCAGAGGTCCCGCTAACAACGACCAATTCATCGACGCCACGCCCGACGCCGAAACGTCGCCGAACATGCGCGGTGGCTCGCCTCGCAACCTGCAAGAAACCAAAGTCTACAAAGACTCGGTAAAAGGTGCTCGCGCTGCCTGGCAAAACTACCTGGCTTTCCTCGCCGTCAAATTTCACGACACTCCGCGTCGCGGGCAAGAGCAGTTCATTGTCAGAATGAGTCAGACGCTGACGATCGGCAGTGCCGTTCTGATCACCAGTCTTTTCTATCCATTCTTACCAACTTTGATTCGCGTCTTTGCTCTTCCAGGCGTGCTTGTGCTTTCATGGTGGTTAGGCACCAAAATTGTGGCGCCTCAGATGACGATTCGCTTTGAAAAGCACCTCAATCAAGAATTCTAGAATTGCTCACTTGGGAGATATAGAGAAACTTTGAATTCCCAAGCGCCACAGGACAAGATACTCATCAGGTCAGCCCAAACCGCCGTGATTGGGGCAGGCGTATTCGCAACTAGCTTGCTATATCCACTTCTGGAGCCCTCAGCCAGAGTTTTGTTGCTTCCAACAGTCCTGATGCTTTCATGGATGCTCGGTACCCATGCAGTTTCTGTAAACCTGCTGCATCATTTTAAAGAGGTGCAGAATATTCTGAAAAAGTCGAGAAGAACAAAGAAATGAAACCGGTAATCAACGCACAATCACTGAAGATGATTGGTGGCTGCATAATTGTTGCCGGGGCTTGCTTGATCATGTTTCCAGATTTAGTCGGCTACATGGGCAGCATCGGCAAGCTGCTGATCATCGTTCTGGTAGCGATATTGAGCGCAGCGTTGGTAACCCGCATGTTTTATAAACTCAAAAACCAAAAACAGACTTCTACAGCCAATCCGCAGCAACCAGCAACGGCTGGCACTGATACCACATCCGACACCTGATTTATTGACTTCATTGTCAACGGAGTTACGTACCATGATCGCATCATCATACTCACAGCGGGCTTTACTAGGACTGGCAGCCACTCTAGCGCTATTCGGCAAGGTGCCGTCCCTGGCTCAAGATTTTCAGGGAGCCAGCAGCTTGCACGGAAAAACGGTGGTGATGCCGCGCGGCACAACATTCGAAGGCAGAATGGATCAAACTATAGGCTCCAAAAGCAGGCAAGGTCAGCCTTTCACAATTAGCATGTCAGCACCTGTGCTCGCTAATGGCACCGACGTCCTCATTCCAGCAGGCTCTCAAATCACAGGCGAGGTCGTTGAAGCAATTGCAGCCGGAGACGTTCCTCACCCGAAAGGCATGAAACCAACAGGAAAGCTAAGAGTTCAACTTTCCAGCCTGCGCACGCCTGACGGGATCACATACCCTATCGTGGCGTCGCTGGCAGGCGAAACCTATGCGCACAACGGCTCCAATGGACCCGGCACTCCCAACAAAAATCTAGGCGGGGGTGTTGGTTACGTAGGCACTCAGGCTAGCTTCGAAGCTGTTGCACCCGGCATGGATGCTCGACGAAGAAGCGGCGGCAGTAATGGTCTTACAGTGATGAGTAAGAGCGAACTGATGCGCGACCCGATTTACGGAATCGACCAGGCTGACCAGCAGAACCAGGGCGGAATGAAGATTCGCTCGCTTGTGAAGAAAGGTCGTGACATCTACATCGCCAGCGGTTCGCCAGTGAGCATCAAATTGGATGCGCCATTCAAAATAGGCATCAGCCAGGCCGCAGGCGCAGCGGCGGCGATGACGCCTCAGGTAGACTTCAACCCGGACGGCACCTTTGGAAGACGGTTCGTAAAGCAAGCGCCACCGCCGCCACAACCCCAGGGCGGAGATCCAAGCATTGCACCAGGAGAGAACCCGTTACCAGGTATACTTCCTGATGTGCCGCACGGTCAGCCGACATACGCACCGCCGCAACAACCGGTGCCGCCTGTTCAGCAAGCCGCACCTCCGCAACAACCACTTCCAGGGCAGCCACAAATGCAGGCGCAGCCGCCCGGGCAGTTACAACCTCCGGGTCAAGCCGCTACACCTGCAAAAGGCGATTTCTAAACATCATGAGTAGTCAATCCAACAATCCCAATAGTCCTGACAGGGCTGTTGAGCTGCCGTTTGTGCTGGCGATAACCGGTGCCAGTGGCTCGATCTACGGCTTACGACTGCTGCAATACTTAATGGAAATCGGTCAACCAGTGGACTTGATGGTTTCTCGTGCTGCATTGCAAGTAATGAAGGAAGAGAACGATATTTCAGTCGGTGAAGATATCGCATCAGGTTTGCGTCAATACCTGGAACTGCCAGCTACAGCGCCGTTCAAGCTGCATAAATTAACCGATTACGGTGCGTCGGTGGCAAGTGGATCATATCGAACCAGAGGCATGGCAATAGTTCCCTGTAGTTTAGGAACTCTCGGCGCAGTAGCGCACGGATTGACGGAAAACCTTATCCACAGGGCGGCAGCAGTCGCGCTCAAAGAACGTCGCACGCTCATGATTCTAGTCAGAGAGATGCCGTTTGGACAGATTCAATTGAAAAATATGCTGGCATTGTCGGAAGCAGGTGCGGTGGTGTCAGCCGCATGCCCGGGCTATTATCACCGTCCGCAGTCTATTTCAGATCAGGTCGATTTTGTTGTCGGACGTGTGCTGGATCAGTTCGGGTTCGACAACAATCTGTTCAAGCGATGGAAGGAAGATTCGCGTCCGCTGCCCATGCCATCAAAGGTTTTGCAAGATCATTAATGCCAAAAAATAAAGCACATCTGGGTAAAAACACAGTGTCAGACGACTCTGTGCCCGGCGCCGATTCACTTTTCCCGGTCGGGAAAGTCGTGGGCATGCATGGACTGCGCGGAATCATGAAAATCAAACCTAGCAGCAATAATCCTCAACTGTTGCTGGACATCGAGACAGTGCAAATTGTTTTGCCACAAGGAAACATCGAAGAAGCCACTGTAGACACGATTTACCTCGAAAAGAGAATGTTGTTTCTCAAATTGAAAGAGTGTGCAGACCGAACGGCTGCTGAAAAGTATCTGGACTCCAGCATCAGCACCACCAGAGCCCAACTTCGAAACCTGGAGCCCAACGAATGGTGGGTCGATGACTTGATCGGGCTGCCGGTTTACACCACAGATGGTGCCGAAGTTGGCACCGTATCTGATATCATCGGCTCGAACAGTGAACTGCTGGAGATCAAGAAGAAAGGCGAGGCGGACAAAGAGCCAATTCTTGTTCCTTTCGTGGAAGCACTCGTACCCGTCGTAGACATCGAAGGCAGACGCGTAGAAGTAGTCGCACTGCCAGGTTTACTCGATTAGCCAGTTTGAATCCCGCGTCAAAATAGCACTACGCCTAGTATCACATTCAGCCATCCAGGAAGCACCAAATACGCCACCAGCAGTTGACTTTCTTGCAGCTCAGTATCAAGTCCGATTTTTTGGACGGTATTAAGTTCTTATAAATAAGGTTAACAACTGCTTGATTACTCCCTGCACTTAGCCTATCTTTATTAGTTGTAGTGCGATTACAAAGCAGTCTGTGAAGTGCCCTTGTTTTTAGACGGCGACGGCGATGGCGGTGGCGTAAGTCCAAGTTTCGAACAACCGCGTCTGGCATTGAATTAGGTATCAGTCGGCGATTCCGGCTGCTTGCGGGCAATCATCAGAAATCAGATTCTCCTGGCATCCAAGTTGCAACTTTTGTTGCACCCTACTTCGACGCACATTCCCTTCTGTCCGGTTCTGAGGAACGTTCATGCCAATTACCGCAAAATCACCTCCACTTCTGTCACCAGTTTCTACTGACGACCTTGGTCAACTCCAGCTTTATTTGCCAACGCTAAAGGTGATTTCTTATCGCGGTCCCGGACAATCAGGCGGAG
>DATNPY010000037.1:0-46361 GCA_036702955.1 Drouetiella sp. | reverse complement strand
GCGGCGACGGCGGTGAGCAGGTCCTTGAGCAGGATCGGCTGACCGGGCGTGGAGCAGCGCTCCGACGCGCACACGTGCCGCGTGGGGTGATTCGCGAGGGCGGCCTTCTCGGCGGCACGGGTGCCGGCGGTCTGGTTCTTGCTCGGCTTCTTCTGGGCCATGACAGATTCCTTTCTCGCCCAAAATGGGCTTTCGTGCGGACGAGAACTCGTTCGCGTTGGATTGATGATTGACAAGTCAGCCTCAGTGATGACCTGGGTCTGGAAAGTAGTAAGAGGGAATTGACGAGAATTGACTGAATCGCTTGCTGGGTACCGGGCAGTCAACTCAAATAGCGAGCGTTGCACAGCATCATCAATAGTCGAATTTCACGCAGGCCAATTACCAGATTTTGAAACAAGTGACTGAGAATTTTGCGCGCGCTTCAAATCGCCACACGAGTGCGTGCGGGGGCAGCGGAGCAAACTTGGCACAGTGCAAATATTGCGGGCTTGAGGTTTATAAAAGGTTTGGGCAAGAGGAGCGTGATACCAAAACCTACCAACGCCCATAATTTCAAGGCAATATGTTAGAGGAGTTTTGGCAGAATTTAATTCAGCCTGGCGGCAGAAGTGGCAGATTTTCGCGCTGAACGATTTTTTGCAACTGAACCTTTCCTTCAGTCGTACGGTTCCCAATCGCGTACAACTGCTTGAGAGCTCGATTCGCCAGCGACTGATTATGATCAGTGGTAAAACGCTTATAAAGTTGGAATGCCCCACGCATCTCCGCCATACCCGACGTTGAGGAATTTTGCTCTAAATGTGCCAGCCCTTTTAATTCGGTCTGCCGAGCCAGTGCAGCTTTACCCATGAGAGTTTGCTGCCTGGAGAGCATTACGTAGTCCAGAGCAGTGACGGGAATCGCTTTAAAGCGAGGGTCGCTTGCCAAAAAAGCGATTCTCTGTTGGACCAACTCAGCCTCTCGAGGATGGCCGAAGTTGCTCAGGGCATCACGCTCTCGCAGCAATATGTGCGAGGTCATAAATCGCTGAGCGGCAAAAGCAGCGCGATAGTATTCAATACCAGATTGAGTATCACCCTGAAGTTCGCGCGCCAAACCGAGAAGTGCATAAGCATGGCAAATTTCAGTCATGTTCTCAATATTGCGGGGCATCAGTTTGATCGCGTCTTGAAGTGAAGCCTCCGCCTGGACCGGGTCGTTATGAGCAATTTGAAAAAATCCCAGGTAAGTCTCCGCTTTGCCGCAGCGAGAAGTATCTCCTACAAATCTTTTAGAGACTCTGAATAATCTTTCGAAGACTTTTTGCGCATCAGCATAATGACGTTGAGTCACCTGCGCCACGGCTTTTAGAAACTGATCGTCAAATTCATCGATAGTAAAATACGAATCGTCAATCTTTTGCTGCACTTCAGCCGCAAGCGCATGTTCTCCTGTTTTTTCCAGGGCAACAGCATAGTTTTGCTCAACTGCAAGGGCTATTGAAGACGGCTCTACAAACTTCTTGCTTAACGCAATCGCTCTTGCGTAGGCGCGTTTGGCATCGAGATATTTTTGCTGTCCCAGCAAGACATCCCCCAGCAACGCAAGCGTTTCGTACTCTCGCTCGTCGATTACAGCCTGGTCGAAACGACTGTTATGTGGCTTGTTAGCGAGGTCATCATAGTAACTGATTGCGGTCTGCAGATTTTGGGAGGCTGCTTCAAACTTTTTCTGAGCCAGCTGAGAGCGCGATAACTCTCGCAGCATGAGCGGATATTGCAGCACATTGCCGCTGTCCTTTGCAGAGAGAATGCCGGATTGATAGGTCTCTTCGGCCTGCGCGTATTGATGGTCCTGATATTGCTTTGAGCCAAGCTGTGCAAGATTGTTGCACTTCCGCTCAGTCTCTACAGCAGTGCATCCACTCAAGGCAAGCACTGTGATACCAGACAGGATACAGAGTCGGATCGCGTGGTGAAGATAAGTGCAGATCTGCGCATCGTCACTTGCGACGTTTCGACTTCTTCGGCGCTGGCGCACCATTTTTTGCTCCGCCTCTGACTTTCGCCTTTGATGGGCGAGATTTCTTTTTAGAACCAGCCGCGACTGGCGCCTCTTCTTCCTCGGCATTTTCATCTGCGGCACTTTCTGAATCTTTCGGCACATCCGCATCTCTCGATACTTCCGCGTCTTTCAACGCTTCCGTATCTTTCGAAACTTCCGCGTCTTTCAACACTTCCCCATCCGCATCTTTCGCCACTTCAGCATCTTTCGACACTTCCGATTGGTTCGATTCTTCCACGCCTTTCGAAACTTCTGCATCGTTCAATGCGCTCGAAACTTCCATTTCATCAGAGTCGCCGGGCTTCTTCAAAGCATCGGAGTCGGACCTGGCGGCTTCGGCTGTTGCGACATGCTCGTGGGTGTTGGATTCAGCCTCGACTTCGGATTCTACCGAATGATTTGCGTCGTGCTGTGCGTTGCTTGCCTGTGTTGAATCCTGCTCAGCCTCAAAGGTGGTTTCAACTTGCGCTGACCCCGCTAGTTGTGCATCTGCGTGCAGGTCTTCGATTTCTACCTTCTCAGACTGCGAAGTTTCGCTTATGGATTGCGATTCTTCGCTTCCAACGTCATCGCCTGGTTTATTTGCTACGTAGGCTGCGTACTGACTTGTAGCTTCGCTTGAAATCGGCTCCATAGCTGCGACTTCAGGTAAAGCGGAGTCTGTTTGGTCCGTCGCAGATGATTGAGCATCGGTATTGGTAGTTGTAGCGAGCTGGTCTGCAGCCGGTACAAAGACTGCCTGCAACGAATTGAAAGTGGTGGAGTTACGTTTGCGCACTGCCTTTTTGTCTTCTTCCGACACGCTTCCACTGTCAGGAGTTGCGGTGCTCGGTGAGCTGTCTTTTCCAGACTCATGTGTTTTATCGACAGGTCTGGACGCATCGGGCAGAGCAGCACCAGAGGTGGTATCAGAGGGTTGGTTTGATGCCTGGGCAGGATCTGGAGCTCCAATTCCTGTATGAGGCGACGCGCTTCCAGACTTCGCCTGCGCTGGAGTCAAAGACGGTTTGCCGAACGCACCCGGGGGAGTGCCAAGCGGCTTCACTACAGGATGAGAGCCAGTTCGGCTGGCAGGATTTGAACCGGGAGCACTGGAGGCGGTCCTGGCAGTTGGTGTTTGTGCTGGAACTTGTGAAAATGGCTTTGGAGTGCTCGCCTGTTGATTCGGCGCAGGTGGCGACACATTAGCTTGATTCTCGACTCCCGAGAGCTGCTCAAAAACCTCACTCAACGATTGTTGCCCTGGCGGCGCCGGGGTCAAATTAGCTTGACTATCTACTCCTGAAAGTTGCTCGAAAACCTCGCTCAAAGATGAGACCTTTTTTCCGCCAACACCAGTCTGTGGTCGCTCCTGTGCGCTGCTGGCGCCAGGCGCTGCAGGTTGGGGCGCAACCGGCGTAGCGGGCGCCGATTCTTTCGGCTCTTCTTGAATTGGTTCTGAACGCTTTGATATCTTCAAACGATCGCGTCCATAGCCAAATGCGATCGGCGGGGTGTCATCCTTTACTTCCACCACGGGCGGTGGCAAATCCGGTTGTGCGGTCTCCTTTGTCGAAGGCACTGGATTTTCTTTTGTCGAAGTTTTCTTTGTCGAAGGCACCGAAGCTTCATCCACGAAGTCATCCGGTTCGAATATGTCGATAGTGCGAGAAACATCGCCGACATAGAATGTTTCGTCGATCTCGTCATCGTACATCATCTGCAAATTGGCAGAGACAGTGACAGCCAGCTCCAGATTCACTGATTCGAGGGCCTCGTGAATCTCCGCTCCGTTCTTTATATCAGACAAGACGGACACAGCCTCACCCGAAGTCAGTTCTTCGCTACGCAATGCGTCTGCACAAATTGACGCAGCCATAATCGCCTTCTCGTCGACTAGATTCAACGTCTCCAGCAGCCTGGCAGCCTTTGATTCCTCTTTCAAGGCATTGGTGATTGCTTCGATGATGTCTTCACGGTCAAAATAACTGGACTCAATCAACAACTCGACAAGCAAACTGAATTGCTCGTCATCACCGGGTTGTTCTTCAGCGGAAGGTTCAGGAGCGCGCTCAGGCGCTTTCGCTTCAACCGCAGATTTTTTCTCGACTTCGATCAACTCTGCTGCCGGCTCGAAATCTGGCACCGGCTGCTCAAAAGTCTCAGGAAGCAACTCGGCAGATTTCTTCCCATCAAATGTTTTAGCGTAAGTTCCTTGCACAACTTCTTCAGGATGGCGGGAGCGAGGCTCATCCGAGGCAACGGATATCGGTGGCGTGGAAGGCTCGACATCGTTTGGATCGAAACTCTGCGACTGCACGAACGCCGACCAGGACGCCGCCTGTTGGTCGCGCGCAACGGCTTGACTGGCGCTTTCTGGCACAGGATTGCGCTGCTGAAACATCGACAGCACATCATGAATTGAATGAGCAGGAGGATTGAGTGAAGCTGGAGGTGTGGCAGGTGCCTGCTGGGACGCGCTCGGGGATGGCGCAGGATAAGGTGGTGCCGATGGTACAGGCTGCTGACCCTGAGCCGGGTTGGGCAACGGCGCCTGAGACTCTGGTGGGGCTGCTGGCTGTTGATGCTGAGGGAATTGCGGATGCTGCGGTGATGATTGTTGATGCTGAGGGAATTGCGGATGCTGCGGTGATGATTGCTGGTGCTGCGGCAATTGCTGATGCTGAGAAGGTGACTGGAGGTGGTGAGGCAGCTGCGGATACTGCGATGATGACTGCCGATACTGCGGTAGCTGCGGATACTGGGGCGATGACTGTTGGTGTTGTGGCAGATGCGGATATTGGGGCGACTGCTGGTGATGAGGCAGCTGCGGATGCTGAGGCGAGGACTGCTGCTGCTGAGGCAGCTGCGGGTGCTGGGGCGAGGACTGCTGCTGCTGTGGTGCCTGCGGATACTGCAGTGGTGACTGCGGATGCTGCGGCGGTGGTTGTTGCTGTGGTACAGCCTGCGATGGCTGCTGTGCCACTTGCTGCGGAAGCTGCTGCGGAATGGGTTGCGGATGATGACCCGGAGCGGGTTGTTGCTGCTGCTGATGCTGTGGTGGCTGCGATTGCGTCTTTGGCTGATAAACTTCGTACGCATGCATCAGTTCCTGCGAGACGAAAACCGGCGAAGGCTCTTGCGTGCGTGCGGGTGGCGGTGTCGGCGTGATGCTGGCACCCGATTCTGCGCGCTGCCAGTTATAGTGATTTTTGCGAATTTCAGTGATGGCATGTTCCTGATTGATTCCTCCGTTTCCGATATCAGCCAACATGACATTCAAAACCGGTATCAAGGAAGAGGAAATTGCGTTTTCTCGCACCAACAACTCGCCCAGAGAGACGTTGGTAGTCAGGCTGGTCATCAACGCCTGCTCAAGCAGTTCGCCCGGAATAATAGCTGCGTCGGCGAGGAGCTCAGCCATCTCCACACTTGCCGCGCCATATTTAGGAACGACGCTTAGAGCCTCAAGCGCGTCTTCAAACGGTATTTGATTCTGCGACGCCATCGCCAGCGCCTGACACGCGACATCAACCGTGAGAAGCTCTTCTCGAATCAGTTGTTGAGCGACAAGAGCGCAGTCGAGGTCATGCTCAGAAAGACAACCGGACATTATCAAAACCTGCCCGAATTGCAGATTCATATGCTTAGCCAGCTTTTCAGCTTCAGAGAGGTCAACTCCTGTCACTATCCCGGCACGAACAAGCAATTCGCCTAACTTGATGACAATATCGTTCACGGTTACCAAAAACTCCCGCAGCAGCTATAGACCATATACACCGCAATCACAAAAATAGAACATCTCAAAAAAAATTCTGTTGAGCGGCACTGCTGTTGGTTCTGAGCCTGTTGATACGCTGGTCTACTAGCAAGCATAGGTGTTGATCAGAAAGGTGAGATTAACAAATGCACTGGGTAAGTCAAATTTGGCTCTACAATAACAATTTAGAACTGAAAGGAAACTGGTCTAGATGCCCTTAAACGATGCGTACGGACAAACTCAAGCGACCGGCAGCGGGGTAAACCCAATCGCATTAGATAAGATGTCGGCCGTACCTGGCGTCGAAAATTTGATGTTTGCCCTGTCAGTAGCGCAAAAAAATCATCAAAATGTTGTCGAATTGCCCTGGAAATCAAGCAACAACCCCAACACATACATCATAAAAGTCACTTGCGGTGATGGTCAGGAGGAACCCACCTGGTATCTTCACGTCGGTGGCGACGAAGACCAGCCCGTGCTCTGGAATTATGAAACGGCGGATGCCACATTGATCCACAGCCTGGTGACGGCAGAATGCGAGCGAACCACCTACACTGCCCCCCTTGAGCAAGAAATTGTGGGCGGATTACCAGAAGTAGCCTTGCCAGATTTACCGACCTCCAAAAACCAGTACTTGCCTCGTGAGCATGAGCAGCCGCTGCCCACGGCACCGGTGAAAGCTGCTTTCAACAGCAGCCTTGAATGGAATGAAAACACGGCGCCACCGTCTGCCCCCTCCAACCTGCAGTCATCCGCCCCGACATATCAACAACAGTCATCCGCCCAAGCTTTTCAGCAACACCCATCAGCGCAATCATTCCCTCAACCAACGGCGCAACTGTTCGAGCAGCCTTCTGCGCAGGCTCCCAATTCGATGGCGACAGGCATGCCTCCACCGGCGGTAGCATCGGGTTACAGCCCAGACGCATACCATTCACTCGCCAGCCCCCACCAACCAAGTACACAACAAATGACAAATCAAGATTCAAACGTAGCAACAGCGACCAGACCCCTTCCAGCGCCAGTTGATCTTGACAGGGCAGCAGTCGACAGCATCTACAAGAGTTTCACCAATCCCGATACGGGCTTGATCTCGCATGCAGCGTTTCTATTTTTTCTCGTCAATGAATTCAATCGCTACCAGAAAGATCCAAAGCCACTGTCGGTAGTGCGCTTTGACCTTTGCATCAAACCTGCCAACGCCGAAAGCACAATTTCACCGATGCCTTCAAAAACCTTGCAAGAAGCCGGTAAACGAATGTTCTCAGTAATGCGCCCACTCGACTGGGCTGCTCACTATGAGCATGACTTCGCCATCCTCATGCCTTTTACAGGACGAGCCGAGGCCGCAGAACTGGCTCAAAAAATCGCCGCAGCAATCATGCAGTCACCCCTCGTACCAGGCCTCGATCCGAGGATGCTGGGGCTTTCCATGGGAATAGCCTCAATGCCCGACGACTGCACTCATCCAGGCATTCTTCTTGCAGCCGCCAACGACGCCAAAAATAGAGCGCGCAAAGCCGGAGTACCTGTTATGCTCTTTAGTGACGGCATCTGACGCACAGTACACAAATTCTGCACATCGCCAGGATAAGATGCCGTTGAGCTAGTCATGGCATCTCCGTGTCCTTACTCCCTTTCCTGCCGAGCAGATCGCTGGCAGCGCCTTTCAAGGTCCCATGAAACCCATCGCCCGCAATCTCGTTGTCGCTGTAAGCATCGGCATTTTGCCTTTCACCTTGAGCGCATGTGAAACCGGGCAATCACACCCGATCGCGACGCCTCCGCCTGTGGCGCAGGTGATGAAAAATGGTGATGAACTTATCGACCTCTCCACCGATGCACAGAAGCTGGCGGGCATGGAGTACGGAACGACAGAAAATCAAATCCTCAATCTTTCAGTCAAGTGCAACGGCGAAGTTCTCGCTGATTCCAACTTGATGCGACACGTTACGACACCAGTCACAGGGCGAGTAGAAGAAGTTCTCGTGCGCACTGGCGATCATATTGAGGAGGGCAAACCACTTCTCAATATTCGCAGTACTGACATCGAGCAGATGGAATCGGATCTGCTGCAAAACGAAGGTCAGGTGCGTGCTGATTTGAAACGCGATCTCCTTCAAATTGATTCAGATCTGGCGACAACCCAGGAAGGACTAAAGCTTTCTGAGAGCACCTTCAATCGTTTAAAGAACCTGGTCGAAGAAAAGATTGCATCACAGGCAGATTTTGAAGCAGCAAGAACAGCACTGGAAAAAGATCGCATCAACCTGGAATCATTGAAACGCAAGCGCGATGCCACAATCAGTCTATCCAGCGAACGCATGCGGTTGATCACCGAGCCGATGAAACAGAAATTGCGACTGCTCGGCGTCACGCTGACTGAACTTGCGAAACTGCTGAAAACGCGACAGATCGATCCGGTCGTACCCGTGCTGGCGCCCGAAAGCGGCATCATCTCGGAGAGGTTGGTCAACGTTGGCGAGCTGGTAGACCCGAGCAAGCCACTGTTCACGATTGGCGATTTTCATGACGTCTGGCTGAAAGCAGACGTCTATGAGCAAGACGTATCGAAGGTGCACGAAGGGCAGCCGATCGAACTGGAAGTAGACAGCTTTCCCGGTCATAAGTTTGCTGGTCGTCTGAACTTTGTGGCAGACTCTTTGACTCCAGAAAATCGCACTCTTGCTGTCAGAGCAGAAGTGCCGAATCCGGGATTGATGCTGAAACCAAAGATGTTCGCGCGCATGCGCATTCTTGTCGGAGAACATCGAGTTCTAACTGTTCCTAAAGATGCAGTGCAGGATGCCGGCACGGAAAAGGTAGTCTATTTGCCTGTTTCCAAAGGTCAGTTCGAGGAACGTAAAGTAAAGCTGGGCGTAGAGTGTGGCAACTTCATCGAAGTTCTATCAGGAATTCACTCGGGCGAGAAGGTCGTCACTAAAGGTAGTTTTGACTTGCGAGCCGAATCCTTGAGAGAATCAGGTTAATAATCAGGCTCCCGCGCTTCGATTTCCAGCCCGCAGTCGGGAGTTTCGTAGCTCAGCCGTGCTCAGCCGTGCTCATACGACCGCATACTTTCGATGCTCATCGTTAGACTCTTCTCAGGACAAAATACGTTTTAGTCGCCTGAACAAGTGGGACAAGAAAGTAGGTCTACCGGACGGCAGGAGCGACTATGCACTTCAAATCCGATCAAAACAACCGCAGGAAATATATCAGTAACACTCGTCGCCTTATGGCACTGTCGTTCTTGATACTGAATGCGATACCAACAGGTTCACTTCCAGCCCTGGCGAAGAAGCATGAGCAGAGCAAATCTCAGACGAATGATGAGCAGGTTCTGAGACGTCAAGCCTCAGACTATGCTGCCGCGTTTTCGGCCGGCAACTCGAAAGCCCTGGCAGACATGTGGTCGCCGGAGGGTACATTCATTGACGCAGACGGGCAGGAATACAAAGGGCGAGCCTCTATTCAGAGCAGGTTCGACAATCTGTTCAAACAGATTGGCAAACAACCCCTGACGGTCAAAGTTTCTTCGATTCGCTTTCCAGCGCCAGGTGTAGCAATTGAAGAAGGAACCTCGGAAATCGCAAACGGCGCGCCACCACTTTCCACAGGCAAATATACGGTTACTCACGTGAAAACAAGCGGCAATTGGCTCATGGAAATTGCCACAGAGACTTGCGAAAAAAATCCAAAACCAGGTCCGCCGGAAAACAAGCTGCCGCGGCTGAACTGGCTTTTGGGCAACTGGACTGCCGGAGGTACGCGCCTCCATGTCGACTGGCTGCCAAATCACGACAAGACCTTCATGATGTGCACATTTACTGGCGCGCCGGGTAACGCAGACGCAGCCCGCAATGACGATTTGCAAATCATCGGGTGGAACCCTCGCTCGTCTCAAGTAAATGTCTGGCACTATGCAGCCAATGGTGGGTTTGGCTATGGAAGAATGATCAACACCGACAGCCAGACCTGGATCGAGCGCGCCAGCAGCATGACCCCTGATGGCACCATCTGCAGTGCAGACTACGTGTTTAAAAAGATAGACGCTGACTCATTCACCTGGCAATCCATCAAACGCAGCCGCGGAAGCACCAGTCTGCCAGACCTGCCCGTTGTCACTGTGCAACGAGACACGACAGCCTCCAAATAACCAGGTACAGCACATGAAAAATCAAACCATCAAGTTTATTGCCTTATCGGCGGCTGTCTCGATCGTGACAGCGAATGCCGTACAGTCCACTGACGCTCGCGGGGGCGGAGGTGGCGGTAGAGGTTTCGGTGGCAGGGGCTTCGACAGAGGCTTCGACGATGACATGTCTCGTTTCGATCGAGGATTCGATGGTGGACCTCGAGACGAGGCCGGATTTAGAAATGATGATGCCGGACGCACCGACGATTCCGCTTTTAGAAACTCACAACCAGCGGTTTCGGAATCCGACCTGAGAGCAGGTGCAGACCGAGAATACGGCTCATTTGCTGCCGATAAAGGTTACGGACTGAACGCCGGAGCCTATAATCACAGCCCCGCACTGGCTTCAGACGGAGGTTTCGGCAGAGTGGCAATGGCTGCCACGGCGCGAAACGATGGCATTCCAACAACCAGCAGACTCTCTGGAGCAGACCTGGCATCACGAGCCCAGGCGGTTCGCGATGGATACACGAACTACAACGCTTTCGGTCGCAACTGGTGGAATTCGCACCCCGATGCATGGTACTACCCGGGGTGGCGCGATGGATGGGCCTGGGGCGGCGTCGGTTGGGGCGACCTCGATGACTGGTGGGGAGTTTCGACAGAACCAGTAGAATACGATTACGGCAACAACATCACCTATCAGAACAACGAAGTGTACTACGGCAACCAGCCAACGATGTCTGCATCGAACTATTACAGCCAGGCGCAGGGACTCGCTGACTCGGTTCCAGCCACAGCCCCGGCGCCCACAAAAACCACAGAAAGTGACTGGAAACCGCTGGGCGTTTATTCGCTGACGCAGGGCACGGAGACCAGCACTACGGTTATGTTTCAGCTCGCGGTGAATAAGGCAGGCACAATTCGCGGCAACTATTACAACGCCCTTACGCAAGAGACCAAGCCCGTTCACGGTGCGGTAGACAAGAAAGACATGCGCGCGTCATGGGTAGTGGGCACCAACAGTTCAGTCGTCTATGACACTGGCTTAGCCAATCTACTTAAACCGCAAAGCACCTGCCTGGTGCATCTGAGCAAAACACAGACGCAACAGTGGAACCTGATTAAGCTCAATCAACCTGCTGCCAGGTCGTAAACCTCAACAATGTGGGACAATTGCCTCGTCTACTCCTGAGGCATTTCGCAGTGACGTTCTTCTGGGGATTTCTCTTCATCGCCCTGGCAATCTGGACAGCAATTTTCTGCATGCTGATTGTGCGCAGAAAAGCTGACCTGAATGAGCTGCGCTTGAATCATGCCGTGGCCGATCCGCTGCTATCGGTAATAGGCACGCTGTTTTCGGTGCTTCTGGGTTTCCTGGTCGCAGGAGCCATTCAACGTTTCGACGAAGCCCGCATCAACGTGCAGGAGGAAGCGGGAGCGCTTGCTGATGTCTTCCGCGGCGCCGCGGGTTTTCCAGAGCCCTTGCGCACTGAACTGCAAAACAAGTGCATCAGTTATGCAGACATTTTGATCCACAAAGAGTGGAAGATGATGGAAGACAAGAAATCATCACCGGAAGCGTGGGATATTTACAGCGATATCTGGCGTTTGTGCGTCGAATTCGTACCATCCAATGATGGACAGAGCAACGTGCATCAGGCGGTTTTGGGCGCAATTTCGCACCTCGGCAACTATCGAACCCTGCGCTTTGCCGCCATGGTCAATCAATTACCACTGGGCATGTGGATTGTTGTTCTTGCAGGTGGCGGTGCCACTATTGCTTTTACATATTTCTTCGAAGTTCAAAATGAAAGAACGCAAGTGCTTATGACCGGGCTGGTTGCAACAGTCATGGCTTTGAACATATTCCTGCTCGCCAATTATGATTACCCTTTTTCCGGCGATGTGCACGTCAGTTCGGCGGCATTTGAGCTGGATCTGGATCTGTTCAAGAAATTTCTTTCCAAATGCAAAGCGAGCCCAACGATCTTGCCATCTCGTTTTCAGAAACCTTCAGGAATTATCCTGGACGCAAAATCAGCGCAGACAGAAGCAGCGCGAACAGCGCCGGCTCAATCAGCAGCAGCTCAAGCACCACCAGACCAGGCAGCACCGGCTCAGAAAGCAGACACAGAATAGACAAGCCACCGCCTCATCAACTGCTCGCTCTCGCTGGCGATCCACCGCCGCCCGTCTTCACGACACTTTATAGTACTTAAAGAAAAAAAGTGATATCGCTGGTATGTTGCGTATGTGCACTCTGGCCCGGGCAAACGCAAGCGCGAGCTGGTGCTGAGCGCTTGCAAAAGGTAAAAGGACCGCATAATAGAACGACTTACTGACCGGGGAAGCGCACGATGCGCACCTGACACATACACACCGAGCACTTTCCATCTGCAAAGAAGAGGCTCACCCCGCAAGCTGCGCAGCGCCAGTTGCGGAGGTCGTAGATGAATTTCCCATCCACGGATCCTGCTGGTTTTCTCTGAAGAATGCGAGACAGAGGGCCAGTTCGTCGAGCCGAACTAGATTTAGCGTTAATGGTAGAAGCCTTTCTGATTGCAAATGGCAATCATTATGGACAGACGAAAGTGATTGGACGCACAAATAAAGACGGGAGGTGCCGACGGTTGCGGCCAGCCGGCACCTCAAGGGAACCACACAGCGATCAGTCAGCCGTCAGCCGACCGAAGCTCAGTCTTCGAACTTGATCGGGTTCTCCGCGTCGAAGTCGATGTCCTGCGCCTTGAGCCACTCGAGGTACTTTTTCGACGGCGCCCCCAGCAAGTACTCGCGCGAGGCGGTCTGCACCACGTGCCCATCTTCGGTCTTGCGGGAACTGGCGACGATGACCGAAGTCAGCACCCGGTGCCCATCTTCGAAGTCCGGGTGCCCGTAGACGTCTCCGTGCAACTTGCGCGGGCGCAGATCGGGCGGCAGGTACGGGCTGCCCTCAGCGAAGACCACAGCCCAGTTTTCCATCCGAACCATGACAAACCTCCACAAAATTGCGCAACCGACTCGATGACACTCGCATCGAAGTGATAAACGGTTAGCGCCAAGTGCTGTTCGCAAATCTATTTAAAGTCGGACGCCAGGTTACCTCGGCATCAGACGCTTGATCTAAACAGTGACAATTTGTCGATCTAACGGGACGGACCTCAGCAACCAGCTTTTCCTAGCGCTAGAAGAACTAAAAATAAATGAGGAAGTCTGGATCTTGTACGTATACCGGCGAGGAATGAAAGAGAAATTGTCCCCCATTCATAACCAAATGCGGTGCACTCAAACAAGTGCATCTACTGAATTCCTCATCAAAACAACGTAAAACATTGATGAAAACCGATAGTTCAGCTAGCCGAGCAACGCACAACCGCGCCAACTCACGCGAGCACCACCTCGCAAGCCACATACAAGAATTGAATGAAACGCGCCCACAGAGCCATTTTCAAGACAAATCAAATTATTCAGCTGCACCATATACGGTGCACCCGAAATCATGATCAGCCAAGAAATGCGTCAAAAAAAAAATGCTATGCCCAGAACTTACAGGATAAATGTTTCTGCAATGTGTCTCTAAACTTCAATCGCGGAATTTATTCAACCGATCGCAGTTACCCAAGCCTGAGTCTATTGGTGTGGCAAGCATTTCACCACCCGGTTGTCGACGCCAGGGTTGTGGTATGGAATAATGGTCAACCCTGGACTGCCAATAAGTTAGGTGGAATTATGCTCGCATTGATTGACTTGCAAAAGTTCGAAGGCAAACGCCTGGGTTACCTGGAAATCTCTGAATCAATAATTGAAGCCATAAAATCAGGTCGATTGCCCGTCAATTCGACACTGCCAACAAGCCGTGCGCTAGCGGAAAGCCTGGGGGTTTCCCGAGACACCGCTGTAAGGTCTTACGACCACCTCAAAAGCCTTGGGTGGATAGAAAGTCACGGACGCATCGGAATGTTCGTATCCAGCAACGCCAAAGTGCCCGTTAAACATCGCCCAGAAAAATTACTCGATTGCAGCCGCCTGTCGAACTATGCACTCGGCTTACTTCCTCAATCCGAAGAGGAGCTAAACGCAGATGCACGCATCGACGCCATCGATCCCGTTCGCTTCGGGGTAGTGCCGAAGTCCTACAGACCAACGGCACGCTGGAAAAAAGCCCTTCAGAATTTTGCATCTCCAACTATGATCGGCGAAAGCGGTTTCGTCGCAAACGTTCTTGGTCGCCCCGAACTGAGAGCCGAATTCTCATCCTACGTATGCTCGAACCGGGGCGCTTTGTGCACCCCTGAAGAAGTTGTTGTCTTCAACGGTTCGTTCAGCGCCCTTTCATTAATCATTCGAATGTTTTTAGAGCCCGGCGAGTGTATAGCGATTGAAGATCCCGGATTCGGAGGTGCTGCCAGTGCCGCCTCGTACCTAGGTGTAAATGTCGTCCATATCCCCGTTGACGCTGAGGGAATCTCAGTCGAGGCGTTGGAAAGATGCGACGAAAAAATCAAATTGGTCTACGTCACGCCCAACCACCATGAGCCAAGCGGCATAACAATGTCGCTTACGAGACGAAAACATCTGCTTGCCTGGGCCCAAAAGAAGAACGTCTTGATTATAGAAGATGAGCATGATGGTCTATTTCACTACGGAAAAATGATGCCACCGTCACTAAAGTCTATGGACACTCAAGATAACGTCATTTATCTGACAAGCTTCTGGCAAATACTTTACCCCCTCACTACAATATGTCTGACGGTAGTGCCTACTTCGATGTGTGAGCTGTTCGACATCGCCAAAATACACACGGCCAACCTTACAGAAAATCAGCCTCAATTGGCTCTTGCAGAGCTGCTCAGCACTGGATATCTGCAAAGGCACGTCAGCAAGCTGCAACACGAGTTCGCGCCAAGACGACGAGCGCTCATCTATGAACTCAAACGCGCATTCGGCACTCAAGCTCAAGTGCCTTTGCACACAGGCGGGCTGAAGGTCATGGTTCAATTTTCTGATTATACCGACGAAGCTATTGTCAAAGCAGCAAATCAGGCGAACTTATCTCTGGCGCTAACCAGCCTCTTTTATCAAAAGCAAAAACGAACTCCCGGCGAGTGTGTCATATACTTCCCGGACCTGGATGAGTCAACGATTCGCAAGAAGATAGAAACTTTCAAAAATCATCTCACGAGCTAAAGCCTTGCCATCACATACGGTGCAAGCGAAGGCAATTTTTTTTGCATGCGAAGTTATCCAGCCATTAAGCTTGATCTGAATTCCAAGACTCCCGTCTTCCAGCAGTTGGCGGCAGAAATTGAAACACTGATTCAGACGGAGCGGTTGAGAGCGGGACAAATGCTGCCTTCGAGCAGAGAATTTGCACGCTTCCTTTTCGTCTCACGAGGCACCGTTGTGCGCGCGTACGAGATCTTGACCGCAAAAGGTCTTCTGAAAGGCCTGAAAGGAAAGGGGCTGATTGTGACGGAAGCACCGACATATGCGGAACCTCAGAAGACCACCGAGTTGCCATCACATCAAGGTGCCAACGACTTTTTGGAGAGTCAACCTGACGAACCGCTGGCTGTTGAAGATGTGACAAAAGCTGCCGTTCCGCAGGCACTGCTGCCATCAAAGCGCTGGCGAGAGCTTGTAATGAAGCACTGCAACGAACTCGGTCGCACCTATCAAATCGACGCACTCGGTGCCATTGAGCTGAGAACAGCCGTTTGTCGCTTTCTAAACGCGACAAGAGGGGTGTTGTGCACTCCCGATCAAATTTCCGTCTATACAAACACCGACCAGGCTCTGGATACCATTGCCCGATTGCTGGTTCAACAGGGCGATACCGTCGTTATCGAAGAGCCCGGATACATAGGCGTCGCCAACATTTTCAGTGCCTCTGGTGCAAAAATTATTGCCAACAGAATCGATGACAAAGGCATGGTTGTAGATTCTCTTTCCAAATTGAAAACGCTTCCCAGAGTGCTTTACACGACGCCTATCAGCCAGGATCCAACCGGGATCGTCATGCCCGACAGACGCCAGAACGACTTGATTGAATGGGCTAAACGAAACGATTGCACCATCGTTGAAGACAGTTGGGACACCGATTTCTGGCACGGGCGAACTTCTGCGCTTTGCATGCAGCAGAAGGCGCCCGAGCAAATTATCTACCTCTATTCATTCTGGAAATTGCTGTTTCCTCTGTCAAACGCCTGTTTTCTTGTCGTGCCGAAACGCTTGACGCCTCAATTACGGCGCTTGAGAGCATTGATAAACAGACCTCCAATCAGCATAGAACTTATGGCTTTGACTGATCTATTAGCTAGCGGCGAAATCGATGCGCTTGCCGCCAAATTGCAGAAAAGTTACCGTAAAAGACGGCAGGCTTTAATTTTCAGTTTATCAAAAGCATTCGGAAGAACAATTCAGGTCGCAACTGCTGGTGGTGGCACGCATATCATCGTACAATTCAACATAAACTCCACCAGGGAGAACATCATTAAAAGAGCTAAGGAATGTGGACTGAAGATTCTAAGCCTCGATGATTATTACTTCGATGGACGCACGACGAATCAGTTCGTCATGTTCTTCACCTGCGTGTCGACTGCTACCATCGACGAACAAGTGCAGCGCTTTAAAGAGTCACTGCATGCGAAGCAGGGGCTCCAAAACTGATTCGATCAGACGCTTGACATCGCGCGTGGTACGCAAGCGCCAGGACCAAAACAGTCAGACGCCAGAACATTATGATACCGCATACGGTGCACCCGAAATCAATTTTTTTTCCGAGCCGGGAAGTGTGGCTGCCAGCCAAACTCCCGGCTCGATGTCCGCACCTTTGGCGACCGCCGCCTAAGCGGATTTCTGCTCGAGACGCTGCGAGAGCCGCGTCAGAAGCGAGTGGATCACAGAAGTAGAGCCTGCCGTGGCGCAAATTAACAGGGTGAAGAGGAGCAGCGCTGGAACCGAGAAAATCGCACAGCTTGCCACACCAGCGGCCAACACTATCACCAAGCCGAAAAGCACGGTGAGGGCAGCTGAGGCTGCACGTGTGGTGCAGGTTGTCGATTTTATGTCTAAATATTCGTGCAGCAAAGCGTTAATCAGACCGTAAAGAAAGCCGACGAAGCAGCCACCAAAAATTGCAGCCGAGTCTGCCGATTGGTGACCGAGGGGTAAGGACATGTAGAGAACAGATATGCTTGTAAATGCGCCTCCTATCGTAGCGCTGATAAAGTTACCTTCGAATGAGTTTTTCATGGCGTGTTGCCTTTCTAGTTCGTCTACTCAACCTGCACAGCCGTGCCAGATCACTTCCAACTCAGTGATGCGCTTCTCGACCGCCGGATAGCTGGAATTTCGTCCCATATGGGGATTGGCGACATCACTACGATCACAGACTCGCAGCACCAGGTAATGCTGAAAGAAGAGAGGAAAATTAAGAATAGACTTGCGCTTTTGCGGGTTCAGACCAGCGATTTAAAACAGAAGTTGTGTTCTCAGATTTACCGACATGTCGTGCCCAACACAAGCAATCCAGTCCCCAATCAATGCTTTACTCAACTATGCAAGTAGCGCACTTTAAAAAACGGGCGGCGAAATCAAGAAAGTGGACCACCGGTACATTCAATCGCCTTCGAACGTAAGCGCGCATCTGTCAATCCTTGCTGCAATTTACCCAAGGTGAAAAACAACCTGAGACCCAAAAAAAAAACCAGGCAGTGTAAAGGCGGTATTGCCATACTCGCCCCATCCAAAACGAAACTATAAAGCCGGTCCACACTCTTTCCCGCTAACCTGGCAGTAAGCTTGCAAAGGTCAAGAAGTCCCGAAATGGATTCAGAAGCCAGGAAATAAAGTCGAATCGAGAGGAAAATGTGAAGACGACAAGGCTCAAACATTTAAAATGCCACTACAGGTGGTGCCTTGCAATTCAAAAAAAAGGACTTGAGGGCAGCGCCAGATTAGGCCGCTACTGTTTGATAGAAGATCAATGACAGCTGAAGGCATTGAAGCAAAACAAGCGGTAGGAGGCGTAGGCAGTCACTCTAATCGATTGATTCGATCAGAAATCACTGCCTACTCTCCCAAAACTAATCAGGGCTTGTTCGTCGAAGCGCCTTCTCCGTGAGGCACAGGAGCTGCTGGCGACGAATCAGAGTTCTTCGTATCAACCGCAGGAGTTGCAGGCGTGCTGCTGTCCTTCGTACCAGGTTGAGGAGTAACAGGCGTACTGCCGTTCTTCGTTGCACTGCCGTCATCCGTCGAACTCGCAGCAGGGTCTACAGGAGTGCCGCTCGTCGTTGCCGGTGTTGCCGGTGTTGACGATGCGATCACAATGGGGTCTTCGGGAATTGCACACACCGCAGGAGTTGCAGGCAGACTTGCCGCCCACTGCGAGATGATCGCGACCACATTCGGGTCATTGGTCGGAAGCCCGTAACCCTTCTGAAAGATTTCAGTGATTACGTTGGGCAGGTCCGCTTCAAACACACAACCGTTCGCAAGCTCAATCCACAGCAACTCGCCGGCAGCCTTGGAACCCTTTTTGGCATAACTGGGCATGCCATACTTCTGCTTCAGGCGTTTTGCGCCTAAACGCTGATAGAAGCCCAGTCTGCGAGTGCGCAACTTGTGCGTCGCAGCATCGAGACCTGCTTCTTTGGTTGACTCGATTTCGAGAAACAGCGCGGTGAAACTCGGATACTGAGCACGAAGCGTCTGTATTAGCTGCTTCATGTGCTTTGAACCGAACCCCCCGGAACGTTTCGTCGTATCTGTCGCGATGTAAGCCAGCAGCGCAAAGTTGCTCATTACATTGACCAATGAGAAGCAAAGCAACTCATCGTTCTTGTTAACAGTCTTGTGAAGCAACATCGAGCCGCCAGCAATTAACTTCCGCAATTCATCGACTGGCGAACGCTCATCCGCTGGAAACGCAGTCTCGTAAAGCTTTGTCCAGTCATCTTCTTGACCGGTGCTAATCTGACATATTTTTGAGCCGTCCATCTTAGTGGCTCCTTTTTTGGCTCTGCCAGAACCAGGCAGAACGGGTGAAGCGAACGCATCAAAGCAACCTGCCATCCATCTCTCCTCTTGTGGAGGAAAAAGAAATTGGGGGAGAACAGGCTGGTTCGATGCGCTCGGTAGTGAGTAGTGCTGAAAATCTAAAAAACGAAGTGCTTTAATTTACAAACTCAGACACAGTAAAAGAAATAAACCAGTCTAAACGGAGGTGGGCGCCAGCGCCGGTTTTCAAGCGCCCGCAACCCCTGCAACCACATTGAAAACAGACCGGCCGGAGAGTCTGGCAACCACAAGTGGTGGCACGCACTTGTGAAACTTAATCGGCAAACGACGGCGTTCGTAAATAGCGCAAGCTCGCACCAGCGCTCAAACTGCCTGCTGTAGCCAGTTGACCCAATTACGAAGAAACTGCACCGCTGAGCAAAAGTTTCCGTATTTCTTCATCAGTCGGCAATGATGGTTCAGCGCCCATTTTGGTCGCGGCAAGCGCCCCACCCGCACAGGCCCAGCGCACTGCCCCGCGCAAGTCTTCACCGCGCGCCAGCGCAGCTGCCAGGCTTCCACAAAATGCATCACCGGCGGCTGTTGTATCAATTGCGTCGACCGGAAAAGATGGAATCAGTTCAGATATCTGATTACCATACACGAATGCACCTTGCTCACCCATGGTAATAATCACGATCTTAGGACCTAAATTATTGAGCACCCGAGCCGCTTTCAGCGCCGAATCCAGATCTGATACGACCACACTGGTGAGTTGATGAGCCTCAGTTTGATTTGGTGTGATGATGTCTACGTTCTGCAAAAGTTCAACTGGCAGCCTGCCATCATCGGGTGCAGGAGCCGGATTGAACGCAACTATGGTACCGGCGGCGCGTGCAATTTTAGCGGCCGCGATATCGGTTTCAGTCGGCACCTCCAATTGCAACAGCAACACTTTCGCTTCCGAAATTGTCTCTCTGGCTGATTCGACATCACCAGCGCAAAGTCGAAGATTAGCTTGTTGCACGATCACGATCGCATTTTCACCTTCTGCGCTGACTGTGATGTGCGCAATGCCTGTGCCTACCTCGGTGTCTTTGATCACGTAGCGATGATCGACGTGATTCTTCTCCAATGTCTGAATGAGCATCTCACCAAAGCTATCAGCGCCAACCCGGCCTACAAGCGACACCTGCGCTCCAGCTCGAGCTGCAGCCATTGCTTGGTTGTTGCCCTTACCGCCGGCGAACATACCAAACTCGATACCGCGAAGCGTCTCACCCTTCTGCGGAAAGCGCGGCGCCTTCGCGACCAGATCCTGGCTGAGACTGCCTACGACGACGACCTTTCCCATCACGCCTGCCCTCGCTGTTTATCTAAAAGAGTGCCAATATTTGGATAAATGTTTGCGGATATCGACGATCCTCTCATCGACTAAAAGCAAGTTCCTGTCGCCTGTTACGGATTCCTGCCCTGATGTTGCGTTGGGCAGCAAATAGGATACATGCACTTTTGCGCTATCGTCTGCGTTGTGAGCGTTCAAAACTCGCATCGTTGCAACAGCTGATGCGGAGAGCGATGTAGTGTTGTAGCCACCTTCGAGAAAGCAGACAATCTTGCAGCCAATTTGCCCGGCGATGTCCTGCAAACGCTGAGACATCATTGCGTAGCCCGCAGTCGTAACCCGCTGCTGACCGAGCGGATCGTCCTGATGCGCGTCGTAACCAGCCGATAGAAAAATCATTTCGGGCTGATATTCAAGACAGATAGGCTTGACGATTTCGTCCCAGGCTGAGAAATAGCCACGGTCACCGGTGCCTGCAGGCAACGGAATGTTGATATTGAATCCTTTACCATCTTTTGCTCCGTCTTCCGTGTACCAACCCGTTTCGGGCGGCCAGAAGGGATATTGATGGAAGGAGATGAAGCAGACCGATGGGTCATCGTAAAACAGATCTTGCGTGCCATTGCCGTGATGAACATCCCAATCGATAATCAAAACACGCTTCAGCCCGAGCTTTTTCTGCGCGTACTTTGCGGCGATCGCCACATTGTTGAAAAGACAAAACCCCATCGGAGCAGCATAAAGCGCATGGTGACCAGGGGGACGAACAGCAACGAAGGAGCTCAAAAATCCAAGTTCAGAAACCGCATCAACACCAGTCAAGCCGGCTCCGGCTGCCAACTTTGCTGTATCGAAAGTGTCGGAACTCATAAAAGTATCGCCGTCGAGTTGATAGAATTCGCCCTTTTTCACCCGCAGCGAACCCCGGTGCAAATCTTCTATGTATGCCGGATTGTGCACAGTTGCAATCTCATCTTCAGCGGCTGCGCGCGGCGCCAATTGCTCGATGTTGTGCTCAACAGAGCTGCGGTGGAAGGCAGTATCAATGGCTGCAAGGCGCTGCGGAGATTCCGGATGCAGCTCTGGAGTCAAGTGCTGCTGAAACTTAGTGTCTCGAACCAAAACAAGATTTGACATCCGATTAACCTTAATCGCCGGGCGTTATATGAAGACAACATTCTCACATACTTACGCGTAACACGCTACTGATTTGCACGGCGATGCAGTCTGGCAAACAATTTCGCCACGCTGACTGATGTGTTGCGGGCACATCGATTATGCGCAAGTTACGAAGTCCGCATTCACCCTGAACGACAGCGCGTAAAGGTTTTTGCGCGAATAGTCATTTTTTTTGCTTCAGCCTGGAACAAAAACCTCAACCAATTCGACCCAACTCCGAGAGGGGATTGAGGCGAAATGACGACATCTATTCACGACATACCGATACTCGAACTGCAGCAAATGGCACTCGACGCACAAGCGAGCGGAAACATCTCGCAAGCCAAAAGTATCTATATTTGCCTGATTGCCGCCATCAAGACTAAGGATGGTCCAAAGAGCGAACGGCTGGCGGCAAACTTTTTCCAGTTGGCAGAAGTATACGGCGAAGAGAACAACTACGTGGGCGCTCAGACGCTGTACGAAAGAGCGATTGAGATCTGGAAACTCTCCCCCAACCCGGAAGCGTCGAAGAATATCAAAGAGGCCACCAAACGACTGCATATTCTTTCAGAACTTGAGAGCGGCAGAGCTTTGAGAGAAGAGCGGAAAAATAGAGGGACGACGTCATCAGACAGACAAGATGTAGCCTGACAGCTACACCCTGTCATTCTGGACCGGTTTTGACTCAGATGCACAAGGCCAGGTAAGTCACACCGCTTCAGTTCATCTAAGCAGTCACCATACCCAGACAAGCTCGCACCTGCTCTGCCCATTCTTGTATGCGCCCGGCAGTCTGTTCCGGCTCGTTTACTTCGTCTACGACGAGTCCGACAAAGTGACCATCAATAACCGATTCGGAGTGCGAAAATTCGAATCCTTCAACGGAGATTTGGTCGGCAATAACGACAGCGCCCTTAGACTTCACTTTGTCATACAAAATTCTCATAGCACTGACAAAGTTGTGACCATATCCATACTGGTCACCAAGCGAAAACAGAGCCACCTTCACGTCCTTGAGATCGATCATGTCCAGTTGCGGCCAAAAATCCAGCCAATCATCAGTCAACTCACCATCACCCCAGGTTGAGCTTCCAAGTATTACAAAGTCACAACCTGCGAAATCGTTTGCTCTCACAGTCCAGATGCCATGTATCTCGCTGACGAGATCGCCCATGACTTTCTGAATTTGTTCGGCGATAAGGGTTGTTGTTCCAGTCTGAGTGCCATAAAAAAGTTTGCCCATTTGAGTTCGTCCTGTGGATTGGATTGAAATGCAAAACACTGTATTTACCTACAATAGTTTTGACAATTATTCTCAACTAACACCCGAGAAACCGCAAGGTAATTGATAACGATTCTTACCAGAAGGCTATAACTGCAAAAGTCCTACTATGTCGGCTTTTCAGGTTGACGCGCCGTGCACGCGAGTAATTTCTGCTTGAATTGATGTCAGTTATCGCCAGTCAGAAGCACCTGGCCAAAGGGCTTTTACGACACAAAGCCGGACTTCCGACTTCAGCTCCAACAAGTCCTCGCCATTCCATGATTAAGCAGCAATCGAATAGCTCCAAACAGGAATATCCTCAGCAACAAAAACTCTTATTGAGAAAGATTTTTAAATCGGATCGCCACCCAGCTCGAAACAGTTGGAACACCAAAAACCAAAAGCGCGGCACCGAATACGATACCACGCTTTAAATACTGAACGCGTTCGATTGTCGAATCGCTATTTCTTCTTCGGAGCTTTAGTTTTTTGTGGAGCGCTAGTTTTCTCCGGCGCAGCGCCTTTATTCGCAGTCATCGTTTCCAATTTCTGCGCAACGTTGCTGAGCATGGCGTTCAACTTCACTTCGTCGTCCGCCGTAGTAACATCTGCGTGTTTATCGCGGAGACTACGCTTGGTTTTGCTGAACTCGCGAAGGTCATGATCGAGTTCAGATGCCTGTTTCGCGGTGATCTGTCCACTGTTTTTTGCCGCGTTATACTGACTCATAAAGTCTTTGTATTGTTCATCGATTGTGTCTGCTAACGCGCATGTACCATTGATCCCTAACATGATTGCCGCCAATGCGACAAAACCAACTTTTTTGAACATGTGTCCCTCACTGGAAAGAAGCGCTCGACCCGCTAGAGGGGTTATAGCACAATCAAGCTGATTACTGAGAAACTTCAGCCGCCTTGCAACGATCCACAACGACTTCGACTCGCCTGTTCAACTGGCGCCCTGAAGGATTATCGCTTCCGTCCTTTTTAGTGTTGGGCGCGATCGGATGTTTCTTTCCAAACCCGGTCACGGTCGCAGACTTGATGTACTTTTTATCTACAAGCCAGAACTGAACTGCATTTGCACGACGCTCACTCAGATCTTGATTGTATTCATCTGTGCCGATCCCGTCGGTATGCCCTTCAACCTTGATTTCATGCTGACCTTCCTTTGCCAACATCGGTCCCAGGGCTTTCAAAGTTTGCTCTGCTCGTGGATTCAAGAAAGCTTTGTCAAAATCGAAAAGCGCATCCGCACCGACTACATATCGATGCTCACACTTACCTTCATCGGACTGTTTAATTGCCTTGATGCCGCGCGGAATCTGGATGTTGCCTGGAGTTTGAATCGCTCCGGGAGTCTGGATAGTGCCCGGAGCTTGAAGTTTTCCAGGCGCGCTGCGAACTTCTCCCGGCTTTTGAATCTCAAAAGTTCTGCCTTTCTGCGCATCAAACCACTTGTTTATCTTGTCCACGTTTTGAGCGGTGGCGGAACCGGCAGCCAGAGCTGAGAGCGCAACTGCCGCCAGAATACTTTTGATTGACGAATGCATTAACAATCTCCTGCTAGTCAAACCTGTGTCAGCATTTTAGTCTTTCCCCGTTCGTCATAAGTACACTCGGTGAAATCGGTGGACACTTCGACAGGGTCGATCTCATTTGACAACCGAATCGGTGCAGCGCATAGTAGGGAAGACCCCGACAATTGAGAATCGTATGGCTGCCGATAAACTCGAAGGCAAAAACTCTTTTGAGGCCGTTCTAAAAGCGCCCACATCGCTACTGAGCTTTGTGCGAACCGCGTTTGACAGCGCCAATGGCGGCGATTCAGGCGCCGCAATCAAGTCGATGATGAATACAGCAGCCTCAGAAGGCACTGTCAGTAAGTTTTTGGACGGCAATAATCCTCCATCGCTTCAGGCTTGAACTGACGCGCGCGTCGAGAAGACTGCTTACAGCGCCTGCGACTCTGCGACTTTCTTGACGCGACGACATGGCGTAGTAAATGCGGTCAAAAATTCAAAATTTTGTTTGGACGCAAAGAATCTGAAGAGCCGATAAGACGAGCGTTGAAAGATGTCACCATCCTTCAACGCTCGGCTCCGGCTGCCATCGCAACACCTGAGGTGTTGCAAGGCATAGCGCCTGTTACTTCGCCACTCGCTCGGAACGCAAGATCCCAAGCCGCTCCATGGTGGCGCGAACGCCGGCGGCGGCAGCCTGATTGTTCCACTCGAGGGCGGCGTTGTAGCTCTCGAAATAGCGAACCTCGACTTCACGTCCGACAGGAGCCCAGTCGGCAATCGTCGTCGGATAGTCGGTGAGCACCTCGCCGTTGCGCGAAAGGAAAGCCTGCTCGGTCAGCACATTGAGTGTGAACTGCACGTGGTCGCCGTCCAGCCGGTGCTTCTCCTTCGTCGCTTTCAGACCGATGAAGGCGAGGCGAACCTGCTTGCCGATCTGCGCCCAGTCAGAGATTGCGCGCTCGGTCGATTCGACAGTCACCCACTCCGACAGCGGCGTGTCGGCGCCGGAGACCGGATTGCAGATGATGCGAGCGGAGCCGCGATCTTCTGAGATCTGGTAGCGGTATTCACCCTGGCTGACGGTGATGCCCCTGGCCAGTTCGAGGGCTTTGATGTAGGGGCGCAGACCGTGGATTGCGTGTCCGACAGTCTTACGCGCGGAGTTGCTGGTGGTGGTCATGTTTGATCCTTTTCCAGTTATCTGGTTATTAATGCCGCGGTCAATCAGCACCACGGGCAGTGCAAAGAAAGGGACTGACGACGACGGTCGATAAGTCCTCCAGTGCAGCCCTGCCTGAGCTGACTGAGTCCACCTGCAACCTGCTGACGTCCTTTCGTTCGTTCGAGCGCTGCAACACAACCGTGCGAACACGCATCGGCTGGCATTCCGAATCACAACTGCGAAACGGTTCTCCGAATCACAGGAGCAAAGCGGTTCTGGGTGGGTACCGTCTCATCTATCCACGCGTTGGCGAGGAATTCAGAAGCTTGTGATACGCGTGCTTGCTTGCTGAAGGAACTCGAAACAGCGTGGGGAAAAGAGAGAGGGTTAAGTTCAAACCTAAGAAAAACATGTAACCAGATCAATAACTGCAGGTCAGCGCGTAATAAAAGTGCTTTCACTGGAGCCGGCAGCGCAGAAGTGGCAGTGCTGATGTGAGAAGAAAGACCAGAATTCAAAATAGGGCAAGAAGACCAGACAGGGCTTCGTCAAACGCTTTGAAACGAGCTTGAATTAACGGGTAGCGAACCCCAACAATCACTTGACATTACCCGCGATCCCCACCACTACAGATAGCGAAGGTTTGCACAACAGGCTTGTCAAGCGCGATTGCGCTGCTGCTATCGTTAGTGACTTATGCAGCTATCCGAGGGAGCAAAGTGCTCGAAGAATTATTTTCAACCAGAAAACCTGTCATCGGCGTCATCCATTTGCTGCCGCTGCCAGGATCGGCAAGATACGACGGGCACATCGAACCAGTACTGCTCAGGGCAGAGCAGGAAGCCGCAGCGCTCGCCACTGGCGGAGTGAATGGCATAATTATCGAAAATTTCTTCGACGCACCTTTTGCCAAAAACCGCATAGACACAGCCACAGCTTGCGCAATGACGCTGGCGATCAAACGCATCAACGCCATTTGCGATCTGCCAATCGGTGTGAACTGCCTGCGCAACGACGGCTTCAGCGCCCTGGCTATAGCAGCAGCATGTGGTGCGCAATTTATCAGGGTGAACATATTGACTGGTGCGATGCTCACAGACCAGGGCATCATCGAAGGAGAGGCGCATGAATTGCACCTATACAGACGACGATTGCTTGCCCATAAACAGGTCAAAATTTTCGCCGACGTGATGGTGAAACATGCCTCACCACTGTCACCTGATGCAGACATCAAGTTGATGGCCAAAGATACAGTCGCCCGGGGACTGGCTGATGCCATCATAGTCAGTGGCACAGGCACGGGCTCAGCACCCGACATGTCAGACCTGGAAAAGGTGCGCCAGGCTCTTCCCGATACCCCCATCCTGATCGGAAGCGGCACGAGCACAGAGAACGCAGCCTCGCTGCTTTCAATCGCAGATGGCGTGATTGTTGCAAGCAGCTTGAAACGCCAGGGAATTCTGGAAAATCCAGTCGACGTCGAAAGAGTACGAACACTGGTCAAGTCAATTCACAGCGTCAGCTGAGAAGCTCAGCTCGAAAGATTAGGTGGGTTCTGCGTTTCAGCTGGCCCCGCACCACCCGGCATAGACTCTCCAAAAAACGGGCCTTGATAATCAGCTGAATCCTGACCCAGCTCTCTGAAAAAATCTTCGTCAGAATCGAACGAGCCTTCGCCTTTAGCCAGTTCGGCGATAATTCGCCCGAAATCAGAATCGACCTGATACATCCAGCATTTGACACGATCTACCCAGATCACCATGTCTACGATTGCTTGAGAAATGTTGACGTTATCTTGTTTCAATCTTGCCAGTACCCAGGGCGGCAAAGAGATCTGCTCATGACTGGCTGGCTGCATCGCCTCGACAACCACAGCCAGACCTTCAGCCAGGCAGGCATAGACGGACTGCACATACTCGCGGCGGCTGATCGTGGAATGAGCCAGAGCCTCGGCGAGATTGCGCTGCCCATCGATTCTCTCAAGTATCGGTGCGGCGACAGCAAGAAGCGGCTTGCTGGCCCGGCGAGCCTGGTCTGTGACTTTGAGGATGGTCTGACCACTGATTCTGAGCTGGTCGAGATATTTTTTTTGCTCGACATAAGCCATTCCCTCGCGCAAAAGCCGGTCTGTAGACTCTTCCGGCAGAAAAGGGTTGAGCGTGCGAGCGACGTTGACGAGCGGATCTTCCATGAATGAAAACGAGCCGCCAGCCCATAAGAACAGCTCCATCAGCGAATCTTTGCCGACTATGCCGTCAGACTCGGCGTGGATAAGCGAGCCACGGTCGAAGTAGAGCGTAGCCGTGCGCGCCCCGTTCAAAAATGCGATTTTGCCGGTCAGCTCGCCATTGCGCACAAGCTGAATCAGATTCGGAAGGCTAACTTTTGACAGCTCACCGGTGAGTTGCATGCATCCCCGTCACTTTCGGGCAGGCAGCCCGGTCTAACTAGTGTATACTACCCCTTCTGCGTCCGACTTTGTGTCGGACCATTTTTAGCAGTTACGCGAGGTTCTGGACGGTCATGGAAGTCAAGGAAAATACCATGTCGAGTGAAGAGTTAGGAATGGAAGACGGCGATGGCGACAAGGATTCAAGCCGCGCCAAATGGTACACAGACACCATCATGCAATCCGAACTCGCCGATTATGCCCCAGTCAAGGGCTGCATGGTGATCCGACCTTACGGCTACGCACTCTGGGAGCACATCCAGAAGGCTCTCGACGGCATGATCAAAGCGACCGGGCATCAGAACGCTTACTTTCCTCTGCTCATCCCAGAATCTTTTATTGCCAAAGAAAAGCAACACGTCGAAGGTTTTTCGCACGAATTCGCAGTCGTTACTCACGGCGGCGGAAAAAAGCTCGAAGAGCCGCTGATTGTCAGACCGACTTCTGAAACAATCATCAACCACATGTTCGCCAAGTGGGTGCAATCATGGCGCGATCTGCCGCTGTTAATCAACCAGTGGGCCAACGTTGTGCGCTGGGAAATGCGTACAAGGCTATTTTTGCGCACCCTCGAGTTTCTCTGGCAGGAAGGTCACACCGCGCATGCCACCGCCGACGAAGCAGAAGAAGAAGCAAAAAAAATGCTCGAAGTCTATCGCAGCCTTGCCGAAGATTGGCTAGCCTTGCCAGTTTTGACTGGTGAGAAAACTGCTCGAGAAAGGTTTGCCGGCGCCGATCGCACTTACTGCATCGAAGCATTGATGCGCGACGGGAAGGCTCTGCAAGCGGGAACCTCGCACTTCCTCGGACAGAACTTCGCTAAAGCATTCGACATCAAATTCCAGAGCCCTGAAGGTGGGCTGGAATACGCCTGGCAAACTTCGTGGGGTGTGTCGACTCGCCTTGTTGGCGCCATCGTGCTCGGTCACGGCGACGATAAAGGGCTTGTACTGCCACCTAAGATTGCACCAATACAAGTTGTAATCGTGCCGATTTACAAAACTGATGCGGAAAAAGAAACAGTGCTCGCAAAATGCCAGCAAATTGCCGACGATCTCAAAGATGTAGCGCGCGTCCACATCGACAATCGCGATAACCTCACTCCCGGATTCAAGTTCAATCACTGGGAGCAGAAAGGCGTGCCTATGCGCTTGAACATCGGGCCCAAGGACGTCGCCAATAACGTTGTCGAAATCGCTCGCCGCGACACCGGCGAGAAAATTCGCGGCGTCAGCCAGGCCGGCTTGACCAACGAGGTGGCTGGATTGCTCGTTGCTATCCAGAAAAACATTTTTGACAAAGCTCTGGAATTCCGCAAACAGAACACATCAACTGCAGCAGACTACGACGAATTCAAAAAGGTGATCGCTGATAAAGGCGGTTTCGTCGAAGTGTACTGGGATGGCAGTGGCGATGACGAAGGCAAAATCAAAGAAGAGACGAAAGCGACAATACGTTGCATTCCGTTTAATCAAGGCCAAGCTCAGGGCAAATGCATGCTTACAGGACGTCCAACCAGCCGTAAAGCCGTTTTTGCAAAGGCTTATTGAAGCGCCTCAATCGTTTCTTCCATCTTTGATGTCATAAACAGAGCAATGCATGCTCTTCAAAGTACTTGTGAATTCAGCCTTTTGCGCTGGCGTCCAGTACTTCATGGATAATGTCACGCCTTTGAGATTGTGCATTTTTATGAGCGACTGCAAACATGCAGGAGTAACTCTGCAACCCGAAAACCAGAGTTGCTCAAGACTTGCTGTCGGCAGAAGATTTTCGATGCCTTTGTTTGTGACCTGCTCGTTGCCCCTTATATCGAGAATATCCAGATGCGGCAATCGCGAAAACACCTTCAGATCATTGTCTTTGAGCCCCGCGTGGGCGAGCTTCACAACAGTAAGTGCTGAAGCTTTAGCCAGGACCGAAGGCACATAAATTACTTCGTTTGCATCGAGATATTTCAACTGCTCGAGCCGCAGTTGCCTCAAACCGGAAGCGCTGATGTGGGTTGCAGAAACATGCAGCGATTTCAGATCTGGCAGAGTGCGAATGTTTTCAATAGACCGATCGCCCACGTCAGCCCAGTTAAGATCGAGATTCTGCAGGGCTTTCCAATCGCGAATTGAATTGGTGGCGTCATCGTCTATGACCGGTCCACGCATGAGCAAGCTGTTTACCTCGTCGGGACGAAAACCAGAAAGCACGCTTGCATCCTTTCCTACTACAAAAGAAAAGGGCACCGTAAGCGTCATGTCACCGCTTGCCGGCACAAAAGTGTCTTCATCGCCCCGGCCGACCGTGCCCACTGCCTGCTTGGGAAAGTGGAAACGTCGTTTGTGCAAATGGACGTCGGCAGCGTTAGAGAAAAACGCAGTCGTCATCGGCACTTTCGATGGTTTAGAAATTTCATGCAAATCAGGCAGGTCAATTACAGACAAAGAGTGACCTGTCGATACGACTGCGTTGTTCGCGGCAAGTGGCACAAAACTTAAGTGCGGCGGTTGATGTTCGTTAAACGAAGTCTGCCAGAAGGCACAGGCGACGGCGCCAGCGATAAACATGGCGACACCGCCTGCGCCTAGAACCTTTGTGAAATTGAAAGTGCGCTGTCGCGACGATTCGTCCACGGCAGTGCAAAGACGCTCACCGCGCGCCAGTAAACGTAAGTCGTCTTCGACTTGGGAAAAATTTTGATACCGGGAATCCGGTTGCTTGACCAGCATGCGAGCCACTATCGCTTCGAGGTCGGGTGGAAAGTCTCGCCCCAGCGTCGCTTCCTTGAGTGACGGCGGAGTTTCGTTCTGATGCTTCATCATGGTTGTGAGCGCATTGTCGGATATAAACGGTGGATTACCGGTCAACGCCTCATACATCACGCAGCCGAGCGAATAAATATCGCAGCGGCGGTCGATACCTCGACCGAGACACTGCTCAGGACTCATATAGTTAGGTGATCCGAACAACTCACCAGTCTTGGTGACACCGTTGAAGATAGTGTCATCGAGGAGAACTTTAGCGATGCCAAAATCCAGCACTTTGACTTGCAGGCGTCCATCGGGCAGATGCTTTACCAGAATGTTGCTCGGCTTTAGATCTCTATGCACAACCGCTTGTTCATGAGCGTAAGCAAGCGCATTGCAAATCGGTATGAAAATCTCGAGAGCTCGTTTGTACGGAAGCGACCCACCCACTTTGATCAAATCGGCAAGCGTATCGCCCTCGCAGTAGTCCATAACGAAATAGGGTTGAACGCCGTCGATCAATCCATAGTCATGGTACTCAACGACGTTGGCATGCTTGATTAAACTCGTCGCTTTCGCTTCGATGGCAAAGCGCTTTTTGACTTGCTCTGAGGCATTCATGGCAGATATAGTCTTCATGGCATATTTCTTGCCGGTCTCTCGTTCAACAACGAGATACACAAAGCCCATCCCACCTCGCCCGAGCAACGAGAGAATCTCGAAACGCCCGGCGATCAACTCGCCACGCTCATACTCGACCCAGGTGTCGCCGACATGCTCGGTGTGCTCATGTTCGCGATTTAATACAGGCGTATCACGCCTGCCTCGATTGCCGCTGTCGCCTGTATTGCTCACCATGCCGCCCGCCAGATTTTTTTGCCTCAACCGCCGAAACGGTCAAAAGCTCAAGTCGCAGCAGAATCTGTCACTTAAATCCAAACTACACCGGTAGATTGCCGCCAGTTCAGTTTTAGTTGAAAAACATTTCTCAGAGATTACCGTGCTGCCTTAAATGTGAGAGAAAGATGGAATTCAAGAGAGCGCTTTGCAGTTGCAACGTGCTTCAATACAGACGTATCGAATCGTGACCCTTTTGCTATGCTAGAGCCAGCCCAACAAGCAGTCGACACCGCCACCGCATCTGGTGCCTCGTATGCCGATGCACGGGTGATTGAGAAAGTATCACAAAATATTCAGACCAAAGGCATGAACGTTTCGGCGCTCAACCTGGGAAACAGTTATGGGCTTGGCATTCGAGTGCTGTGCGACGGGGGCTGGGGATTTGCGGCTACTCAAGATTTGACCCGCGACGGCATCGACCGAGCCGCCCGCAAAGCCGTTGAAGTGGCCCGGGCTTCGGCACGCTGCATGGAAAAGCCGATACAACTAGCACCAGAACCGGCGCACAAAGCAACGTGGAAATCACCCTGCCAGATCGATCCTTTCACAATCTCCGTCGAAGACAAGCTCTCTGTGCTTTTGAAAGCCGCCGAAAAGATGCTGGCAGTGAAAGGCGTGACGCTGGCTCAGGGCGACATGACTTTCATAAAAGAGCACAAGCTCTTTGTCAGCAGTGAAGGTGCTCAAATCGATCAGACTTTCATTCGCTCATCGTGCGGCATGACAGCTAACGCCACAGATGACCACGACAGGCAAAAACGCTCATATCCAAACTCATTTGGCGGGCAACATGAAAACGCAGGCTGGGAGATGGTCACGCACTGGGATTTGCCCGGTCATGCCCAGCAGATAGCCGAAGAGTCTGTTCAACTTCTCAAAGCACCCCAGTGCCCGCACGGTGTAGGGACAGTAATAATTGGAGCTTCGCAGCTGGGTTTGCAGATTCACGAATCATGCGGTCATCCAAGCGAGTTAGACCGAGCGCTCGGTCAGGAAATCAATTTTGCAGGCGCCAGCTTCCTCACACCAGACTTACTGGGGCATCTCAAATACGGCTCACCGATCGTCAACCTGGTCGCAGATGCCACCGCCGCCAGTGCCCTGGGCGGTTTCGCCTTCGACGACGAAGGGGTTGAAGCTCAGTGCGTGCCGCTGGTAAAAGACGGCATGTTCGTCGGCTATCTTTCATCGCGCGACACTGCCAATTTAATCGGGATGAAGAAATCAGGCGGCGCCATGAGAGCCGAATCATGGCATCACCAGCCCATCATTCGCATGACCAATATTTCGCTGCGACCGGGAACGGCTGGCAGCCTCGAAGATCTCATAGCCAACACGGCTGACGGTATCTACTTCGACACGAACAAGTCGTGGTCGATAGATGATCGTCGCTACAACTTTCAGTTCAGCACCGAAGCTGGTTACAAAATCAAAAACGGCAAAATCGTCGGGCTTTTGAAAAAACGCCAGCTACGGCGGTATCACAACAGAATTCTGGAATTCGTGCGACGCCATCTGCAGCACAGGCTACGTCGAATGGGGGCTGCCAAATTGCGGCAAAGGTCAGCCTTCACAGACGATGTGGACCGGTCATGGTGCTGCTCCAGCACGCTTTAGAAACGTTCAGTACGGCATCGCGCACAGCTAGCGAGGCAAGCAATCGTGATCAGTGAATCGGAAAGCAAACGAATAATAGACCTGGCAATCGCTCATGCCGGCAAGCGCGCCGATGGTGTGGAAGTGAAAGTGACCAGCTCGAACTTTGCCACGAGCCGATTCGCCAACAACAGCATGACCCAGAATCAGGCCCCCGAGCATGTGACAGTGTCGGTGCGCGTCATATCAGGTCAACGGCAGCTACGTTTAAGCACCGACAACATTTCAGACTCAGGCATCGAACATCTCGTCGACAATGCCATTACAGCCGTCAAACTTTTGCCTGAAGATTCAACTGTTCTGCCCCTGCCCGACCTCTGCCTGACGAAAACGCACGATCGCGGCACCGCGTTCAACCGCTACGATCGCGGCACAGGGGAGATGAGCGCCGATGAACGCTCGAACTCAGTCAATGCGATGATCGATGTGGCTAAGAAACAAAGCCTGAGCTGTGCCGGTACATACGGCGCCGGAGGCGATTCGATTGCCATAGGCAACTCTAATGGAATGTTTCACTATCACAACGAGTCGGGCTGCGAATGTTCGGTAACAGTTGTGGCGCCGAATTCGTCTGGGTGGGCGAAAGTGCACGACCCCAGATCGATGCAGGTCGACGCCCGCTCACTCGCTCAATCAGCCGCCAAAAATGCTGTTCTCAGTGCCGATCCCAGAGACGTTCCACCGGGCAGATACACAGTAATTCTGCCACCATCAGCGGTGGTAGATTTGTTGGGCTACCTCTGGGGAGATTTCAGCGCCACCAGTCACATTGACAAACTGTCGAGCCTGCTTGGAAAAGTCGGACAGAAGGTGTTCGGCGAAAACATCAACATCAAAGACGACGTTTTTCATTCCATGCAGTCAGGGGCGCCATTCGACGGTGAGGGGCTGCCCCGTACAGTAGTGACACTGGTCGAAAACGGCGTCGTCAAAAATCTTGTTTACGGCCGAAAAAGCGCTGCCAAAATGCATGCCAATCCAACCGGTCACGGTGTCAGTGAACCAAGCCCTGAAGGCGAATTTCCGGTCAATCTCGTCATGACTGGCGGTGCAGAATCACTCGATGACATGGTCAAGTCGACCGAGCGGGGCATTTTACTGTCGAGAGTCTGGTACGTGCGACTGGTAGACCCAACCACAATTTTGCTTACCGGCATGACCAGAGACGGAACGTTTCTTGTTGAGAACGGAAAGATAAGCTACGGTATAAAAAACCTGCGCTTCAATGTCAGCGTGATCGACATGCTCAATAACGTCCTTGCCCTTGGACCATCTGTGAGAGCAGCAGGCGAGGATAGTTTCCCTGCCGTCGTTCCGGCAATGAAAGTAGCCAACTTCAATTTCAGCTCATCGACTAAGTTCTAAGCGGTTTGAAACAGCGTTGAGACCGACCTGAGATTGCGGCTCAGAACGACACTGAGATTGCGGCTCAGAACGATGCTGAGATTGCGCTCGGAACGATGCTGAGATTGCGCTCAGAATGCCCGTGAGATTCTGTTCAGAATGGAGCGTGGCTCACCATATTTAGTGGCGGCGAAAGAGCCCAAAACTGCTGTGAACCGCGCTAATTACTGCGGGAAATTGTGTTGCGGAAGGTTGCGAAATCGTGGTCGTTCGCAAAGCTTCGCGAGGCCACACGACCGGAGCCACGTAGATCTTGAATCTTAAAGCTACAGGTTATAGCCAAATAATTACTTCAGAAATCAGGAAGTAGTTCTAGCGTTGACTTTGATTCTATAGAAAACATAAAGTCCAGACACCCGTTCTCTTTCTTTCCGACTCGTCAAAACCAGCCCAGTCAAAGCGCTCCCACCTTCTCCGGCAAACACACCGCACATTTCAGCGATGTGTGTACTGCCAGGTTGAAGTTGTCGACTGAATGCGAACGAACTTTCTTCCACCAACTCAGATTCACCAACTGAAACGACCTCAAACACGCGAGGTTACTTGTCGCACATTTCTTCCAGCATCAGCGCGGTTCTGCCGTGCTGTTCGAGTTATGCCAAACCCGTGATCTGCGAGCTATTCGCATCACTTTTGCCCCTGCGACTTGTGCCCGCGTGCCAGCCTCAGGGGAGTCCTCAAACTGAATGGAGCTCACCATGACTCATTCTCGTTCCCCGACTGTCTCTACCCTGCCCGCGACCGACATCGAGCTCGTTCTCGCTGCCGGTGGCATCAAGGGTTTCGAACACATCGGCGTCCTCAAGGCGCTGCGCGAGGCGGGCGTTCCCATCGGCAAAGTCACCGGTGTGTCCGTCGGCTCGATCATCGCCACCTTCTACACCAACGGCTACACCGTCGAGCAGATCCGCGAAATCTTCGTCGAAGGTCTCGAGGGTCGCAACTCGGTCAAGACCCTCCTCAGCTGCATGACGACCATTCCTGACCCGATCACGTTCGCCATCGGCGGCGTGCTCGACTTGATTGGCGCCGTGCGTGAGATGGTCGAGCGCTACAACCTCAAGCCGAACCACAACCTGCGCATCGTCGCCTGCGACATCATGCGCAACCAGCCCGTGGTCTTCGAGGGTGTGGACTACGACCTGGCGCATGCCATCACTTCGTCGTGCTCGCTGCCGGGCGTCTTCCGCCCTCAGTGGCACCGCGGTGAGAACGGCATGGTCCAGCTGCTGGGCGACGGCGCGCTGTACCACTACAGCCCGGCCGAGTTCTGCAGCGGTCCCGCCATCTTCAGCATCTTCCGTCAGGCGACGGTGATGCCGAGCAACTTCGCCAGCTTCATGGACTGGTACTTCTCGTATCGCGAGATTTACATGCCCCTGGCCGGCAATCACCGCTATGTCGACCCGAACCGTCATCTCGTCATCGAGACCGGTCTGGAAGACGTCGCTGGTCTCAACTTCGGCATCTCCGCCAGCAAGTGCGACGAGATGGTCGAAGACGGGCTGACGACCGCGCGCTCCGCTCTGGCGAAGGCGTGTGCCGAGGGTCGCTTCTCTCACCCGTGTGAGGCGGCTTGATGTCCGCTCAGTGACGGGGGCGGCTCAGGCTGCTCCCGTCACTTCTCCCACACTCCTGCCTGTCCACTCACAGCGCGAGCTATGTCATGGACAGCCTTCCAGAGGTTTTTATGACTGACACATCAAACGCCCCCGACCTGGGGCGAGCGCTCTATCATGCGGTCTGGAATCTGGTCGGCCAGACATTCTTCGACACGGCCAGGCTGGCGAGCTGGGGCGATTTCGAGCACCGGTTCGACGGAGAGATTGTCGACGAAGACAGCGCGTTCACCCGCATCGACCAGATGCTGGACTCGCTGGGAGACGACTTCACCTTCATCCAGCGTGCACAAAAGTCGGAGCTGCCGTCAACCACGGCATCTGATTCCGATGCAGTCGTGGCGATCGAACCAGTCATGGCAGTGCTGCGACCGGACGGTATCGGCTACATGCACATCCGCACTCTCGACTGCCCCGGCATTCTCGACAAGATCGAGGCAGGAGCGCAGAAGATCGCGGGCTGCGATGGCTTCGTGCTCGACCTGCGCAACAACGTCGGCGGAGACGTGCAGGTGACAGCCGCTGCCTGCGGCAACTTCCTGGAGGAAGGTCTGGTGACGACGATGGAGACGCGCGACAGCAAAGGCATCCATCGCACCCAGTACGCTCTTTCCAGAGACGAGTTTTTCGCAAACGAGTATCCGCCCGATGGACCGCCGACGACGACCCGCTACCAGCGGTCGGCGCCAGTGCTAGCCGGTAAGCCGCTCGTGATCCTGATCAACAAGCGCACCATGAGTGCAGCCGAGCTCATGACGGCAGCGCTTGTGCAACAGGGCGTCCCCGGTCAGGTGCTCATGGTGGGCACCGACCCGACACCCGGCAAGGGCATCGGCGGCACCAACTACACGTTCATGGACGGCAAGTACAGGGTACGCATCACCCGCGTGCGCTGGTATGCCCCAGGCGGTGACTGGCTCGGCGACTGCGGACAGACTGTCTCAAACCCGATCGAGCCTGACATCACGGTGCACGACGACCACGACGGCGTCAAGTCACTGCATACCGCCTTCAGAGAAGTTCGCAGGATGCTCGACGCCGCCAGAGCAGCCTGAGTTTTTGATTTTTCGGACGCCTGACAGTGTCCGCTCCAAAACGTTCACAAGTTCGTGAACACGACCAAAGGACGACTATGACGTCATCAAAGGCAGGCGACTCCGCCTTGAGTGCCCAGCGACCGCGCCGGCACAAGAAGGCGGAGTCGACTGAAGTTGTTCTCGGCGGCGGTGCGTATCGTGGTTTCAGCCACTGCGGACTGCTGCAGGCGATCGAAGAGCTGAATGTGAACACTGGCATCATTACCGGTGTTTCGATCGGTTCGCTGATCGCGACGCTCTACACCAACGGCTTTTCGCCGGCTCAAATCGAAGAGATCTTCGCTACCGAACTGACCGAGGTTCCAACCCCGGGACTGGTGCGTTCACTTCTCATTCCGGCACCAATCGGTCGGCTTTTCCGGGTCACCACAGGTGGTGGTCTGGTCGACCTGCCGGCGCTGTTCTCGCACTTGATCGAGAAGTACGACCTGAAGCCGCAGCCCAATCTGCGCATCGTGGCGTACAACCTCTTCAAGCGTGAACCTGTCGTCTTTGAGGGCACCGATTACGACTTGCTCACAGCGGTCTGCGCGTCTTGCGCGGTGCCGTTTCTGATGCGCCCGGTCTGGTTCGGACAGCCCAACATCATCGACAAACTCACAACGGTCGCAGCCAGCTGGCTTGGTCTCTCCGAGAAGGGACTGCTGGTCGACGGCGGCGTGCATCATCCGTGCCCTGGAAACTTCAGCAAGGGCACAGCCATCATCGGCAAGCTCGGCTTCGCAACGTCATTGCCGCGTCGCTGGCTGTCATCCACCGATCTCCTCTTCCACCTCCTTGAGATGGCAGCGGCACCGGTTCTGGGTTGGTATTTCAACGACCCGGAAGACCATGTGGTCATCGACATCGGGCTTCCCGACGTCGCCTGCATGAGCTTCGGTTTGCCTCGCAGCAAGTGCCGCGAGATGGTCGAACACGCTTACGAGGTCTCGCTTGCGCCGCTGCGACGCGCCATCGCCGATGGTGCCATCAAGGTGAGGAAGTAGTTGCCAGTCGAGCAGATGGTGAGCCCGCGCTTTTTCAGGCGGGTTTACCATCTGCCCGGCGCATTATGGATGACGTATTTTTTTTGAACTTTAATAGTAGACCGGTCTATTAAATGCATAAGATCCGGCTATTCTTAATCAACGCCCATTCTTTCGTCTACGATCAGCGCTCTTTCTTCTGGTGTCTGCCAGCAAGGTTCCCAACGCCTTGTAATCAACGCTCTCTTCATTTGAGGCAATCGAGTTAAATTTGTTTGGCACATTGTCAGTTTGCAGAGTATTCAATCGCGTGCTGTTGAATGGTTTCCAGTCGGATGCCTTTTCGCTCGAACCGAAGTCGTGTTCGACAGTCGCATCTTCAGCTTCGGTTGGTTTATCGTCAAACAATTCAGATGTACTTTCAAAAAACTCTACGGAAGCGACATTGAAGCGATTAGTTGTGGCGTGCTTCACACCGGCAATTACTCCGGAAACTCTGTCCACTACGCGGCGTGCTTGTGTTGCTAGTAAATGGTAATTGTTAGTAATCGCCGGCAATCTGTGAGAGGTTTCAGTCAGGCTTCCTAACGCCTCAGCCAGGGCTGCATCTTCAGTTGAAAGATTCGACGAGAGTTGAATTTGATTTGTCCCAGAGCTTACTTTCTGCATATCCCCTCACTTTTTGACATTTCTCACGCCAATTTCCAACGGGCTTCACAGTTCAAATGTAGGATTCAAAGACTGTTCTGTAAATTCACAAATGTGTATTAACGAAAAGGTGTAAGAACCGACATCGTGTGAAAATGCGATCAGTTGCACCACGTTGATTCGAGTGATCTGACCCTGGAGTGCGACCCCGGAGCGCTTGCATGCGATGAATGAACGGTCTCAACCTGGCAAACGGTCCCGTCAAAAACCCTGCTTCTTTCGGCTCTCTGCCACTTTGCCGAAAGCAAATGAGCAGAGATAGAAGAAAGCTGAAATCAAAAGCAGACTGCGAATACCGGTATAGCTGGCAGCATATTCGGTCAGCCCACCAACGACCGAGCCGAGCATATTGAATGCCAGACCAATACTTGGCTGTTCCTCGTCCTTGAAAGCGGTTGAGAAAATCATTCCGGCAAAGAATACCGGTATCGCCGACAGCAGCGCTGCAATGGATCCGCCCACCCACATCCCCATCGAATTAAAGGTTTGAATTGGCACCACATACAACACCGCCAGCGTGCCAATCAAACCAGCATACATCGCCGTAGATGGCATTATCTTCGGCTTTTGCATAATGAGAATGTTTGACAAAATAATGGCGGTCAGAACAGCAAAGATGCAGATTGAATTGACAATCCATGTGGTGCCGAACACCAGTGAGAGTCTATCGATGATTCCCAGCTCAAGCAGCATGAAAGCCGACCCGAGGAAAAACAGCTTCCAGCGCGACGCCGAAGCGTTTGTGCGAATACTCTGCCCGCAAGCAAACCATGCCAGCAAGAGTATTAAAGCAACAATCGTCAAATATATGGGGTCAAAAGAGATCGGGCTCAGATATAAAAACGGCCAATCATCAGTAGAGGTGCGAACTTCGTCTGTATTGACGTCGGAGTAATCTTTGAACCCTTGCGGCTGGAGCTCAGCAAGATGCGCTCGAGTAGCTGAAGTCGGAGGAGTATAAAGGTGCCAGATGGCACCGTTTGCTTTTTTGAACGGCAGCGGTTTTTCAGGTGACGCCTCACGCAAATTGGCGATCAGACGCTTGGACAGAAAGTCCACAGGCGCACAGTACGTGATGCAGTACAAGCCGCCCGGAGCAACATGCGCGATTGCATCTTTCATGCCGTCGACTGTATAGACGTAGTCGTCGAGTCGCACAGAAAGTGAATTTCCAGCAACCGCGTGCGAGTCGAGGAAGCCAGTTATAACCAGATCGTACTTGTCGTGATTCTGTCTCAAGAATGCTCTGGCATCGTTGATGTACACGGTGACTTTGGGCGAATCGTATGGGTGTTCAGGATGTAATCGCTTGCCCAGCTCGACCATCATTGGATCGATTTCGACCGCGTCGACGTGCTCTGCGCCGAGCTTTAGAGCCGATGCGACGTCATTGCCTGTGCCGCTGCCCATGATCAGCACACGTTTAGCCTTGACAAAACTGTAAGGAATTTCGTACTGGTCGAACCGAAAATCTTCCAGTTTCTTTCTTTCCTCCGGCGTCTGGCTGTTCAAAAATTGATCGGACAGATTCAGTGGTTGTTGGAAAAATGCCTTGTTTACAGCCACCTGATAACCGATCGATTGACCGGTGTCACCAAGTTTCAATGGTGCAACCTCGACACGGTGATACGGCGACCAGAGAATTTCGGCTTTGGTTGTAGCATCGTTCATATCGCCCAGTGACTTCTTCACCGGCACTGCCGCAGCAACCAGAACTGATGCGGCTAAGAGCGCAATGCCAACTTTGTTTTTGCGCATCGGATAAACTGCCGCCAGACATCCGACTGCAAGCCAAACAGGAGGCGGGGTGCAGAAAAATGACAGCAGTGAAAACGCAGCAATTCCTACAACAGAGCCGAATAAGTTGTACAGATATGACTTGAGCGGTGCATCTTTATCAAACAGACTGCCTAGTTTCTGACCCAACCCTGCCATCGTTGTGGCCACGAGTATGACGATTGAGAACAAGGCCACAAGTGACAACGCCGTGTATAACATCGGCTGTTCGATCATCCCTGCAGGCGGATGAGTCCAATCCCACCAGTTGGCGAAGAGCCCGCCCCCGACCCGGGTCGACGGCATCATGATGTCGGTCAATCCAGTCCAGTTGCTGGTTGCAAGCAGTATGACAAACACAAGCAAGAAGAGCGGGAAAAGTCGAAAGAGCTTACCGGTGCTCGACTCCTTCATATAGCCAAAACCAAGTCCGATGTAACTGGCAATCAAGGGAAAATTTTTGAAGATCGAAAAGGCTCTTACTTCAGAGGAGAGCCATCGGATTATTACAAGCTCCAGGAATAAAGACACTGCGCTCAACCAGAACAGGTCCAGAACCATGTTCTTATCACTTTGCTTATCTGAGTTCATCCGTTTTTTAATCTCTTTCGAAGCCAAGAAGCTGACCGTGAAGCGTTGCTCTACACGACCTTCCAATTCTACACGTCCATCAAGCCAAGCTGCTAATGACCGCTCTACGACGCTCCGACCAGGAAAAGGAGGAGGACGGGTTCGACCCACAGCCTTACACGGGGTAAGATCTGACGAGAAAGTAAAAGGAGACGAGATTTGAATTTGCCAAAAGCGTTAGCTGTCGCAGCAATGATCGTGCTCAACTTGCAGCAGCCAGTCCGCGCAGATCATCAGGTCTTCGATAAACCTCTGTTTCTCATGGTTTTCGACAAAACCTGTCACGCCTGGTGCAACAAAGTCAGACCGATTGTAAAAGAACTGCGCGACCAGTACGGCGAAAAAATGGACTTTTGCGAACTGGATATTACCCAGGAGAAGCTACCCGAAACCAAGAAGGAAGCCAGTCAATTGGGAGTGCTTCCTCTTTTGCCCGATTTTGGAGACCAGGTTCCTTGCTGCGCTGTCTGTGCAAAAAAACGCACAAACATCATCAAAGAGATCTCTGGACCAAAAGAAAAAGTAAAGTACGAAGAGATGATAGAACTTGCCCTGAGTCATAAGTAGCATGAACGGAAAGCAAACGTTCACACCGACGATCAAAGTCAGTGCGCCTGAAACGCTGATCAGCGATCGCCATGTGCGATATTGCAGCAAGGCTTCGCTGGTGCTTCTTGGTTACGTAGGACTGGTCGGATTTCTCGACACGATTGGATGGGCGCTCGGTCTTGATTGGATAAAGCGCCCGATCCCAAACGAAAGCGCCACTCCCTCCGGTGCGGCAATTCTTTTTTTTCTGAGCGCGATCAACATGTTTCTCCTTTCTGCCAGAAGAGCGAAAACCTGGCAGAAGTGGGCGGCAGTAACTTTGAGTGTCATCATTGGTATCAGCAGCGGTGCCACCTGGCTGGAGCATGTCTTTGAGCAAGATTGGGGACTGATCCATCCGCTTTACACAACAGAAGGCTGTACGCCTCTGACATTTCCTGGTCCCATGATGCCAGACGTATCAGCTTACTTCTTTTTGATTGCGCTGGCGCTGACACTATATGCGCTGCGAGACAAGGTTGGCATCAAAGCCATGCAGATTGTGGCAGGTCTGGTCGGACTGCCGAATCTACTTATTTTCCTTTGCTATTTCTGCGGCATGAAACATCTTTGTGCTTACTTCGGCTGTATCAAATTCTCACCGGTAACATCCTTTACTTTCGTTCTTTTATGCGCCGGAATGATTATCGCCGAGCCTGAGCAGGGCTTTACGAACATCTTCGTCAGATCGACCAGCGCAGGCAAAATAGCTCGTCGCCTCTTTCTCATGGCGTCCATGCTCTTTCTGCTTATCCCCTTGAGACTGCTCCTGCTTGCCTACTGTCTGAGCGCCAAACTTGCAGACGAACCAATTATCAATATCGGCACAGGCATCGTCGGGCTTTTGGCGACGGGTGCATTCATCGCCTGGTCGCTGCGCAAATTCGACACAGTAGAAGCGCAAAAGCAACAAGCAGAAGCAGAGAAAAGCGAGGCTATTAGCCAGCTAGACTCGATCATAAGCAAAGCTCCAGCGCGAAGATTCAAGACAGTGTGCCTGGAGTGCGGCGAGGAATACGACGAGGAAAAGCTCGTCTGCAGCAAAGACGGCTCAAAACTTTCCAAAGTGCTGGACAAACTGAAAGCTGGAGACATGTTTGCCGAAAGATACGAGATCAAGAAAACCCTCGGTGCAGGCGGTATGAGCACCGTCTATCTGGCCAACCATGTGTTGATGAACAAATTGATGGCAGTCAAATTGTTGCACGATCATCTGTCTACCGATGTTAGCGCCGTGCAGCGCTTCCAGAGGGAAGCGCAAACAGTGACGCTCTTATCCCATCCAAACATTCTGGCAGTGCACGATTTCGGCTTGTCTCCTGACGGCGTTGCCTACCTGGTGATGGACTATATAGATGGCGCCAGCCTGCAAGAGTACATCGCGCTCAAGAAAACTATTCACTGGCAAAAAGCATGCCAGTTTTTCTTGCAAATATGCTCGGGGCTGCAACACGCGCACGTCAAAGGCGTGGTGCACCGCGATTTAAAACCGGGCAATATCATGATGACCAGGGGCGAAGATCACAGTTATATGCTCAAAATCGTCGACTTCGGCCTGGCGAAAATTTGCGGCGATGACTCCGCTCAACGACTGACTCAAACAGGCGAAATTTTTGGCAGTCCACTCTACATGAGTCCAGAGCAGTGCCAGGGCGGCATGCTCGATCATCGCAGCGACATTTATGCCATGGGCATCATCATGTACGAGACAATCACCGGACAGCCACCGTTTCGAGGCAAAAGCATAGTCGAAACTTTCCAGAAGCAGATCATCGAGCCACCACCTCCGATACCAGAAGCGCTGGCAGTGCCGGCTAAACTGGCAAACATTATCTATCAATCACTGGCAAAAGATGCAGACGACCGCCCCCAGTCGGCTTCGGAAATCAGCGAAGTGATTCAGGAGGTGCTCGGACAGCAACCGCTAGCCAACTGGAGCGGACCGCCTCAGGCAGAACCTTAGCGCAGCGAAAACATTCGACAGAATCAAAGCAGGGCGCTCAGGTGTGACGACCTCAGTAGTGACAATTAGAAGGTGCGCACATAACGCAAACTGATGCCGACAGGAGCAATCAAGCCAAGGTTTCGCTTGGGAGTAAATGGAGCGGGAACGACGCCGTGAGCGGTTTGCACGGGACTGTCGGGAATGGCACTATCGCCGGGATTGATGTATTTGGCAAAGGCTATAGGAACATCGGCAATAATTAGATTGTTTTTGTAAGCGTAAGTGAATCCGGGCGCAAAACTCATGGCGTAACCTGGTTGCCTGTAACCTGAACTGCCGCCAATCAAATCATGTGTGGGAATGCCCTGCCAGCCATAGACCAGCCTGCTGCGCAAACCTTTCAATTTCGGCTTGTCCCATGTTCCAGGTACTTTCAGCGAAGCACCAACTTGAATATTGTAGGAGTCAGTGACTGAGTTGGTGAGGCGGTTGAAGAACTGGGGCGCCAGCGGCACACCAAGCGAGCTGACGATGGAAGAAGTGCCATTGGTATCGCGCGGGTTGCAAAGGTAACTTGCCGAAGCAAATACAGTCTGCCCCCGCAGAAAGAGCGGTTTTCGAAACGTCCTGAAAGCTGTGCCACCAAAAATGATACCAGTCCCCCCGTCCCCAGGCATAACAGACGGAGGGTAGACGGCACGGTTGAGAAACCCGGTGCCGTCCAGGTTGGGCAAGACCCGCTGCACATTCCAGTCGCCGCTTGGTATTTTGATACCGACACCCAGCGCGACGTTACTGAAAGGATGGTCCATCGGCTTTAAAAGCCAGGATTGAGTGTAGACTGTAACATCTCCTATCCCGGTTGGACTCCATCCGAATCGCCTGTCAGTGGCACCGAGAAGACCCGAGCCGTTTGGCGGAAAAAGTTCAGAATATTTGTTCATTACAATGGGCAGCGTGGTCTGCACACTGACACGATTGTTTATCTTGTAAGCAGCCGTCGCATCGAGGATGCTGAGGCGCAGTTGCGGTCCCCAGTTATGGGTGAAGTCATGGTTGACGTGCGATTTGAAGTAAGAGCGGTCGGCATTCGATTGCCGCCACCCTACTGATAATTGCCACTTGCCACCACCTGTCGAGCCTAACCCGGGCACGACCCCACGAGCTGCTGGTCAGCCCTGGCCCCAGGCGGTTTTGATCGACAGCAGAGAGCCTATCAAAACGCAAATAGACAATTTGAAAATCTTAAGCGCTGATGGCGCCAATCTCAAACTCCTGATACGGTACAGACACCACATTGACCGTCCTCTAGGATGACATGAGTTACTCAAAACAACAAATGCTTGACATTGAGCAAGAAGGATTAGCCAATTAGCAACAAATTCAACATTGCATCATGCCCTGATCGCTGGCTTGCAGATTTGCTGTATACAGCCAGTACTCAAGGTCGTCAACTTTTCCAATGGCCTAAGCAACCCGCCAAAAAGAGCGGAAATAAAAGTCAATTTACCAGGTTACGTGAATTCTCTTCCAAGAGCCTGACGATACTACTGGCAGTGTCATTATTTTCAGCTCAAACAATTTCATATGCCAGTGATGACAGCCCAAAAGTTGACGCGGCAAAAGTTGATATAGCAACAATTGAAGCGGAAAAAGCTGACAAGACACAAGCTGACACGGCACAAGCCGACGCGGCAAACACGGATGCTGCGGCAGAAAACAAATCTGCACGCAACCAGGTATTCGAATTAGATCGCCGCATATTACTGGAATGCGCAGACCTGGCCCGCTTCAGACTGCGCTTTCATGCGCAGGCAAATCGCACCGGCTTCTGGCGCTCCTGGATTTATCCAATCGAGCAGGAAACCGGCACCGCTCTCAGTTTTTGCAATACACTGACTGACCTCACTCAGCGTGCCAGAGGTTTGAACGATCCCGATAAAATTTCCCGCCCCTCTGTCAAAGGCGGGCTGGCATGCGCGATCACGGGACAAACTATTACTGCGGCCAGCTCTTCGATCGAACTTCTGCACAATGGATACGTGGCATGGGCAGCAGCGCAAAATGGCTTCTCGCCTCGCAAGTCTGAATCAATTGTCAGGCAGTCGGTGCAGAAGATCGACAATCTGCTCTCAGAGCGCGAAAGAACTCTTGAGAGGAACTCCGCTAACATGCCCGATCTCAAAACATTGCAATTGCAGGGTCGTTTGCTCAAACATATACGCAATCAACTGCTTTACTCGTTCAAACAATTTAGCGCACGCTCCAGAGAGCAGGCCTGGAGCGAAAACACATTCTACGCAATTGACTCGGCCCAGGCGCTCTTGCAGCTGAGCGCCTCCTGCATGTCGCTACAGGGTTTCAGCAATCGCAAGTATATAGGGCTGGCGGCCGTTACAAACGTAGTGGCCAACAGCCTTGTAACCAGCAACCCGATTATCCGCACGGCTGTTGGCAGATACGTTGCCCGCAGACAGCGCCAACACCTGGAGAAAGAGTTTCC
>DATNPY010000032.1:0-80699 GCA_036702955.1 Drouetiella sp. | reverse complement strand
CTTATCGACATCCAGATCGCAGCCTTTGAACTGCGGAACAATGCCACGAGTGATTTTCATAGAATAATTGATTTTCAGGACATCGCCTGCATACTCATTCTGGAAAGACTCCGGCTCTAGCAAATAAAGCCGCACCATATTCAGTGCTTCGCTGGCAGAGCGATATCGCACTTCCTCACGACTGTATTTACTGCTGAAACGCACTTCCTTACTGGTGAGGAAATGCCGCGCAGCCAATCCAAAGTAGACGAGACCAACTGGCTTTTCATCAGTTCCACCATCGGGTCCGGCAATGCCTGTGACACTGATGCCAATGTCAGCACCGGAGAATTTCAAGACGCCTGCAGCCATAGCTTTAGCACATTGTGGGCTGACCGCTCCATGTTCGATCAAAATGGATTCAGGAACTTTGAGAATTCGTTGCTTCGCCTCATTGGAATAAGTGATGACGTTCAATTTTGTGTATACCGAGCTGCCGGGTACGTCTGTCAATCGTTTGCTGACATAGCCGCCCGTGCACGATTCAGCAGTTGATAGTGTGATTTCGCGCTGCGTCAGATATTTCCCAACTACCGACTCAAGCGTCTCTTTATCAGTGCCATAGCAAAGTTTGCCGCTGTTCGCCTTAATTTCTTCAATCACCGGAGCAGCGATTTTCATAGCATCATCTACGGTGGCAGCCTTGGCGGCGACGCGCAGTCGACATTCGCCGAGCCCAGCGTAGGGAGCCACAGATGGATTCGGACTGTTGAGCAGGTGACCATACTTTTCCGCCAGAGCAGACTCACCGATGCCGTAGTGTTTCAGCTCGCACGACCAGAGTGTGCCTTCAACAAAATTCGCCTCGAGATAAGGACGCGCCGTCTCGGCCCACATCGCCTTCATTTCTGACGGCACACCCGGAAAAGTCATGATTGTACGATGTCGGGAAGGATCGTCGATGCCGGCTTTTCTCAAATCTGCCTCCGACACTTTCCAGAATGAGTATGCAGGCGATGTCCTGAAAATCAATTATTCTATGAAAATCACTCGTGGCATTGTTCCGCAGTTCAAAGGCTGCGATCTGGATGTCGATAAGATGCCCAGGGATGAGGCTGAAACTCTGCGCAAGCTGGTTGAGCAGAGCGGCATACTTTCAGTTCGTAACGCTTTTGTAGAGCGAGCGGGTAATCTTGTGAGCTGGAAGCTTACCGTCGAAGACGGCGCTGGAACCCACACCGTTGCTTCACGCACGGGCGCTGTCGCTGACGACGTCGAAGAGCCAGAGCTTGATTTGACGGAACTTTTAGACTTCCTTGGTAGCTATTTAGAAGAAAAAATGCCCTGAGGCTTTTAGTTTTAGACAAAATCGCTTAAGCTAGGCACTGGGTTGGAAAGGCAGACCAAAAACTGGTGGACGTGCCAGTATTGAGACGGTCCGACCGAAGCCAACAAATCTGAACTCTCAACGGGGGGCAGATTGCGCAGGATGGCACTGGAGTAAGGCAGCAGACATGCCCAGAGACGACGACGATTACGTCGGCAGAGACAATTTATTCCATCGACGGGTGTCTGATGTTCGCAACAAAGTCGGTTTGAACATCAACGAGTCAGAGGCTCTGGATTTAATCCAGAATCCGAGCAAGCCCAATATCTTTTCGCAGCCACAGATTCAGTACGAGAACTTGACCGATGACGAAGTCGATCGTCGGGCTTTTTTTGACAATGACACGCCAACTTACAATTTCCGCTATATGTTGCGGTCGTTGCGCCGAGAGCTGACCCGAGCCAGGCGTTACAAGCGGTCTCTGTCGGTTTGTGTAGTGACTATCGACGACTATCCAAACATCTTCCATCAATATGGCGTGCTGGCTGTCGAAAACGTCGTAAACAGCGCGGCTGAAACTTTGATTCGCGCATGCCGCGCCGATGTCGATATGGTCGGTCGCTACGGCGAAGACAGATTCTTGCTCATTCTTCCTGAAACTCCGATTGAAGGGGCTGGAATTCTTGCTGAAAGAATTCGCGCCAAGTTCGAGGGGCTGAGCGTCATGTCTCAGTGGAATCGAATCAAGCTTTCAACAAGTATTGGAATAGCCCAATTTCCAGACGCGCAGGGATTGGAAGAGATTATCGCGCAAGCCGAAATCGCCGCCGAAATTGTTATGGCTAAAGGCGGAAACGGTGTTTGCGTGGACATTATGGCTGAATCTACTTAGCGCGCGATTCGTTCTCCGAAACCCTAAACTGGATCGGTGCCGCGGAAGCGCTAATCATTCCCGTATCATCAACTAATCAGCATCGCATCGCCGAAGCTGTAAAAGCGGTATTTTTGCTCGATCGCTTCCTTGTATGCATTGAGGATCTTGTCGCGCCCCGCGAAGGCGCTGACCAGCACCAGCAAGCTTGATTTACTCAGGTGAAAGTTGGTGATCAAGGCGTCTACAATTTTGAACTGATAACCTGGTTTCACAAACAGGTGGGTGACGCCGTCTTCAATAGGCTCCATCTTTCCGCTGGCGCCAGCCGTCTCCAGCGCTCTCAATGAAGTCGTGCCGACTGCAACGACTCTCCGCTTTTCCGATTTCGCCAGGTTGATTGCGTTTGCTGTCTCTGCGGAAATAGCGAATCGTTCCGGTTCGATTTTGTGCTCGTCGAGAGTGCTGCTGATTGGCTTGAAGGTGCCCGCTCCCACGTGCAGCGTCAGGTAGTGGACCTGCACTCCCCGGGCTTTAAGTGTGTCCAGCAATGCCTCGGTAAAATGCAATCCGGCAGTTGGTGCTGCCACCGCCCCTGGTTCCCTTGCAAAAACAGTTTGATAACGGCTCAAGTCGCTTTCTCGGGAAATTGCTTTTGCATCGTCGGGCCGATTCTCATCGTCATGTTCGCGAGGGTAATCTCGCAAGATGTAGGGCGGTAACGGCGCGTAGCCGGCCTGACTGAGAAGGCGCCAGACATTTTCAGGCTCTCCGAGATCCACAATCAATCGCTTGAATCCATCGAATCCAACTTCTATATCTGCGACGGTGATCTCGAATTCTTCCCCAGACTCGCTGGCCACGGAGAGTCTCTCTCCCGGTTTGAGCCGTTTGATGGGCGTGACCATTGCTTCCCATCGACGGGGGGAAGAGCCGGACTGCTTGAGAAGCAAGAGTTTGATGGTGCCGCCGCTGTGTCGTCTGGCGATGAGACGTGCTGGAATCACTTTTGTGTTGTTGAGGATTAACACATCACCTGCCTGAAGCAAGTCGACCAGATTACAGAAAGTGCCATGGTGCAGCGCTCCATTCTGCTTATTCAGATGGAGCAGCCTCGATTGAGTTCTTTCCTTCAAAGGTTCTTGAGCAATCAACTCGAAAGGCAAATCGTACTCGAAGTCGTCGAGGCTGAATTGTTCTGCTAACGTGTCGGACACCGTGAAATTCCTGATTGGTTTAAACTGAGCGAATGGGTAACAAGCAGGCAATTATCGAAATTGCGCAGTCATTGGGCTTCCAGCGAACCGTGATCGGCTCGATTGAACCCATGGATGCAGAGCGCAGACAGTACGAGCATTGGCTTGAGCAAGGTTATGCTGCCGGAATGGAGTACCTGAAGCGTAACCCACATTTTAGAACATCGCCGCAGCTACTTTACCCAAACAGTCGCTCAGCCATTATCGTTTCGGTGAGTTACTTTACACAGGTACCGCCTGACCCGGGTCCTACTTATGGAAGAGTGGCTCGCTACGCCGTCGGTCTTGATTACCATCCCGTGATTCGCGCGCGGCTGCGAGAGCTTAAGGGGCGTATCGAAGAAAAAATTGGACGTCCCCTTAATGGGAAAGCTTTCACCGATGATGTTGCCCTTTACGAGCAGGGGTATGCAACGCGACACGGGTTAGGTTTCTCGGGCAAGAACACGATGGTGATTGGTCCCAAATTGTCGGGCTCGTACTACTTCATTGGAGAACTGTTCACCGACCTCGACCTCGAGGCCGACGAGCCTTACCTCGGCACCTGTGGGCAATGTTTCAGGTGTGGAACCGGATGCCCTACTGAAGCCATTATCGAAGGTGGGAATGTGGATGCGAATCTGTGCATCTCCTATCTGACCATCGAAAACAAAGGAGAAATTCCTGTTCAACTGCGTTCTAAAATTGGACGCTGGGTGTTTGGCTGCGATGTCTGTCAGGAAGTCTGCCCATACAATCAACGTCCACCAGAAACGCCCTGGCCCGAGTTTCAGCCAAATTCTGGAGCCGGGCATTTTCTGGATCTTCTGCAACTGCTGGAAATTCGTGACGACAGTGAGTTCAAGCTGCGTTTCGGCGACAGCAGTCCTCTGCGAAGACCGAAACGATTTGGGCTCATGCGTAACGCGCTTGTAGTCCTCGGAAACAGTCTGTCGCGAACTGACGACGAAATCAGTGATGCTAATCGGCAACAAATTTTGGCAGCGCTGCAATCGTGTGCAAAAAGAGTAGAAAATCCCATTCTGATTGAGCATGCCCTCTGGGCTATTGCTCAAGACGCTCACAGCAAGTCGCTCTTGATGGCGACGTTGGATGCCGTCGCTGACCCTGCGATCCGCACAAGGGTTTCCGAATACATCAGTTGATACTTATTTCCGTGTGTCGTATTTTGTAGTCACTATTCTGCGAACGAGAAGATCACCCTGTTGAGTGACACGGTCAATTTCCCTCTGATGGAAAGATAGAAATGGCTAAAATGGCTTAATGGGGGGCGTCTCTGTGCACGACCAGCTTGTATTTGCATTGTCACTAATTCTTCGAGAGCGTCGCGAGTTTCTCGAAATTTCTCAAAGCGATCTCGCGAGAAAAAGCGGACTACACCGATCCTATATTGGCGATCTGGAACGTGGTTCGCGAAACATATCTGTCAAAAACTTGAGTCGGCTGGCGTCGGCTCTTGATGTTCCAGCATCAAAGGTGATGGGCATGGCAGAAAAACGTATGGCCGCTGATGGTCCATACAAACTCAAGAAAAAGAAAGCTGCTGCTCCAGCTAAACCAACACGGGTGGCTGCAAAGCCTGCCGTGAAATCAGCGACCACGAAAGCTACTAAGGCAACCGCCAAACGGAAGTCTAAGTAGACTCTTTCTTGTGCTTGTTGATCAGTTCTGTCAGGGAGTCGATGATGACCTGGTCGCTCTTGTGCTGCCAGTCGAGAGCAGTCAGCAAATCCTGACGAGACATAATTCCTTTGGAAAGCACCAGTTCTCCGAACGGCATGCCGCTCGCCTCTTGCTCTTTGATTAATTCTTCGAGCTGAGCCAGGGTGATCATGCCGTGCTTGAGAAGCAGCTCGCCCAACTTTTCTGGGCGAGTGAGAAGCTCCCATTTATCTTCATCTGAGATTGGTGAGTGCTGCTTTTCTGGGTCGGTCATACTACTTCGTCCGTCGGCTTACCTTGACAATGGGATCTCGCTGGCTGATAAAACACTCTCAGAGGAATATTCCCACATAGAGGATAGAACAACTCCGCGAAAACTAATAGGTCTTGAAGGCCAGATTGTGTGAGTAATTTCAAGCGGTTTGTACTTTGCGACCCTTCATTTCGCGCCAGACGACCAGCAGGCAACTGGCGTTAAAGATGGACGAATAAGTCCCCGAAATGACGCCAATGAGCATGGCCAGCACGAAATCGCGGGTTGTCACCCCACCCAGAAGGTAAAGGGCCGTCAATGTGATGATAACAGTCAGCGATGTGTAGATAGAGCGAGCTAGAGTCTGATTGACGCTGTCATTGGCAACATCGCCAAATGTTTTCTTGTAGTCTCCGCGCACGGGGTCGCTGGCTTTGCTGCCGACATATTTGGCATTTTCGCGGATACGGTCGAATACAACGATTGTGTCGTGAACGGAGAAACCGATGACCGTGAGGATTGCACTTATAAAGAGGCTGTCGACTTCGGTGCCTATGGCCAGCCCGAGAATTGCAAAGATGCCGCAGAGCGCGAGCACATCATGCACAAGAGCGACAATTGCGCAAATCGCATAATCGAACTTGAATCTATATGAGATGTAGGCAACCATCATCGCGAACGTGATAAGCATCGCGACAAGACCGCTTTGCAGAAGTTCAGGACCAATCATGGCGCTGACTTTGTCTACAGAGAGAACCTTGAAATCGCCAAGCTGGGCTTTCAAGTTCTCATCGAGCTTGCGTTTTTCGGCTTCGTCGTCGAGGGCGCGGGTGCGCATAACGACAACGTCTTTGCCGCCTATTTCAGCTTGTTGCACCTGCGAACCGGCGAGATTGGAAGCGTCGAGCACGCTTCGAACCGTCTCTAAAGATGCGGGTTTTTCAAACTGATATTGCAGAATAGAACCGCCGGTGAAGTCGATACCGAGCTTGAGCGGTGCATGGAATTGTTGCAGGCACATAACTATGCCGACGATGCCCGGAAGCAGAATCACCCCGGAGATGCCAAACCAGAGCCATCTGTATTTGACTAAATCTACGATGCCCTTTTTCACACTGCCTCCTTGGCCTTCACGTTACTTTTTTTCTGGTCGAATTTGGTGCCGAACATTCCCCACTGTTTTGGTACCAGATGGAGGAGCGCTCGTGTTGCGGTGATAGCAGTGAACATCGAGACTGCAACCCCGATTGCCAGCGTTACTGCGAATCCTTTAACGATCGATGTCCCAAACATCATCATCACTCCGCAGGCGATCATGCTATTGACGTTGCTGTCGAAGATGGAGCTGAATGCTCTGCCGAAGCCGTTTTCGATTGCCGAATAAAGTGACTTACCGGCGCGCAATTCTTCTTTCGTTCTCTCGAAGATCAAGATGTTGGCGTCGACCGCCATCCCGATAGAGAGAATGAAACCGGCTATGCCAGCCAGTGTAAGCGTTACGGGAACGGCTTCGAAGATTGCCAGGGTGGCGATGGTGTAAAGCACAAGGGCTACGTCAGCGATAAATCCAGGAATTCCGTACACCGCAATCATAAAGACCATAACGCAGGCGATGCCGACTCCACCTGCTATAAGGCTCTTGTGGATTGAGTCTTGTCCGAGCGTGGCGCCAACTGTACGTTCTTCCAGAATTTTGACAGGCACAGGCAGCGCGCCTGCATTCAGTTTGACTGAAAGATCAACAGCCTGATCTTTGTTGAAGTTGCCGGTGATTTCGCCGGTGCCACCGAGAATAGGCTCGCGCACTGTTACGCCGCGATATTCTGTAATTGGCACTGGGCGTCCATCCTGACCTCGGTCAGTCGGCTCACCATCGAGAAAAATACCGATCTGCTTTCCAACCAGACGTGATGTTAGTTCGCCGAATTTCTTAGCACCATCTGGTTTGAATTCGAATGAGACTCTCCACAGACCACCTGATACCATAGGTGAAGCCTGCGCGTGTTTAAAGTCAGCTCCTGTCAGACCTACGTCTTTCCAGGTCATTAAACCGTTTGGAAGAACGTCCAACTCTTTGAATTCGAGCAAAGCAGTCGTACCGATTCTGTCCTTCGCCTGTTGTGGATCTTTGATTCCAGGCAGTTCAACAATCAGTCTGTCTTTGCCTGAGCGCTGCACCAGAGTCTCAGATACTCCCAGACTGTTGATTCGATTATTGATTACAGTCTCGACGCCATGCATAACTTCCGGTGTAATTTCAGGCACTGCAGGTGACGGCAACGCTTGCAAAACGAGTTGGCTGCCACCTCGTAAGTCGAGACCCAGCTTCAAACTTGTGAAAAGAACATAACCATTGGATTTGTGAATAATTTGAATGTTGTTGGCAAGCTGCGCTTCATCCATCAAACGTTTTTGCGCGTCTTCTTTCTCGTATTCATTCATCTTGGCGAAGTTCGGCATTGCCTCAATTCGCTTGTCAACTTCGGCTCTGAGCTCGTTTGATGGAAGATTGCCCAGGGTCGTCCAGTCGTTAATCGTCTTTTCTGGTTCGACATGGAACAGGGTCACGAGCGACCAGCCCAGTGCAACGATTACTGCGATTGGTTTCCAATCTTTGATGAGTGGACCCGAGCGATTTTTTGCCATTGGTTAGTAAATTCCGTACAGAACAACGTCTTCATTCTATCGCAGGCAAGCAGGCTCCCTGCCAAGAGAAACAATCTCATAAGGTGTTGACTGGTTCTTTCGCACGGGGATGTGAGCAAACCTTTATCGTTGCACGCCTCTACAGACTGCAGGTGATGATGTGGATGGTGCGGTGATGATGTGGATGGTGCAGGTCGTGCGGGCTGAAGTCCCGTCAGCGCCCGGTCCACTCGGCCGCTGATACCGTATGTGGTGCTAAAGTCAGGCGCTTGATCTAACTTCGGTTCAAACGCAGTTACGTCTGCAATTCTTCAACAGGTGGATGCTAAACAGTGCAGACCCGGTCGCCGCCGCGCTTTGAAGCTGTTTCCATTGCTTCGATGCCTCTGGCAAGCAGCTCATCGTGCTCGCGCGCATGCGCTGGAAACGCCGCAAGCCCGACGCTGGCAGTGACTTTGACGTTGTGCCAGTTGCTTGTAATTGTCTGTGTTCCGATGCGCTGACGAATTCTTTCAGCCACGATTGAAGCTCCAGATGCGTTTGTTTCTGGAAAAATGATGGCAAATTCGTCGGCGCTGTAGCGTGCTGGAATGTCTACGTCTCGAATAGCACCCCGCAGAACATTGCCCATCACTTTGAGCACTGCGTCTGAGGTGAGGGCACCATATTGTCTGCTGATTTCTTTGAAGCCGTCGATCGTCACCATGCACAGTGCCACTGGACGTTTGTAGCGCTTGGCACGCTTCAATTCGTCTTTCATCTCTTTTATAAAGGTGCGTGAATTGTAGAGATCGGTGAGTGTGTCAAGCAGCGCCAGTCGTTCAATCTCTTCACCTTTGACGTTTGCCATGCGAGTTTCGGTGCTGGTGAGCAAAGAACGCTGCTCTAGCTCTTTGACGCGCTCGATGACTTGCTGGTCCATAAAGGCTTTGCTGCCAAGGGCGGCTTTATGCGGCGAGTTTTCGAGAACCCGACAAAACATGCAGGTTCTTCCACTGCAGATATGATCGTTGCGACCCACCATTTTGAATCTAACCTTCCTATTGCTGGGACCTAGCTATTGGCTACTTTCCCGGAGCCCGATCGCCTGAAACCTCAGGGCACAGTATAGAGGAGTATAGAGGAATTTAAGGGCTATCGCTACACCCTTAATCTGCGACCATCTCGCCGTTTGAAACAATCGCTCGTCCTTCCACAAAAAGATCGAGAAGCCGGGATTTTCCGTGCACCAGAAGGTCGTAAGGATTGTCTGATCCATGTGTGCGGTGTTCGAGTTTGAAAACGGCGATGTCTGCTAGCTTTTCGGGTTCGATGCTGCCTATCTCGTGACTCGAATTGAGCATTTTTGCAGCGTCGAGAGTGATGCTTCTAACGATCTGCTCAGAACTCCACTGAAACTCTGGTCTTGAAGCTCTGTGCAAGTCGGCGGCAAAGCGTGCTTCGTTGAGCAGACTCAAGTCATCATTTGAAGCCAGCCCATCTGTGCCCAGAGCGAAATTGATATCAGCCTCCACCAGCTTCTCAATTTGAGCACGCCCGTTTCTAAGTTTGGCGTTGCTGCGTGGGCAATGCGCTACCCCCGCTCGGGATTCGGCGAGCAGCTGTATATCTTCATCGTCCATATGAATTGCATGCGCGGCGATGAGATTGCTGTCTAGCAGCCCGAAGTTCTTCAAATGTTTGGTTGGAGATGCACCCCGACCCTTCCATCGTATTTGCGTAAGCTCCTCCAATATTCCTGCTTCACTCACGGGAAGGGCAGGATTAAAGAGCTTTTTCACAAAGGTGAGATATTCGTTAATGCGCTTGTTGTCGGATTTAATCCAACCGCATTCTTCGGACGACTCGGAAAGGTGCGCAAGGAGAGGCAGTCCCCGCTCTTTTGCCCAGATCGTCGCTTTTAGCCACAACGTCGGACACACCGTATATGGTGCATGTGGTGCGACTGTAAGCTTGATTCTCTCGCTTGCCATGGCCGCGTGAGTTCGGGCTTCCGTCGTATTCTTGAGCGTGTCGTATCGGTTCAACCAGTGACCCCAGACTGCGCTCGCTTCATCGTCGCGCAGTCCGAAGAGCTCCAACCCGACGACCGCGCGCAGACCCGTTTCAGCAATCGCATGCACCGACAGCCCGCTGAATGAACTGTCGACGATGCACGTAGTGCCTGCCATCGCCGCTTCCCTGGCGCCATAAGAGGCGGAACTTCGCCACTGATCGGGACTCCATTTAGAAGACCGCTCCACCAGTCCGCAAATCCAATCGAACATGCCTGATTCAACGTCTGAGCAACGCAATGCGGAATAGTCGAGATGCGTATGCAGGTTGATCAGACCCGGAAGCAAAATGGCATCGCCGTAGTCATGCGGTTCTTTGGGCAGTTGTTCGAGAAACTGGGGCGAATATTTGTAGCTCAGTTCGTCTTTGAAAAGCACATCGGCGATGTTTTGCCCTTCGATAATTACCGCTGCGTCTTTGAGCGGTGGTCCCGACATCGGTAGAACCCAGCGAGCAAAGAGAATGCGACAATCGCTCGGGTCCAGTTGCATGGGCTTCCTCTAAGAATTGACTGTAAAAGCGCGAAAGATGCGGTTGTGTTGTAATATTATGCATCGTCAAGCGTTTCATTCAGCGGGCGGTGTACAATCCGTCGCTCTGATGCGGTTTCTGAGCCGCTTCGCTTTGCGTGTTATGAGGGCAGGATCGCTGTCAGGGCGTCATCTCTGCGTTCGAGTCGCATATGGCGATTCTCAAGGTGCTTTGTGAAAGTTCAAGTTGACGATCTAAAAGGATTGCCGCATCACCGGCTTGATTTTGTGTTTCGCGAAGAATTACGCGAAACTCAGGCGATCAAGCCCGCCGTAGGTGAGCTTTCAGTGGTCTGGAGCGCTTCCGGAGTGCGAGTCGAGGGGCAAGTTAAGACCCTTCTCAAATTGAACTGCGATCGCTGTCTGAATCCTTACTTTCAAAGCCTCACCGTAGATATTGACGAACGTTTTGTCTCCACGGCCTTCCTCGGGCGTGATTACGACAAGGCTGAAAAGAACGAAAAGCACGACGGAGAGCTTCTCCACGACGATTTTGTCGAACCGCTGCCTGATGATGGCGTTCTTGACATCACTGATGTTGTGTATCAAGCTGTAACGTTGGCAACGCCTACTTACTGCTCGTGCGGCGAACAGTGCCCGGGACCACCGGGACGTGCCACCGACGGGGCTTCCGGCGGAAAGCTGGCGGCAAAATCTGGCGCCGGTTCGTCCAAATCTGACGACCGTCCGATAGATCCGCGCTGGAAGAACTTAAAGACTCTGTTTCCAAATGAAGATTCCAAAGAAAATTCGTAGATAATATTCAGTTCCGGACCGATGGAGGTTTCCACCCACTCATGGCTCAGCCTAAGAAGAAGACATCACATCAAAAGCAGCACCAGCGCAGAGCGCACTGGAAAGCTGAACTGACCACCTTGACCAACTGCACGAACTGCGGCGTTACTTGCCGCCCGCATCATGTCTGCACTTCATGCGGATATTATTCCGGTCGTCCAGCCCGTCGTGAAGAAAGAGTTCAAGGCACATAATTATTGAGCTGAGCGCCGTCTGAGGCGCTTGGCAGCAATGGGAGTCAGGAATGATTCGTATAGCAGTGGACGCCATGGGTGGCGACTACGCACCGCGCGAGATAGTTCATGGCGCGGTTCTTGCTGCAAGAGAATATGGAGTCGCGATTCAACTCGTTGGCGTGCCTGACGCGATTCAGGCTGAGCTGAAGAGACATTCGACGTCTGGTCTGGAAATAACGATCGTGCCCGCTACTGAAGTCGTGGCGATGGACGAGAAGCCCAGTCGCGCCGTGACTCGTAAAAAAGATTCATCCATCGTCGTGACGACTAAACAAGTCGCCGAGGGTCTCGCCGACGGCATGGTCGCTGCTGGTTCTACAGGTGCTGCCGCGGTCGCCGCTCAGATCGGGTTGGGGCGTATCAAAGGTGTGGACCGTTCTGCAATCGCCTGCATGATGCCGACCTGCACGCCAAGGCGCTGCATCGTCATCGACGTGGGCGCCAATGTTGAATGTGACGCTAATCAGCTCTTACAGTTCGGACTCATGGGTTCGATTCTGGCAAAGGGTTTGTTGAATATTGACAAGCCGTCGGTCGGGTTGCTTAACATCGGCACCGAAGAAACGAAAGGCAACCAACTCGTTCAGGATGCTTACAAGCTTTTAAAAGACAGTACCAACATCAACTTCATCGGTTTTGTCGAGGGGCGCGATTTCCCTATGGGCAAATGCAACGTCGTCGTCACCGATGGATTCACCGGCAACGTCGCATTGAAAACAGCCGAGGGCATTTCAAAAATGATCACGGTCATGCTGCGCCACGAGTTGTTGCGTACGGTGCCTGGGCGTCTGGCTTCTGTTATGGCGAAACCAGCGCTTGTCGCTCTGAAACAGCGCATTGACTACAACGAAGCTGGCGGCGCATTGCTGGTTGGTGTGAAAGGTGTGTGTGTCATCGCCCACGGTGGCTCACGATCTGTGGCTATCAAGAATGCTATTCGGGTCGCGAAGGATATGGTGGTGGCGGATGTGGTGAGCAAAATCGAAACCACGTTGAACGTGACGACTGTGTCTGCATTGAGCGCTGCCTGCCTGGCTATCGGGCTGGGATGCATAACGTGAGCATGCCGGTTGGCGCAAAACTGATTGGCGTCGGCGCGGGCATTCCCAGCGCAGTCGTCACAAATGCCGATCTGGAGAAGTTTATCGAAACTTCAGACGAGTGGATTGCCAGTCGCACAGGTATTCGCGAACGTCGTATCGCCTCAGGCGAGGAATCTACTTCGTCGCTGGCAATCATGGCAGCAAAAGATGCGATTGCTTTTGCGCAGATCGATCCAAGCATCATCGATCTGATCATCGTTGCTACCTCCACTCCTGATAATCTCTATCCATCTACTGCATGCGTAGTGCAAGCTGCAATCGGCGCCCCTCGTGCCGCTGCTTTCGACCTGGAAGCTGCCTGCACCGGCATCATCTATGCTCTTGCTGTGGCGCATCAATTTGTTGGCTCAGGCACTTTCAAAACTGTTCTGGTAATCGGCGTCGACATTCACTCTCGCTTTTTAGATTGGGAAGATCGCAACACTTGCATTTTGTTCGGTGATGGCGCCGGCGCTTTCCTGATGCAGGCTTCTGATGACGAGAACGAAGTGCTGGCGACATATCTGCGTGCCGACGGCACCGGATCGCACCTCCTGCATATACCAAATACTGGAACAGCATATCCTCATGCTGGAACAACGCCACCAAAGGCGATGGACAGATTTTTGCAGATGAACGGTCGTGCTATCTATGAATTTGCTGTTCATGCGGTTCCGGAAGCTGTTCGTGCCACCGCCGCTAAGGCTGGAATCAGGGTTGAGGATGTGGACTTTCTCGTGCCTCACCAGGCCAATCGACGCATAATCAATTCCGCCGCTGAACGTTTGAACATGCGCAAAGATCAGATCGTCAGCAACGTAGACGAACTGGGCAATACGTCTGCAGCGTCTATACCACTGGCTTTGTGGCAGGCAATTCGTCGCAAACAGGTGCAGCCACCAGCCACATGTTGTCTTGTCGGTTTTGGTGGTGGGCTGACCTGGGGCGCGGCCATCGTCAAATGGACCGCGAAAGACAAACGTGAAGAGCACAAATTAGATAATTCGGAAGCAGCTTCGGAAATCGGTAAGGCGTAAGGAGAGATAACGTGGGAAAAATTGCTTGTCTGTTTCCTGGTCAGGGTTCGCAAAGCGTTGGAATGGGGCTCGACCTCTCGAACCAGTTCGAGGATGCGAGAGTGCTTTTTCAGAAAGTGGACGAAGTGTCCGGCAGATCGTTGAGCAGACTTTGCTTCGAAGGTCCAGAAGAAGAGCTGAAGCGCACGCTCAATACGCAGCCCACAATTTTGAGTGCATCGCTTGCGGCGTGGAAGTGCTATCAGAGTCTTGGTGGTGCAAAGCCAGATTTTGTAGCTGGTCACAGCCTGGGCGAGTTTACGGCACTTGTCGCAGCTGATGTTCTTACCGTTGATGAAGCGGTCAGGCTTGTCGAGAAACGTGCGCAACTGATGGAAGGGTGCCCTAAAGGCGCGATGTCTGCTGTTCTTGGTGTAGCCGTCGATGTGCTCGAAAAGTGCTGTGCTGAAGCACATGCTGATTTGAAAACGCAGGGCGCTAAGGACACTGAGGCTGTAGTTATCGTCGCCAATTTCAACACGCGCGATCAGCTCGTCATCTCAGGCAACCCGCAAGCAGTGGCAAAAGCTGGAGAGAAAGCCAAAGCTGCCGGTGGAAAAGTGATACCACTTCCTGTCGGTGGTGCCTTTCACTCACCGCTGATGGCAGCGGCTGCAATCGAGTTTGGCAGCGAAATAAACAAAGTGCAGTTCAGAAATGCCACATGCGAAGTGGTGCAGAATTTTGACGCACAACCTTCGAAAGATGCCGGAGCGATCAAAGAGAAGTTGAGCCGTCAGATGGAAAGCGCGGTGCGCTGGTGCCCAACTATTGAATACATGCTTTCTCAGGGCGTCGATACATTCATCGAAATTGGACCAGGGAAAGTGCTTGTAGGCACAGTCAAGAAGATCGATCGCAGCGCCAAAATGTTCAACGTTTCAGATTCTGCAAACCTGAAGGCGACAATCGACGAACTCAAGCATGCGCTTGTTTAGCAGACGGGATTGCAATCATCAAGTTTGTGCCCAACTGCGGAATTTCAAAAATGCGCTGATTCAGCAGACTGCGTTAGCGCTCGTTTTTTGATGACGATATTTCTCTTCGTCAACTCGTCGAAGAACATTTGACGGGGTACGCACACCTCTGGTGCCAGGACTCCATGCTCTTTTATGTCGCCTCTGACGATCATTTGCGCCACTATTGATGGTGGCACGCCCGTGTCCAGAGCGCCACACGAAACTTTCCAGCGCTTGTCGGCATAAATTACACTTTCCAGTCTGATTAGTTTCTCTGTGCCTTTGCTAGAACCTTTGACGTCCACTCTTACTACTTCACAATCATCTGGTATTTGAGACTGTGCCGGGAATTTCTCGATCATCTTTGCAAGAACTTTGCGTGGCACAATTTGACTTCCTTGCACTTCGACAGGTTCGGTGCTGCCCAAACCAAGGTCGACGAGCAATTTCAATTTCTCATGAAACTCAGTCGGTAAGCCAAGCCTGAACGTAACTGATTTGATTTGCTTAGGTGCGTAAGTTTGAGGCAAAGTCAAAACTTCGGAGTGAAGTGTCAAAATCGCTTTGGATTTGCCGACCGGCTGTGGGAAGTCGACGGTCACTTCGCCAGACATTGGCGGCATGGCTCGATACTCACCCGCTTCGAAAACCATTGGCTGTTTGGTGTACTCATCGAGGATTGTGTCCAGCGCATATGGCGGCGCGAGTGGGTGATCCGTTTTGACAAAGTCAACACAACCAACATAAATGTCGATCGAATCGACTCGATCTAAATCTTCCGCACCTTCGGCTGCCATCACATTTGTCATTCCTGGCGCGGCTCCCATGCCGAGCACCGCCAGAAGATTTAATTGCTTGAACTTGTCATTAAGCTCTTGTTGTTCTTTCGTGACGTGGAAGAGTCCGCCCAGATCCATGTAGTTGCAACCGGCTTGGGCTGCGGCTTCCATTACCGCTGTATTGAAATAATAGGGAGTCGAATTGATCACTACGCTGGCGCCTGTCAACAAAGTGACGAGGTCAGCGTGCTTAGTTAAGTCGGCAAAGACGGCGCTCACCTTAGGGCTACCGACTTCCGACTTGAGATTCTCGGCTGCTTTTAAATTGAAGTCTGCGATGACAACGTTGTCGATATCAGTGGACTCAGCCAGATCGCGAACGATGATTTGTCCCATGGCGCCAGCTCCGCCCAATACCACAATCTTTTTCAAGACATCGTCCTCTATGTGAATCGCCCTCTTGCGGGCGTTGCGTGACTACAGCCTGTAAGTGTAACACTACGGCTGAGTAGCTGAACAATTGCCCCTTATCGCATTTTTTGTTTTGCATTCCGGTTTACATTCCAGTCGTGGATGCCTTTCTAGTTTTGCGTGGCATAATTCTGATTCGGGCTATCAAGGTTGAAACTGTTGAGCCAGGAGCCAAACGAGCAGGATAGAGTCGACAAAAATTCCAAGACGAATAGTCTTGGTTATCTGTTCGTGCCGGTTTCCAGTGTGATCATACTTACCGTTGTGGCCGTATCGCCTGTTCAGTCTTCGCGAACTTCTACGACTCCGGCGAATCCAACTGAGACTGATCGGCAACGTGAAATGCGGGAGCGACGTGAGAAGAGTGAGCGAGAATCCAAACAGCGTCACGAAGAATATGTAAAAAAGGCTCAGGAAGAATTTGAGAAGGCTAAAGCCTCGAGGAATCAAAACCCGGCAGCTTTCATCAATGCAGAAATCGGCCTGGCTGCTGCTTACCGGTCAAATCAAGAAAAGACCAAAGCTGATGAGCTTTTCGATGATGCTTTCAGGTCTTTTACGACATCCAGCGCGCCTATTGGCGAGGTGCGCAGTGAACAACTCTGGAGATATCTCAGCAATGAAGATTTGACCGACGCTGAGTTCGAAACTAAATTCCGTGAGCTCTTTAAAGCTTCTGCGCGTCATGCTGGAAGCAGTTTCGATAGAGAAGTTATCGACGCCATTACATATGGTGCGCATCGAAATAATCGAGATCAAAACGAGCGAAAAAAGCTTTTGTCAATCGCAGTCGAGCTGGCAACCAGCCTATTTGGAGCGAACAGCGAACACCTGCAGTCATTTCAGACAAACTACGCCTCCGCCTGTGAATCCAGTGGTGATATAGACGAAGCAGAAAAGCAGTATATGCGCGCCTATAACCTGACCAGTGACAAAAGCGTTGATGCTCAAGTCTATCGGCAGCTTAGTCTGGCGGAGTTTTATCTTCGTCATAACGAGATGGACAAAGCCGAGACTACTTACAATGCGGCCGAGAAACTTTGCGGCGGCAATATATCTACGAATCTGGCTCGCAGCTTTGTCGGCTATCTGAATAATTATCGACAGTATGCCAACGGGGCCTCAGTTGATAATTTAGTCAGTCGGCTGCTTGCAATTGGTGGCGATGGATTGATGAAAGAACTCGATCCAAAACTCCAGTCACTGGTTAGTGACTATATTGATTCTGGTGCGCTCAAAAAAGCTGAGAGCCTGCTCCGTAAGCGAGTCAAAGCCTCGGAGAGTTGCAGCAGTGATTATTCTGCCAATGATTGGCGAATGAAGCTGTCAGATGTGCTTCTGGCTCTGGGGCAGGAGTCTGAATCAAATCAGATTTACAACGAAGTGAAAGGTGCCGTAGCCCTGCAAGGCGGTCCAGTTGATTACCTGGTAGATCAGAGAGCGTCTCTGTTGGAGCGCCTTGGTAAGTCCGAAAAGTCCAGAGAGTTGAAAAAACTTCTGCCCAAGCCCGGACCAGAAACTCCAGTTACTTTGAAGTATGGACTGCTGGCATACGAGATGCGTTTTGGACACAACACATCGATAAGCTCCTATGATTCAGTCGATCGACGCCGCGGAATGTTTGGAAATGCAGTGGATATTTGCTGTTTGGGACCGGTGGTTAAAGAAGGTAACTTTGATTGCCGCGGCACCTTTTATGTCTCCAGGAATGCACCAAATATAGTATCGCGTGGATCTGCAGGGCAGCGACTCTCGCAAAGCCAATTGTTCCCACTCTCTCCGAACCGTCCAGACGTGCGTGTTACATCGTTGCGAGGGCAGAATCCAATTCCTCCTCCTCGACCGCCGTTACCACCGTCACCACCTTTTCCAGCACCGCCACCGCCACCGCCACCGCCACCACCTCCGCCACCGCCGAAGCCGCCGTCTGGGATGTTTGGACGCAGCCAAACTGTTCCAATTGATCCCAAGGAAGTGGTAATACCAGCAGCGCTCAGAGCACCGGCTTCAGCTATCGATTGGCGCAGTAAGCCGCATACAGGACCGTATGTAGAGCCTGGTGACTACATTGTCACTGAGCTCAAAGGAATGCCGCACAACATCATGCCTGGCAAAGACAAAGGTCGAATCAGGCTGTTTTTGCAAGATGATGCTACAACTGGAATTTTAGGTGCGTGGGACCTGTCTGGTTTTGGCATGTCGCCGTACGGTGAACCAGCTAATTTGCAAATTTGGTATAACGGAACACGTCCATTGCGACTTCACTCGGTGACAGCCATGGTCTACGCCCCAAACGCAGTTGTTGAGTTGCCATTCAACGCCTCGATCTCGGGATCGATTGTGGCACGCCGAATTGTCGGTGAGGGCAACAATCGCTACAGTCTCGACACCAATTTGATCGGCAAAACATTCTCTTCAAATGACTGACCGCCAACATGTTGTGGAGGCAAAGGACAGTCGCATTAAGCTAAAAACGCTGCAACCTGATGTGCTGCAACCTGAAAACTTTGCGCGTGAAAACGTTGCGACCTGAAAACGTTGCGACCTGAAAACGCAGCAATTTAAAACGCCGCAACTTGAAAACAATACCTGAGAGAGCGATCGCGTTAGTAGTTGACGTGACCCGAGCCCGCGCCCTCGTAACGAAGCGGACCACCACCACTGTTCTGAATCATCTGCTGGATTTGCGAAGGCGGCTGATAGCGCTGCTGCAACTGCATCTGGCTCTGGATAAACTGCTGATTGTTCTGGTTGTTCCGATAGTACCCGGGATTCATGTCACTGCGAATACCGTCGCCGGCAGTGCCAATGTTTGCTCCCCATTTGGAACTGGGCAGGCTGGGAGCCGAGAAGTTACCGCCGCCACCGCCTCCTCCACGTCTCTGCTGCTGTTGAGCTGGCTGGGCGCCGATGCGATTGTCAGTATATTGATTATCGCCAGCCGTACCTATATTGGCACCCCACGGAACGCGCGGCAAACCAGGGTTCGCTTGCGGTCCGTTCTGACTGATACCTCTTGCCGATGCACTCATCGTGCCTCCGCCGATGTAGGTTCCAGACGGTGTCGCCAGTCCGTTGCCGCCGTAGATGATCCTTGAGTCGACGCCGTTGGCATTGTAGCCTTGAGCGAGAGCACCAGACGCACAGGAGCTTACGAGGCAACCAAAGGTAAATGCAAAAGCCAGATTTTTCATACGGTTTTGTTGATCCTGAACCTTCAGTCTATCTCGATTGTAATCGAGTTAATGAAGAATTGGGCAAGAAGCTCAGGTGATTAATGTAGTAAGTGTCCAGACTATAGCATGTTGTCAAGATTTTGCAAGTAAAAAGACAGCGTGCGCTGGAACTTAAGGATGCCCGTGTCCATCTTATCTTCACGACTAATTTGGAGAGCGCGGCATGAACCGAGAAACAGAAAGCACCTCATCGCTCTGGTCCCACCAGGTCGAACTTCCGAAGTTCCCGACCTTGACTGAAGCCAAGTCTTGCGATGTATGCATCGTCGGCGGCGGCATAACGGGCTTCATGTCTGCTTATCTGCTCGCTTCAGAGGGAAAGCGGGTGATTGTCGTCGATGACGGTCCTCTCGCTGGAGGCGAAACCGTTCGAACCAGTGCCCACGTCACGGACGTTCTGGATATGCGCTACCACACGCTCATTGCTAAACATGGAAAAGAGGGCGCGCGTACAATCTTCCAGGCTTTTCGGGCCGGACTCGACCAGATCGCCAGTATTGTCAGGCAGGAAAAAATCGACTGCGATTTTGAAAAAGTTGATGGATATCTCTTCCTGGCCCCAGAAACAAAGTTGTCAGAACTGGAAAATGAAGACCGCGCCGTAGCTGAAGTGGGCTTTGCCAATGTCTCGCTTACTGCCTGTCCGCTGGGCCGCAAGGAACAAGTGCCTGCTCTGTGCTTTCCAAATCAATACAAATTCCATGTGCTCAAATTTATGGACGGATTGATTGATGCGTGCCTCGATCGCAATGTGGAAATTTATGCCGGCACACATATCGGTGGTATCGAAGATGGTGACAAGGTAATTGTCAAACGCACTGATCACGAAAATGTCGCTATTACTGCAGACGCCGTGATCGTTGCCACTAACTCGCCGATACTCGGCATAGGAATTAACTTGAAGCAGGCTGCTTATCGCACCTATGCTATCGCAGGCAGAGTGCCCATCGGAGTAGTGCCGAAAGGACTTTTCTGGGACACGGCTGAGCCATATCACTACGTGCGCACGCAACCTATTGAAGACGATTTGGAATGCGAACTGTTAATAGTCGGTGGCGAAGATCATAAGACCGGGCAAGCCGATGATGGAGTGGAAAGATTTCAGAAGTTGGAGCAGTGGACCCGCGAATGGTGCTGCAACTTCAAATCGGTAAATTACCGGTGGTCAGGTCAGGTTTACGAGCCATTCGACGGAATCGGTTTTGTGGGCAAACAGCCCGGCAAAAAAGGCGTTTACATCGCCACCGGTGCTTCCGGGGTTGGCATGAGTTTTGCTGGTCTTGCCGGCATACTTCTGACGGATGAAATTTGCGGTCGGCAGAACTCGGCTGCGAAAATTTTCGACCCAAGCCGCGTTCCGCTCAGCAGTCCGATTGAAACAATCAAAGAAAATATCAACGCTGCGGTTCAGTTCATCGACTATGTCACCAAACCTGAAGTCGATTCAGTCATGCAGATTCATCCGGGCGAGGGTGCCGTTGTCACACGGAATGGCGAGAAGGTGGCAGTATGCCGCGACGACCACGGCAACATCTGCGAACGTTCCGCAATATGTCCTCATATGGGTGGCATCGTGTCGTGGAACTCGCTTGAGAAGAGCTGGGATTGCCCGGTTCATGGCTCCCGCTTCGATGTAAATGGCAAAGTTCTAGATGGACCTGCTAATCAGGACCTTGGTGAACCAGCCTTCCACGTCACAGAAGAAGGCGAGCAAGAATCTCACTCGTTCACAAACAAGGGCGACTCCACGAAAAAGGCGTCGTAGCCAACCGGTAATCGACTGTCTGGTCAAGCGGTCAATTAAATGCTGGTTTAAGCTGTAATTAAGTACATGGTGAAGCGGTCAACTAAGTGCACAGCTGAGCCGTCAGATAAGTGCGCCGTCACTCTGGAAATTTAAGCTGGAAGAGTCAGAGCGCGTTTGTGCGCTGCCTCTTCGGCGGTGTCATTAAGTGGATTGAGTGTGACTCTGCCGTGCCTTCTTGCAAGTGCCTTTAATAACAGTTCGTCTGCGAAATGCGGATTTTTTGGCAGGATGGAACCGTGCAGGTAGGTACCGTATACAGTGCCACTCATCGCCCCTTCATACATATCGTCGCCGTTGTTACCGTTGCCAACTGTTGCCTTGCCGAGTGGTTTTAGATCGGAGCCGAGGAATGTTTTTCCGCTGTGATTTTCGAATCCAACAAGTGTCGTGCCATCTTCTCGCTTGACCACAACATTGCCTATCATTCGACGGTTACCGGCTATGGTATGCGCATCGAGCAAAGAGATTCCTTTTAACTGTGGTCCTTCATGGGGCTGATAATAATGCCCGAGCAGCTGATAGCCTCCGCAGATGGAGAGAATAACGGCCCCGGACTCAACTGCTTTATGCAATTGATTCGACCGAAGCAGCAGGTCATCTGCGATGGTTTGTTGCTGTTTGTCTTGCCCGCCGCCAATAAAGTAAAAATCGAAATACTCGGGATCTACCTCTTCGCCAAGTCCAATTGGCTGGACTGTGGCGTTGATACCTCGCCACCTGGCTCTTTGAACCATAGTGATGATGTTGCCGCGATCGCCGTAGATGTTTAAAAAGTGGGCGTATAGATGAGCGATTCTGAGATCCATATATTTCCTTCCTGACTAAATTCATTGTCGCATGCAAAGAGTCTGGCTGGTTTGATGAGATGCAGTAGTTCATTACCCCACCCTGCTAGTGTCGAATTTTCCTGATCTCGCTTATGTCATAACAACCGTTCTCAGACTGATGTGCGAAAGTGGTTGTCATGGGTTATTGGTATTGGCATCGCTGATGACACCGTATTCGATACCTTAAAAGTGCCTAAATGCCGCCAGCTGCACTACTTCTGGTGGCTACAGAGATGTCCTCTAATTTAGACTATCAGTCACACGTCCGATAATCTCATATGTCATGCGGCACCTCGAGTTCTTGATAAGCCGGTTGCCATGAAGCTAACAGGGAGTGGTCTTTCGGGGATCTGCAAAACATATATTTTGGGCGACCAAATGTTAAAATGTTAACGTTATTTAAGAATTCGGTTTGCAGCTGTACATGCGCCTTTTAGTGACTTGTTTTGTGTCGGAACAAATTTGGGGGTTTTAAGTCTACGTTGCTATGGAACATTTAGGCTATGATGGCGGACGTTAGATCGGGTCATTGCAAGGGAGTGATTACTAAGATGAAAAAGGGGTTTGCAGCATTACTTACTGGACTAGTTGCCGTAAGTGCTAGCACCTTGATCAACGTAGCTCCGGCTAGCGCACAAGGCGCTACCAACGTGAGTGAGTTGACAGACGTTGTAGGAAACGAATGGGCCTACAATGCTCTCAAGGAGCTTGTAAACAATCCGTGCCACGTTCTCGTGGGTTATCCGGACAGAACATTCCGCGGACAAAAATCCGCAACACGTTTTGAACTAGCAGCTGCTCTATACAAATACGAGCAGTGTATTACTGAAAGACTCGCTACCAAAGCGGATAAAGCAGACTTGGAAAAGTTCGCAGCTTTGTTGGATGAGTTCAGAGGCGAATTGAATGCGCTTAAAGCGCGCGTCGATTCACTCGAAGCACGCATGAAGTTGGTTGAAGATAAAAACATCGAACAAGATATGCGTCTTGCTTATGCTGAACGCCAGAAAGGTTTCCTCTATGAGCGTTTAGTCAAGGGCACATTTATTGACGGTAGAGACATTGTGGTTGGTGTTGGACGCGGTCTCCGCGGCATTTACGAGTACTTGTTCTAAACAACAAGTAGTCGCCTTCACTGGCTCTATTCTGATGACCATGATCTACTTAGGAACTCCCGAGACATCCGTCGCGGGAGTTCCTTTTGTGTTCGTGATCTGGTTTTGATCGCTGGTCCACGTGCTGACAACAGGAGAGTTGACCATGGAGAAAGAAAGTAGCCCTCTACCTTTGTTGGACGCGTTCAGCGCAGAACTCGTCTTCGCGCTTGACATATGCGAGCAGGCATCTCGTATAGCCCTGCCCTGTTTTCTGGAAGGCATAGCTACGACAGTAAAAGAAGATGGCAGTCCTGTCACCGCTGCCGATAAAGAATGTGAACGAATCATTCGCCAGGCAATTACTGCAAGATTCCCAAACGACGCCATTCTTGGTGAAGAGGAAGGAGAGTCGGCTGGCTCAGCCACCGATGGTAAGAAGCGAAAGTGGATCATCGATCCTATTGATGGAACTTACGGATATGCCCGTGGCATCCCCTTCTTCGCTACTTTGCTTGCACTCGAAATTGATGGCGAAGTTGTTCTTGGCGTCGTTTCCGCTCCAGGAATGAACGATATGTTCTGGGCTGAAAAGGGGCGTGGTGCTTTCAAAAATGGCACACGGATTAGAGTTTCAGACAACAAAGAATTAGCTCAATCGCAATTTTCTTTCGGTGGTGCCAACCGCATTCTGGCCGAGGGCTATTGGTCGGGATTTACAAAATTAATCGAAAGCACGGCTCGTCAACGCGGTTTCGGTGATTATCTTGGCTTTGCATATGTTTTCGAAGGAAAAGCTGAAGCCCACGTTGAGATCGGTGTGAAGCCGTGGGATCTGGCTCCAATGAAGATTCTCGTTGAAGAGGCCGGTGGGCGCTATTCAGACCTGAACGGTGGTAATTCGATCTATACGGGCAGTTGCATCGTCAGCAACGGCAAAAACCATGACGCCTGGCTTTCGACGCTGCTTAGCAAGTAGCAAGACCATGTGATACTGCCTGCGGTGCGAGCGTTTTTGCCTTCCTGCCAGCGGGTTGCAATCGGCATCATCCCGATTCCCGATTATTTAAGGCTAAATTTGCTTCTTCCTCCTGAAAAGCGTCGAAAAGCGGAATTTCAGATGTAAAATACTACTCTTGTGGCTAAACTGTCGGTCCAGCGGATATACCGGGCTAGTTCGGCGCAGGTTGGGATTCCGCATCAAGGGTTCATTAGCGGCATGGGAAAGCATGAATGGTGGAAGTCGATGAGGGCGCGAATGGCGCTTGTCATGTCGATTTCGGGCATCATTCCAATCGCTATCTGCCACATCATCGTTGCCAACGCACTCGGCGGCATGTCAGGCAACATCTTCGAAGCGTTCTTCTACATACCGCTTCTGCCTGTGCTGTTCCTGGTCAACTGGCTGCTGGCTGGTGTGATGCTGCAGCCGATCAATCAGCTTTTGCAGGCAACTGAAAAGCTTGTGAACATGGATATTCGTCAGCGCCTGGAGACAGATCCCAACGAACCGACAGAAACTTCCGAGTTGCGTAAGTCGTTCAACCGCCTCCTCAATAGACTGGAAGAGTCGCTCAATATTCAGTGCCAGTTCGTTGCCGATGCGAGCCATGAACTTAGAACACCGCTCACATCCATTCAGGGCTACACGAAACTTCTGCTTCGACGCGGGTCTAACATCGATGCCAACCTGCTGGCTGAAGCGCTGCAAACAATTTCAGACGAGTCTGGAAGGCTGATTCGCCTTGTTTCTGATTTGTTGCAACTGGCTCGTGCTGATGCTGGTCAAGCAGTCATCAATCAGCAAGAAATCGTTGATATGCGTGATGTGCTGGGCAGCGTCGAAGACACTGTAACTGTGATTGCTCCGGAGCAGATCGAGGTTCAGTTTATTCTTTCGCAATCGCCGATCTATGTCTTTGCCGATGGTGACAAGCTCAAACAGGTGTTCTTGAATCTGACCAACAATGCTATCAAGGCTACGCAGGCTGGTGGCAAGGTAACAGTGACTTTGCGCTCGACTAATGGGCAGGCGATCATCAGAGTGATTGATACCGGTATTGGTATCGCTCCTGCAGACCAGCAACGCATCTTCAATCGCTTCTATAGAGTAGAGAGATCGCGCACTCGCAGCCGCTTATATGGAGGTGGCACCGGTCTTGGTCTGGCTATCGCGCTGACCATTATCAAAGCGCACAAAGGTTCTATCGAACTGGAAAGTGAACTGAACAAAGGCTCTACGTTTACTGTGCGGTTGCCGATTGGCGAGAAAAGCGAGAAGCTGCAGCAACCCGCTACGACTGGAGGAAATCCCGCTATTTCAGAGCGAGCCAGAGAAATGGCTGCTGGTGAAACAGTGCGTGCTCCCGAATCAGACAATCAACTTACTGGCACCGCAGATGGTGTCAAATAGATCAAGGCGGGGTGCTCGTCCACGCACCAGTTGCTGGAGCACCCGATGACAGACCGTTGGGATATTCCACCGCGGTCCTCGCTGCATATCGAATCTGGGCTGGTGGACCCAGGCCCGGCACGCTGCCGATGAACGGAACTGCGCTCAAGTTGCACAGCGGTCCAACTTGAAAGCTGGCAACGCAGCTGTACTCGTAAATGAAGGCTGTCGCATCGATTGGTGCGGGCGCTTTATTGTTCGGACCGCAATATTGAACGGTTTGCGCTGCGACGTCTGTTTTTTCAATCCACAAATCAGCTCCGCAACCGTTGGAGCCTCCGACCGGTGTGAGGTTGAGGAAGTGCCCGAAACCTGAGTAGCGCACTGCGTTGACATCGCGCTCCATGGCTGTGAGCGCTGAACCGTAGTCAGCCGACGCAGCAGCTGCGCCTGAACCTTGCCTGGCAGCGAGAGATATCGATGCTGTGCCGACTGCAACTGCCATCAAATCGAGGAGTGGAAAGAGAGCGAAGAACAGAAAGACGAAGAGCACAGGGGCAAATTCAGCCAGAGCCGAGCCTGACTGACGGCGACGTTTTCTGTAGTCAAGCGAGCGTGTTTGTTTGGACACAGTGATCTCCCCGCGAGCGGCAGGCCTACCTATGTCATACCATGCAGACGGGCGCCTGCATATATGTGCATTCTTAAATGTTGCGACAGTTCCGGCAATTCAGCATGCTCAGAGCCGCGATTGCTCGCATGTGCAGTCAGTTTCGATTCCAGCTTTCTCGGCGCTGAATTCGATTCCAGATCTGGCGCTGGGGGATCTATTACTCAGCTGCTGCAGGAGCTTCTGCTTCGGCTGCTGGAGCCGCCGCTGGTGCCTCTGCTGGAGCTGCTGCTCCGCCTTCTGCTACCGCACGCGGTGCTACGACTTTGGCGATAATTTCGTCTGCTGGGTTCAGAATTTTGATTTTGTCTGAAACTTTGAGGTCGGAGAAGTGGATGGCGCCTTCGATTTCTGTAATCAATGCGAGGTCGACTTCGAGGAAATCAGGAATGTCTCCCGGCAACGATTCGATTTCAGCTTCCTGGAAGTTTTCTTGCAGCTGACCACCTTTGACGACTGCTTGCGAGGTGCCAACAAACTTGAGAGGAACGCTCATGGTCAACTTGCGATCGAGCCTTACTCTGTAGAACTCGACGTGCATCAAGTTATGGTTGATGTTGCGACGTTGTACGTGTCTGATAACGGCGTTTACTTTCTGCTTCGTGCCGAAGTCAAGTTCGATCATGTGGCTGTAAGCAGCTGCCGGCAAACGGCTGAATTCTTTGGCTTCGACTTGAACGCTTTCAGAGTCCTGTCCAGGTCCATACAAGGTTGCGGGTACGAAGCCGTCACGTCTGATTGCGCGCGGGGTTTTGTCTTCGCGAGCTTTAACGGCTAACTTGATTTTCTCCATGATTCACTAACCTTTTGGAACTGTGTAGATACTGATGTGCGGGCAAACATGCGCTGGGGCGACAGGATTCGAACCTATGGATGCCTGGATCAAAACCAGGTGCCTTACCACTTGGCGACGCCCCACCGTGTTGGCAAACAAAAATCTTACCATAGCTGTATATACAGGCTCTGGAGTGCACGTCGCAGCGTAAACTTTGTTACGAAGAGCCCCGCAGGCGCCTATTTACGAGCCTTGTCAGGAACGCAGGTGGCTGGCTTGTTCCATCAAAGAGCGGGCGAAGTTTAAAGCGACCTCGGCGTCTTCTTGCCCACTGGCCATGGATGCGAGCGATCGTAGTCTCTGATCGCCTTCGAGCTGTCTGGCATAAACCTTCGTCAGATCTTTAGAATGTTCCTTTTGCACTTCGATGTGGTTGTCAGCTACCGAGGCAATGATCGGCTGGTGGGTGATGCAGAGAATCTGATGTGATTTGGCGAGCCGTGCCAGTTTGTCACGCATCGCCTGCAGCACTCGTCCGCTCAGCCCTGTGTCGATTTCGTCGAAAATTACTGTGGAAACTCCGTCAGCGCTGGCAAAAATCGATTTCACCGCCAGCATGACGCGAGACAATTCGCCTCCAGAGGCGATTTTCGCAAGCGGCATAAGTGGTTGACCGGGATTTGGAGCCATCAAGAACTCGGCGCGGTCTGAGCCGGTTGACGTCACTTCTGGTGTGCAGTCGAATTTGATTTCAAACTTGCAGCGCTCCATGCCCAGGTCGATCAGTTCGGTCAAAACCTGTTCACTCAGTTTCTTGCCGAGCTTCTGTCTTTTTGTGGAAAGTTCACTGGCGGCTTCATTCAAATCGGCATCAAGTGCTGCCAGCTCTTCTTGCAAATGTTCTGTGGCAGCCTGGGCGTTTTCAAGCTTGTCTACTTCTTCGAGCAGTCTGGTTTGATTCGCGATCGCATCGGACAGCTCCGGTCCATATTTCCGTTTAACCGAGGCAAGCACTGCCAGGCGTGCTTCCAGGTTCGAGAGAGCTTCCGGGTCGGTATCCAGACCTGCACCATAACGGCGCAGGTAGCGAGCTGCCTCCTCGATGTTTGCCAGGCTTTGCTTGAGCAGATCCGCAGGCTCATTCAACTGTTCGTCGAGCCTCGCACCCCGTTCGACTTCGGCTAGCGAGGTTTGCAGCAAGTCGATGGTCGAACTGTCACTGGAATTATTTTCACCGCCCATCAAGACTTCATAAGCCATTGTGGCTGCGTTTGACAGCTGAGCGACATTAGCCAGTACCTTCTGTTGCCTGGCTAAATCTTCGTCTTCTGTAGGATCTTGAAGCTGTGCTTCAGTCAGTTCCGTGACTTGAAAGCGAATAAAATCGAGTCTACGCAACCGTTCGTCTTCAGATGTGTCGAGCTCTTTGATCTGAGCCACCAGTTCTTTGCGTCTCGACCAGAGCGTTCTCACCTTTTCGATCAGTTTTCTGTGCGGCTGGTCACCAAGGCTGTCCAGCATCTCGAGTTGCGATTGCGGAGACATCAGGGTGCGAGCTTCGTGCTGAGCGTGGATCGTGAGAAGCAGCTGTGCCAGTTCTTGCACGATGGTGCTGTTCACAAGGGTGCCGTTGATGCGAATGCGCGATCCGGATTTGTTTATCTCTCGGCTGACCGTGAGCGTGGACATCTCATCATCTATCAGCTCTGATTTTTTGAGCCAGGCAGAGATGAGAGCGTTTGTTTTAAAAGAAGCTTCGATCGACGCCTTTTCCGCACCGGCGCGGATAAAGCTGGCACCGGCTTTGCCCCCGAGCACCGCATTTAGTGCATCAATAATGATCGATTTACCCGCACCTGTTTCACCGGTCAGGATGTTCAGCCCGGGCGTCCAATCGACCTTGACGTTCTCTATAAGCGCGAATTCGCGTATTTCTAAACTTTCGAGCATTCACCATATTTGGGGTCATGCCCCAATCGCATATATTGAGTGTCCATACCCGCGTTTATCATAGCGCAGGAACGCAATTTTGCACTTTAGAATAATTTGGAACTGCTTTCAGGGAGACTTTTCAAAACAAGTCTGATACCGTGAACTCGGCTATCCGGGATCGCTTGTGAAGTAGATGTTGGTTACTCGAGCCACTCTCAGTTCGCCCAGGCATTGATACATGCCGGTCCCCGGCTGCCAGATAACGTTACCCGTAAATTCTGTATGGTGATAACAGCTGGGGCTGGTGCCGCCGATTACATTGTCCCAGCATGTGTTGGGCTCATCTTGCTCGGGAGTTTCAGTCAGAACATTTATTGCTGATCCGTCAAAATAAATGGGATAGCTGATCCAGCCCGGTGTCTGTCCGAATCCTGCTACCGCTATTTGCATGGTTGGATTGGTCCAATCGGGTCCGCTGTATTTCGGATAGATTATTAGTTGAACGGTTGGTTGATCAGTTGCAGGAATTTTTACGCTCTGCATCAGGCTCTGTAATCTCCCCATCGTAAAGTTCGGGTCGATTTCTCTAACTCGCTGCACCATTTTGTTGAGTGGTGTCTGGTGATCGCCAGGCAACGCATTGAAGATGTCCCAGGCATTTCCAATCTTGTATTCGTTGCCGAGCGATGCGTAACCATCCATCTTTCCGCCGATTCCGTTTGGTGGATTGGCTGGTGGCGGCGGTCTCAAGCTAACTTGTTTCAGACCCCAGATCGTCTGACCCGGAGTTGTGCCATAAGGAATTACTTTCCTCAATATCCATTGCCCCGTCCTCACGTCTTTGTCTAGATACCATCTGGACAAGTTGCTGAAGACTATGGAAACAAACGAGCGCGGAATTGCCAGACCCCACTGTCTTTGAGGATTCGCTTGAGCGCACGCGTTAGCAGTCAGCGTAGTTGTGCCTTCTGAGACAACTCCTGATTCTTGAAAGGCATTTGGAATCGGCGACGACGAGCCCATTTGATTGGTCACATTCTTTTTAAAAGCATTGGCAGAGATAAGGTGAGGCATTTCGCCGTTTCTGAAGGACGGCAAATAGAAATCTCGACCGTTGACGGTCATCTCTGTATAGCCTCTGAAGAAGGAATTATTGCCACACTTCACGTCGCTGTAACTTGCACCGCACCCGGGTGGAAGTTGATTGGGATTGAAGTACAGATTACTTTGCGAACCCTTGTCCATCATCGCCGTCGACCATGTCGAGTTAGATTGTGACCCCTGAACAACGGCATTCTGTCCGAGAAGCTTTGTCGGCGCGTTTTGCGCAATTGAGTTGAAGTGTTGTTGAAAGGTCATTTTGTCTTGCAACTGCGCTGACAACGAGTTGTTAGTTTGCTGCGCTATCGTGTAAGCGGTTTGCGCGCTTTTTTGTGTATCGGTAGTAGCGGTGCCTTCGTTTTGCATGTCCACGGCGTTGGCGTTAATGATGAATGCTTTGCCCCATATTCGACATAGATTACTGATGGTGACGCCGCCATTACTATTTGCCACATCTGAAAACGCAGGACTTGTTGCGGTAGTAACGTCCACCGCATGTTTTCCAACGTTCAGAACTGCAGTGTCGACTGCATTTCTCACTTCGCGAGAACCGCCCATCACGACCATTACCTGAAACGCACCCCAGATCAATGCGATCAATCCGATTGCGCACAGGGCAACAAGAATTATCGAGGCGCCTCGCGCATTGCGATGTTTCTTTCGTCTGGCTGATTGGCTCATTTAAATATTCAAGCTCATCATGGTGAAGGATTCGTGAAGCAAAGTTTGCGCCAAACTATGTCAGAGTTCGTTGCTCTATTCTAGGACACTTTTGCACATTGCGTTTTCATGGAATCGCTCAGGGGAAATCCAACCTGGAACCGTATTTGCGCATTGCATTTTTCATGGAACCGCTGAGGGCAAATTCAGCCAGGAAATGTATTCGATAAATCGCGATTAACGGCGCGGATTCAGTGTAATGAAACAGTCTGCGTGTAATATAGATGTGTAATTCGGGACGACGATTTAATGCAGTCTTACAAAAAGGGTGATGTTGTTTTAGTGTCGTATCCGACTCTGGTTGATGGCGTGACCCGCAATAAACGCCGACCCGGTGTGATTGTCTCTAATGACTACAACAATGCGCGACTCGACGATGTCTTATTGATTCCTCTCACATCAAGCCCGTCTCGCGACACCGATGATTTTTGCGTTTGTGTTACTACCGACAGTGATGAAGGACGGGCTGCGGGAATCCGGTTGGACTCGGTTGTTGATTGCACCGTCATTGCCACCATTCCCAAGACATTGCTTGTCACTAAAATTGGCGAATTCACAGAGAAAACGATGGATCTAATTGATGATTGCATCAAGCGCAACATCGTACCGACTGGCGACGATGGGCAAGCGCCGAGTCTGGTGCCAGCTTCGAAATGAATTGTTGCAGGCGCGGGCGGGTCCTTGACCTGGAATTTCCGAGTCAGACTTTAAACCACGTTTTTCGAAGGGGAATCAGGCTGGTGTGAGCGCGTGAATGCTGATTTGCGCTGCCACTTGCTTTGCGATATCGAGGAACGCTTGTGACGTGCCACTGTTCGGCTCGGCCACGACGATCGGTTTACCAACGTCTCCGCCCTGTCGAATTGCTGTTTCTAGAGGCACTTCACCGAGGAATGGAACCTCCATTTCCTCTGCCAGTTTCTTGCCACCACCGTGTCCGAAGATCTCGTAGCGTTCGGTTGTACCGGGCGGCTGGAAATAGCTCATGTTTTCGACGAAGCCAAACACCGGCACTTCCATTTGTTTGAACATTGCCAGACCCTTTCTGCCGTCGAGCAGGGCAACGTCTTGTGGTGTTGTGACGATGATGCCACCTGACACTTGAGTTGCTTGTATCAAGCTTAGTTGCGCATCGCCTGTGCCCGGAGGCATATCCACGACCAGATAATCGAGTTCGCCCCAATTGACGTCGCGCAAAAATTGCTTGATCGCTTTGTCTAACATTGGACCGCGCCAGATCACCGGCGTGTCGCGCGATACGAAAAATGCCATCGAAATCACTTTTACGCCGTAGTTTTCGGGCGGAATAATTTTGTCGTCTTTAGCTGTTGGCTGATAGTCGTCGACGCCCATCATGAGCGGTACATTTGGGCCGGTTATATCAGCGTCGAGAATTCCTACACGGGCTCCAAGGCTGGCGAGGGCGCATGCCAGGTTGACTGCAACAGTGGTTTTTCCGACACCACCTTTACCTGATGTGACGGCTATAACTTGTCGGATGCCGGGGATTGGTTCTTTGCCGGCTACTTTTCTCGTGCCAGCAACGCTAGCACCCATCTCGATTTCTACTTCGGTAACGCCGGGCAGTTTTGAGACTTCCTGTTTGGCATCGCTTTCAATTTTTTCTTTGACGGGGCATGCCGGAGTCGTCAAAGTTAGCTTGAATGCCACTTTGCCATTCTCAATCTTAATTTCTGAAATCATCCCGAGGGTGACGATGTCTGTGTTCAGATCTGGATCCATGACCTTTGATAAGGCGCCTTTCACCTGATCTGGCGTTAACTTCTCTTCTTTTTTAATCCCAAACATGTGTTTTTCCTGCGAGTTGACAACCGGCAATGTAGGCGCAAAGCGCCGGCGCTTGGCGCGCAATGGTCATGATAGCCTGTCCCGGGTCGAGATATGCAGTCCGTAAGGATTCTATAAGTGTGTTGACGTCGTCGGCTGGATGGTGGGCGGTAGAGGCAGAGTAGATTCTCTTACTACGTTTGGGTCGGTCTTGCTACGTTGACGGGTGTATAACACTACATCCGGGGCTGGGTCTTACTACGTCTTGCGGGTAGATTGATGAATGTTAGCCAGAGTTCGCTTTGTGACGGGGTGTTCGCTTCCAAGTACTTGTGTCAGGATATCTGTTCCGCGCTTCAAGTCAAGGTTGGATTGCTCGAATTGCTTGAATGATGCCTCGGCGCGTGCTCGGTCAACCAGTGCCACGCCCAGATCAGGATGGTTTGGATTGAGCCGGCTCTCACGAATTGCTACGCACTTATTTTGCAGTTCGCAAGCTGTATGTATTCGGTGTTGCTTTAAAGCGATATTGCCAAGAAGATTGTATGTTGTTGCCACATCTGGGTGATTGTCGCCCAGGACTTTTATCTGAATAGCTAAAGCTCTTTCTAGCAGGCTTTTGGCTTGATCGAGTTTGTTTTCTTTTTCGGACAGTTCCGCTAATCCCGACAGAGTTTTAGCTACCAGCGGATGATTTTCTCCCAGCCTGTCTTCTCTGATTTTGAGCGCTTCTTCGCCTAACTCGGCGGATTCCTTCAAGCGGTTCTCATCTCGATAAAGACCGGCGAGATTGTTCAAATCGGTCGCTGTGTAGTTGTGCACTCTACCGAACGCGGCGACGTCAATCGCCAGGGCTTGCAAGTAATAAACTTCTGATTGAGCGTAACGTCCCTGGTCTCGGCAGACGCCTCCAAGATTGGACAGCACAACCGCATTGTCGACATCATTCTTGCCCAGAACTTTTTCTTTGATTGCCAGTGCTTGTTTGTAGTAATCCTCCGCTTCACGATATCGACCCTGATCGCGCAGTAACTTGCCTGTGCCGTTCAGAATTGCGGCTCGATTGGTGTCATCTTTTTTGATTCGTGTATCCCAGATTGACAGGGCTTCTTTGAACGTCTTTTCAGATTCGGCGTAGCGCCCCTCATCTCGATAGAGCGTGGCGAGATTGTTCAAACTAATCGGCAACTCCTGTCTGCTCTTACTCAGCTTTCTTGCGATTTCAACTGACTTATCGTAGAACCGCTCTGCTACCGCGAAGTTATAGGTGGTTCTATAGAGTTCAGCGAGATTGTTGTAGACCTTCGCGCGCCGCAAGTCTTCAGGTGGGTATTTTTCCGCTTCTTTGAGTGCTTCCTTGAATTTAATTTCTGAAGTTGCGTAATCTCCGCGCTTGTAAGCGTTTTCGCCTGCGCCGATGGCGGTGTAATAAGGGATCGATTGGATTGTGAGCGCCGCTGCCCATGAAAGTGATACCACCCACATACCGCGTTGATACCATCTGAACCTGGGGTTAGATGTAACTCTGGTTTTGATCAGGTTTTGCAAGGTTCGTAGTCGAGCTAGCGCATTGCAGCTATTGTTGTTGTGCGTCATTTTGCCTGTCTGGAAAGATGTGAAAGTAGTCAGTTCGGACTGGTGGCACCAGTGGTGTCATGGAGTTAAACTGAATTTTTGGACCTGGTAAAATTTGAACTCGATTGCAAATGCAACCAGAGCCATCTTAGGCTAATTAATCTGCCAGGAATATAGGGCTAACCCTGATCAGCCGAACGCCGAATGAGAGTTCTTCGTCCGATCAGCCGAATAAGAGTTCTTCGTCGCCGTCTGCTGAGGTAATTAGACTCATATTGGGTCTGCGAGAGTCGTAGGTCCAGCGCAGCAAGAGCTTTCTAAATGCCTCTACTGAGAACGGTTTGCTCATGAAGTCGTCCATGCCCGCTTCAATGCAAGCTTCGCGCAATCCAGGAACGCCGCTCGCTGTCAGTGCGACGACCGGGGTGTGTCTGCCGGTGCCAATTTCGGTGGCTCTAAATTGCCGCACTGTCTCCAACCCGTCCATACCGGGGAGATTGATATCCATGATGATAGCGGCGTATTGAGCAATGGAGAGTGCACCCAGTGCGGCCTCACCGGTGCCGACGATATAAGCGTCGTAACCAAACCGCTCACACAGCTGTTTGAAGACAAATTGCTGAGGATGGTAGTCTTCGACGATCAATATCTGCGTTCTGGACAAGATCTTGGGCTCCGCTCGGTTATTTCACAGACATTCTAAATGTTGTCACTGCGATACGCCATACCGAAAATGAGGTATAACCTGCGGCGAGCAGCCATAGTGGCTGCAGATACGAATTTCTGATAAGTAAAGTTTGTGGACATAAGTCCACAAAGAGTGTCGGATATTAGTTGCGCAGGATGCTTGAGCAAGGAAAATGGTGCGAGACGTATCGCTGGTATATCCAGAAAATTCGGCGCTTGGCAACGCTGGGTGACAAAAGTACATCCACGCAATCGCAGACTTAACATGTCGATTATGTCTGAAGAATTGGATTGTATTCTTCGCTATTAAGATTGAAAGTCCAGGCTATAGCTGCTCTGGCTGTGGTGATGTGAGGTGGTACGCGTAGGAAGTATTTTCTGAATGTGCCGTCTGCTTCGGCTGTCGAATTCGTGACTTCGACCATGACCATGGCTTCCAGTGCGTCAGAAACAACGTGACGGTAAAGAATGCCACATTCATCTCTCTGGATTTCGTTAGCTCCAACATCGAGCAGGAATTTTTTGACGCCATACGCATCGAGCATCAAGCGGCGGATTTCGATGTTGGATTCATTTTCAATGTCCGCAACTGAAATGCTTGCTGGATCTTCAACCAGCTTCTTACTAACGCAAATTCCGTTTATGTGATAGAGCTTCCAGCCGTCTTTCCAGATGATCGAAGGCTCTCCCTCACCGTGAAGAGCGCCGTTCTCATCCACATTGAAGACAGTTGGGTACTCGCAGACTACACAGAAGTCTTTATGCATGAAGATCAGTCCGCACTCGCTCCAGACGTTTTGCACAAGGGTGTGTAGCGCCTGGTTCGGAAGCCGCTCTCCAAATATTTCGGCGAAGGCGTTGACCTGAAATTCATCGTATTCCTGCGTATTGCAGTGTACAAAAGACCAGCGACACGAATGTATCGAATCGTCTAGAAGTTTGACTGTGCTGGCTGATCCGCCAGCCAGTGTCTTCGTTAATTGATCGAATAGGGAGATTTCCGCTGCACCAGATGCGATATCACCCGAGCAATCGGTCCCTGACCAATCGGCAGCGGTTGCTGTGCATTTGAGGATCTCTCTGGCAATTCTAGTTTCTAGCGTAAAGTCCGGCTCAGTGAGCAAACTACCAGTGTTGGATCTCATTGCGTTTAGAGCGTCTTCTATGGCGCAGTGCATTGCCGTGCCGGATATTCCATTAGGAAATGCCCGGAACTGCCTCATTTGAAAGCTGTCTAATTTTGCTTCGAATGCTTCTACGACTGCGTCGTCGAACAGCTCTGAGCGAGACAGTAACGCTGTTCGTATTGTCATGTCGTAAAGATCTGAGTTTACGATCTGATTGCGCGCCGACGTCATTGTGGCATAGCGTAAGTTGGGATTTTGTTTGACGAAAGCGAGAGCTAGAGCAAAAGATGCCGATATGACGAAAGTAAGAGGGTTGGTTGCGTAAGCGATTCTTGGAGGCTCTAGTTCGATGTGGTTGTACAGATTGCGGATAGCTTCTTCCAGCTTCTTTCGATCGATCGGTCTGGTTCGACGCGCTCTGGCAGTCCACTTGCTGACGAACTTCTGCACGTTGCTTTCATTAATCCACAGCGGCGGTATCGCTTTGCTGTCCCGGGCTCGCAACTCATGTGTTTTGATGCTTGCTTCGTAAACGCCGTCATCCATCGCGTTGTGCAAATCTGCAAGACCGCGTAGAAACATTTTCCGCTGTGACCAGACCTTTTGTGATTCGTCCTGCAGATTTTTAGATCGGCACATGCGGATTATGTTGTGTATTTCATGCAATCCTGGTCTGACATTGGATTGGCTCAGACCGTTTAAACAAGCACCAGCGGAAGTTTCCAGGTAAACGTTATCTTCTAGCGATAAAAGCTCCTGACCGGGATTTTGGATTTTTACCAGGCTTCTATAAAGTTTGTCATCGGGACCTCCGTGCGACAAGATCTCCTGGCTGTGATCCGGTATTTTCGACAGTCTTATATAAAGTTGACCGGAAGGACCTCGCAGGAATGACACTGTCATGTACTTGCGAATCACGTTGCCGCGCACAATCACAATTCGTGCGTTGGTGAACCATTCTTCGGGGCGCGCGAATCTCGCCTCAGATTCGTCTACGGACTTAAAGAGCACCTCGCCGTTGTGCATGACAGCCACCTGTGATGATTAGGCGTAAGCGGATGTGGCAGCCTGAGTTCAGTCGCTAACGCAATCTGCCAGTGTGCGTTAGCCTGAGTTCAGTCGCTAACGTAGTCTGCCAGTGTGCGTGGATTGTACTCACGTTGCCGCACCACCTTGTAGATGCCGGCCGGCAGTGGAATGGTGTCATGTTCTTCGTGAATCAGATTGGCTTTCGTCTCAACCACCAGGTAGCTGTCATCGTTGTCCCGATAGAGCGTAGCGTCCTCTCTGCGGACGCTGTGCGAGTGTCCGGTTACTTCTCCATAAGCAAGCACTATTTTGTCGGTTGCCGCTTCTTGCTTGGCATTTTGGGGAAGCTTGCTCACTTCCATCAAAAAGACGTCACCTTGTCGATACTGCGCAGTCATAACCACCTCTCAACAAACTTCGATCTGGATCTCAATCATAGCGTGAGGAGTCCGCGAAACATATTTCGTTCATGCAAGAAATTTGACAGAACTTGTTCGTAAAGTAAGCTCACGACCTAGCCCATAGTCTTGACCGGCGCCTTCAAGCGCCCTGGTTCAGGGCATCCTCAACGTGGAGAACAATATGGAATCGTTAAACGGTAGAGAAATTCCGACAACTGATGCGAGTCATGCCCAGGCTCACAACCAACATTTGTACGCTAGCGCTTTCGGTTCGCCACAAAATCGCGGTCGAGCTGCAGACAACCATTCGGTCGAACCGCACCAGATCCAACCTCAGAGCACGCATCCGGTCGAGCCACCCAAGAATCCAGCTCAGCCCCCAAAGAATCCGGTTGAGCCGCCATCACATCCTGTTGAGCCGCCATCACATCCTGTTGAGCCCCCGAAGAATCCAGTTGAACCGCCCTCACATCCTGTTGAGCCGCCCGGTAATCCTTCGACGCATCGCTTGATGTCGCCGCCTGCCGAAACCTTTCATCCCGACAAGCCGGAAAAGAGGGATGCCGCAAAGCCAAAGCCGGAGAGCCATACGCCTTCTGGCGAACACCCGGTGCCTGAAAAACCTCAAACGCCTGACAGAACGCCCCCCGACAAGACGCACACTTCCACCCCATCGGATAAAGGCACACCCGCCGTGCCCTCCGAACATCCGACTCCTCTGCGCTCCGGGCATCCCGGGCAGGGCGGTGAGTTGCACATCGTTTATGACCACACCTACAAATCAGATGAGGAACATCGAACCATTCAACAGCGGATTGAGCATGCCAGGTCGCAAACCGATCAGAAAAAACATGCTGCTTCAGCTGAGCACGAAAAGAGTGAACATCATCAGACCGGTCATTCGACTCATCATTCAGACAATTCCAGGCATTCCTCACATCATTCCGAGCGCTCTCATCATTCGAGTCACCATAGGGACAGTAGCAGTCGCCACTCTCATCATGAGGGACATCACGGTTCCCATCATACGGACCGTCAACCCGGCGGTCATCATTCAAAATCACATCACAGCGTGCATCAAGCCGAGAGTCATCATGACACGTCCCGCCATGCTGACTCGCAGCATTCAGTCTCTCGTCACACCGATAACAGTGCCAAAATAACCCATGATACACATCAGTCTGACAAGTCACACGTTGTTGATAAGTCTAAGCATGCAGAAAACCACACGACGGTCGATGTGAAAACTGTTCATGTAGATAAGAAACATGTTGAAGAACACACCCATTTTGATTTCAGCATCAAATTCCCCGAGATTCCAGGTTTCGATTCTAAACCGGCTGTGGAACCACCAAAAGAAGTTCCACCAGCTCTGCAAAAAGGTTCCGAGCCAACTGAGAGAGTGAAAGAACCAATCAAGCCGACACCAGTCGAAGCACCGCCGGTGGCATCACCGCCAGCTGAGCCAACCCGGGTCGAGAAGCCGACAACGCATTCTCTGAAACCCGCTGACACGAGCGAGATCACTACGTCAATCTCGCCCGGGCAGGTTGCGGTGACGCTTACGCACGAGCATCATGTTGATCCCAAAACCTATTTGAGAGCTTCCGTAAATGCTGGTGTCGCTGGCGATCATGTCGGGCTGGGAAACACGAACTTGATGATCGGTCGTCACCTTTTCTCGCCCTACGACAAAAATGGAAACCCGACTCGCGGCAATCTCAATGTGGAAGGTGGGCTGGTATTGCAAACCGGTCACACCTACGAGTTCGGTAAACTGCCCAGATTCGGCGATACGTCAGCTGTCGTTGGTTTGAACGGCTACTACCAGCCAACACGCGATCTAACCTTGTATGGAGCGGCTCAGCACGCTACAAATCCCAGACAGTACGACCTGCAACTCGGTGCGATCAAAGACTCCGGGCGGTTCTCATTCCAGTTGGGTGGTGAAGTTTCCAACGTCGAAGGATACGGAACGAGCCATTTCCTGACGCCTGGAGTCAGCTATCGATTGAATAAGAACACCAGTGTATATGTCAGCGGCGCTGTCGATCTAGACGGACATAAAGAAAGAAGCGCTGCATTTACTGGATTTCGCTTCAAGTTCTAGCGCTACACCACTGAACTACTCAGTCAATTGGAAAGCGGCACTACCGAAATAGTCAATCATTGGAGCGTTAAATGGTCCATCAACGTTATCGAAACCTATCAATTCTTTTCGCCACCATTTTCGGTGTCTCCTCTGTTACGAGTTCGCAGGCGCAGAATCAACAGTTCGCAAGCGCTCTGTCAGGTCGAACTTCGTCGCCGCGAACCCAACTGGCTATGTCCGAACCAGGCGCGATTAATGGTATGCAGGCACTTCGCTCAGAAGCGTCGGTGCTGTTTAACGGCGGCCAATATTCGGCTGCGGCGGATGCCTATACTCGCTTGCTCCAGATTGGATCGGTGGATGCATCTGATCGTTACTGGCTTGGTGAATCTCTGTATCACGCCGGAAACTACCAGCACGCTGCTGTTGCATTTGAACAGGCGATACAGCTGAATTCAAAAATTCCGCAAGCCTATGTGCGTTTAACAGAAACGTATTTAGCTTTGCATTTGAAAGAAAAGGCTTATCAAAGTTCTCTTGTTGGTTTGAACGTTGTTGTCGATCCGTATATGAAGGAGCAACTTTCTAATCTGTCGAAAGCAGCGCTTCATCAAGAAGCCAAGCCTATTCGTGCGCGCGAAGTTCGCTCCCATCGAATGCCACCGGAGAGTTAGGAATGCAAAGATCTAAACGCGGCAACTTTATGGTCGAAACTCCGATTGCGCTTTTCATTTTCTTATTTCTCTTCGTATTCCCTTTTTTGGATCTGGCCGCTATTACGTTACGCACGACATTCTTATACGCAGCTGCACACAATGCAGCCTGGGAGGCGGCTAGAGCTCACACCTATCAAAACAGTCTTGATGGACTTCCGTCGGCTGTTCAATTGGCTAATTCTGTTGCACAAAAAACAGCGGCTCCCTTTTCTGGTATCAAAATTAATTCGATTAAAACGAATATTCTCACAACCGATATCAGAACTTTGAATCAAGCTAGACAGTCTGCTCCTTTGCAGAATCCAGCCGATGCATCGCTCAACAGCTACCAGGTGGAAGTGTCGATCAACGGTAACGTCAATCCACTAATCATCTACAGCGGAAACAGCTTCACTAACATTCCCGGTTTGACGCAGCCCATGAATTTGACATTCACAGATCGTCAGTACTGTGAAAATCCGCAGGGCTTGAATAAATGAGAATAAATCCAATGCAAACATCCTGCCATCGCAGCGCCCGTGGTCAATCAATGATCGCCCTGGTCATGATTGTTGGTTTGATTATGTTGCCGCTAATTGGCATTTTTACTTTCGAAGTAGGGCGGTTGCATCTGGCTAAACAGCAGCTTCAGAATGCCTCTGACGCAGCAGCGCTCGCTGCGGTGGCGACATTAGCCAGCGAAGACAATCAAAATCCGACGACGGCGCACATTGATGCAATGCAAACGGCGCTGGGCATCTTCAAGAAGAACTCAGTGCTCAGCACATCCCTGTCGCAAACGAGTATTGTAGATTCGAGCAGCGTCGTGCCTGCAATTGGAAACGCCAATATATTTTTTGAATTCGTTAATCCATTGACGATGCAGGTCGAGCCCATCTCAAGCCCTAACGCGAAGGTGGTGCGAGTCTACAGCAACTTCAGCACTTTGACCGCGTTCGGACAATTTGTGGGTATCAAAGACCTCAATGTTAACGCTCTGTCTAAAGGAGCCGTGCCACAGCTCGATGTCGTTTTCTGTTTCGATGTTTCAGGCTCGATGGACGATCAGACACCTGTGACTTTCATCAAGCGCAAGTGGGACCAGAATAAGATCGTCTACGATGTTCCAAATGCGCCCAGTGGGCAGGCGCAAGGAAAAATTTTCGATGTTGTGCAACCCGGAGCGAGCGGTACAAGCTTAAATGGCGCGGAGCCGCAGCTTTTAGATCAGGCGTATTGGAATTCGAATATGCAGTTCACGGAGACTCTCGCGCAGGCTGCTGGTGTTCCCGGGCTGCGCTCACTGGGTGGATATCCAGACCAGGGAAAGCCGCCAGGGAACTGCCCGCCTGGCACTGCGCCGAATTGGGATGGTTATAACGCTTTTACCGATCTGGTCGTGAATATAGATGGGCAGCAAACTTTCTCAGGTTGCACATTCAATGGTTTTAGATTTCCAGATCGCGCCACTCTTGTCGAGGCTGCGCGCGGCAATCTCGAAAACCAGACAGTGTTCATGCAGAGCAAGGCATATACGTCAGTTAACGTCAGTCCAACTCCAGGCTATCAGCTGGCTTATCAACAAGCTGCTGCTGCGAGGTTGCAGCCGATGCAAGACGCCAAGGATGCTTCGACCATGTTCACCGATATCATCAACACTGACACCGATTGTCATTTTGGGTTTGTAGCTTTTGACGGTGAAATCGGAACGTCCAGCAATTCGACAGAAGATTGGTACAGTGTGGATCAAGATGTTCCATATGGGCCGACTAAACCCTTTGCACTGCCGGTAGTATCGTTAGACCCCTCTCCAGGTGTGACAAATTTTGCGACTGTTAATGGTGCCATAAAGTCATGTGTTGCCCTCGGTTCCACCAATATAGGTGCTGCAGTCGACAGAGCGGTGCAGGAGTTGAAGCATCACGCTCGCCCGGGCAGCGTAAAGGCGATTGTGCTCTTCACTGACGGTCAGCCAACAGTACCGGCCGGACCATTGGATTCAGACCCATGGACTAATGCGCGCAAAGCCGCAATTGAAGCCAGAGACGCAGGCATTCCTGTCTACACTATTGGACTGGCGCAAAATCAATCGATCATCGCCGGCGAGACAGCCATTCTGAACGACACAAATAATGACTCCGCTACTGGTGGCATGGCTGCTATCGCCGGACACGGTGGCACATTCAACATTGTTACAAACAGCAGTCAGTTGCGCAAAACCTTCGAGAAGATCGCGCGCCATCTCGTTGAGCTGGTCGCGTCTGGTTGACTGCATTCACAAAGCCAGACGACGCTGCAGTTAACCTGGACAGGACGCCGTCAGAAATGGTCCAGCAAGCCGCATGCAAGCGACAGGACGCCCACTAAGTTTTGCCACCAATTATAGTCAGGAATCAAATAATGACCAGAAGTCGAAATCTTAAGTCTCAGCAGAGAAACGCTCGTGCTCACGTTTTAATTGAACTGTCTTGTGCGTGTTTCATGATGGTTGTTTTTACGATACTCACCGCCGACATGGGCGTATTGATTTACGGTGCCGAGTTCAACGATCGCGCCTGTCGCGATGCAGCTCGTGCTGCAGCGCAGGGGCAGGACACCCAGCAAAGCACGCAACTAATTAAAGCTATCTTGAGGGCGCATCAAGGTGATGGAAACTACATCACCTCGCCAACTTTGCAGGGAATTGTGTATAACGACTTCGGCGGCAATCCGCCACCGCAAACAGCTCCCTTTGTGACAGTCACGACTTCGACGAAAGCGCGAGCCCCTTTCGCTCCAATAGTATTTGTCCAGGGTCCAGTGTTTTTACAGAATGGAGCATTCACATTCACGCAGTCCTATACATTTCCCATTGTCAGGACAAAGTGATGGAAGCACATTGTCAGGATAAGTGAAGGGAAGAAGAAAGAAGCTCTCTGACCCCAGTGCCGAGAGCTTCTAACTTCAGATACCGGCACCATTTAAGTGCCAGCACGAACGAGGCCGCGGGTTAAATGCGTCCTGCTGTCAAATGTTTTGATTTAGCCAACTCGTCTTTAAGTTTCGGAGCCTTTGTTTGCCAACCTAACTCTTGTTTGGCTTTATCAGCACCGATTTTTTGGTCGAGGGCGAAAGCGTCAGCGAAAATGGAGAGAGTTTTTCTCGCCTCTTCGAGCGGGAGTGATTTTGCTTGAGCGCCTCCGGCTGCTTTCGCAACCAATTCTGCAATTTCTTTCGCCGGCAAGAATTCGGTGCTTGCGTTGTAGAGCGAGCCCGCCTGCGCTTTCTCTATGGCAAGTACATATAAATCGGCAAGATCATCCACGTGCACAAGAGACCAATAATTCTGTCCGTTTTCAATGTAGTCTACTCGGGCAGTTTTCTGAGCTTGTTGGATTAAGTTCTCGATGATGCCTTCTGCTCCACCGTAAACGATTACCGGGCGGAGCACTATGGATTTAACACCTTGCTGTGCAGCCTTAACGACCTTCTGCTCATTTTCTGCTCGCCAGGCAACGAATGGAAGCGGCTCGTAGGGTGTTTGCTCGTCGGCTATCACATCGCCTGTATTACCGAGTACCCAGGTTCCGCTTGTATAGATGAACGTTTTGTTTGAGCCTTTGAGCGCATCAATGACGCTGTTGACCGTCAGAGTGTCGTATTTTCCAAAATCTTCGTCGTTCGTGGCTGCGGTGTGAATGACGACGTCAGCTTGTCGAACCTCGTCAAGATATTTTTCTGGAGCTTTCAAATCTCCATTGATTGGTTTAACGCCAATCTTTTCTAATTTCTGCGTCGATTCAGGTGAACGCGCGAGAGCGGACACGGTGTGACCCTTTTGTAGTGCTGCCTTTGCTACAGCTTTTCCTATATAACCAGTTGCGTTAGTCAAAAATACTTTAGCCATGCGAATACTCCTTGATTCGTGGACGCGTTTATCTGGCGCCACTGTATGTGGTGTTAAATCAGGTGCGGCATAAATTCTTCATCGATGATTCGATGTTTATGCTCAAATACAAAATTGAATAGATTTAGGTCTCTGTGACCGTCGTGTTAAATGTCCCGGCAGGGACAATTCATGGCTCCGCAGCGAGTGCGGCAGCAGCAGGCGCACTGATTGTATGCACCGGTCAGGCCTGCGCAATAGCAATATCCGCCTGCTCTGTATGTAAGCACGTGAAACTCTTCAGCGGCAGCGGCGCTTTTCGTGATCTTGATCGATGAGTTCAATTCCGTACGCATCAGTTCAGTCGATTTCCGAGTTTACTTCGCTGATTATACACAGATTGTGCAAGCTTGAACCTCAGAATTGTTTTTCTGTTACATCTCTAGATTAAATGGCTTTCGCACTATATGTGGTGCGTTTTTCGCTTATTTAGAGGGAAATATTTTTTTTGTGCGTTTGATGCGATGTCACCAACTGAACTTCATCGCAGTTAAGTGAATCTCGCTATCCGGTCTGCGATTTGTCTGAACTCATTGCTACACATGCGGTTTCATGACTTCATGCGATCAAGTAGCGAGCGTGATATTTCAACATGTTTTAGAATGTCCGTTGTGAACAGATTTATGTAGCGTTTTGCGTCGCGTGTCCTCAACAGGGGTAAGAAAGTAAATCATGCCAAAGGCCGAATCTCAGTCAGTGATAAATTTTTATCGGGTATCAGAAGATTATGGTTGTTTTTCGAATTTCTACGCTGCTCCCATAACACTTTGCGAGAGAGTGTATCCAACAGTGGAGCATTACTTTCAGGCGCAAAAGTTTTTAGATCTCGAAAATCAGGAAAGTATCAGATTAACGAAATCGCCTATGATCGCTGCAAGAATGGGGCGCGACCGTAAGCGTCCTTTGCGCAAAGACTGGGAGTCGGTCAAAATTGATTTGATGACAGATGCCGTTCGTGCAAAATTTACTCAACACGATGATTTGCGCAAAATCCTGCTTTCGACAGGAACAGCAACGATTGTCGAACATACAGTGCGAGACAAATTCTGGGGTGACGGTGGTGACGGCAAGGGCAAGAATATGCTGGGTATTATCCTGATGAAGGTTCGTGATGAATTGATGGCGCAGTAAATCAGTATTAGCTTGTTCCCTATTTTGCTTCACTGCCATGAAACGGATCCAAATTAAGTGATTGAGTGTGTTCAGCCGATCGAAACCATGGTGGGATTCGGCAAAACGACCCTGAAAGTCGAGCCAGCGTTTTCCTGGCTGCGGCAAAAAATCTCTCCATTATGTGCATCAATGATTTGCTTGCACAGGTAAAGCCCTAGCCCGCTGCCAGTTCCTATTTTCTGACCATGCCGACCCTGTCCGAACCTTTTGAACAGTGTCGCTTGTTCGCTCGGGCAGATGCCTACACCACTGTCTTCCACTTCAATCAGTGTTTGGTCGTTTTCAACAAGCATTCGCACTTTTACTATACTGTTCTCATCAGAAAATTTGATTGCGTTGTCCAGCAAATTCTGCATCACCCTTCCCAGGGCTATCGGGTCAACATCAAGGTTCCACGATTTAAGTGAATAGTGTGTCTCCAGTTTGATTTTTCGAAATTCTGCCTGTTTGGCGATTTTCTCTGTGCATTGATTGATTAATGGAATAATGTCGACTCGTTTGCGATCATAATTAGCAGCCTGGTGCTCGCAGCGGTACACCTCTGTCAAATTTTGAATCAATGAGAGCAGCTGTGAGTTGCTGTCTTTTATTTTCGCGAGCAGCTCGGCGTGCTGCGAATTTTTTGAACGAAGGCAATCCTTCAGCATGACTTCGATAATTTGGTTAGTTCCGATCAGCGGATTTTTTAGATCGTGCGTCAACGTGGCAGTGAAATCTTCACGTTGTTTGAGAAGCGTCATCCTTTTTTTTGTTTCTTCTTCTTCCAGTCTGTCTTGCGAAATATCGCGGCATGTGCCTGCCATGCGAGTCGGCCTGCCATGGTCATCGAAGAAGGTTTTCCCGTGGCAGGAGAGTTCGTGTTCGCTTCCGTCTTCCCAAATCACGCGAAAATTTGTTTGCCATTCCTCACGTTTTTCCAGAGCACTCTGAACCGTGCTTTGCACGCGGTTCGAGTCTTCTACGTGAACAAGTTCGAGTACATCATTGAGCGTCTTCGGTATTTTTTCTTTGCTTAATCCGTAAAGCGCTCCCATTTGTTCATTCCAGGTGACTGTGTCGGTAAGAAGGTCCAGGAACCAGAGACCTGTGTTTGACGCTTTTGAGGACAAATTGAGAGACGTCATCGCATCTTGCAATTGACTTAGCGTGATTCGCAAGAATTCGTAAATTTGCTTTCTTTCAATTGCGTAGCGGAGACTTCGCAAAAGTAATTGGTGACTTAAATCCTTTTTGCAGATAAAATCTTGCGCTCCGGCTCGCACCGCTTTTATTGCCACCTCCTCGTCTTCGGTTTCTGTGATAATCACTACCGGAAGCATCGGATCGGCTTTCATGACTTCGAGAAAATTCAGCAGCCCTTTTCCGTCGGGTAAAGACAAATCCAGGATTGCCACATCGACTTCATTTTGTCGCATGTGGTCGATCGCTTCGCTCAATTTTTGGACGCGAACGCAGGAGTATTGTGACGCTTTTTTTTCTAAGCTATCAATGACATAAAGGGCGTCGGCATCGTTATCTTCGATGAGAAGAACTCGGTCTTTTTTCATCTTCCCTGTTTCGTTCTATAGGCTCGAGCTCAGGGCCGCAGTCTCTATCAGCCGAAATTTGGTACCCCTAGATACCTGGATGGCTAAGCGAAGCGCCGTTGAAGAGTGCTCAGGGACTTGGGATGCCTGTATTTGTACCCTAACATCTTTTCTGTCTAAAGTGAAGGTTTTCAAAACAACGTGGTGCCTTCAGCCATTCGATGATCTTTGCTTCTCCCGCATGAATAGAGTATATTCGATGGTATCATTAATTCTGGTTTGTAGGTTATCTCATACATTACGATTGTCGATTACTCCTTTCGTGTTTATCACTTGATAGGGTGATCGGATCACTCGGACAGGCGGTCGTGCTTCTTCTGACAACTGCGCGCGGAATGATGATAACTGCGTTTCAGACCTCATGTCTTCGTGTCCCCGCCACAATTACTGCCGGTTGTTTGATTGGGATAATGCAGACGCCTTTACTACACCTTTTTCAACGATTCAGTTTTAGTTAGTAATGCTTGCGTCTCCTGAATCTTTTTGACTATAAAGGCGTTCGGTTTGAGTTTTTTTAGTATTGTCAGGGCTTTGCGACAACTCGCTTCAGCTGCAAGATGGTCTTGCAAGCGCACGCAATTGCTCGCCTGGTCTACAAGCGCCTGGGCTAAAAGCAAATAAATCGGCTCGGACGGATTGACTTTCACCTGCACTTCGGCAGCGGATACAGCGCGATCGAAGTGATCTTGTGCTTGTTGATACATCTTTTGAGTTGCATAAGCACTGCCCATGAGTTGTTCGGCTCTGCTTAAAAATGGCTTGTCGAACCCGTCTGGTTCCGTTTCAATGTCGGCAATTATCGGGGTCAAAATCGTAATTATCTTTTTTGCCGTTTCGGTTGTTTCGATGGCGTTCTCTGTCGACAGGCAGGTGCAGTAATTTATGTAATTCAAGCGAGGGAAGTGCAAATTTTTGTCTTGTCCAGCGATTTCTAACGCATGTTCATAAAGCGGCTTGGCAGACTTGTAATCGAATGCGTCCATGTAGCAATTAGCGATGTCTCTGTAGACTTGAGCCGCTGGCATACTTTCACTGCCAAACTTTTCGGAGGCGAGTTTTTCGGCTTTTCGGAATTCTGTCTGTGCTGCGAATTCGGATTTGCTCGAAAGCAGTTTTTTACCCTGAGTGATTAGCGCGTCGATATCTGGATCGCTTTCAAATACAGGTAATCGTTGAATACGATTTTCCATCAAACTAACAAAACTCTTTGATACGGTTTGCGCTGTTTTGAGGTTCGCTAGCGCTTTTTCGTACATCGGGCGCGCCGTTTTGTAGTCGCCGTTTACGTGCAGGAATTGAGCGTAAGCGAAAATGCCCATATAGTTTTGGTGTTTGACATCGCAGTCGTATGCCTGTTTGAAGTAAGAGATTGCTTTGGACTCATTTCCTTCTCTATGGCACAAGTCTGCCAGTTCGGCGTAATTCTCGCCGATAGATTGATAGATGAGCCGCTCCATTTGCGCATTTTCGGGTTTGATACTGGCCTGAATGCTTGTCGATCGTTCGTAGTCTTTTTGAGCTTCTTCAAATCGCCCCTGTTTTACCGCGATTCGTGCCATTCTGGTACTGACTTCGGCTTGCAATCCCATATTTTTTTGCGTCTCGGCTAGGTCGAGAGCCTCCTTAAATGCGTGATCGGCCTTACCGAGCTCGCCCAGTCGCTCATAGGCTATGCCGAGCGCATTGTAGAGCGATGCTAATGCGTCGAGAGTCTCGGAATTACATTTTTTCTTCTGGCACAATTCTAAGTGAGCCATTTCGGCTAAGCGAACCAGAATTCGGTCGTAGTCCTTTAGTTCTACAGTGCGAAAGTTAGCTGTTTTAAAGTGCAGCTGAAGCGCCACAAGCATCAACTGAACGTTGGAGGCGGCTACCATGCTAACGAACTTCTGTGCTTCTTTATCCTGATGCAAGGCAAGGCAACAGGCTGCTTCGATCAGGCGCGCTCTGCCCAGCCAGATGGTTTCAGCTTCACGGTCGAGGTCTTGAGCCTTTACGAAGTCGTAAATCGGGCGCAACATCTTTCTTGCTTCTTGCGGCTCTCCCGATTCAAGATACGTTCTCGCTAGTGCTGTCTGCGCATCGACGTATTCGACGCTCCTTTTCTTTCTTTGAGCACATAAGATAATGCCCCTCAACTCGATCATTTTTTGCTTCGTATCGATTTCCCCGGTCTCGTAAGCATCCTGAATCCGTTTTGTTTCCTGCATGAGATCTTTGCCGGCGAAATCACTGGCGTAAGTTTCTGCTTCCAGCTTAGCTGCTTCGCTGTTCTTGCCCGCGCGGCTAAGCGCATTTGTTAGTCTGGCAGTGAGACTGCGTTGCATCTCCAAAGGGCCCAGATACTGGTCGTTTTTTTCAAGTGCAGATTTATACCAGGACTCAGCTTCCTCATACTTCGATTGAGCTACGAGCAAGTCGGCCAGGCTGCCTTCAATTTCGGCATACAACTGCTGTGCTCTGCGCAGATTTTCGAGAGTAAGGCGTTTCTCTCCGTTTTGATCTATCTGTCTGTCCAGGCATGCCAGAGCTTTGCGATAGCAATCCTGTGATTCAGTGGATTTCTTTTCCTGAAAATAAGTCAGACCCAGCGCGTGGTAAACCTTTGCCTTCTGTATTTCGTCGCTGGTTGGTTCAACTATTCTCAGAGCATCCAGACAGAGTTTTTCAGCTTCTGTCACTTTGCCACTGCTTCGCATCAGCTCAGCCTGGGTGAGCATAGTGGCGGTTTGAGTGGTTGGCGGTGTCGCTTCGAAGTTTAGAGGATTGACGTAGAGCAAAGCCGCGAAAATCAGTGCCAGGAAACCAAGCAGTGCATAAATTGCCAGCAGAAGTTTTGGTTGGCTTTGTATTGACATGCAGTTTCGCTGTTACGGCTTTGCAGAACCTGAAAATATGCGCTCTCTCATTATATAGAGGAGCGCATGAACTTTCTCAGGCTACTTGTAAGATGGTACCGCCAGTGGTGTGCGATCTTTGAATTGCCATTGATGCCAGTATGGATAAATCGGTGTTACTTCGCTGGCTTTATCCAGTTTTTTGATTTGCTCTTCAGTGAGGTCGAATTCTACCGCCTGGAGATTTTGTTTGAGCTGATCTTCATTTCGAGCGCCGATAATGATGCTTGAAACGGTAGGTCGGTGTGCAAGCCAGTTGAGGGCAATTTGCGGAACACTTCTTCCTGTTTCTTTAGCAACCTCGTCTAGCGCGTCGACTACATCGTACAGGTAATCATCATTGACTGGTGGTCCCATATCTGCAGTTTTGTGCAGTCTGCTCTCTGCCGGAATGGGAGAATTGCGGCGAATTTTTCCGGTCAATCTACCCCACCCAAGCGGGCTCCAGACTGTTGTGCCGACCTTCTCTTCCAGCCCGAGCGGCATCAGTTCCCATTCGAATTCACGACCGATCAGTGAGTAGTATGCCTGGTGCGAAACGTAGCGGGCCCAGCCGTACTTCTCCGAGATATCGAGAGATTTCTGCAAGTGCCAGCCGGAAAAATTGGAGCAGCCGATGTAGCGCACTTTGCCACTGTTGACCAGTGTATTGAGTGTGCTGAGAGTTTCCTCGATCGTCGTGGAAGCGTCCATGCCGTGCATGTGGTAGATGTCGATGTAATCGGTTCCAAGGCGTCGCAGACTGTCTTCGCATGCTTTGATCAGATGGTGTCGGGACGAGCCGACATCATTGGCGCCCTTGCCCATTTTGAACGTCGCTTTGGTGGAAATAAGAACTTTGTCGCGACGTCCCTTGACGGCTTGACCCAGGATTTCTTCCGACATACCGTTGGAATAAATGTCGGCTGTGTCGAAGAAGTTGAGGTCGGCATCGAGGCACACATCCACCAGGCGGGTTGCTTCCTTTACGTCGCTTTCGCCCCATGCTTTGAAAAATTCATTGCCACCGCCGAAGGTGCCCGTGCCAAAGCTGAGCACTGGTACCTTCAAACCTGAATTGCCGAGTCTCCTGTATTCCATCTTCATTCCTCTTTGGGATTTGCCACTAGCGGGCTCTAAATATTTCGAGCAATAACTCTTCGAACGCTACTTTGTCCATGCCGGTTGCCACTTGGATTTTCTTGCCGCCAAACATCACAGAAGAGGTTTTGCCCATGTTTTTGCCTTGCGTTGCCACTTCTATGCGCATATCTTTGAAGGTAAAGAGTTCAGGTTTGATCGCCGCTGCTGCAGTGATTGTGTCCCAGAAGTAGTATGTAAATCCTTTCACTAGCGACCACAGTTTTGCTGCCAGCAAAGATGCTTTGTATTTGCTGCTCTGTTCTTCAAGCCTCTGCAAAAATTCTTTGGTCACCGGCACTTGATTGGTGACATCAAGGGGAATCATTTTCACGGGCACACCGGTTTCAAGCATTTGTTTGAATGCGACGGGATCAGCATGAACATTCCACTCGGCGCTGCCATCATGATCGGCTTCTTCGACGTTTCCTGGAACCTGCACTGCGCCGCCCATAACAACTACTTCTGCTACTTTCTTGCGCAAATCTGGATTTTTCAAAATTGGTGTCAGCACCGTTACGGGACCCGTCGCGACTATCGTCATCGGATCTTTCGTGTGCGCCAGGCAGTCGGCGAAGGCTTCTTCGGAGCGCCTCCCCTTGCCTTGTTGGTACAGCTTTTTGAGGTAAATGTCACCAAAAAGCGGAAGTTCGTTGATGATGTAACTTTCGCGGCGCCAGTTGTCAGGGAATGGGTTTGGTACAGGCTCGTCATTCCAGGCAATTTCTGGACCGTCGATATCGAGGTAAGTAGCCATTTTTAGTATCGCTTCGAAAGCTTGATCGGCATAGCAATCACCATTGGTGATGCCAACTGCTTGCAAATCAACCGCATCGGAGAGCCAGAGCAAAATGCAGCTCAAGATGTCGTCAACGTGTCCGTCATGGTCGTGTATTACCGGCTTCGGCATTTATTTCAAAGTCACTTCAGTGGTGCAGTTGCACCGGATCTCGAGGAAAGGGCACTTGCGTATTTGTGCGTTTTGTTCGTACAGCCCAAAGTGCATCTGGGTGCTCTCCAGTTCCGCAGCGTCCTTGACATGGCAACGACAGCGGAGCTAGTTTACTTCTAGCTGAACTTAGTTTCATTAGTTTGTGCGATTTCGATAACTCGTGTTAACCCTTGGGCAACCGACGATGCGGCAGATTGCAGCATCTACCGAATTTGCTACATAATTCCGAGTTCCATCTTGGCGTCTTCACTTGCCATCAGGCGCGGATCCCAGCGAGGACTCCAGACGAGCTGAACTTTGACTTCTTTGGCCCAGGGCAGTTTCTTCACGGCGCTGTGTGCTTGCGCTTGAATAACTGCACCAACTGGACAGGCAGGACTTGTTAGTGTCATTTTGACAGTGACGTCATTGTCTTTGACTTCGATGCCGTAAATCAGACCCAGATCGACAATGCTGACGCCCAGTTCAGGGTCTACAACTGTCCGTAGATTTTCGCGCACCACATCTTCTTGCAGAGATGACATCGTTAATTAGCCTCTTTTACCTTTTGTTCTTCCTGTGCAGTCTGAATTCCTTCCAGCAAGGTGTTCCAGGGCAGCAAAGCGCATTTGATTCTGACTGGATACTTTCGCACGCCTTGCAGCGCTTCCAGATCTTCCATCTCTTCTGGCAAGCTCACTTCGCCAGATTTAGACATCATCATAGTTTTGAAAGCATCGACTGTTTTCTTGACGTCTTCGATCGATTGCCCAACTACGGCCTCGCTCATCATTGAGCCAGAAGCGGTGTTGATCGAACAACCTTTGGCGGTAATCTTGACGTCTTTGACTGTGTCGCCGTCAAGTTGAATGTAGAGCGTCAGCTCGTCTCCGCAAAGAGGATTAACGCCTTCGACTTTCGCCGTGGCATGCTCTATCTCTCCGCGGTTACGGGGGTTGTGGTAGTGGTCGAGAATGGTTTCCCGATATAAATCATCTGCAAGCGACATGTCCCAAAACCTTATCTGCTTCTGTCAGGGCTTCCAATAAAATATCGACTTCCTCTTTCGTGTTGTAAACGTAAAAGCTGGCTCGCGCTGTGCCCATAACGCCGAGGTCGCGCATGAGCGGCTGGCAGCAGTGATGTCCGGCGCGAATAGCTATACCGGCATCGTTGAGAATCTGTCCGACGTCATGGGGATGCACGTCTTTAAAGTTGAATGAAATTACGCCACCACGTTTAGTGGCATCAAGTGGTCCGTAAATTTGAGCATCGCCCAGGCTTTGCAGACCTTTGATTGCGTATTCGACTAGCTCGATTTCGTGGGCTCGAACTGCGTCCATGCCGAGGTCCTTCAAGTAATCGAGAGCAGATGCGCTTGCGATCACGTCCGCAATATTGGGTGTGCCTGCTTCGAATTTCCAGGGCAGTTCATTCCAGGTGGTTTTCTCGCGCGATACGTAGTTGATCATATCGCCGCCTGTCATGTAGGCTGGCATCGCATCGAGCAACGTTTCGCGTCCCCACAGAACACCAACGCCGGTTGGTCCCAGTAGTTTGTGCATGGAGAAAGCGAGGAAATCGCAATCCAACTCGCGAACAGAGGTTTGCAAATGTGGAACGCCCTGGGCGCCATCGACAAACAAAACGGCACCGACATTGTGAGCCAGTTTCGCTAATTCATTAATCGGGTTGATCGTGCCCAGCACGTTGGACATCTGAGTGACGGCAACAATGCGAGTTTTCTTCGTAATCAATTTTTCGCTGGCAGCGAGGTCGATCTGCCCATCTTCAGTAAGGGGCAAGAAGACAAGTTTCGCTTCGCGTTCCTTAGCCAGTTGCTGCCAGGGCACGAAATTGGAGTGGTGCTCCATCGGCGTGAGGGCGATTTCGTCACCGGGAAGCACATTTTGACGTCCATAAGTTTGAGCGACTAAATTTATCGCTTCGGTAGCGTTTTTAGTGAAGATAACTTCGCGCGCTTCGGCCGCATCGATAAACTGGCGAATTTTTTCGCGCGTTACTTCGAAAGCTTCCGTCGCTTCTTCGCTCAAAGTGTGGATGCCACGGTGGATATTGGCATTGTAATTTTCGTAATAGTCCGTCAGCGATTTGATGACGCTGAGAGGCTTTTGCGAGGTGGCAGCGCTATCAAGATAGATCAGTTTTTTGCCGCCGACTTGACGGTCGAGGATTGGAAAATCTTTTCTGACTTTTTGAATATCGAACATGTGCTTGTCCCCTGAACCTTATTTGTGTGCGCCCGAAACGGCGACCCATAAATCTTCTCCGCGCTCTTCGCATGGATATGTAGCAATCGGCACGACTGCCGGCATACACACCACCGCTCCCGTCTCAACGTCGAAGCGGGCACCATGGCGAGGACACTCGATTGTGTTCTCGACCAGTTCGCCCTCTCCGAGCGGACCACCGTCGTGAGTACACAAATCGTCGACAGCGAAAAATTTGCCATCTACGTTACAGACGGCGATGCGCTTTTTCTCCACGGTATAGACCTTGACGTGACCTTCTGGCACATCATGTTTGTTTGCTACTTTGCTGAAATGCGCGCTCATCACTTTTACACTCCGTGAATTTTTTCCGCCAGTACGTCGTAGACCCATTCTTTGGCTCTGCCGATCGTACATGCTTCCAAAATTTGTCTGAAGAATCCTGTCACGATCAGCTCTTCGGCGGCTGCTGCTGACAAACCACGACTTTGCAAATAGAAGATTTGCTCGCGGTCTACAGGTCCGACAGTGGCTCCGTGAGAGCATTTAACATCGTCTGCAAGGATTTCCAGTTTCGGAATAGAGTCTGCTTTCGCTTCACTGCCGAGGAGCAAATTTTTATTGCTCTGGAATGCGGCTGTCTTCTGAGCAATCTTTGCGACTTCGATAACGCCTTGATAGATCGACTGCGCATTGCCCTTCAGAGCTACTCTGAAGTTGATGTTGGAGTTGGTGTCAGGTGCGTCGTGCTTCTGAATAGTGTTGAAGCTGTAGTGTTCGTCATTGTCACCAAGGACGATGCCTTGCAGATCGCTGGTGGCGCCTCTGGCACTGAGAACGGTGGCTATATCACCTTTGAGTTGTGAGCCGCCCAGAGCGACGGTTAGCGATTTGATTGAAGCGTCTTGCTCGACTTGATTGTGGGTACGTGTAACGGCAAAAACATTGGCATCGAATCTTTGAATTTCGAGATACTCACATTTAGCACCTGGCGCGACATGCACTTCTACTAGAGCATTTGCCAGCGATCGCAAAGTAGTTTTGTTTTCGGCACCGGGCTCTGAACTGAGCACGTTGATCAAACTGGCTTTGCTGTGGCTGCCCAGCACAGCAATGAGGCGCGGGAAGATGGCGACGCCGTTTGGAGATCCATTAGAGGAAGTGAAATGGGTAAGGCTGATGAATGGTGAATCGATTTCTACATTCGCCGGCACATAAAGGAAGGTGCCACCATTGAACAGAGCCTTGTTCATCAAAACGAATTTCTGATCGCTGTCAATTTTTGAAAGATAGGGACGAATCAAATCAGCATGATCACGGAGCGCTTCTTTCAATGTGCAGAAGATTACGCCTTTGGCAGCCAGGTCAGCAGGCAATTGAGCTGGTATTGAGGATTGCCCGACTTCAGCAACGATGCCTGAATTACATTCGAAGAAGGTCAGTGCTGTTTCGAACCAGTCTGGTAATTTTGCTTTTGCATCGCTCTTTGTCGAAAGATCAATGGCATTCAAGTTGGATAAGTCCAGGCTCTCAATCTCAGTTTTGCGCCAATCTTCATCGCGACCGGTGGGCATCGGGGTTTGCAGATACGCTTCCCACGACAAGACACGCAACTCTTTCAACCAGGATGGTTCGCCGTTCTGGGAAGCCAAATTATCCACCCGCTCCCGCGCAATTGTGTTCACCGATTTCGACTCTGACATTTGTCTTTCCTTGATTCCGCATTGATTCGGACCACTAAATACACTGCGCCAAATCTCTAGATCTGGCGACAGTGCATAAGAGAATTCACGATGTTTACCCCACCGAACCTGACATCTCGAGCTGAATCAGCCGGTTCAGTTCAACAGCGTATTCAAGCGGCAGTTCTTTTGTGAACGGCTCGAAGAATCCGTTGATAATCATCGCGGTCGCTTCGTCTTGTGTCAGACCCCGGCTCATTAAGTAGAAGAGTTGCTCTTCACCGACTTTCGATACCGTAGCTTCGTGTTCGATGGTGACGTCTTTCTCGTCGATTTCCATGGTCGGATAAGTATCCGAGCGAGATTTTTCGTCGAGCAAAAGTGCATCGCACTTGATGTTCGACTTGGCGCCTTTAGCGTTCGGATAGACTTTTACAAGCCCACGGTACGATGTTCTGCCGCCGTTTTTCGAAATCGATTTGGAGACAACCATTGATGTCGTATTTGGTGCGGCATGCACCATCTTGGCACCAGCATCCTGATGTTGGTCGTCACCCGCGAAAGCGATAGAGAGCACTTCGCCATGGGCTCTCTCTCCAACCAGGTGAATGGCTGGATACTTCATCGTCAGCTTGGAGCCGATGTTTCCGTCGACCCACTCTACTTTGGCATCAGTGTGAGCGACAGCTCGCTTGGTGACCAGGTTGTACACGTTCTTGGACCAGTTCTGAATGGTCGTATAGCGGATGTGCGCGCCTGGCTTTGCAATCAATTCGACTACTGCCGAGTGCAGAGAATCTGTCGAATAAGTCGGTGCTGTGCAACCTTCGATGTAATGCACGAAGCTGCCTGGTTCAGCGATGATCAATGTTCTTTCGAACTGACCCATATTTTCAGCGTTGATTCTGAAATACGCTTGCAGTGGAATTTCCACTTTGACGCCTTCCGGCACCCAGACAAAACTTCCGCCTGACCAGACGGCTGAATTCAATGCGGAGAATTTGTTATCGGCTGCAGGAATTACTGTGCCGAAGTGCTTACGCACAATTTCTTCGTGCTCGCGCAGTCCTGAATCCATGTCCAGGAAGACGACGCCCTGTGCTTCCAGATCCTCACGAATCGAGTGATAGACAACTTCGGATTCGTATTGAGCTGTGACACCAGCGAGGAACTTACGTTCCGCTTCAGGAATGCCGAGACGGTCGAATGTTTGTTTGATGCCTTCAGGAACGTCATCCCAACTTTTTTCACTTCTTTCTGAGGAGCGAACGAAGTAGAAAATGTTCTCGAAGTCGATGGAATCGAGAAGACCGCAGTTGCCCCATTTCGGCATTGGTTTCTTCAGGAAAATATCGAGAGCGCGCAGTCTGTATTTCAACATCCACTCGGGCTCGTTTTTCATCGACGAGATCTTTTCAACGATCTCGCGAGTCAGACCTCTGCCCGACTTGAAGACGTAATCTTCTTTGTCCTGGAAACCATACTGAGAGTAATCGTTTCCGATGTTGCCGATTGATTGGTCGTGAATTAGTTCCGCAGACATGGTCGCCTCCATCCGTAAATGTTATGAAACACCTGACGGCGTAAGTTCTTGTGATACCCAGTCGTAGCCACGAGCTTCCAGTTCTTTGGACAGGTCGGCGCCACCAGATTTGATGATGCGTCCGTCCTGGAAGACATGGACGAATTGTGGTTCCACATAATTGAGAATGCGCTGATAGTGAGTGATCAGCAAAACTGCAGTTTCTGGGTTGGCCAGCGTGTTGATGCCTTCTGAAACTGTTTTCAATGCGTCGATGTCGAGACCAGAGTCGGTTTCATCGAGCACTGCCAGAGCTGGCTTCAAGAGAGCCAGCTGCAAAATTTCCAGGCGTTTTTTCTCGCCGCCAGAGAAACCATCATTGATATAGCGGCTGAGGAACTCATTGGGCACTCCAAGGCTCTTCATTTTTTCCTTGAGCTCTGCTCTGAACTCTTTGACGGGAATTTCTTTGCCGCGAACTGCGTTCACCGAAGCGCGCAGGAAGTTCGATACCGAAACTCCGGGAATCGCTACTGGATACTGGAAAGCCAGTGCCAGACCGATTCGGGCTCGCTGGTCGGGCGACATTTCAACGATGTCTTCGCCCTTGAACAGAATTTTGCCGGAGGTGACTGTGTAGCGCGGATGACCCATCAACGTGTATGACAGAGTTGACTTGCCGGAACCGTTGCGCCCCATGATGGCGTGAACTTCGCCCGGAAAAATTTCCAGATTGACGCCCTTGAGGATTTCTTTGTCCTCGACTTTGGCATGCAGGTCCTGGATTGAGAGAAGCGGTTTTTTAGCAGTCATGAAAGTTGCCTTTTAGGTCGTGTCGAGTGCCTTGCGGTCCTGGGAAGAACGCGATCCTAGCTTTTTCGCGGCTTGGCACCCATTCGGGCAACCTTAAAAATGTCAAAGCTTAGGATAGTAGGCTTTTATAGATAAAATAGTATCAAAAATCTCAGAACTATTCGCCCTTCTTAAGGATCAAGTAGCTAACTGATACAAAAGCGCGGACACAGGCGCTTTTAGCGGAGTAGAATGAGATAAGAGGTCTCACCGATTAATGCGAACTCAGCAACTGGGAGAAAATCCCGAACGTACTCAAGAAGCCGTGCTCATGTACATCAAGCGTACGGGCGAGGTCACTGTTGCAGACCTGTGCAAGGAGCTGAATATCACGTCTATGGCCGTCCGGCGCCATATAGCTGGGCTCCAGAAGGATGGGCTGGTTGATTCGCGCATCGTTCGGCAGTCGCGTGGACGTCCAACCTATCACTATAAGTTGACTGAGAAAGCCGAGGGGTTATTCCCGACCGGATTCCAAAATCTCGCGGTCGACTTGCTCGACGTCGTTTTCGAGCAGGGCGGCGAGCAGGGCGTGATGGATTTGCTCAGTCGCCGCAATGAGAAGATGGCTGAGCGCCTGCAGGCTCGGGTTGCCAACAAAAGTATTAAGGACCGGGTTGCCGAGGTCGCAAAAATTTATTCGGAAAATGGCTATATGACTGAGTGGGAGACGCTTCCAGACGGTAACTACATCATTTTCCAGCGTCATTGTGCAGTACATGACCTGGCTTTGCAGTATCAACAGCTGTGTGTACTTGAGCCTAAATTGATGGAAAATCTTTTAGGTGTAAAGGTAACGCGTCAGCAATATATCCTCCGAAATGATCCGGTCTGCGGTTACGTTGTGCCAAACGATAGTACGGATTTGTCGGAAGGCAACACAAAGACTTTGGAATAATCGAGTTGTGCAGTTCACGACTCGTTCGTAGTTGCTGCACCGGCACAATGCCACGCACTTCACTCGTGCCATGAAGAAACATCCTGAACCGGCAGTCGTGGGGATATTCCCGTTCCAAGACCTCAGGCGTGGGGGAAATTCCCGCGTCATGATTGAAATACGAATTGCTCTTCGGAATCTCCAAACCTAATCTATTATTGAGCAAAAGCTCCGGCGTCCAGTTTCAGCGCATTTCGAGTGAGTATAGTCTGGTGATGGTAGTTATAGATCCGAATTTGAGCATCATGGAGTTGCTGCAGATGGCAGCTGATAACCACCATAAGAAGATTGAGTTGGCTGAAGACGAAAAGCGTGAACTGATTGCCATTTTGAAGAAGCGCGCTATGGACGAACTGGAGTATGGACAGGAAATCGAGCTGGACACGGTGCGGCTTATCCGCCGTGTCACAGGTGCAGTCGGCGTTTATTTCACATAGAGGTTGGAGCGCTAGCTTCTCCCCCGGGTCGGGCACTGCAAGGCGCGGGTTTGACGAGATTCTTGCCTCGACTGGCAGGCGAAATCGCCTGCTCAGCCGGTAAAAGGTTTACAGGCGCCTGAAAAACGCAGGCTTCTTGGCGACCTCCCAAATTGGTAATGTCTCGGTAATATCCAAAACTTATACTGCGTTCACAAAGTTGAAGTTGGACTTACTACTCCCGACTGCTTCGCCCCACCTAAACGACCGACAAGCCACCACCCCCAGTGGCACTGCGTTTCTGCGAACACACCCAAGTGAGGATCGATAAAATGGCAAGACCTGAAGCTGCACCTACTAGAGAAGAAAAGAAAGGCACTGAGCGCGTTGAATCAGCTATCTCGAAGAGCCCATCAGATCCAAGTCCATTCTTGAAGGAGTTAGGTTCAATCACTGGACCTTCGCAAGCCAGAACAATGGCTCAATTAGACAAAGACGGCTACGGCACTCGCGCCGAAGGTCTGGAAGCCCAAAAGATTATGAGCGACTTGCACAGTGTCAAGAGCGCCATGGGTTACGGTCAAATCACAAAAGAAGATATTCAAAAGTATGGCGACCAGTCCACCAATCCAGCTGAAAAAGCCCTGGCTAAGCGTTTGCAGGAGCACTTCACGCAGATCTCAACCGATGGAAAAGTGATCAGCCAGGGTGACATCACTAAGTATCTCGGACAGGAGCAGAACAAGGCCGACATGCGCAATCTTCATGCGAAGGATGCAACAGGCAAGACATTGCTCGATTCAGTCGGTGACGGAAAAGGTGGTGTATCCGGCGACAAGTTGGATAAGAAACTTGCAGATCCTAATCTTACCGATGCTGACAGAGCAAGTCTGAATCGTCTCAATGAGCAACGCGACAAATGGGGTGGTTTTGGAAGCCGTGTGGGCGACCTTACCGCTGACCAGGTCAAAAAGATGGACGAAAATGCTGGTTTGAAACCAGAAGAGATTTCCAAACTGAAAAAGCAAGCTGTACCGCAGAGTGCAGATCAACAAGCCACGGAAGCAGCATTGAAAGACCTGGTTGCGAAGCCAGGCGGTGGACAGAGCTTGCTCGACAAAATCGGCAATGGTCAGGGCGGTGTCGACGAATCGAAAGTCTCAGAATTTATGGCTCACCCTGAACGTCATAATCTGACACCTGAAAATCAGAAAACGTTGAAAGCTCTCAACGATCAGATTACGAATAATCAGTACAGCGTTCCACAAATTGGTGAGGGTCAGCCGCCTCGCATGGATCTCACTAAAGGCGATCTGCAAAAAATGGGAGCAGACGCAGGCGTAAACTTTGATAGAATCGCCGCCAATCCTGGAAGACCGAATGAAGCTGTTGACCAGAGACAACGCGAGCAATCATTCAGTCACTTGTTTGACAAACAGCCAGGAAAGCCGAGCCTGTATGACCAGGTCAAGAATCCTGATGGTGGCATAAGTGGTGACAAACTAGACGAGAAGATTAAGCACACTGATAATCCGGCTGATCTTGCAGCCTTGACCCAGTTCAAGAAATTGCAACAAGATGGAATGCTTTATGGCAAGAAGGACATCAGCAAGGAAGATCTCATCGCTCAGGCGCATCAACACAACATGAGTGATGCCGCGCTTAAGAAAGCTGGAATTGATACGACTCCGAGACCAGCTGAAGTGCCAGCGGCGAATGCAGCCGGTGAGATGAAGCCGGAAGGTCATAAAGCACTCGTGGTTCACTCAGGTCAGGGCTACTACCATGTCGCCGAGCGTCTCCTCTCAGAAGCTCACAAGGGTGACAGAAGGTATGAGCCAAGTCAGAAAGAACTGAAGGAACTTGTCGCTCAACTGCAAAATGCCAACGGACATCGCAAGTCGTTGAGCAGCAAAGAAGAGCTGAAGATTGACGACGCAATCAAGCACAACCCCGCTCTCGCTGGATTGTTTGCATAAAAACCGTAGACAGCGGAGCTGTCGATTTTAACCAGGGTTACGATCATGACTACAACAGCACAAACAATGCTAAATCGTTTTCGTCACATCAGTAAAAATTCGACAGCTCCAGCTCCTGTGGCTCCAACTGCCAGCATGGAGAATGGAACCGATCCAAATGCACCTCCACTCTCAGCCGCATCGAGCCATATCACAAGCAATCATCAGACTCAGAGCTTGCCACCTGAAGAGGCGCCGAAAGAGGTTCACATGCTTAGCAGTCAGGCTATTGAAGATTTACTAAATTGCATTCCAGACTCACTTTTGCCGCCACTCGCTCTCGCCGACGGCGGAAACGCATTTGATGGAGATGCCACCAACGACTGGTTCTACCCTGGTCGCAGCTTGAGAAACGGCACTTTGCCAGAAGTTGACCTGGTTGAAGGTCAGTTCGTGGAACTGTTTGCCATTCCATTTGCTCAGTAATAAATTTACTACTTCAGTTGATTCTAAGACTTGCGAGGGTGGCATCGCCAGCAGATCATGTTGGCTCTCACCAGTAAGATCGCACACACGGAGACCGAAAATGGCTTTTTTATCACATGCTGAACTGTCGGCTCACAAAGGTAAAGCAGGCGACCATGCAGAGGGTGGTGGTGACAAATTTGATGCTGCCAGAATGAACGAAAATTTGCAGCTTGCTGGATATGAATCCCGAGCTGCTGCTTGTCCACCAGGCGAAGCCAAATTCATTAATGATGTCCGGAAAGATTTGCAGGTTCAGGTCGACAAGGCGCAGTTACCGCCCGACCAGAAAAAAGATGCAGAAAAGTATCTTGATGCCCTGGCTCCTAAATGCGGTCAGGACGGATCGAACTCAGAAAAACAGTTGAAGGACATCGAAACTAAGTATAGTCAGGACAAAAAAATGACTAAATTGCTCAAGGATATGAAGGAAAGAGCAACTCTATCCTTCGATTAAAGGAAATTTCCTGGTAACAGCCAAATAGTCTGCCGTTCAGCCTCCACGCGCTAACGGCAGATTTTTTTCGATTTGGACAAGGCTGTCATGCGAGCGACACAAGTTCTTTTGTAATCTTCATGTGTCAGTTGGAACACCGCACCCTCTTCACTTAACCAACGTCTTAGCGAACTTACCAAGCACAGCTCGACTGCCCACGCTCTGGTGGTGCGGTCGACTGAACAAGCACGCCCCTTCTCATTTGAGGATTTTATTAATGGCAAAATCAGAAGTACTCACTGGTGATCAGATAGCTAAACAGGTCGCAGGTCGCAATGAGAACAGCAGCTTTGCTGACATCGCCAGAGAGATCCACGACATGATGGACCATAGACCAAAAGGTTATGGTGCAGAATTAGCCAAAATCAACGATGCTCTACATCAGGCGGGCATCTTGCCGGGAATCGACATCACTGGCGTTCAAGGATCGGACTTCATCGGCAAAAATCCATCCGGCGCGACTGTCAAATTAGACTCGACTGATCTCGGCCATGCAAAAGTTGATACCACACAGAGCTCCACACCAATATTTGGCCGTGAAGCCACAGTCAACGCTGATGGGTCTGGAACATTGAAAGCGAAACCTGGCGATAGTGGTTGGTCAATTGCAAGCGACCTACTCAAGTCGCAGGGCAATCAAAACCCATCTCCGCGCGAGATCGCTAATCTTTCCCTGCAGCTTGAGCAACTCAATGGTAAAAAGGCTCTGCAACACTTGCAACCGGGCGACTCGCTCAAGTTTCCGCCGGCACTGAAAGGAGGCTTCGACACAAGCTTTGTTGCTGACAGAGCCAATGATACTGAAGATGCAACAAAGGCTCAGATCAATTCGAACTTTGATGCCGCCTGGGCCGCCTTCAAGAAAAATACGTCCTGGACTCTGGGAGCCGGTTACAATCTTTCTCAAAACGATATCGACAGATTTCTGTCCGACAGCTCATTGACTTCGCAGGAGCGTCAGGGATTTCAATTCTTCAAAGACAACTGGAATATGCTATCGAGAGACGGTAAAATCTGGGAAAACGAGGTGAAAGCCTGGAAGGATACAGCTACAAAGCAGGCTGAGCAGGACTCTTTCGAGACCCGAAAGGACGGATGATTGTTTTTGACTGAATGTTTATTGCAGGAATAGACAAAACAAGAGTCACTCACAAGAGCGGCTCTTTTTGTTCATGCTTTCTATTCATTCATTCATTCATTCATTGATGCCGTTTCCCTTAGCTGTCTTGCAATTCAGGATCATTGCGCTCTCGAGTGCCACTGTATCTGGTGTCTGCAAATCTATATGTTCGCGGTCTGGCACTACTTTTCGGTGCTTCTCGCCTACTGCTCGGTTAGCTTGTAGCCCACGCCATGGATATTCTGAATCAGCGAGGGAACGCCTTCTGTATCGATTTTATTGCGCAGTTTTTTTACCGTGGACCTGATTGTTTCTGTTGATTTTTCCGAATCTGAAGTCCACACTCGTTCTAATAGTTTGTCTGTGCTAAAAATTTGATCCGGATGGCGCATCAGAAATTCGAGGAAAGAGAATTCCATACGTGCTAAATGGATCGGCTCACCATCTTTGGTGACTGTATGTTTGACACAATCAAGCACCAGATTCCCAGCCTTGAGAGTGTTGGAGTTCAACGTCGCAGGTCTTCGCAGCAGCGCGCGCACTCTTGCCGACAATTCTTTGAGGTGGAACGGCTTTGTCAAGTAATCATCGCCGCCTGCATCGAACCCGATTTCCTTTTCGGTTACGGTGTCTTTTCCCGTCAGCATTAAAATTGGTGCGCGACCGCCCAGCTCTCTGTATTGCTTACAAACTTCGATGCCGTTCATTTTAGGCAACGCCAGATCCAGAATGATCAGGTCGTATTCGTAAGCTCGCATCATTTCAAGAGCATCTGTGCCAGTTTCGACGTGCTCGACAAGATATTTTTCAAACAGTAACCAGTCTCGCACGGTGGTTGCGACCTGCATGTCATCTTCAACGATCAGAATTTTTGCCATGGTTATTTTTCTGAAGGGAACGCCTGTAATCTTGTCTGTTATAACTTATTTTATCGTTCCTTTGGAGTGATCCGGTGAATCTAACCGGATATCCTGCTGAGTCTGCTGAGCACGTTTATGCGTTTCGATTTCAAGATAGCCCAAATAGGACTCATTCTCGTCAGTGTTCCGCTTGCTTTCGAGTTGCTTTTCATTGGCATCTTAATGTATTTGGTTTCTCAAGCAGATGCTGAGATCAAATATCAGAGGTCCGTGAAGGATATTGTCTTCACGGCGAGCAGCGTTAATACGTTTGCCACTCAAATGGCGGCAAACGTTGGTGGATATAGTGTCACCCGAAGTGAGACCTTTCTATCCAAGTTTCTGGATAACGACATGAAGTGTATGCAGGCGTTCGATCAACTGGAAGAGCAGTTGAAGGACGACCCCGAACATCTTGCTATGGCTAAAGAAGGTCGTAAGTACGGCATTCTCGGTTCGCAATTACTGCACGATTTGTGTGACAGCATCTCGCGAGGTTCTGGCGGCAGAGACATGGTCGCAGGTCCGGGAAAACTTGTCAGGGTCAAAAAAATAATAGATGACCTGACCAGGTCATTGCGTTCGATCATCAAAGATTATCTGGCAGCTGCAGAAGAAAGCCCTAAGCGTGAAGAACAGATTCGCAAATATTTGGAAGTGGTGCTGGTTTTTGGCGTTAGCTTCAATATACTTCTGGCGATTTTTCTTGCGATTTTGTTTGGCAAAACGATCACTTCCAAAATCAAATTGATAATGGAGAATACCAGGCGTGTGCCGAAGGGCTTGCCTCTCAGCGAACCCATGGTGGGCAGTGACGAAATCGTGCAGCTCGATCATATCTTTCATTCAATGGTCGACGAGTTGAATGACTCTCGAAAGATGCAGCAATACTTGATTGCCATGGTCAGTCATGATTTGCGTTCACCGCTTACGTCCTTACAGGGGATGCTCACCCTGCTTTCGGTAGGCGCGCTGGGCGAACTGCCTGAAAAGGCACAGACGAAAGTCGAACTAGCTGAGGCTGATCTCAATCGTTTGATCAAACTGACCAATGATTTGCTCGATACCGAGCGGCTGGCGTCAGGCAAGCTAGATTTAAAGGTTTTGTCGGCATCAATGGAGGAATTGATTGATTCCGCTCTGGATTCGGTGCGGTCGTTTGCCGATCAGCACAAAATTAAGCTCAGAGCAGAAACCGTTCCAGTCGAAGTCGAAATGGATCCCAATCGAATTTTGCAAGTCCTGTGCAATTTCCTCACAAACGCAATCAAGTATGCACCTGAGGGGTCTCTGGTCATAGCTAAATGTGAAAAGGATGGCGAGTATGTGCGCGCTTCGATAATCGACCAGGGGCGCGGTGTTCCGAAAGATAAGCAACAGGTGATTTTCGAAAAGTTTCAGCAGGTTGAAGAGGCTGATGCTCAAGTTTTAGGCGGCAAGGGTCTGGGTCTGGCGATCTGTAAATCCATCGTCGAACAGCATGGCGGCACCCTTGGTGTGATCAGTGAGAACGGCAATGGGAGCACCTTCTGGTTTCGCATTCCAATTGGACACCAAAAATTCACTATCTCGAAATAGTATCGACTTAACCGATTAGAAAACATGCGCAAAAGCGCTGCTCTGGCGTCGTGGACGCGCGCCATTTACTACTAGTTAAGTCTTCTGAATAAGCGCAGGTCTAATAATGGGACGATCCGAGAATTTTTCGTTTGAGCTTGAAAATAGTTTGCCTGGAGATCACAGGCGACCAGATGCTCTTGTGCCAGAACTGTTGCGACGCGCCACTGCCGGTGATGCCTCGCCGTCGGCTGTCGCAGCAAAAGCTTCAGGGCAAGATGTGGGAACCGTGACCCTGGCGCGAAATTCTGAAGAACGTGCTGCATTGCCTGAGTTGCAGATCGTTCACGCCCGGGAGTCTAAGCGTGCTGAAAGTGGTGAAACGCAGTTTGTGCGGGCAGACTTGCCTGCCCGGTTCGGTGCGAACGTAGAGTTGGACGAACACAAAAGAATTGCAAAAATCACCTACCCCGCCGAGGGGAAGACACGTGAATTTGGTCGCGACGAAAATGGTGAAATCAATACATTGGTGACGACCACGCCTCGGGGTCAATACAGCTATGTCAAGGAAGATGGACAGTGGCTCTACCTTGCGCCAGGCAATAAAAGAGCCGTGGCTCCAGACTTTTCTTTAGATAGCAACGGCGAATTTTCCAAAGCGGTGCGAGACGGAGTGGTTCTGACGCAGCGCGCTGATGGTCGATCGTTTGAAGAGGAGTGCACCGCAATTGGTGCACGCGTTCAGCGAAATGCTGATGGAAATCCGACCGTAATCAAGCGTCCGGACAACACGATGATAAGCGCTACATACGAGAACGGACAGCTCACTAAGTTGGTCGATTCAGCAGATGGTCAGTCAACTGTCTGGAAATTAGACGCGAGAGGTAATTGGCGCAGTGATGATGTGCCACCGCAAACGGTGCGCAATTTGCGAATTGAAAACAACGGCAATCTCTCTTACGCGGTCGATAATGTCAAATACACAATTCGTGGCAATGGCGCTGAAATAGTAGAGGGACCGGGGCGGGCTAAGTACGATTTTGATGACCAGGGGCGTATAAGCAAGATCAGGTACCCCGGAAACAAGTCATCCCTCAGTTTTGGTTACATGGGACCTGGCAACGAACCATCATTTGTTCAAGTCGACGATTTTGAAAAACATTCGAGCAAGCGTTACATACATCAGGCCGAAAAGGGCGGTTGGACTGAACTGGACCGAAATAACAACATGCTCGGTACGTGGAAAGGCACCGTCAAACTCAATGATGATGGAACGTATTCGGTGAAGCCAACTGATGGTGCGCAGGTCACGTATCTGGCAGATGGCAGCGTGCGCAGACAACAGAATCGAGAGCATGTACGACCTGATACACGACCGGATAATCCACAAGAGCGCCGACCAGATACCCAGCAACCAGAATCTAAGCATCCGGACACACGGCACCCGGATAGGAGGCGGCCTGAAGATCGAAGACCGGACGCACAGCGGCCCGAAGATCGAAGACCGCATACACAGCGTCCTGAAGATCGAAGACCGGATACGCAAAAGCCGGGTGAGCATCGACCGGATGCACAGACGCCAACCGAGCCAGGCAACATCAACGAGGTGACGGATCATTCTGTCCAACTGAGGGGGTACATGTTACCGTCTCCAGATCAATTGGGCGCGGGCTCATGTCTCTACATGTCTGCAACTGGAATCGCGGAGTATTTGATCAATAAGTCGAAAGGAATCGTCAATCCACAAGTTGGTGGTGCTACTGACTTGTCAGAGCAGTGGACAATCAATTTGAGTAAAACTGTTCAATTGGGTAACAACTACACCGATGCTCCGGAGCTTCTTGCCAGAGCTGGTGCGCTGCCTGACTCGCGCATGAAGTTCAAAGCATATGGCAGCTCGTCCTGGATGAACGAGGCTGCTATTGGAGGACGCGGCACTGAAACTTTGCCACCATACAAGAAGGATGTTCTCTTTAACGGTGGAGGCGAAGGATCTCAGAATGCATACGGGCAAATGCGACCTGCTGATCTGGAGCGCATTAAGAAGTATCTGCGCGAACAACAATCTCCCGTTCTGTTCGTTTACAAACCGCCCACTGCAAACTGGTGGCACGCCAATATCATCACAGGTTATGACGATAAGAAGCAAACGTTCACTGTTCGCGATTCTTCCTTCGGGCGGCAGGTCACCAACGCACCTTCATACAACTACGATGGGCGCTCTCCCTGGGGGGCTCGACCTTATCGAGACCAGACGGAGATGCCTTACTACCAGGTCATGCAATGGGGCAATCATGCGACAGGATACAGGTTGGCAGGTTCGTAGCTGAAAGATCCTCAGTCTCCAGGCTCGCAGCTGGATTCAAGAGGATTGTGATTTGGAAGGCTTGCAGTTAGATGCCTTTCAATTCCCAGTAACTTGCTGGTACTTTGGGAGAAATTGTTGACAGCTTTACGAAGTTTGCCGCTCCACGGGCTGCGATAGGCAGTCCGCCTGTGATGATTATGTTGTCTTTGGGTGAGACGATGCCGCGCTTGAGCAGTGTCTCTTCAACCATCGACAGTGTCGATTCTGAATCGCTGACTTCAGTCAGCATCAACGGTGTGGTGCCCCACACCAGGCTGAGTTGTCTATAAACGTGAACGTGTTGCGTCAACGCAATGATTGGACCCGGCGGTCTGAACTGCGAAATCAAACGCGCAGTTGATCCCGTTTTCGTGAAGGCCGCGATGACGCGCGCTTTCATATCTACAGCCATGTTGCAGGCTGCGTGTGCGATGGCGTGAGCAGAGGTTGGCAAATCGTGTTGGTGCAGTTTCGAATATTCAACGCTGCCTTCCGCTGATGTTGCGATTCTTCTCATCATTCGCACTGCTTCTACAGGATATTCTCCCATCGCGCTTTCCTCGGAAAGCATGACGGCATCGGTACCGTCGTAGATTGCGTTGGCAACGTCTGATGCTTCAGCGCGGGTTGGTCTCGGGTTGTGAATCATCGATTCCAGCATCTGTGTGGCCGTGATCACAGGTTTGCCTTTGGCGTTAGCACGGGCTGTGATGCGCTTTTGTACAGGTGGAACTTTTTCTGGTGGCAGTTCGACGCCGAGATCGCCTCGGGCGATCATCACCCCGTCGGCCAGATCAATGATCTCTTCCAGGTGATCGATGGCTTCCGGCTTTTCCAATTTTGCGATGATGGAGACTGGCGGCCAGTGCTCGCCGATGAATTCGCGCAAATACAAGATATCTTGTGGATCGCGCACGAATGAGAGCGCGACGAAATCGACGTCGTACTTCAATCCAAAAGCCAGATCAGCTTTGTCTTTTTCAGTCAATGCCGGGATTGATAGTCGAACTCCGGGAATGTTGATGCCCTGATGATCTTTGAGGTAGCTGCCGCTGACGATTTCGCATTCGACATCGGTGTCGGTCGTCCGCAGCACCTTTAGTTCGATCAAACCATCGTGAAGCAAAATAGTGTCAGACGTTTTTACTTCGCTAGCTAGCTGCGGATAGTTGGTGCTGACGATCTCGTCTGTGCCTTCGACGATTCGACTGGTCAGGGTGAACTTCTTGCCGGTAATCAGGTCGACTTTGCCGCCTTTGACTTTTCCGGTTCGCAGTTTGGGACCGCACAAGTCGAGCAGAATTCCAACTGATTGGTCCAGTCGTTGACTGATTTCGCGAACGTCCACAACGATGGAGGCGATTGAATCGTGGTCTGCGTGTGAGCAGTTGATGCGCGCCACACTCATCCCTGCCTGGATCAGCGCTTCCAGGACCACAGGATTTCTGCAGGCGGGGCCGATCGTGGCAATAATTTTCGTTCTGGTCATCCGTTAACTCCGAGAATCCGATGTAGGCTGATTTTGTTTCTTCCAGGAGCGATGAAAACTCTTGAAGAAGACAGATTGCCCTTTACTAGCTTCGCGTAGCCGACGTTTTCAAAGCCGCAACGGCTGCGTGTTTGAAATCAGCCGGCGAAATGATCGGGAAGCAATTGTCGATATCTTCAATGCTTGCCAGCTTCGCTTCATCGATTTTGTTCTTGGTGAGCATTTCAGTCAACGTGTTAAAGCGCTCGACATGCTCATTGAATCGCTCAATCGCATATTGCTTCGCTTGTCCGGTCGTGACCAGAAACGGCCAGTCGCTGGATTCAAGTAACAACAGTTCTCTACCGGCCTGCTTCAAGATGCGCTGTGTGACGTCGTCTGACTTGCCTGCATACTGTTCAGCTAAACCAACCATTGTCTTTTCGGCGTCGTGGATGATAGGCCACATCCAACTGGTTTCGTTGTTCAACCAGACCTGGAAGTGTCCGCCCGAACCCCAAGAAGATTCTGGCAATTCGATAGCACGGGTTGGTGGATGCACCGTCAGATACTCGCCGGCAGTCTGTGGAGTGACTGCAGTGTATGTGCGCATCTTCTTAATTACTTCTTTGATCCAGGCTACACCTTCAAACCACCAGTGACCAAACAATTCGGTGTCGAAGCTGACCATTACAAGACCTGGTTCGCCAGTTTTCTTGAGCTGATCTGTCAGTGTTTGCTGAATGAACCCGACGTAGTGGTCGGAGTTTTCTTTCATGCGATTCGTTGCAGCTTCTGGGTTGTAGCGCTGCTTGTCACCCAGATCGGTAGTCTTAGATGTGAGCTTCCAGTAATGCAATCCAGACTTGTCGTCTTTCTTGTGGAACTCTCTATAGTTGCCGTCACCTGGATAACCTTGATCGGCTGACCAGACTTGATAGCCGGCTTCTTCGTGACGTCCAAGAACTGCTACGGGATATTCCTTCAACCAGAAAGCTTCGAATGTATCGAGTCCTGTGGCTGGTCTTGGAGCAGCGGGGATATATTCGATATTTCCGTATGGTCCGAATACTTTTCGCAATTCGGCAGTCTGACCGCCCTTTATAACAAATGATTCTGTGAAGAAATATTCCAAACCGAGATCGTGCAGCCATTTTTCTACGCCTGGACGACCTTCTGTGGCTGGTCTGTAAGCGCATTCCGGCAGCCAGCAGCCCTTAGGCGCGCGACCGAAAAGTCGTTTGTAAGATTCGATACCTGTTTTGAACTGGGCGTAGAGCGACTCGTCTGTCTCGAGCAATGGTGAGAAACCGTGAGTCGCCGCAGATGTCGTAATTTCGATAGCGCCGAGGTCTTGATATTTTTTGAAACCGCCGATGATGTCTCGGTTCCATCGATCGTGATAGTCCTTGCGGATTTGTTGGAACCAGTTCAGATAGAAGCGAGCAAGATGCAATAAATCAGGGTTAGGCGTCTCTCCACGGGGGCTATAACGCTGTTCGTCTAACTGAGCTGCTTCGATGCGATCGCCAAGAAACTTTTCGAAACCTTTGTTCAGGTGCGGGTCAGACAACTGTTCGCCGAGAATTGGCGTGATTCCAACTGTCAATTTTGCGGGAATGCCTTCGTCCCACAAGTCGCCAATGGCGTTCAGCAGAGGGATATAGCTTTCCGCCATGCACTCATAGACGCTTTCTTCACCGAACGGCCACATCCCTGCTTTCCTGTAGAAGGGAAGGTGGCTGTGGAGCATAAAAACAAACGAACCTACACTCACTCGACAACTCCTGCGGGTTTACGAAGTCAAAAGGATATAGCAATTCAATATTTCTTTCGCCCACTCCTGCCCAAACCGTAACTATTCTTCAGGAGCGCGGTATTCTGTTGTCGTATCCCTTCAGCCAGTACCAGAGCCAGGCGGCAGAGACCATGTCAGACTCAGAGCAATTGCCCGTCGAGAAAAAGCCAAGTGCACCAAAACCGCCGTCTGAGAAGAATCCTGCCGATAACAAGGTCGTGAAGCTGTTAGATAAGAATCCGCTGGGAATGACTCTGCCCGAAATGGCTGGTGGTGTCAGGCAGATGAAGAAGATTCGACTGTTGCGCCCGATTCTTGGCGAGGCGATCAGATCTGGGCTCGTCATGCCTGTCAGTCAACGGGCTGGGCACACCGTTTACAGGCTGGTCAAGTATCTGGGACCTCGCTAAAACCCGCCTCAGTTACCCTGCAGAGCGCCTCAGGCCGGGCAAGATGAATGCTCCTTCAATTGGCTTTCAAAGGGATGCCGTACAATAACGCTGTCTTGGAGGAAATGAAGGTGTCTGTAAAAATCGGCAATATAGATTTCGGTCCCGGTCATCCGTTTCTGATTATCGCGGGTCCGTGCGTGATCGAGTCGTGGGATGTCATCTACAACACAGCCAGGGCGCTGCAAGACATTTCGCGCGAGCTGGGTTTTTCCTTCGTTTTCAAGTCTTCTTTCGACAAAGCAAATCGCACTTCGATTGACTCATTCCGCGGTCCGGGGCTGACTGAAGGGCTGAAAATGCTTGCTGAGGTAAAGGCGAAGCTTGGTGTGGAACTGCTCAGCGACGTGCACGAAGAGGTTCAGTGCGCCCCAGCCGGTGAGGTTCTCGACGTTTTGCAGATTCCAGCGTTTCTCTGTCGCCAGACCGACTTGATTATCGCCGCGGCAAAAACTGGCAAAGCTGTTAACATCAAGAAAGGTCAGTTTGTTGCTCCCAAGGATATGGGTAACAGTGTTCGAAAAGTTTTGGATTGCGGTAACAAGAACATTTTTCTGACCGAGCGTGGTACCACATTTGGTTACAATAACCTGGTGGTTGACTTCCGCTCTATTCCAATGATGCAGGAGACTGGTTTTCCAGTTGTGTTCGACGCCACTCACAGCGTGCAATTGCCAGGTGGCGGCGGCACTGTATCAAGCGGTCAGAGGCAGTATGTTCCAACTCTTGCGAAAGCAGCGGTGGCAGCTGGTTGTGACGGCATGTTCATGGAAGTGCATCCGAATCCGGATGTGGCGAAGAGTGATGGTGCCAATCAGGTACCGCTGTCACAGGTAAAGGAACTGATTTCGCAGTGTTTGAAAATTCACAAGCTCAACCAATCGTTGCCGGAACTGAATTTGCCTCCAGCAGGAAAGTGTTCCGAAGTTGCTCTGGCAAAATAGGCAGCACCGATTATCCCATCCTCGCCGTCGCGGTGGCGACTGCGTTGTCGCTGTCGCCCGGACTTAGCTCCGCACTGGCTCAGGATGCGACAGCGTCTGCAACTTTGACTACTTCAGAATCTAAAACGGATACAAAGATAGTCGCAGAAGATCTGAAAGTTGATGACATAGTAAAACGCGCTTTGACTGCATATGGCGGGCGTGATGCGCTTGCCGCTCTGGAAGCGAACTCGACAGCGTATGGAAAGCAGACAGCCAGTGACTCTGGTCAAACCCTTGTCTATCGCTGTGAACGAAAAGGGAACAAATGGCGCATCGATCTGGATAGCTCGTCTGATGATTCATCGTCAGGCACAAATGCTCCCGATACAGCGGCTATGTCGGGATCTGCTTCTGCTTCCACGGCTGCATCAAAGTTATCTACTAGCACCGCATATGATGGCGTTAATGCCTGGCAGTCAGTCGGGGGAGAGGTTTCTAATCTCAGTCCCGATAAGCTGGTATGGCTGGACGAGCAGCAACAACGTCAGCCAACGCTGCTGACTAGATTTCAAGAAAAAGGCTACAACTTTACGCTGATGGGAAGAACTCAGTACAAACAGATTCCCGTTTATGCCATTGAAGTTGCTAAAGAAGGTTCCAACCCGACGACATTATTTTTGGACCAGAATAATTATCTGGTGGTCGCAAGCTCATACGACATTGATACCACATCCGGTGATGTGAAGGCGTCTGCAAAGGTGCCCGTCTCCATCGAATACAGCGAGTACAGACCAACGGCCGGCACGCTAGTGCCGTTCAAGCAAGTACAGTTCAGCAATAGCAAACAGGTTTCGCAGCTTGAACTGAGCAGCGTTAATGCCGCTACGGCAGTAGATGAGGGGTTGTTCAATCGTCCAAGCAACGGCACTGCTTACAGGGTTTCACGCCCTGTCAGTGTTCCTTTCGATTATTCTCAGCGTGAAATCGTCATCAAAGGGCGCATCAACGGATCGGAAGAGTTGGAATTTCTTCTAGATACCGGCGCCAGTGACACCATCATCGACCGTCGTGTTGCGGCCGAACACTATTTGACGAAGTTCGGTCAGTACGACATCGCCGCAATGTCCGGCATGGTCACTGCCCGCTCGTCTTCGATCAAACGAATGGAATTAGGCAATCTATTGATGAACGACGTGCCCGCGCGAATCTTAGATTTGAGTGCTCAATCGCGTCAAATGGGTAAACAGATAGCCGGCATCATCGGCACTAATGTCATCAGTAAATTTCTGGTCACACTCGATTACGGCAAACCAGCGGTGATTTTTGCCGACATCGATTCAACGCCGCGCCCTGCTAAAGCTGCCGCAACAGCATTTACTCAGAAACAGGCACCGTTCGTGAAAGCAATTTTCAATGGCAAAGACGAGCAAGTGCTGCTGTTTGATACGGGTGCCGCGTTCAATCATATTCCTCCAAATGTCGCTCAGAAATACCTTGGTAGCGACCCTGCCAATGTCAGGCACAGCACTGAAGGCACCGGGCTTGATGGCAGACCGTTGCAACTTGGCACGGTAGTTGTGGACAGTGTTAGCATTGCGGGGTTACCGGCGCGCAAGGTTAGCTTCACGTTTCCTTCTGGAGCAGAAGCTGCGAAAGCAGCGGCGGCAAAGAGTGGCGGGCGAGAAGGCGGATTTTTTCAAGATTCTCGACTGGGCATTTTGGGAAATCCATTTTTTCAAAATTTTATAGTCACCATCGACTACAAATTCAACCGACTTCTTTTGCAGCCAAATCCATCTGTGAAATTGCATGCAGAGATAGAACAGGCGCTAAATGTAGGTGACGAGAAGCTGGTCGTCAGGCGAGATTTCAGGCTGTCCGAGTTAGCGTATCAAAAGGCGATGATGCTTGCAGACAGCAGCCACGACGTGAAAGAGCAGGCGCGTCTAATGGGGAGGTTGGGCAATTTGCGTCGTGTTATGGCCAAAGATCTCAGTCGACCAGAACACTCAAAAGCTGCTTACGACTATTTTGTCAAAGGGCAGGAAAAGGCAAGAAGCGTTCGCGCACAAGACGTTGAAGGGCGGATATTGGCTGACTGGAGTCTGCTGTATATCGATAACGGTCAGCTTGCCGAAGCCAAACAGACAATCGACAGAGCTCTCTTACTGGCGCCGCAAGATCCCAACGTGAACGTGGATATTGCTGTTCATTTGTATAAGCAGCGCCTTTTCCCCGAAGCGCAGAAATACATTGAAAAGGCTCTGTTTCTCGATCCCAATAACTGGCAGGCTTTATGGTATCAAGTGAAATTGAGCGAAAACTTTTACGATACACCGCGGGTGGTAGCAACGCTGAAAGAGATTTTGCGGTTCTATCCATGGAGTAAAACTGCGAGCGACAAGCTGAGAAATCTGACAAGCTCTGGTGCTGCTCCTGCACCTGCCGCACCTGCAACGGCACCATCGCAAAGTTCTCAACCGCAGCGCAACATTCTTGTGCCTGGTCGTTAGTTTTGGTGTTCGTTCAGTGAAAGCTGCTCAGTGCGCGGCTGTTTTGTTGCTTGAAGTTACGTGTGTTGACTTATCGTCAGCGTATTGCTTGACTGCATCAGACAATTTTGTGAATTTCGTGTTGAAAAAATACTTCCGCATTTCCTGATAGGCCTGGTCATAATCGAAATTATCGTGCGTGACGCGCCAGATACCAACCAGGCATCCGGTGCGATCTGAGCCATGAGCACAATGCAGATATACCGGTCCCCCATCGCCTTTTTCGGACTTCTCAACGGCGTCGATGAATGTATGCACTTGCGCTCTGGTCGGGGCATGGGAGTCCATTGTCATGTGCACATATTTAATTCCGAGCTGCTCTGCGAGTGCCTTTTCTTCGTTTGGCTGAAGTGGGTCGTCTTCTCTGGTTCGCTGCGCTTTGGGCTTACCCTCCGACGGGGCGCGTAAATCGATAATTGTTTTGACGCCTTTTTCCTTCAAGTCGTGAATGGATTTTTCTGAAGGACCGCCGCCACGATACAGAAAGGGATGCACTTCGTGGAAATTCAAGAGACCGGGCATCTCAGTGGGTACATTACCGGCGAAAGCCGAACCGCCACTGACAGCCAGCAAAGCGCAGACTGCGAATCTCAGAGAAGCCGTTTTTGTCATTTGAACTTCTTTAATTTGGGGAAGACTGTGCAAATCCACATACGATCTGCACAAAATCAGTTTTAGCATGAGAGAACGGGTTTAGTCGGTCGCGTTAACAAGGGAGTCAGAGTCTGTATTTTTATTAACATTTTCTCATAATTACTGTTTTGTTTGAACCTTTTCCGCCCGGGTTACGTAGTTCTATATGAAACCAATTATTTGGTTGGGGGATGGCAGTGGACCTTACCGATGAGGCCCTAATTGAAAATTTCCGGAGGACAGGAAACATCACCATGTTTCAGACTCTGGTGCGGCGATACCAAAGCCGCGTGTTCACTGCAGCTTTCCGCATCCTGTCCAACGCCGAGGAGGCTGAAGAAGTCGTGCAAGACACGTTTCTGAGAGTGCATCAAAATATCTCTAAGTTCAGAAAGGATGCGTCCTTTTCCTCTTGGGTGTTCAAGATTGCTCACAATCAGTGTATGGATATTTTGCGAAATCGCCAGCGCCGAAAGGGTTTTCGCTTGCTGTCGTTTGATCCTCAGTCGAATAAGCCTGAGCCGACCGAAGAATCAATGGAGGCATACAGTGTGGTGTCGCAGTTGTCCGACCCGGGCGCTGATCCATCGCAGTCACTAGAATTGAGTGAGCAAGGGTCTATGGTTGTCGAAGCTCTGAAGCAGCTGACGGACACACAGAGAACGGTGGTCGTTCTGCATGACATTGAAGGATTTCAGTATCAGGAAATCGCCGAGATCATCGGCACGAGTATTGGCACGGTGCGTTCGCGCTTACACTACGGGCGCATAAAACTGAAGGAATTGCTGGAGCCCTATTTTTCTCAACAAAACATGTCTGCTGTATCCAGGTGATTGCCATGTCCAACGATTTTAATTGCGAACAACTCGAACCGCTTTTGAGCGCCTTCCATGATGGTGAGCTTTCAGAAGTTGAGCGCACCGCTGCCGAGCGTCACTTGAACGGTTGTGATGCTTGCAAGAATCGATTGCTCGAGATTGGTGCAGTTGCGAATTCGTTGAAATCTTTACCCCGACTCAATCCGAAAATTGATGTTGCGGCGAACATAGAATCTCTGATTGCAAATCAGCCTAAGCAGGCGAATCGCTTCTCTCGACCTGTTTTCTGGGGGGCGGCTGGAATCGCTGCGGCTGCGGCAGTAGTCGTTGTTGCCATCAATCTGAACGGACCATCTAATTTGGGCGATTCTCCGCAAACTGCTAATTCGAGCATCCCGCATATTGGTTCAAAAACTCAACCTGTACCTCAATCCCAAAAATTGGAAGTGGCACACTCAATTAAGAACAGCTCCGATCTGGAAGTCGCGCAGTCTGTCGATAACAGCTCTAACACGGAACAGGGCAGCTCGGAAGATCAAGTTGGTGGCAGCCAGGTGGCGGCAACACATCTTGGACGCAATGGCGAGCCGATAGGCAACGCCGGCGCGAAGAAGGACGCGGCTAGCGAGTCACACAACAAAACTGATCGGGGTGAAAAGAGAAATACTAATGTCACTCAGCATGTAGAAATCGCTCAAAACCCTCGCGTTGTTCCCCACATCGTTGATGGTTCGGCTTCAGGAGCGCATCTTGATGGAAGCGACCCACATTTGATTGCCAGAGGAACTGGTGGTGCCGGAACGATCGGCGCCGATAGCAATCTTGTTGCTGTGTACGATACTGAGCAGCATGGTGTCACCGAAGAACTAGGGATCACAACCGACGAGGATGGACTGTATGCGATCAAGCTTTAACCGAGCGAACTTTGCAAACCGATTAGCGCTTAGCTTGTTCACTTTCGCGGTTGCGGGTTTGAACATGAGCGCTTTGTCTCAACCGAGTATGGAGAGGTTTCAAATTCGAAAAGAGAGCCTGATCGCTCAAGGTAACGCGACTCTACCACCACCAGATCCGAGCTACCATCCCAAATCCAGATATGACACAAGCAATCAGGCTGCAACAACACCCGCATCCGATCAACCAGACGATACGGTGCGTCGAAGAATACGCCGGCGGCTAAATGCCGAAGGACTGGGCGATGGGGCAGGAGTTGCTGGCGGCGACGGGGCTGGGCTGGGCAATGGTGCTGGCTTGGGCGATGGCGCCAGATTTGGCAATCGAGCTAGATTCGGTAATCGAGCCAGGTTCGGCAACGGTGAAGCACCGGGCATTGGCGCTGCTCCGGGCAATGGTTCTGCGCTGGGCAACCCTGCTGGATTTGGCAATGGTGCTGGGCTCGGTGGTCCCGCTCGACTCGGCAATGCGGCTGGTTTTGGTAATGGCGCTGCTGGCGGTGGGCGGTTCAAAAACAATTTTGGCGGTGGTGGCATTGGTGGTGGCAATCTGTTTGGACGGAAAGCACTTGATTTGACGTCGCTCAACTTAACACCTGAACAGAAACAAAGGATTCAGGAAATGCGCAGTTCGGTTGCGCCGAAGACCCGTGATATGCGCAAGCAGTTAGCCGCGAAACGAGCCGAACTACAAGACATGATGTTTGAAGCCTCAACTGGCGACGATCAGGTTCGCGCCAAACGAAAAGAAGTTCGGCAACTGCAAGACAAGATAGAAGAGATGCAAATCAACGACTTCCTTAGTATTCGATCTGTTTTAACTCCAGACCAGCGCTTGAAACTGACGGACCTGAAGCCGGGAAATAAGTTCGCCGCTGGAGGCGGAGCGGCAACAGGAACGCAGTTTGTTGCGCCAGTGGTGACGACTCCATAGCTGAAGTTATGTTCAGATCGTGGAGCCCGTGCAAATTTGGTAACTTCTTCCAGCAGAAAGGTCAGCTTCTACTTGCCTTTCTTCTTCGCGTTGGCGCCGGCCCAATCTAACAGGAAGTTTGGATCTTGTTCTTCTCCGCCGCTTGAACTTGCTGCTGAGGACTTGGTTTCCGCTGCCGGCTCTTTAGGCGCAGCAGCAGCAGTCGCTGCAGGTTTCGGTTTTTTCGCGACCTTGGCTGCTGGTGCCGCGGGCGCATGATACATCGCCGGTGCCATCTGAGGGAACATGCTCATAGGGTTGGCGAAGCTTGGTACCATAGGCGGTGGTGGTGGCACCATGGTGTTTTTGCGATTTGAGGGTTTGACCGGCTGCACATTGAACACCATCGCTGGTGCTGAAGCGACCGGTGCTGGCTCCATTCCTTCTGAACTCTTCTCTTTCTTTTTCGGAATGGTTTTGGCCGTTGTTCTGAGCGCGTGCATACTTTCATCTGCTACTTGTTCATCAGCTTGTTTTGGCGGCTTTACGTGCTTCTCTTTGGCAACGGGTTTTTGCTGTTTGGGCTCTTTCTTCGCCTTCTTATCAGTCTTTTTAGTCTCGACAGCCTTTTTCTCTTCTTTCTTTTCGAGCTTCTTCTCGGCAGGCTTCTTTTCCGGTTCTTCTTTCTTCGGTTCTGGTTTTTTCTCGACTTGCATCCACGGGAAGATCTTCAGAGGCACTTTCGCCGGAGGGGCTGTTGGAGCCTGGCTGGCAGGAGCTGCTGATGCAATCACCGTGGTCTCAGCTGGTTTCGCCGGTTCGACTTTCGCCAGCACTGCTTGTGTCACAGGAGGCGCTACCGCGTTTCCTGCCGCAGCGACAGTAACGTTGTACGACTCGTGGATGGCGCGGGCTGTTTTGTGATTTGCTTGAAGCCAGATCACAAGTGCTTCTCGTGCTTCAGGGGAGCTGCTGTGTTTGGCCAGAGCCGCATTGATTTGTTGCAACGCTTCGTCGCTTTTTCCCCGCAGCTGTAAAAGTTCTGCGAACTTTACTCGCGCCATGACCGAGTTTGGATTGTGTTGAACGGCTTTCTGCAAGTAGCTTTCAGAGCGCACAAATTTCTTTGAGTCGAGCGCTAGTGTGCCCATCTCATAGTAAAGCTGCCCGATATAGCTCGAGTCTGCACCATACTCACGGCTGGCCGTATCGATTGCCTTCTGGTAGTAGTCGAGGGCAGCTTCTGTATCTCCACTGAGATAGTGCTCGAAAGCGATGGAGCGGAGCCCTGGCGCATCAGTCGACCTGGCGGAAGCTGCTGAGCAGCTGGTTGTGCCAAGCAAAGTTGTCAGTCCAAGAAAAGTGAGTGCTGCTCTCAGCTTGGTAAGTTTATGCACTGCGCCGCCTGAAGATCCGCTCTGTGTTACTCCATTCTAAGGAAAAATCGACAGGAGTAAACGGGGGAAAAACCTAGATTGACGCCTTTTGACACAATGGAGTGTTACGTTAGGACCTGCCTGAAGCCAAAACCCTGCTAGAATTCAATACTTTCCGACTTTACTGCTTTCAAGCGGCTAAAAAACTAATCAGGTGAACTAATGCGTCGACCAAGACAACAACGCACACGCGGCAACCGAGATTCCGCGCCTCAAGGGTCATCATCATCTTCGACTCAAGCTCCTCCACGTCAGCTCAGTCAGACTCTCGACATCAACACAAACCTTGGTGAGGGCTACGGTCCTTACAAGATGGAAGGCGAATCAGACGTACTTCCTTATGTAACATCAGCCAACATCGCTTGTGGCGCTCATGCGGGCGACCCGCTGATCATGGAAGCCGCCCTGGAAGAGGTCCGCTATTACGGGCTGTCACTGGGTGCGCATATCGGTTACCCCGATATACAGGGATTCGGTCGTCGTGAGATGCACCTGTCCACTGCCGAACTGCGAGCCACGATTCTGTTCCAGTTAGGCGCACTCGCCGGACTTGCGCGCACTCTTGGATTCGAAATAACTCAGGTGCGTCCACATGGATTTCTCTATCGCCAGATCACGGGCGACCCCAGAACTGCAGCAGTTGTTGCGAAAGCGG
>DATNPY010000025.1:0-124626 GCA_036702955.1 Drouetiella sp. | reverse complement strand
TCGGACGTTCAGGCTTAACATTGTCAAGCGCCCTGGTGATGGCATTCGCCTCAGCCATTCCTATCCATATCGGCAGGGCGCTTGACAATGTTAAGCCTGAACGTCCGATGACTCATGACCTGCTTCTCAATGTTATTACGCAGCTCGGTTACAAGGTGAAGCAGGTTGAAATTAATGAACTTGCTGCCAACACTTACTTTGCAACCATATTGCTCTTAGTAGACGACCCCGATCACAAACTGGATACCACCAAATCAATAGATGCGCGGCCATCCGATGCAATCGGGTTGGCACTGCGAGCTAAGTGCGCCATTTTCGTGTCGGCGCAAGTCGTGGCTGATGGAACCATTCCTGCGGACTTCGAGAAAGACGAAGCAGAGGCTCAGGAATTCAAAAAGTTCATCGAAGGCTTGAAAGCGTCAGACTTCAAAAAGGGCGGCGGTCCTTCGGAGTAGCCCGAAGTGTGCCGCTGTTAGATTTGCCCAACTAGAATAGTCTGGCTAAGTGGACTTTTTCTTCTCAAGCGCTTTGCTCAGCGCTGCTTCTAAAGTGGCGACTTTCGCTTCAAGCAACTTCACCGTATCCGATGCCACTTCCTTCGCCAATTTTTGATCTTGAGCGGCCCATTGCTCCAGCTTCTTTTCGCTGCGAACTTCACCGATTTTGGTTTGCCATACTGCTACGCTGCCAAACAAACCGGCTGCCCAAGCCCCTACCAGCACTCCTCCCAGTGAAAGCGGCAATGCGTTTCCAAACAGGTTGAACGGTATCACCTGCCCATTTTGTGCTGCCATTGCGAGCACCAAAACGCCAAGTACAGCTGCCAGTGAAAGAACAATGTAATAAAAGGATTTCGTGCCCATATAATTTCCGCCTCGTGCGTGCAGCGACTGCTGACCTCACCTGAGGTTTGTAAGCAGAGTTTGAAAGTCCTCTGGTAGAGGAGCCTCAAATTCTAACAGCATGCCAGTGGTAGGGTGCGTGAAACTGAGTTGAGCTGCATGCAGCGCCTGTCCTTTCAAGCCCAATTTCTGGCGCGCAGCCTCACTTCCGCTTGATTTCGGATTGTATAGCAGGTCGCCGACGACGGGGTAACCGAGGCTCGCCATGTGAACGCGAATTTGATGCGTGCGGCCGGTTTCAAGCATCACTTTAACGAGAGTATATTTCGACAAGCGCTCTATAACTTTGAATCGACTTACGGCTTTTCTTCCGTTCACCACAACTGCCATCTGTTTTCTTCTGGTTGGATGTCTTCCGATTGGCTTGTCGATTGTGCCGACATCTGGCTTCATGATGCCCTCTACAAGAGCGATGTAATTGCGTCTGGCTGTTTTCGCTTTTATTTGCTCAGCCAGACTGTGATGGGCGAGATCATTTTTCGCGATTACTATCAATCCCGATGTGTCTTTGTCGAGCCTGTGCACAATGCCTGGGCGCACTGTGCCTGAAATTCCGGAGAGGCTGTCGCGCATGTGAAAGAGCAACGCGTTGACCAGCGTTCCTGTTGAAATTCCTGCGCCGGGATGTGTGACCATGCCCGCGGGCTTGTTGATTACAGCCAGATGTTCGTCTTGATAAACTACGTCGAGAGGAATGTCTTCAGGCTGCAGATCCAGCTGTGCAGGCTCTTGCAGCTCGATTGTAATGCGCTCTCCGCCCTGAAGTTTCAGACTTGCCTTGCAGGGCTCGTCGTTGACCAGAATGTCTTCGTCGTCAATCAATTTTTGAATGCGTGAGCGACTGAGCTCGGCAATTTCGCGGCTTAAGAAGACATCCAGACGGATGCCGCCTGTTTCTTTCGCGTCAGAAACGATTAGCTCGATCAGTCCGTCATCCGTGGTCATGTTGAGCCGTGCTCTCTTTCGGCAGCGGTGTGCTTTCTGTCTCGCTCTGCCCCGATTTTTCAGACAGCATGGCAATTAAAATAAGCCCGATGCCGATGTCGATAAAAACGTCAGCGCAGTTGAAGACTGGGAAGTTTATGAAAGTAAATTCGATGAAGTCAGTCACTTGCCCCTGGCTGAAGCGATCGAGAAGATTGCCGCAAGCGCCGCCAAACAGAAAACCAAGCCCGGCGCGCTCTACATTTGATACCATGGCGGATTCGCGTTTCAGTACCCATGCCACCAGTGAGAGTGTCACCACACTGGCCAGTGCCGTCATTAAAAAACTGTTGCCGGCGCCCAGGCTGAACGCGGCTCCGGTGTTGTGAGTTAGAAAAAAACTGACGCCCGGAATGAAGGGATAAGCGTCGCCCATGATCAGTTTGTTGCGAGCCCAATTCTTGCTGAACGCATCGAAGACGAGAGCCAATATGGCAACAAGCGGAATAATCCACCTGTGAGATGAGGCTTTCGGTTCCGAGTTCATGCCTTATTTGGCAGAGTCAGAGTTGGAATCATTTGTGCCTTCGTCTTCTTTGACGGGTGTCAAATGATCGACAGGAGTCTTTGGCTTTCCCGTCTGTTCGTTGATCTGGTCTTTCGATGGCAGAGCGTCATGCAAAATGGTCTTGGCAGGCGGCTCTTTAATGGTTTTTTCTACCGACTCGCTGCCCTGTTTGATCTTCTCTACCTGCTCTTTTTTGAGCAAGCTGCTGTGAGGGGTGGAAGTTTTCTCGACTTTCTCTGTGCTTTTGTCGACCGATTTTTCGGCAGTAATAATCTTGTCGAAATGTTCGTCAGTGCTCGGCACAACATTGAGGCGGCGAGTCAAGAAAGTGATGCCCATCAGATTGTTGCGGTTAGAGTTAGTGATGCCTATTGTTGCCATCAGTAATTCATTGCGATTGTTGGTGTTAGCCGGCATGATTCTCTCGAGTGTGGAGCCGTCCAGAGGGCGCCATGCGTCAGCCGGAGTCGGCTGCGGATACTCAAGAGGTTGACTTGTAATTGACCCGACTGCCGTCAGTCCTGTCGGCAGGTTTAATTCCAATTTTGCAGAATACTGTCTGCCTGATTTGACCTGTTCTGGAGCTGAGAACGACGCGTTCAAAGTCTTGGCCAGACCGAAGGCGACGCGCACTTTTTCATAGTCGATGCGATCGCCGATAATTCTCCAGTTGCTGCCTATCTTTTTGATGTACAGCTGACCTTCAGAAATCGAATTGAGGTCGCCCTTGGTGTTGATTCCTGGCATCTCTTTGGCAGTGCTGCCTACTGCCATGTCTCTCGATTCAACGGTGGCGAAATTGCCTTCGATGCGAATCGATTTGGTTTTAGAAGACGATTTGGCGTCGGGATACGTTTTCCAGAAATCTTCGGTGAGCTTGGAGACAGCTTTCTTATCCAGTCCATCATTGTTGATGTAGTCGTCAGCGTAATAGCTCATCACGCTTTCGAGATTGTGGGCATTCCACTGCGTTTCGATGTTGCTGAGCAAAGTCTCGATTTCTTTGCGTTCAGTTTCATGCTCTTTATTGTCTGGTTCGAGCGTGAAGTCGTTGGAGCTGGCTGCTGCACCAGGAGTGGTGACGACAGTCGATGTTTCGATCGCTTGCGAAGGAAGCGCACAAAATGATGCCAGCAAAAAGGATGCAACCACATGTGGTGCTGATTGTGGGCGTGGTTTCGGACTCATCCGCATGCTAGTTTCTCTCTCCAATTCATGCTCATTGGTCTACGTCGACCGGAGCGCAGCAAGATCCCAAGCACATATTATACAGCCAGGGACCTTGCTGCGCGTCTCGTTGCTAGACAGCGACCAGGAGCTTGTTCATCTGGTCGATGTTTTCCTTGATTGAATCAGCTGATTTCTTCAGGGCTGCTGCTTCTTCGGCGGTCAGCTTGAGTTCGACAATCTTCTTCATGCCTTCGCGGCCGAGAACAGCTGGAAGTCCAATGTAGACGTCTTTCAAGCCGTATTCGCCATCGGCGTAGACAGCGCAAGGCAGGAGGCGATTCTTGTCTTTCAAGATTGCTTCTACCATGTGGGCTACCGAGGCGCCTGGGGCATAGTAGGCGCTGCCAGCCTTCAGCAAGCCGACGATTTCGGCTCCGCCGTTGCGGGTTCTTTCTGACAGAGCTTCAATGCGTTCTTTCGGCATCAATTCTGTGATTGGAATGCCATTGACGGTTGAGAAACGTGGAATCGGAACCATCAAATCGCCGTGTCCGCCCAGAACCATGGCTTTTGTATCTTCCACTGACATTCCCAGTTCCATGCCGATGAAAGCTTGAAAGCGGGCACTGTCCAGCACTCCAGCCATACCGATGACGCGGCTGGTTGGGAGCTTTGTGGTCTTCCAGGTCAGGTATGTCATAACGTCAAGCGGATTGGTGACGACGATGTAAATCGCGTCAGGTGAGAGCTTGACTGTCTTTTCGGCGACTTCTTTGACGATATTGGCGTTGATTTTCAACAAGTCATCGCGGGTCATGCCTGGCTTACGGGCAACTCCGGCTGTGATGACGACGATATCTGAGTTCTTGGTGTCGGCATAGTCATTTGAGCCGACGATGTTGCAGTCGTGACCGTTGATCGGCGCTGCCTGCATCATATCGAGGCTTTTGCCTTGAGGGATTCCTTCCAGGATGTCCACGACAACTACGTCGGCGAGTTCTTTATCAGCCACGTATTGTGCGACTGTGGCGCCTACGAACCCTGAGCCTACTACAGTAACTTTGTTCACGACCAAACCTCCTGGCCCGTCGGGCCTGCACTCGTGCACGATGTCAGCCGGGCAGCTCCGCTGCACAGGCTATCTTCGGATTGGCAAAGCGTAACATGGCTTGAGCCTCAGCCCGTGTTTGCTTAAGCATTAGTTCAATGTGCGAAAGATTCCTGCTTTTAAGGGTGAAAACCGGGTGTGCATAGGGAAATTATTGGTTATGCTGGAGTAAGAATTATTTGCTCAGCCAGAATCTTCGGGGCGTTTTTAACGTCTCTGGAGACCAGAGGTTTATCAAAGTGACGAAACCGACTCCAACAACTGGCCTGGCTCTTGACCGCATTCTGTTGTCAACCGCACGCCGCTCGGCTGCATCTGGCATTGCCATATGCAAGCGCGCTGGTACAGCTTCGGTTCGGCTCGGCTCGATGGTACGTCTTCGCGCCGCCATGGGCGCGGCTCTGTTGCTGAGCAGTCTGTCTTTCCCGGTTTTTGCTTCCCAGTCGACTGACAGCGACCCTGTCTTGAAGATGGATGTGCCGAAGCTGGACCAGTTGCCTCAGCGGAAGACGCTGAAAGGCGGCGTCTTTCACCATGAAGCTCTGGCTCCGAAGGTCAACAAACTTCAAACTGGCACTTCGAATTTGAACGCCAGTGTGAAGGCGCAGTCGCAGGAAAGTAAGCTCAAAACCCAGGCTCCTAAAAAGGGCATCCTTAGTATGTTCAAGGGCAGGGCTGCCAGAGAGAAGCAGCATGAGCCGTTTAATCTTGTGGTTCCGGATGGAGTTGGCATTATCGGCGTCAAGTTTGTGCTGGGTTTTGGCTTGCCACCCACGATTAATCGAGTTTTTCCGGGGACTCCAGCCCATTCAGCCGGCTTGAGGGAGAAAGACATTATCGTCGCTGTAGATGGAGTGCCGACCTCCGGTCTGACCAAGGAAGAGGTTTACCAGATGATTGTCGGGTTGCCCGATACGCCCGTCACCGTGTCGGTGCTGCGTAATGGCGACTTTCTTGCCAAGACGATGAACAGAATGGACTTTAACGACATACCGGATCCAGAGGTCAAGCACGATTACTTGCAGAGTATTTAAGTGCTAAACTTTGAGCCATGCGGCTATGCTTCGATGCCACCAGATTCGGTAGCGGTCTCGACGGTGCAATTGAACTTGCTTCGTCACGTGGATTGTCTGCTGTAGAGTATTCATTCGCGCCTTTTGCCACCGGCAAGGCGACAAAAGGGCTGGATGCGACCGAGAAAAAATCCTTACTAGAAGTGGCAAAGGAGAGTCAGGAAAAAGGTGTCGACTTTGCCTGTCTGAACCTTGACTACTGCGTTGAAGCCTGCGACAAAAAATCTGTAAAACAATTTCTCGCCATGATCACGAAGCTTGCGCAGGTGGGAGAAGTTCTCAACTGTTCACGCATTGCTTTCAACCTGATGCCCGGGGATGGTGCGGAGTGGTTGCAGGCAGCCGAAGAGTGCTTGAACTCTGCCGGTGTTGCTCTTGAGAAACACGGCGCGAAGCCGTTATTGCGTCTTTCAACACCGCGCCAATTTCGTGGTGTGAGTTTAAAAAAATGGCGCGCTATGGAACCGCAAGATTGGCGCGACCTCGTTACTTCCTGTCCAAGTTTGAGTCTCAGCTTTTCACCCGGCGATTGCGTCTGGCTCGGCATCGATTATCTACGCGTTCTATCCGGCGTCGCTAATGCGATCGAACACGTCGAAGCAATTGATATTGAAATCAACCGCGAGCTCCTCGTCGACAGCGGCATGTATGGTCCGCTCTGGTGGCGCTATCGCATTCCCGGTAAAGGGCAGGTTGACTGGGGGCAGTTCATCGAAGCGCTCAAGCTTTACGATTTCAAAGGCACGATATCCATAAATATCGATGACGAGTTTGTCGACAATGACCACTATGAACTCGAAAATGCTCTTGATGCCAGCATTAAAAAACTGGCGCCACTGGTCAGAGGCTGATATGAGCGACCAGTCCACCGCTTATCTCTTTTTGCACACACACTGGGATCGGGAATGGTATCTGCCGTTTGAGGTTTATCGAGCCCGCCTCGTTTCTGTTGTGCGTTCCGTCATTGAGGGCTTGAATTCGGGCGAACTGCCGAACTTCTTGCTTGATGGTCAGGCAAGTGTTTTAGAAGATGTGCTGGAAATCGACCCGACGCTCTACACGCCCATTCAAGATTTGATGGAGCAGAAAGTGCTTTCGGCTGGACCCTGGTATGTGCTTGCCGATCAGCTGCTGGTGCGGGGCGAGTCGCTGATTCGCAATTTGCAGATCGGTCTGGAGCTCACTTCGATGTATGGCGCACCAGCGATGATCGGGTATTGCCCGGATACTTTCGGTCACAGCGCTGACCTGCCGCGTATCTTGCAGGGCTTTGGTATCGACACTGCCTATGTCTGGCGGGGTGTTCCTAAACTTGACTCCGGGCCTGTGTTTCTCTGGCAGAGTCATGACGATAGCAAGGTGTTGTCGTTCCAGCTGTCACGCGGATACTACGACGCCAATTTCCACAATGCTGATAACAACACCGATTTGCTGGCGCATATCAAGAGGTGGATGCCGCCTAACGACGCGCACTACTGCAAGCAGCTCAACGCAGGTCTGATCCCCGTTGGTGCCGATCATCTGGCGCCGCCGAAAAACATGGAACAGTTATTGAGACGCCTCTCCAACGCGCTGGATCGAGAACTGCAGGTGGTGCCTATTGCGTTGACTGATTTTAGTGAAAAGCTGAAATCGATCAATGTCGACGCGTTGCCAATTGTTGACGGCGAACTGCGAGACAACAGTGCTGCCCTGGCTTTCGAGCGAGCCTACCTCTTGCAGGGAGTGCTCTCCAGTCGACTTTATTTAAAGCGGGAAAATCATATCGCCGAGCATCGCCTCGTCGATCTCTCTGAACCGATGCAGTCAATTTTATATGTTCAGAAAATCGCAGATTATCCAGCCTATGAGCTCAAGCATGCCTGGAAGCTTTTGCTGCGCAATCATCCGCATGACAGCATTTGTGGTTGCAGCATCGATTCTGTGCATCGTGAAATGCAATCACGCACTATCAAGTTTCATGAGTTGTTGAATGCTCTTGATGCTGAGGCGGCAAGAGCCATAGCCTCACCAGATTCGCCCAGCAAGCTTATGACGGCAGCGAAATCTCTGCCGATAGTAGACCCTGCGCTTTCACCCGATCGCATTTCTTTCTTTAACACATCTGGTGAATCGCTGGTTGCACCGGTTCCGTTTATCTGGGCAACTGAGGAAGATGCTTCAGGCGAGCCACTTCTCGAGGACCCTGAGCGCACAGATATTCAAGTTGTTGCCTCCGAAACTTCAGTTGAAATTTTCTCGGGCTCTGGCAATGAGCCGCTGGTCAAACCTGTGACCGTACACCACGGCTGGCTCTGGTGTGACCGGCTGCCGGCTTGGGGCGGAAAAACTTTGAGCTGGACTCAGAACGCCTCAGTTAATCCGGCGCGACAGTTGCCGAAGAAAGTCGAAAACATCAAGCGCGCTCGTGAATTTGTCAGCGTGGACGCCCGACGTGTCAGCAACGAATTTCTTTCGGTCGAGATTGAGCCAGATGGCACCCTGATTGTAATAAGCCACGAAACTCGCCGTCGCTCGAAGATGTATCGACTCGGGCACACCTTCCGCGATGTAGCTGATTGCGGCGACTCGTACAACTTTGATCCGCTCCCTGGCGACAAGCCCGTTATGGCTAAATTTGTCGGAGTCAGACCCGCCCTCAATGGTCCACTTGTCGGTTCGCTGATACTGGATTACGAAATCAAAATACCCGTCTGCGCTGAAGAAGTTAAGAAATCGACGCTCACAGACGGCTTTCCAGATGGACCATCAGCTTTTCTGCGCTCAAACAAAACTGTCGTGCATAAGATCAAAACGGAAGTTTCGCTCAGGCGAGGTGTGCCCATAGTCTATTTCGATACTGGTTGGGAGAACAAATCTTCCGACCACCGCCTCGAAGTATTGATGGATACAGAGCTTGATGTTCAGGTCAGCTTTGCCGAGAATCACTTCAGCGTTCTCAAGCGTGAGCGTCCTACTTTCAAAACAAAGCTACCGGTTGCTAAAGGCACAGAGGCGCCGCTCGATAGACTGCCCTGTCAGCGTTTCTTTGTCGCCAACGACCAGGTCTTTTTCAACGCCGGACTCCCTGAATACGGCATGGATGGCTCGAACGTTTCGATAACATTGTTGAGAGCGTTCTCGCACCTTTCCCGCTCGCGATTGCAGACAAGAGGCGGCGGCGCTGGTCCTGGTGTGCCGACACCTGAAGGCAACTGCTTCGGTCTCAACAGGGCGAGCTACGGCTGGTCTCCGCTCAGCGCTGCGCGTGGCAGAACTTTCGTAGATTCACTTTCGGAGGCTCAGCTGATTCGCGTTTATAAGCTGGCTGAGTTGTTTGAGGGGCGATTCCGCGCCGCTTTGACGCATGGCAGTTGGAATGAAAAAATTACCAGTCTGTTGAACATAGAAAATCCGGCAGTGCGCCTGGTTTCTTCGTATATCTTCGACCATTGTCTTTATTTGCGGTTGTTGAATGTCACCGACTCAGTGCAGGATACTCGCATAAATCTGCGTGTGCCTGCGCATGCCGCTTACAAGTGCAAACTCAATCAAGACCCGGTTGAAGAAGTGACTATCGAGCCTGGTGAGGGCAGCTATCCATCCAGAATTTCGCTGCTGCCCGGTAAAAACGAGCTGATCACCCTGAAGTTGGAGCTTGATTGACCAAAGCGGCAAGGGGAAGCTATTTAGGTCTAAAGTGGGTACAATTCGGATATGCGCAATTCTCAACCTTATCTTTCCATCGCTGCTGTCCTCCTGGCACTGAATACGGTGCCTGCTCTGGCCGGCAAAAAGCCAATCGTCGATTCGCCGCTCGATGAGCAAACCCAATCGGCGCTGCGACGGGCTTGTAAGGCTGGAAACGCCCAGAAGGCTATGCCTGTTATTACTCAGGCTTTGCAGAGTGCAAATGACATTCCTAAATGTATCGCCATTGCGGCTTATACCGAAAATGCCGGTGCATCGATGTTGGATGCTCGCAGGCAGTGTCTGGTCAAAGCTTTGTCGTTGTGCCAGTCACGGCAAGATTACATTCAGGTCGCCCTCAAGTCTCGCCAGTACCAGTGTTATGAGGTTACCAGGGACGCCGTCAATGCTTTGATCGGCAGTGGTACATCGCTTGATGATCTTTATGATCTGGCTCGCAAGTCGCAAGAAGTTGCACTCAACGATGTCGCTCATCTGGCCATGGAAAAGGCTTTCACTCTGGTCAAGACAATCCCCGAGTGTCTTGCGTTTGCGCGCGAAGCAAAACTTCTTTCCATGGATGATTTAAACCGTAAAGCCTGCAAAGATCTTATTGACGATGAACCGAACGCGCACGAGCTGATGGTGATTCTGCATTACATCGAGCCTTTCAAATTGAAAGATCTGGACCGATATTGCATGAAGAAGGCACTCGATCGTGCGGTTTCCGAGCAAGACTTCCTTGACATCTACAATGCTTCGCAGCGTCGAGGCGAAGGTGATATTTTTCAGATTGCTCTCTATCGAGGTCGCAAAGCGCGTTTGATGCAACAGATAAAGACCGAGCAGGAGACCGCCCAGCAGCAACTTGATGCTCAGCAGGCGAAAGCGCAGCAAGACATGCAGACCCAGGGCACTCCTAATCCAGGTCAGCAGGGCGCTGGTTTTTAGTCGTACCTTAAAATGGTGCACACTGCACTATAGCGGCAGCGAGAACTCCCGCACCTTCAGCGAATTCTACAGTTGCGCCGTAGGTGTCGCCTGTTTGCCCGCCCAGTTTTTTGGTTAGCCAGCCAGCGCAAAGTATTCCCGACACGAGCGCAGTCAATGGCGCTGCCAGAAAAGTCCATGAATGAGTTTTGTAGATGACGGCGACTGCGCATACAAGAGGCAGGAAAGCAGACATCCAGAAGTCGCGTGGATGGTCGGTTGTGTCGTGCCAGATTTTACCCTTGCCCTGCTCGCGAAGATAATGGAATTTGCCGATCGCATAAACTTCAGCCAGACGAGCAAATGCTGGAACCAGAAATACAGTGGCGAACAGCGGCAAGCTCGCCAGTGACGCCAGCGCCGAAAATTTTACAAGAAGTAGAAGTATTCCTACGATCACGCCAAAATTTCCCACACGTGGGTCCTGCATGATTTCCAGCATCCGAGACTGACTTTGATGTGAAAAAATGCCATCGGCGGTGTCCATCAAACCGTCCAGGTGCAAGCCGCTGGTAAAGATGAACCAGAGCACGGTTAACGATGCTCCCAGCACTAGATACGGTGCGTGGAAAACTGCCAGAGCTTTTGCCGATAGAAACAAACATATTCCGATCAAAAGTCCGACTGTCGGCAGGTATTTAGACAAGCCCGAGAGCATGTCTTCAGATTCTCCGAGGTCCACCTTGTATATAGGCAGGCACGTGACGTAGGAAGCAGTCAGAGCCAGTCGGCGCAGAAAGTTCATTTCTTAGATGCCTGCGGGCGTTGAACTTCTGCGGTATATTCAGGTCGGTCTGGAAAAATGGTCCAGTTGTTCAGAACAAGCAGTTCACGTTTTGAGTCGTAGTACTCAACGGCTTCTTGAGTTTCCTTCAAAATGTCGGGATCGCAATCGAGATCGCGGGCGCGCTCGAGAATTCTCGCAACGATGCCGTCTATGGATTCTGGGCGCGAATCTTCCCAGGGCATGACAGTGTCGTCGGCAAGTAAACCGGCGATCTCCGGTGCCACCGGCAGTGGTTCGTGCCACGTCAATCCGTATGCAAAAACGCTGCGAGATTGCATGTGCTCGATAAAAGCCTGGTGTGGACCAATAATGTCTGTAGCCCAGGCAAGAATAAGCAGAGCGCGATCTGGACGGTGTGGTCCCTTGTAACTGTCGCAGGGTATTTCCATCAGGTCCGCCAGTATTCGTGCAAGTGGTCGTGCATTTTGATTGTAGTATTCAACCGCTTCGAATTCGATGCGCAGCCCTTCCAGCAATCCTTTGAGAATAGCCAGTGTCGAAGCAATCGACATCATATCTTCTCGTTGATGGACGTGTTCGTCTCCGGTGCGCAGAAGAATGCCACCATAGAGAACAAATTGCCAGTCGCGCGGAGTGAATGTTTGCTTGCTATTCAGCAGTTCAAGCCGCTTAAGCACCAATCTTCGATGTTGCAGTTCACGCTGCTCGTCTTCCTCATGAGTTAGCGTCGCCAACTTTTCGATCATTTTTTTGGCTTCGACAATATTACGTGTGAGCGTATAGCACACTGATAAGTTCAGGACGGTGTCGAAGTCTTCGTTGTCTTGCAAGACCAGTTTGAAATGTTTGATCGCCTCGTCGAATCTGGCTAGCGACATCAGAGAGAACGCAATTTCGTAGTTGACCGTTGGTTCGTTCGGCATTAGTTTTAAACAGCGTTCGAGCAGCATGACCGCCAGCTCGTGCTGCCGCAGGTCGATCAGTCCAAACCCTGCTTCGAAAAGGGCATACGGAATATCATCTTTCGAGTTTGCGCTTTCAGCTTCGCTGTCTGATTCGGTTTCGGCTCCTGATTTCGGAGATGTTGATTGAGGCGTTGCCACCGCATCTGGTGAAAACGGTTTGTCGCGAGCATCAAGCAGTTCGCTGAGGCGTTTCAGCTTGCGGGCGACTTCGTTTCTGCCCGCCTCATTCATCAACTCGCCAAACATGCCGATGGCGCGAGTGTCGAGTTCATTTTGCAGCCAGTAAGATTTCAGGGTGGTCAGGCACAGCTCGAGCATGCCTTCGTCGAGCAATCGGCGAGCTTCGAGTAATGGCTCCGGAACTTGTTCTTCAGAAGTCGTCTCAGTCATGCCCAGTACCCAGATTGCTAGACCAGTTGTTCAGCCAATTCTTCTGCGTGATACGAACTTCTTACCAGTGGACCGGAATGCACCATCTTGAAACCGAGTTTCCACGCCTCGGCGCCAAGCTCTTCGAATTCTTCAGGTGTGACATAACGCTTGACCGGCAACTGATCACGGCTCGGACGCAGATATTGACCCATCGTCAGGAAATCCACGTCGATTGCGCGCATGTCATTCAAGACTTCGAAAATCTCTTCTCGCGTTTCGCCCAGACCAAGCATAATTCCTGATTTTGTAGGAATGTCAGGTCGCAATTTCTTGGCTATTTCCAACACTTTCAAGGAGCGGTCGTACTTCGAGCCTGGTCTTACCTTGCGATAAAGACGCGGCACAGTTTCGATGTTGTGATTGAAAACAACCGGGTTTGCGGCAAGGACTGTAGCCACGCAATCTTCCCGACCCTGAAAGTCGGGCGTTAATACTTCAACATTGACGTCAGGAATGAGCTCTTTCAACGCAGCAATCGTGCGCGCGAAGTGGTTCGAGCCCTGGTCAGGCAAGTCGTCGCGGTTGACCGAAGTCAAGACGACGTGACGCAAGTTCATCTGGCGAGAGGCTTCGGCGACCCTGTATGGCTCGTCTGGATCGAGCGCATCAGGCATTCCTTTATTGACCGAGCAGAATTTGCAGGTTCTTGTGCATAGCGGTCCCATGAGCAGGTAGGTGGCAGTGCCGCGCGCCCAGCATTCGCCTTTGTTCGGGCATCTGCCGCTTTCGCAAATCGTGCTCAGTTTTTGCTCTTTCAAAATGGAGCGTGTTTTGCGATTCTCTTCCGTGTTGAGTACGGTTCGGCGCACCCATTCAGGCAATCTTTGAATCTTTTCAGCTTCATCCAGAGTGCCGCTTTGCGACTTGGATTGCAAATCAGTCATATGCATCAACAACCTATCTAACCGTCATCGTATTTTAGGGCATAAGCAATCGCGGCGATCTCTTGCGCCACATTTAGGGCGCTGTTCTTCGTGCTTCGTCACGTATGGCAGAGCGGAGCCCGCCGATCGGTTAAAATCTGGTCGTAATCTGAGGCAGTATGTAAACACAGCTGTTTCAGCGAGCCGAGGCCAGTCAGCGCAGCCGTTGCCGCCTCGACTTTACAGTCACATTTCGAGCTGGGAGAGTGAAATGAGCAATCCGAAGCGCAGCAAAATTATTGCCGGCAACTGGAAGATGCATAAGAATCGTGCGGAAGCGAAGGCTTTAGCCGAAGCAATTGCCAAAGGCGTTCAGGGTGAAAAGGATCTCCCTGTGGTCGTGCTCTTCCCACCGTTCACCAGCGTAGCGACTGTGGGCGACGTCGTCAAAGGTTCAGCAGTCGACCTTGGCGCGCAAAATATGGATCACCACGACAGTGGCGCCTTCACCGGCGAAGTCTCTCCTCCCATGCTCATCGACGTCGGCGCGCAATATGTGCTGATCGGCCATTCCGAGCGACGTCAGTTCTTCGGCGAAACTAACGCCAGCGTCAATTTGAAGCTGAAAGCCGCTCTCAAGCATGGGCTCAAGCCAATCGTTTGCGTCGGTGAAAGCCTTGATGAGCGCGAAAACAATCTTACTGATGCGGTTGTGCGTCGTCAGGTTGGCGCGGCTCTTGCCGATCTCGAACCTGGTGACTTGAAAACGCTGGTAGTCGCGTATGAACCGGTCTGGGCAATCGGAACAGGTAAGACCTGCGAGGCTGGCGAAGCAAATCGCGTCTGTGCCTTGATTCGAGCCACTATCAATGACGTATTTCGCAGCGAAGAAGGCGCACCGGCTGGTGATTTAGTGCCCATTCTCTATGGCGGCAGCGTTAAGCCATCCACTATCGATGAGCAGCTGGAGCAAAGCGACCTGGACGGCGCTCTTGTCGGCGGCGCGAGTTTGACTGCCGACGATTTCTTGCCGTTGATCAAATCTGCTCAAAAGCGAATTCGCTCGCTGGTCAATGTTTAAGCGCAATTAAGTCGTCAGATGGACTTTGTGTAAATTGCAGGCGTCGTTTGACTGAAATAGCAGCTGTAACAGCGCCGTAAAGCAAAGCGGCGTAATTTGTCGCAAGCTTTGTTGAAATGCGCTGCCTTGGCTACCTTCCTTGATATAATGGCTTTTCCAGATTACTCGGAGAGGTGTCAGAGTGGTCTATCGTGCAGTCCTGGAAAGACTGTCTGCGCTAAAACGCAGCGAGGGTTCGAATCCCTCCCTCTCCGTTCTTTTAAACTGATAAACGCAGGCCGCGGTCATGGATCATTTCGTCGAGAAGCTAAAAGAGATCGAGCAAACTTATTTGGAGCTTGAGCAAAAGCTTTATGACCCGGATGTAACGGCCGACCTTGCCAATTACAAACGACTGAATCAAACGAAGCGCTCGCTGGAGCCCACGATTGAGGCGTTCAACAAGTATCGGAAGCTCACGGCTGATGTAGCCGACTATCAAGAGATGCTGCGTGAAGCCGATCCAGGTGACCGCGAAGAGATTGAGACGCAGATCGAGAGCTGCAAAGCCGAGCTGGAAGAAGTGACCACTCGACTGAAATTTTTGCTTTTGCCACGCGACCCCAATGACGAAAAAGACATCATGGTGGAAATTCGCGCCGGGACTGGAGGCGATGAAGCATCACTTTTTGCAGGCGACCTTCTGCGCATGTATCTGAAGTACGCAGACCGATTGGGCTGGAAGCCTGAGATTGCCAGTGCTAGCGACGGTGAGTTGGGCGGATATAAAGAAGTAATCGTAAGCTTTAAAGGTGAAGGCGCTTACAGCAAATTCAAATATGAGTCAGGTGTGCACCGCGTGCAGCGTGTGCCGGCAACTGAAGCTAATGGGCGAGTGCATACATCAACTGCAACTGTTGCGGTGATGCCTGAAGCTGACGAAATCGATGTGCATCTCGACGAAAAAGATCTGGATATTTCCACAATGCGGTCAGGCGGAGCCGGCGGTCAGAACGTAAACAAGGTAGAAACTGCCGTACGCATCGTTCACAAGCCGACAGGTTTGATGGTGGCATGTTCTGAAGAACGAAGCCAGTTGCAAAACAAGGAACGTGCCAAGCAAATTCTGCGTGCCAAGCTTTTCAAAATGGAAACCGAAGCGCAGCAGAAGGCAATTTACGACGAGCGCAAATCTCAGGTTGGAACCGGTGATCGCTCAGAAAAAATTCGCACCTACAACTTCAAAGATAATCGCGTCACCGATCACCGTCTGAACATCAACTTCAGCCTCGCGCAGGTTCTTGAAGGCGATCTGGAAAAAATGATTGAAGCTTCCATTCTTGATGACCAGCAACGACGCCTGGAAGAGTCACTGGGTAATAACGATTCTTTCCCGAGCTAATCAGGTCTACCGGCTACCGGGTTTTTATGGTGCTGCTTTTACCCTTTGCTGATCGCCAGATTTTTCGGGTAGCGCATCACCGCTTTGCTGATCGCCGGATTTTTCAGGTGCCGCTTTTCCGTTTTGCTGATCGCCTGATTTCTCGGGTGCCGCTTTTCCGCTTTGCTGATCGCCCGACTTTTGTTCCGGTGGTATAGCCGGTTCCATAAGCACCTGCCCCTTTACACTTTGTGATGCCGTCTCTGGTGGCAAGATTTCTTGCACTGCCTTCAGCTCAGTGCTGTTCCGCCCAATCACTTTTCCTGCGACGTCTGCTGTGACTTTCGAATTTTGTAGCGTGGCACTGACGGCGGTGCTGGCAGGCGGTATTTGCAGCTTCCCTTGAGCCGCTGCTTGCCCGGTTTGCTGCAGTGTGGCGTTGGTATTCGTCATCGTCGCCGTGGTCGAAGTTGATCTGGCTTGATGTCTGAGAGCTAATGCAACTTCACCAAGATCCACTCCGTGATAGAAATTGAAGCTATCGGCTTTGATGGTGGCAGGAAATTCAATCGCAGCGCTGCCATCTAAGTTTCGAACAACTTCCAGTAAAGCTGCATTAACCGCGTCGTCTGTGGTTGATCGGCTTACTCGGGCACGTAACTTTCGATTGCGGTCGACGTAATAATACAGTTCCGAGATGCCTGTCATGCTTTGCCAGTTAGGCACCATTGCCAGTATCACTTTCATCTCCAGTCGTCTAAAGGCTTTATCGTAATAAACTCGCCAGACGCTCCATTCTTCCGCAGACAAGCCACCGTGCGACTTTTCAACGCCGTCCCTGTGACTTTCGGTGCCGACCGGGCAGCGGATGGCAGTTCGAGAAACTCCGTTTGTGGTGGTGCGATAATAAGTTGTGCTTGTTCTAGAGTTGTGATTTCGTTGCCTGATACCAGCAAGGGCTGTGCTGCAATAAGCAGCAATAGGACCACTTCCTGAGAGCGCGTATCCGAGTTCATATTCGCGGGTCGCCTTGACTGCGTCGCCCGTCTGCAAAAGTGCATTGCCCAGGTTGTAGTGAACTTCTGCGTTTTTAGGATCCTCATGCGCGGCTATCGTCAGAGTGTTGACTGCCTGATCGAACTGTCGCGCACTGTATTGCCGCACGCCTTTTTGAAGATTCGTCTCGGCGATCGCTGATTGCGGCGCGAAGATAGAAACTACTATAAGGCAGGTTAAGATCGTTATCCGAGCCATCACAGAGCACTGAGCTTTCGAGCGGGGTGACGGGGCGCCATTATCTACTTACCCTTGTGTACGCAATGACAACTTTTGCTGAAGCAAAAAAACTGATCCTCGATCGCCTCAGGGCACTTGGCATTGCAGAACATGAAGCGCGCCGAGAATCTGAACTGATAATTTTGCATGCAACCGAAAGTGGTACTGCCGAGCAATTTCTAAAAGCAGCAGAGGCGCTCGACCAATCCCAGGTGACGGAAATTGAACGCGTCGTTGAGAAACGCGAAAGTAGAATTCCTCTGCAATACTGCCTCGGTCGCACCTGGTTTATGGGCTTGCCATTCGAGGTTCGACCAGGAGTTTTAATTCCGCGAGCCGATACTGAATCAGTCGTTGTCAAAGCGAGCAAAATCATCGCCATGTCTGATAATCAAAAAGATTTGAAGGTTGTAGATGTTGGAGTAGGCAGCGGCGCAATAGCCATTAGTTTGCTGGCCGCTCATCCCGCCTTGAGCCTGACTGGGCTGGATATATCGGAGACGGCATGTGACCTTACAAGGAAAAACGCTGTCTTGAACTGTGTGAACGATAGACTACGCATCGAATGTGGTGATTGGCAGAAAAATCTGCCCTCTGACATCGACGTTCTCATCTCTAATCCGCCATATATTCCAGCTTTTCAGGCTTCTGGGTTGCAGCCCGAAGTCGGTTTGCATGAGCCGAAGGAAGCGTTATTCGGCACAGAAGAAGATGGACTTGGCTTCTACAGAGATTTCGCGAAATTGGTGCCGGTGCACTTTCGAGCCGGTAAGGGTGTGATCATCGTCGAGGTGGGTGATGGTCAAAGTGGCTCCGTTTGCCGGATTTTCGAAAAGCAGGACTGGCAGGATCTGGAAGTGGACCTTGACATGAGTCAATCGCCGAGGGTTGTAACGGCTCGAAAGTTATAAAAAGGTTTTAAAATAAGTTGTAAACTGCTAGAATGGTTGGATTGGAGCCCGTTCTGGACTATTCGAGTATGAAAGACGGCATACTGAAGGCGATTTCCGCCGATGGCACCATTAGAGCGGTGATCGCCACCACTACCGACCTTGTCGAAGTCGCGCGGCAGCGACATCAATTATCTTATACAGCGACAGCAGCCCTCGGCAGGGCTCTTACAGCCGGCGCCTTGCTTGCTCCTCTGGCAGCGAAGGATGGTCAGGTCTTGCTCAAGTTTCAGGGTGATGGACCTCTTGGAAAAGTGGTTGTAGATGCCTCTCCAAAAGGCACTGTGCGCGGTTACGTGCAAAATCCGGAAGTCGAGTTGCCGCTCAACTCGCTTGGAAATTTTGACGTGGGCTCAGCAATCGGCAAGACCGGCTATCTGCACGTCACTATCGATCACGGTTTTGGTGGACCTCACATGTCAACCGTCGAGCTGGCCTCTGGCGAAGTCGGCGAGGACGTCAACCGCTATCTAGTCAATTCTGACCAGGCAGGCTCCGTGGTTGTAGTGGGCACACACCTTAGCAAAAGCGGTGTCGAAGCTGCCGGCGGTCTGATAATTCAACTGCTGCCCGATCATACTGAAGAAACCATTTGCAAAATAGAGAACAACATCACCACGTTTGGCGCCTTTACGTTCTTGATGCGCCGTGGGATGAGTCTTGAGCAGATTCTTGAGCGGATTCTGGCAGGCTTTGAAATTACCGCCCTGACAGAAGTCAAACCGCTCTCATTCAGGTGTAAATGCTCCGATGAGCGCTTTGTTGAGGCCCTCAAGGTATTTCCCAAGCAAGATCTGATTTCCATGGCAGAGGAGGACGGTCAGGCTGAAGGGCGCTGCCATTTCTGCAATGAGTTTTACTATGTGGGAAAAGAACGATTGCTCGACCTGGCGCATGGGCGCTAAGTCGAGCCTATAAAAGTTCTAGAAGCCAATGACAGAGAAAAGCCCCTGGGTGGACTAGATAGCTCTCTGAATCTTTCCTGCTTTGATACAGGAAGTGCAAACTTTCAGTCTTTTGACGGTCTTGTTGACGAGCGCCTTGACCGGTTGCAGATTTGGAAGCCATCTCCGCTTGTCATGCGGGTTCCAGTGAGAACGCAAGAAGGTATAGCTACGACCAGTCGTAGGTCCCTTTCCGCAAACATCACAACGTTTAGCCATAGTTCGATTACCAGTGATGAACTCAAAAGAGTGGTGTACAGATGTCTCGCTCTCTCCCTGGTTGGGAGGCACTCGAAAGACCTGATTAGATCAGGAATTTGCCTTCGGCGGCATGTTGCCAGCAAGAGCTGCAACCGGCCTGAGCGGTAAGCAAAGGTCGATCATAGCATGAAACAGATACCACAGATGGGTACATTAGATAGTGTTGCGGGTTTAGTGCAAAGGAACATTTACACTTATTTTGTTTGGTGTGGCCCGGCTATTATCGTGGTAGTCTGTTTTTGGGGGTACAGCTTTGGCGGGCGTGTTAGGGCTGTATGAAGTGTGTTATCAAGATGCCTCGCGTTGAGCGAGCCAGGGATGGGGTTCTTTAGTGATTACTTCAAACTGCATCAGTTCGTTGGAGAGCACTTCTAATACTGCCCAAATCGTGGTATCAATTGCTATCGACAGTCGGTCATGGCGCTTGAATTCCCGAGAGGATTTAAGGGCAAGAGAGGCGAAGTAGGAAGACTAGGATGGCACTCGTAAACTACGCGGCGAGAGAGATCAATTGCAAGATCGTCTACTACGGCACCGGACTTGGTGGCAAGACGACCAACTTAAAGTATATTCACAGTCAATTGGCACCGACCACAAGAGGTGAGCTGATTAGCTTGGCTACAGAAACTGAGCGAACTCTCTTCTTCGACTTCTTACCATTGGATTTAGGCAGCGTACAAGGTTTCAAAACAAGATTCTCCCTCTACACCGTTCCGGGTCAGGTTGAATACAACGCCAGCCGCAAATTGATTTTGAACGGCGTCGACGGAATCATCTTCGTTGCCGATTCTGACGTAATGCGCTCACGCGACAACGTCGAATCACTTCAGAACATGATTGAAAACTTGGCTGAATACAGTTTGACCCTCGACAATATTCCGTGGGTTCTGCAGTACAACAAGCGAGACCTGGCGAATGCATTGCCGATCGAGCGTCTTGAAAAAGAGCTGAACATTCGTGGCGTACCGAGTTTCGAAGCAGTGGCATCTGAAGGTCTCGGTGTTTTCGCAACACTGAAAGCAATTAGTAAACTGATTCTCAATCGCTTGCAGTAAGAGCTTTCTCTACTCACCACTATTGGTGGCACGTTGGATTTGCATTGCGCCTTTGTTTGCACGCAATGTTCGAGCATCCAGGCGTGCTGCGCTCCATGCTCGATGTCCTGCACGTGGTGCCCTGCACGCTGGGCGCAACGCCCCGGTGGACCTCAGCACGCAGGGCACACCGCTCTATACGCGATGTGCCAGCGCCCCTGGAGGCAATGCGTGCGCGGCGCTGGGGTGTATTTTTTTTGATGTTGACATCTGCGGTGCTGGTGCTTAGAATGGATCTTCTGTCTGCGACTCGAAGCCTTTCTTCGTGTCCAGCTATTTTTTTTTTCGCGCTTATTAAACGAGGTAAAACTTTGCGGAGAACGCACCCGGCATTCACTAACTCAGAAATTTGTCTGGCACCACAGGTAGTGGCTGTCTAATTTTGTGTTAGCTTGAAACCGGCTCAGAGTGCGCCTTGACAAAGTTTGCGGGCGTGGTTAGAATGAAATTCAGCCTGTGCTCTAACAGAAAGAGCATACACCCGCTTGTTAACGGAGAGGTCGAAGGTTCGAATCCTTCCAGGGATGTTTGTCCCTGTAGCTCAGCGGATAGAGCACTTAAATTTGCTCTTGCAACTCGCACAGGCAAGCTTTTTAGATAACTATTTACCGAGAGTGGAGGTGCGTACATGAGCACTAACGATCCAACAACCCTATACAATTTCGCAAATGGAACAGATTCTGCAGCAGTTCTGCATCTGCGTTTCCAGGGACGCAGCCGTGATATAGCATTAGATGTGCTGTCTCTGACAGCCTCTTCTGCTGATGATCAGGTCAGGCACGCAGTCGCTCAGTTTGTCGATGTAGCCGTGACAGATTTCAACCATACGGTAGTTGAGCGTCACGCGAACGGCAATCTGACACTTCGACCCGAGGCTGTTTTCGGATGACTCGCGTTATGAAGGAGAAGAAAATTGCTCCTTCTTCGATCGATCCCCTGGCTCTGATCAATCGAATCGCTTCGGAAGAAAGTCGAGCTCTAGCGCAGACATTTGTCGCCCCGGTAGTTCGCGGCAAACAAGTGTCAGTGCAGGTTGAAGGCATCGCTTACACGATGTCGGTGAAAGAACGGAATTTTGAAGGATGGGCGGTTTTGAAAGCCGTCAATCCTAAAAATGCAACCGTATGCGGTGCTGCGACTCTCGACCAGATTCGCAAGTACTTCGATTTGCTGCCAAGATTTCGGCTGATTATGCTCGATCAGTTTGAGCAAAGGCTGTGGTCGTTGCAGGCTAACACTGCGGATGCTCGGGCGCAGATCAGTGGACCAGTTCCGTTGTATCTCGCCCAGCGCCCGAATCGTTTTGAGACAGTTTGTGCTCGATTTGACGGTGCGTCTTTCTGGTATGAATGTGTCGATCGACGTAGAGACCCCTCTGTGGCGCGTGCGTTGCGCGACGCGCTACATGCCAATATTGCCCCTGATCAATTGCGAGTGCCCAATGCAGTGCCGCAAGAAAAACTTGCGTATCGCATGCTCTGGTTGCAAAAATTTCCAGACATGAGGGGACGCTTTTCTTCGACGCCGCAGACAGACTTGCAGCGCGTTGAGAGCGCTCTCAATCACGCTGGCGCTCACCTCGAAGGCATGTGGAATGAAGGCGCAGACCAGGTTCTCGTTCGGTATGTTGTGGATGGTCATTCGCACACATCCAGGATTCGGGTTAGTGACCTCACTGTTGTCAGTGCAGGAATTTGCTTGTCTGGTCTGGATCAAGATTTCGACCTGGCGAGTTTGGTCGGGGTCATGCGTGAGAGCGGATATGCTGATGAATACTGAGACAATCGTGGAGGGCATGTTATGACAAAACATTTTCATCACGAACAACTACAACGCGGACCAGAAGCGTTAAAAAAATTGGCTGCTTTCAAAATTGTCATTTGCGGGGCCGGTGCTATTGGATCGAACCTGGCAGTTAATCTTGTTCGCATGGGTCTGCGAAATCTCACCGTCATCGATAAAGATCGCGTCGAAGACCATAATATCGGAACTCAAGTTTATGGTCTCGACGATGTTGGCGGACGTAAATCAGATTGCCTGCGCAACCTGATTTTCAGGGAGGTGGGTACTGAAACCGTCGCAATTGCTCAAGAACTGAATGACAAAAACGCAGGCAAATTATTGCGTGGGTTTGACCTGGTTGTAGATGCCTTTGACAATTCGTGCAGCCGCAAGCTGGTCTATGACGAGGTAAGACTGGCTCAGTATGCGTGTCTGCATGTAGGTTTGAATGGCTCATATGGTCAGATTCAGTGGAACGATTCTTACGTCGTACCAGGAAACGCGAACGATGACGCTTGCGATTATCCACTTGCTCGCAATTTGATTATGCTTGTCGTCGCTCTGTCCAGTGAGGTAGCGGTTCGATATTGTCTTGAAGGCATCAGGTTGAACCTTTCCGTTACGCTAGATGACCTGTCTGTGAACATCGAGGGGCACTAGCCGGTAAAAGAAAAGGTCTATCGAATTCCGATAGACCTTTCAATTTCATCAGTGTATTGCGACTTTTAGTTCTCAGTGTGCACTTTTGTGGTTGTTGATTCCACAGCACCTGGCACTGCTTCAGTGGTTGTGGATTTCATCTTGACTTTTCCAACTGGAGTGTTTGCCTTGGTTTTAATCGTCGTTTGTTTCACTGCTGGAGCGCCAACTGCAGTCGTGCTTGTCGTTGAAGTTGTGCTGCTTGTCGACGGAATTGGATCTGGTGTCGAAGTAGTGGTTGACGATGCGTGCTCTTCATGCACAGTCGTGTCAGCCAGAGCTGGCATACCGACTGTGAAGGTGAAGCCTACAGCGGCTGCCAAAAATTTCTGAACGTGTGTCATTTTGATTCTCCTCAGTAACTAAGTAACCTGTTGGAGCGCACGAATGAATTAATTGTCGAGCTTCATTGGTGCGCCTCAAGTTTTTGAGACGTTGAGTTTCACTATAGATCAGATTGAGCGAAAGATATCTGTTGTAGCGCTTTTGCTAACATAACGTAACTGAAAGGCTACAAAACGTTTGTATACTAGCAGTTACGTTACCGCGACATTGTTTTTACTGTTCAGAAGCAAAATCAATTTTTCCGAAACAAAATATGTTCCATTTTGTTTTGCTGGTTATGAGTAGAGTTGGCAACTTGTTTTCAATCGGTAAAACCAGAGCAGTCTCGTAATACAACCTTGAGAGCTTACAAACGTGGCTTGACGGTAAAGCTGGATCCCGGAAGATTCAAGTAATGGTTCAATCCATCCATCGACGGCGAAATCCGCTGCTGCCAGCTCCTAAAACTCGTACAGGCGCTTCATCCTGGCAAAACTTCAAGAAAGCGCGAGATTTCCGTGCTAACGGCGGTTGCGTTCCGCTCGTTCAGGGAAGATTGTCTACAGGCGGTAAGAGGTTAGGCGGTCAATGACTGACGATAAGTATCGAAGCGGCGGCTCCGACCCCTTGTCGAAGCGTATCTTGAACTCGATCAAGCCTTTTAGCGGTGAGCAAACTTCAAAATGGTTGGCTGCACTGAGTACTGACGCAGTCAAAGATGCCGTTGTCATCAAAAACGACTCTGATCCTGCCCAGGAGCCTCCTCGTTCGATGGCAGCCTGGGTAGACGGTTTGTTCGATCACTTCCAGCGCTATGCCTACGACTTCAGCAGCATGTGCACCGACTCTGAACTTCAGGTCAACTGCACAAGACCAACCCTTCAAGAGCCGAAAGGACCAAGTTCACTGGGCGGAGCACCGGATACTTCGGTTGTGTCGTTGGGTTACTTGTCTACCTACAAGTGGGCTCTGGTTGTGCGGGGAGAATATTTTCGCATTCAAGTCTACGTCGTTCCCGTCGGTGTGCTGATGGGTTTCAAGGCCCGCCATGAGGAATTTCCTCTCTACATGGAGATGATTGCGGCTCAGGCTCCCAGAAATAAGGTGAATTGGACTCTCGATGGTAAGCCAGTGTCGATGGACCAGGCTTCCGCGATCGCGAAACGACTGTTTGCACACTTAATCATGGTCGCGCGCGGTGAAGCGAGTGATACTGACAAATTTTCGCTCACGCAAAAGCCGGCTTCTGTGCCCGATGCGTCGCTGCCGGCTAGACCAAGTTCTTTTGGAACAAGTGACAATAAAGTCGAGTTATTGAAACCAGAGTGGTTGCTCGAAGAAAATCCGTCTCGCCCTGCTCGGCAAAAATACGAAGCCTACACTCCTCTGAGCCAGCAGTTGCCGCCGACACCGCTGGACACTCAGCAGCCGTCTTTGCAACAAGCGGCTCCACAACAGCAGCAAAACATACAGCAGCGCGCGTTTCCAGCGCAGCCGCAGGACGCGTTGCCTTCGCAGCAGCCGTTGCCACCGCATTTGCAACAGCAATTGCCGCCGCACTTGCAGTCGCAGCAACAACAATCATCGTCTGGTCAGTACGGTGGATCACCGTTCCCGACGCAGTCGCAACATATGCAGTCGTCAACCGGTTCGCAAGGCATGGCGCCCGTGCAGCCCTTTCCGGCGCAAAAGCAGCAACCACATTCTTCAAGTTCGCCGCATGGAAGTTCGCCTGTGCAGCCCTTTTCGACTCACTCGCAACAGCAGCAGTCGTCAACCGGTGCACAGGGGATGTCGCCTTTGCAGCCATTTCCTGCGCAGTCGCAACAGCAGCAATCTTCGACAGGACAGCAAGGCATTTCACCGTTGCAGTCTTTTCGGGCTCAATCACAGCAACCGCAATCGCTGTCGGGTCCACATGGACAGGCGCAATTCCCACCTCCGGTTCCGCAGGGGCAACAAAATGGCGCGCCGCAATTTCGCCAATCGCAAGAGAGCCAGAGTCAGACAGGTCCGCAGCAATTTTTTGCCAATCAACAGGCTGCAGCGCAGAACTCTTCACGTCCGGGTGACTACCCGAAACCTCAAATCAGTGCGGTCAACCCACCAGCTCCGTCATCAGGCGCAGCGCCTATATCTGGTCAGGTGCGCGGCAACGTCCAGGACCTTCTGCAGCAAAATTTGGTTCTTGTTCTAAATGAGTGTAATCAGTTTGCTGGCGCTCTTGACCAACAACTAGAATTGCTTACTCCGATTGGAGTCAAGTCTATCCAGGATCATGATATGGATACGGCTTCGGAAGTGATGCAGCGTGCCAAGAAATTAAAAGCTCTTCTCGATGCCGTTGTCAGTTTTACGAATGATTGGAAAAACAATTCCAAGTAAGTCAAAACAATTTCAAATTGTTTGACTTAAATCTTGTGCCACCATCAGCAGTGCAATATTAAATTGTGCGATTTCTGATGACAACTCTTGTCGATTTGTATATAATGCAATCTAGCCTGTGCTCTTACAATGAGAGCATACAAACATGGTTCGTCGAAAGACAGATTCGGCTCATAACCGACGCAGGGGACGTACTCCTCCACCATCGCTATAACTGAGTGTAGCGGCTCAGAACGGCTCTTATAACTTGCACAGGCAGAATTTTTGACGACACCGAGTTTGAGAAGGTTGGTGATTTTACTTAATGCCAGAAAATAATCATCGGTGCGTCATTACCCAATGTCTGTATCCTAACGGCTAGAGCCTACAACCTTTCAAGTTCCGTTGCTCTTGCGACTTATACAGACAGAATTTCTAGATAAATAGCACCTGAAAAATTCTCTTTGAAGTTAGGTTTTCTCGGCCTGATTTGCAATGTAATTGCAAGCTGGCTGAAAAATACGGAGTCCCGATGCAAGCTTGCTTGCGTCAATGCAAGGTCCGAATTCGTTGCGGGCAACGAGAACCCGCAAGGTGAAACATGTTCGATCATCTGTTACGAAATCCAATCACATCTGAACAAGACTACAGGCTTAGCATTCTCAATGCTCTGCTGCGTACGCCGCACCGCGATGTGGCGCCGTATATCCCTCTGTTCAAGCACGTACACGAGAACGATCCGTTGTTCTTCGGTCATCTTGCTGCCTGGTATTTCGATAATGGGTCAGTGCACGATTTGAAACAACTTTTCGTGGCATTCATGGCAATTTCGAAATTCTCTGATGAATACAGAGATAGCGGACTCTACATGCTCGAAAAGATGCCACCATATCAAGTTGAACGTGTTGTGCGCGTTGTGAAAGGGCACCGTGCCGGCAAGGCATTCGTGCCTGGTATCGCTGCGTCTGTTCCACGTTCACTGCGTAATTCAGTAAAGCACTATCTGGATGAACGTGAGCGTGATCAGCGCAGCTTCGATTCGGCTGCATTGCATGCCCGTAAGTCACTGAAAACTTTGTACGCATCGCTGCGTATCAAGCCAGGTGAATATGCTCAGAAAGTCCTGTTTGACGAGAAACCTCCAGTCGACAGTCGATTGTTTGTTTTGAAGAAAATCGCTGCATGCAGTGACCCTGCAGAACAAGCACGCATGATCGTGGAAAATAAAATTCCATATAAAGTTGCCTCGACCGTTGTCAAAAACATGACTCCAGCAGCTCTGGTGGCTATTGTGTCTGTTATGACACCGCAAGAAGTGATCAACAACATGGCGAGCCTGAAAAAACGAGGCGCGCTGGGAAATTCCGATTTGCGTAAGTTAATCGAATCGAAACTGGAAAGTGGAAAAACCGATAACCGGGTTTCCGCCTTGAAAACGCGTCAGGCTGTGAAGGCTGCCAATCTGGATGACGAAATGGTACGCAAAGTGGAGGCTGTGGGAGACCATCAAGTTAAGGCAAAAGGAAAAATCAAAAAGTCTACTGCGTTGTTTGTCGACAAAAGCGGTTCGATGGAGCAAGCAATCGAAGTTGGAAAAGCGGTTGCTAGCCTGGTTGCACCTATCTGCTCTGCCGATTTGTACGTTTATGCATTCGACAGCATGGCGTATGAAATCAAAGCCAAAGGCGCTGAACTCTCACACTGGGAAGCGGCGTTCAGAGGTATCAAAGCTGGTGGCAACACATCGTGCGGTATCGCTCTTGAAGCGATGCGCCGCAATAAGCTGCTGGTTGAGCAGGTAGTCATGATCACCGATCAGGGCGAAAATGCTCGCCCAACTTTTGCTGCTGCGCTGAAAGATTATGCTGAATCGATGAACTTAATGCCTTCAGTCATTATTGTGAATGTTGGTTCGTTCTCCGATGCAGTGGAACGCAGCTTGAAAAGCATGGATGTTGAAGTCGATACCTTCACATTCAAGGGTGACTACTACAGCTTGCCGAACTTGATTCCAATGCTTTGCAGCGGAACAAGGCTGGAGCTGTTGATGGACATCATGAATTATGAACTGCCTCGCCGGCAAGAAATGGAACTCGTAACGGTCTAGCGCGGAATCGCCGCATTGCGTGATCAGTAGCCACTGGTCAATGCATATTGGCTCTTCCTCGTTAAGACCGCGAGAAACTTTGGTTGTTGGCCGTTTTTTAAAGTGTATTTGGACGCTCCGTCTCTTAGTCTTAAGTAAGGCGGACTGTCCAGATTTGCTTGGCTGCGCCTGGTGATGGATATATATCCTGAGTGCATATGGCTCCAATTGTGAGCGGTGTCAAGAAAACCAGAGAGGCTGAGCTTTCGGCTCTGCGGCGCGCGATTGAGGTTGAGCGCCGCACTTACTATTCCGATTTTCAGGGCAAGCATTCGACCTTTTCTCAATTTATGAGAACCACGGCCGATCGGTTATGCCGCAGATATCCAACTGATCCTGTTTGGGCGACTGTGCGCGGCTTGTTTCGCCAGTATCCGAACCTGGATGTTGCCACTCGTATCTCGGTCATGAAGCGCGCTGAGGACCTTCTTAAACCGTTCTGGAATGTGGCAGATGCTCAAAATGGGTCCGTCGGCACAACGTCTTCAGATGAGGCTGATGTGGATGGTGCTACTGACGCAAATGCGGACTCTCCCGAAGCACTTACCCAAAAGTTAGCTGATTCAATTTCGGCGATTGCTGAGAAGAAAGCTCGCAGTGCCGACGATGTCATGGCTGTCAAGACTACGACCGCCGCCTCGTCAGCGACGGACTCGTCGTTACTAAAGGTTGCTTCTTCATCACCGACCGCCTCAACAAAAGACTCAGCGTCACCGACTCCATCCTCTTCCTCATCGAAGAGTGACGGCAAAGTAATGGATAACAAGAGTGCAGGCAAAGCAAAAGAGAAATCCGCAAATTCAAAATTCGCAGTATCAGACCCAAATCAAATTTCGGTTCAATTCGTTCGCGGCGTCGGTCCCAAAGCGGCCGCAGTGCTTAGCAAGCTCAATATAGTCACTGTCAATGATCTGCTGCGTCACTACCCTCGTCGGCATCTGGATTTTCAGAATCGAGTTTTTATCAGAGGATTGAAGCCGGGGCAGGAAGTCACCATATACGGTGTAATCAAATCCGTTGGTGCATACCAGTCAAAACGTGGCAATGTTTCGATCGTGACTATTCTGATTAATGATGGCACCGGTACGATCGCAATTACGCGTTTTATCGGTGGCAAGCAGAATAAGTATCTTCTAGATCGTTTCAAGGGGCAATATCCCAGAGACTCGCAAGTTCTCGCGTCAGGTATCGTCGAACGTGACAATTACAGTAATAAACTTGTCCTGAAAAATGCAGAAATCGAATTGCTCGGGCAGGTCGGTGATGGTGAGGGCGAGGATAGCGACAGCCCAGATCTCTCCACCAGCATTCATGCCGGGCGCCTTGTGCCTGTCTATCCACTCACTGAAGGAATGAGTTTGCGCTACATGCGCAATATTATTCACAACGCTCTTGAGTCACTGCCTGCGGTGACTGACCCACTGCCTGCAGAAGTTAAAGATAAGTTTGATCTGGCAGAGTTGGATTGGTCGCTTCGCGCGATTCATTTCCCCGATGATGCTGAGAGTAAAGATAGAGCACGATACAGACTCGTCTTCGATGAGTTTTTTGCGATTCAACTAGAGCTTGCCCATCGCAGGCACAAATTCGAGCAGTCGGAAGGTGCGCTCAAGCTCGAGTTCAAGCCGGATGGGTTGGTCGAGCGATTGAGAGCGTCCTTGCCGTTTAAACTGACCAACGCGCAAGATCGTGTTTTTCGCGAAATTGCAGTTGATCTGGCTTCGACAAAACCTCTGCACAGACTGGTTCAGGGCGATGTTGGCTCTGGAAAAACTATAGTTGCTTTGATGGCTTTCCTGATTGCTATCGAGAACAACTATCAGTGCGCGATGATGGCGCCGACAGAAATTCTGGCCGAACAACATTATCGCCAGTTTCAGCGTTTGCTTACACCGCTTGGTTTGAAATGCGCTCTTGTTGTTGGGAAACAAGGTCAGAAAGAGCGTCGTGAGGTGCGCGCATCACTTCTCAATGGACAAATCAATATTGCAGTTGGGACCCATGCTCTCATCGAGGACAATGTCGAATTTCAAAATCTCGGTCTGATTATCATCGATGAACAACACAGATTTGGTGTCAAACAGCGTGCTCGTTTAAAGGCTAAGAGCCAGAGTCCGGAGCTGTTGACGATGACTGCAACGCCGATTCCGCGAACTCTTGCGTTGACAATGCACGGCGACCTCGATGTTTCTGAAATCGATGAGATGCCACCAGGTAGAAAACCGATCGAGACCAAATTATTTACTCCTGGTAGAAAAATTGAATTGTGGACCAAAATTCATGATGAGATCGCGGCTGGTCGTCAGGTTTACATTGTCTTTCCTCTGATCGAAGAATCTGAGACTCTATCGGCAAAAGCAGCTACTCAGGAATATGAGAAACTGAGGGAAAAGTATCCGGACTTGCGATTTGGATTAATGCATGGAAAATTGAAACCGCAAGAAAAAGACGAGATTATGGAAAGATTTCGAGATCGTGATTTTGACATTCTTGTGTGCACGACTGTGATCGAAGTAGGTGTCGATGTTCCAAACGCCTCGGTCATGGTGATTGAAAACGCCGATCGCTTCGGTCTTGCGGCTTTGCATCAATTGCGTGGACGGGTTGGTCGTGGTGCTGAACAATCTTTTTGTTACCTCGTTTCTGACTCCAAATCTGATACCACCAGACAGCGACTCGAAATTATGACTCAAACTAACGATGGGTTCGTCATCGCTGAAAAGGACCTCGAAATTCGCGGTCCAGGCGAGTTCCTGGGATTCCGCCAGAGTGGATTACCGGAGATGCTGCTGGCAGATCTGGTCAACGACGCGAAGATTTTGGAAGAAGCACGACATGCAGCCATCGAAATTATCAAAGATGATCCCGAACTGAAAAATCATCCGACGCTTAAGAACATGCTTGAGTCGAAAGCTTCAATGAAAGAAACAGAAATCATGCGTTCCGGCTAAACCGGATTATTGGCTTGGACCAGCTAAGTTTGGATTGTAAGCCGGGGTGTTCAAATTAAAGGCAGGACTGTTCGTGCCCTGATTGCTTTGCGCTGCGTTGGTGTACTGGGCGTTAGGATTGTATGCCGGTGTGTTTGGATTGTATGCCGGCTGTGTTAAGCCACCGGCGCTGCCAGGAAAGCCATTACTCGAGTTAGCGTTTCCGATTTGTCCTCCACCCATGTTGCCGGTATCGAGGTTACCCAATCCATTCGTCGCCGGGTTTGCAGTTGTGTTGCCACCGTACAACTCAGGAATGCCTTGCCCGGTCGGACTGAGTGTTCCGTTGGTCTTGTTCCAGATTGGTTGTGAGCCACCTGCTCCGCCGCTGGCGAAGTTGCCGCCGCCGGTGTTTCCGTAGCCACCAGCATTTCCGTAATTGCCGGCGCCTCCATAATTGCCGGTTCCCTGGCTTCCGATTCCATTTGCAGGGTTAGCGGTTGTATTGTTTCCGTAGAGTTCAGGAATGCCCAAACCGGTCGGGCTGAGTGTTCCGTTCGTCTTATTCCAGATTGGTTTGGAGCCAACGCCACCGCCCATTCCATCCGTCGACTGATAGCCGGTTTGCTGTGTGTTTCCGTATGGAGAATTACTATACTGAGAGCCGCCATATTGCGAGCCGCCATACTGCGAACCGGTGTACTGAGAGCCGCCGGATTGCGAGCCTCCGAACTGAGAGCCGCCGAATTGCGAACCCCCGAATTGCGAACCCCCGAATTGCGAACCCCCGTTCATCGACCCGCCATTCATCGAACCGCCAACCAAGCCGTTGCCCAACTCACTTTGACCGGATCCGAATTGATAGTTCCCCTGTTGATTTCCAGTGTAATTGCTACCTGCACCCGTTCCCGATCCGCTGCCACCAGTACCTGTAGAAAAGCCGCCAGCTCCTCCGCTTGTGAAACTCGTCGCTTCGGTGACAGCCGCGTACCGAGCTTTGTTATTCAGAGGCAGAGGGTTCTGCGGCAGTGGGTCGAAGCGATAAGCCAGTATCATTTGATTGCTTAATGTCAGCTGCGCCACATAAAGCTGCGATTTCATAATGCGCATTGCGTCGGCGCAAGTGCCCGTTCCTACGCACTCATAACCGTTTGGTCTGAATCCAACGTTGGTCAGACCCTGCTGCATCAGGTAACTGACCACGAACTGCTTGTCCTGGTCGGTGGTTCGCGGGCTCATGCGGAAGCACAAAACCACCATGGCAGAAGGATCGGCTTGAGCCACGAGCTGCTGCTGCGCGACTGCTGGTCGCACGAGCAATGTCGAACCCGCGCCCACACTGGCTGTGAGAAGCAGAGCTGCTGCGATTAAGTTTGAAAGACGTTTTGCCTTCATCTGCACTCCACTGCTGCGACTGAACCATCAGTACTAACAGTATAGGGGCACTATGGTCTTTTTCTCATATAAGTTATGATCGCATCGTTTTGGAGGAGTTTCAATGCAAGATGATGCCAGTCTACCTGCGCAATGGGCGAGGGAAGATACGTCACATCTTGAAACGTCGGGGACTGCAGGCGATGCCAGTGATTTTTCTGAACCACTGATTATCTATAACGACCGCCGTCAGGCGATTCAAAAGTTGAACAGGCGCATGATGTTCGCAGCGCCGCTGATTGGCATTTACGCAGTTCTTCTCGCTTCCCTGCATCTGTATTTGATAGCTGTGTTTATAGTTGCGCAGTTGGTTTTTATCTATCTCTGGGTTGTGCGTCGTTTCAATAAAAATGTTACGCCGTTGATGCAAGTCGATTCGTCCGGAGTCACAATCCATGGACTTCTCACGCATTGTCACATCGATTGGGAGAATTTGAAGGAAGTGCGCCCCTACACTTTCATTTATAAGTTTGTGGGAATGGATGTGCACAACATCTGGAAGTTGCAAGCCTCGGTGCCAATGAAACTTTTTTTCTACTATAATTCTATTGCTCGAACTATCTATAAAGTTTGCGGCATAAAACTCCACGCAATCAACGTTCCGGAGCAATACTCTCACTTCAAGGCCGAAGATATTTGCGAGCAAATCGAGGAACGAAGAAAACACTTTTTGCTTCTCCATTCGACTTCTGCATCGACAGCTAAGCAAAGTTTGCCGAAGAGTGAGCCGGCAAATGTAAACCTGCTCAATGCCGAGAATCCGGAGAAAAGCGATTAGTTCTGCGTGCTGACCAATCGAGCGAAACCGATCACAGGCGTGTAGGAAGGTCCGTTGATTGGTTTGTCACCCTCGTTCCAGTACGTGCCTTCCCAGTAACCGATGGGATCGTTATCATTGTCCACGACGATTCTGACGTAGCCTTTACCCAGCCCATCGCGATGTTTTTGCCCCGCATTTGGTGGCAGGAGGTCGGGCGAGAAGTGATCGACCGATGAACTGTCAATTACTTTTATAGCGAGAAAACGTACTGTTTTGTCTGCTAGTTGCACTTGCGCGAAGTCGCCGGGTGGTTCTGCCACAATGGCTACATGTCCACTGTTTCCCGGCTTTTGCCCAGGCACGACCTGCTTTGCCCAGGCTATGAAATCGCCCCTTTTCAGTTTGCGTATGTTAGTTACTTTTGCCCAGCCCGGCTGACTGTTTGTCAATTCATTGAAAAACCTGGCGTAGGTCTTCGCCTGTGGGTAATCTTTGCTCGGCTGTTCAGCAGAAATAGCTGAATACTGATTGGGTGCGTGTTTAGCGAGTAAATAGCTGACGAATCCAGAACAGTCATTGTGGGCAACCGTTCCGCTCACCTGTTGGTCTGCCGGTGAGTGCAAGTGTTCATAATGAACATCGCTGACCGTTCCCAGCAGAGATTCTGCGTTCGTGAAGACCCTGTCGGCCAATGTGGAATCTGCAGCATTCGCTGGCGATATTGCCGACAGCGAAAGTATCGCCACAGAAATTATTGCCACCTTAGGTACAGCCATTGGAAATCGACGCAACTACAGTGACCCTTCAGGAATTTCGGTGGAGGTTTGTATATTGTTGCTTGGAGCCAGGCGCTGGGGCGCCACCTCAGGCGGTGCTGCTTGTTGCACGCTCTGCGGTGCCGCTGGCTGGGTTTGTTGAACCGCAGCGTTGGCTGTTCCTGGATCTGTCTGCCCCTGGTCTGAGCCCGTCGTGGTCATATTGATTCGAGCAAGAGCCGTTTTGGTTTGTTCGCTGTAAGGTCCTGTGGGATCGAGGTCTAGATATTTGTGGAACGCTGTCGTCGCCTCACCCACGTTGTTCTGCGCCTGATAAAGCAACGCCAGTGCAAAATAGGCGTTGGCATAATTGGGATCGATCTTGAGAGCGGAGCGATACTGACTCATGGCGCCATCGATGTTTTCCTGGCTCGTCAAAACCAGTCCCAGATTGTAGTGGGCAAGAACGTTGTCCGGGCTTAATTCCAGAGCTTTCTGATACTCAACTCCTGCCTCTGGATACGACTTCTGGGCGAGGTAGATATTGCCCAGGTTGATGTGCGCTTCGACATGTTTGGGGTCGAGTTCCAGCGCCTTGCGATATTGTGATACAGCACCTGTTGTATCTTTATTGCGCTGTAGTGCCAATCCCAGGTCATTGAACGCGTCAGCCGAGCGTGGATTGAGTTGCACGATTTGCTGATAGACTTCAATTGCGGCAGGTATCTTACCTTGATCCTGCAAATTGTCCGCCAGCATTTCCATGATCTTGATGTCGTTCGGGTTGCGTTCCAACATCTGACGTAATCCGGTTTCTGCCTTGCCTTTGTTGCCTTCTGCGATATCCAGGTTGACCAGACCGAGCATCGTATTTTTATCGAACGGAGACAGAGATTGCGCTGACTCCAGGGCTGACCTGGCGCCTGTGTAATCTTTCAATTTGATCAGTGCGTTACCGAGTTCCTGAAAAGCTCCAGAGTCAGTCGGCTCGAGGCTCAAGCCCTGACGATAGAAGCCTACGGCCTGATTCAAATCACCCGTTAATAGATAAGACCGACCCAGGTTTACCAGTGCCTGACCATCATTTGGGTTGAAACCAAGGACGGTGCGAAATTCCGATTCGGCTTTCGATTGATCCCCGAGCTTCTGCTTGATGATGCCCAGGTTGTAGTGGGCATTGACGTGGTTACTGTTCAGGGCAATCACATGTTCGAAGGCATCCGCTGCACCAGCATTGTCACCAGTCAATTCAAGCAAATATCCCAGGCTATAAGCGGGGTCTACATCGCGCGGATTCAATTTTTGCGCGTCACGATATTCGCTGATAGCGGCGGAGTAGTCTTTCTGTTTCGTGTAAACATCACCGAGTTGAGCGTGCCAGTCAGATTGATCCGGTTTCAGTTGAATTGCCGTCTTCAGCTCGGCTGCCGCTTCCGGATACTTGCCTGTCTTGCTTTGCGCTTGAGCCAGCAACGCGTGAGCTCCGGCTACTTTGGGATCAATCGAGATGGCGCGCCCGAAAGCGATTGCTGCATCATCATAGTCTTTTAAGGCCAGGTAGCAATTTCCGAGGTTGTACTGCATCGTGAAATTGTTTGGTTCGCGTGCTGTGATTTGTTTATATTCGTTGATGGCGAGTTGATATTCACCTTTGTCTTGATACGCCGCTGCCAGTTGAGAACGCGCTCTCAAATGCTCCGGATATGCTGCCAGCACCTGTTTTAAAGCGCTGATAGCTGCGTCTCCGTTGCCGGCAACTCGCTGCGCGATGCCCAGGTTCAGTTTCATCAATGCCACTTCTGGACGCAGCTGAATCGCCTGCTGATACTGTTCGATGGCTTCGTTGATTTGCCCCTGGCCTTGCAGTAACACACCGAGAGTCTCGTGGGCGAAGGCGTCCTGGGGACGCAAGAGGATGGCGCGGCGGTATTCTGAAATTGCATTATCGATGTCGCCGTGTTGCTGCAAAGCCGCCCCAAGACTGAGGTGTACCAGTGGATCTTGCGGCGCGCTAAGGGCGCACTGACTGAACGCAGCCAATGCCTTTTCCAGGTCGCCAACCTTCATGTAAGAGACGCCCTGGTAGTAGCGGTCTAGAAGCGCCTTATCCATTTGCCCGTTTGGCTGGGGCTGTGCCGGTTGTTGACCAGCGAAGCTTGCTGTGCCGCTTGCAAGACATAGCGATAATGCTAGAAAAATTGACTGTCGCTTCACCACACATCCTCTTTCTTTTGCTAAGCCGACCCGGCCAGGTTGTCAAAGAACTTCATTTTTATAGAACGCCAAAGGTACATAATAAACGGTAATGCGACTGGCTGCGCCGAAATCACGCCTCCAATCCACACTATTTACTTGAAAATTGTGTCAGAGAGTGCATTTGCGCGCGATTCAGTGATTTCGTGCGCGCTGGCGAATCACTGTCTTTAAACAACCTGTAAGTACTTGCCAGATTCGTTGGTAAACCGGCAATGTCTGTGCCAGGGAGATTTATTTGACTGTATTAGGTCCATCCTCTGCACCCACTAGTGGTGGCATATATTCCACACATTGAAGTCAAGTGGCGCATTGTTATCAGTGCTGCATTTTGTTCAGGCAATAATGGAAGGTTCGTAGTCGATGGTCTATTTGAATGATTAGAAAAACGGCTTGTTTAAGCCATTTCGGTATAAAAACACCAGTTTGCTCTCTGAGCCCTCAGAAAAACCACCTTGTTGTCAAGAGTGCTCTAATGATTAGCCCCGCCGACATTTCGAGACTTATTAATGTTCACATTCTGGAAAACCCTTAGACAGGTTGGCTAATTTATCGTGTCGTTTTTTGGACAAGTTGCACATTGTCCGCAATGGTCCATGCAGTGTACATTTAGAGTAGGTAGAAGGTTCCTGGAATAAGCAAAGGCACTGTAACTAGTGCATAACACCGGGAGATTTCTAGGGTCAGTGGAAGCCCCAGATAAGGCTGAGACTAATATGCGTAGAATTCGCAGCATTCATTCAAGTTTTCATTAGCGTTAGTTGTCGTTGGCGCTAAATGATAGTCGCATAGCGTAGCTATCCCGTTTAACTATTCAAAAACAAGGTCAGTGGTTGTGACACTGAGCATGGTGCTCTGTCGCGTCTTAGACATCGACTTGTTCGCGAACAGTTCGTCTCATTTCGTTCAATATCCCAGCAAAGGACTGGTTATTTATATGGCTCTTTATAGAAAAGAAGATTCGGTCAAAAGGTTTCCCAAAGTACAACGTGGTACAGATCATTACGAAGTTATCGCAGGTCAGGCTCTCGAAAATTCCATCGAACACTTGAACCATGCTTACGGTCAGAAGCTGTGCGGTGCAGAAGGTGCAGTTGAGTTCCGTGACGAAGGCGTATATACGTACGATAACCACGGCAAGCAATATTTGGATTGCCTCGGTGGCTATGGCATCTTCAACGTCGGACACCGTCACCCTCGCGTTATCTCAGCTGTTAAAGCTCAGCTGGATCAAGTCTGCCTGCACAGTCAGGATTTGCTCAATCCATGGGCAGCGCACCTGGCTAAACAGCTGGCTGCTATCGCTCCCGGTGACTTGAAATATTCCTTCTTCTGTAACAGCGGTACTGAGGCTGTCGAAGGCGCGCTCAAGCTAGCTCGACTGTACACCGGCAAGACTGAAGTTATTTCCACTCGCAACGCCTATCACGGCGTCAGCATGGGTGCACTCTCTGCTACTGGTCGTGACGTTTTCAGAAAACCCTTTGAGCCTTTGTTGAACGGTTTCACACACGTACCGTTCGGTGATATCAAAGCGTTGGAAGAAGCGATCGGCAAAAATACAGCGGCCGTGATTATCGAGCCCATCCAGGGTGAAGGCGGAATCAACGTTCCTGCCGTCGGTTACTTGCGCAAAGTTCGTCAATTGACGAAGAAGAAAGGCGTTCTCTTGATCCTCGACGAAGTACAGACCGGTATGGGAAGGACCGGACGAATGTTTGCCTGCGAACACGAAGGTGTTGTGCCGGATATCCTCTGTCTCGCCAAGGCTCTTGGCGGCGGTGTTATGCCAATTGGCTGCTTCATGTCCACTTCCAAGATCTGGAAAGTTCTCGAACCAAATCCAAGTATTCATAACTCTACATTCGGTGGCAACCCTCTCGCTTGTACGGCTGCCTCTGCTTGTATCGAAGTTCTGATGGAAGAGCATCTCCCCGCACGCGCTGCGGTGATGGGCAATGTATTTATGCGCGAATTGAACAATCTTTGCGAACGCTATCCAAAGCATCTTGCTGAAGTGCGTGGTCGTGGTTTGTTGATTGGTCTTGAATTCCAATCGAAAGAAATTCGCGAAAAAGTGCAGATTGACTTGTTCCACCGCGGTGTACTGGTTGCGGCGACAATGAATTCGAACCGCACTGTGCGCATCGAGCCGCCATTAATCATTACCGAATCACAAATCAAGTTCATGATTCAAACTCTCGAATCCATCCTTGTGGATATGGGTGATCCAGAGCCTGAAGTTGTGACCAAAAAGCGAAAGAAAAGAGCTAAATAAGGAAAGGGCAATGTTTAACACTGAAACTTCTAGCTTTCTCAATAGTCAAATTCGCCGCAGCACCAAATCTGGTGACACAGAGCAAGCGATGGCGCAAATGAGACGTTTTCTGGAGCTGGAAAGGCAGACGCGATCGTCCGCACTGACCAGAGCCACTGCTAGTTTCTCAAATGTTAGAAAATTGCCGGTAATGAAGGCTCTTTAGAGCATTGACAGCAACAACCAGATCCGAGTCGTAATTTCGGCTCGGATTTGTCATTGATAAAGGACTGGCCAGGGAAACCGAAAGCGGTAATAAAATTCTCCTGTTTCCGGTTCGTGGCAGCACTCATCCTATTCCAGTCACCTTAAGAGTGACCCGGGCCGCATCTGCTCATCTTTATCTGCTCAATAATTAAGCGCGCCCTGGGCGCTTGTTATAGATTTGTTCTGGGTATCTTGTCACAGAAGGATGAGCTTTAGAAAAGAGGGAAGAGGGCTTGGAAGAAGTCGTGCAGACCGTCGAGCGATTGCAGCAGAGTTTCGAGGACCTTTCAGTGCGAGGTTTACGCTCGTGTGGGGTCGACCAGTTACAGGTGCTCACTGCACTGCATGAGGAACTCGATCGCATCGGTGCGGCCCACCTGGCCGGACGTCTCGAAGACCTGATTGAGAAAATTCGCAGCGATGACCGAGATTCGGCAAGAGCTTTGATGCGCGCTCAGGCGAGTTTACGCGTCTTCGAGCGACTTTTGACCCTTGAGCAAGTGGAATCAGAGATGAAGCAGTTGCATGATCTTCTGGCGCAATCCGACGACGAGGATCTGTAACTTTGAAAATCAGTCAGGTCGACCAGCAAAAATTAGCACCACTTCTCGAGGAGCTCTCCAAAGCTATCGAAGAGTTATTGCTTACCGGCTTGACTACTGCGTCTGACTCGACTCGACAGACATTGAACGTCTCGTTTCAAGAAGCCTCTCGGCTGGGGCTGCTGCGTCTGGGTAACACTTTAAGAGTCGCTTGTGAAGAACTGACGCGTTATACCAAAAACCAGGAGGACTTTTCGCGTCAGCGTTTCTCCTTTTTTCTCAATCGCTCCTGGCTGATTTGTCGTGGTCTGGCAATCGCACTTAAAGAGGGCAATGATGCCGAGTTCGAGCGTCTCAGCTGGACTCCATCTGTGACACCGGTCGGGCAGTTGGAGCTTATATGCCTTGGGGTCAGCAAGAAGTTGGTGCCCAGCGCCTTTTGTGCGTTTGATTTTCGACTGCGGGTGCTGAGCCCCAATGCTGCGAACATTCCTGTTGGGCAAAAGCTTGTCTGGTCCTACATCAAACCGATGAAAGCTGATACGTTAGTGCCGGCAGAAAGTTTTTTGCATTTATCGCAAAAACAAAAATTCAAGCCTATCGACTTCATGAGCGGGAGGAAGATAGTGGCTACAGACGCTGCTGTGACTGTGGAAAAGTCTGGGACAGCAAGATTGAATCTATTGGAAAAAAGCACAATCACTCTGGGCGATAAATTTGTAGATTGGGCAAACTACACATCCAGCTGGGATCCACTCGTCGCGCTGCATAGGCTCCAATCGCATCCGCCTGGACCTCTGGATTTGGACATCGAAATGCAAGAAGAAATCGTTTTGCAGGGTTGGAAAATAGATTTGCCTGTTGAAGACGGCAAAGATGTGAAGCACACATACCCAATCACGTACAAGAACGTGGTCTTTCGCGGTGTGGTACCGAAAGGTGCCGATGGAGCTGAGTTGGACGATACACTGCACAAGCTTTTGACGGCAAAAATTCCCCCTCCGATGTTTGGACTGCTGCACTACGAGCGGTGCCGATTGACTTTGCAACCACTTTCGATATTTGGTGGAAACGGACCAGAATATATGAATATTAGCGATAAACACATTGACCCGACCGTCATTTTGAAATTACTGAAGTTTTAGGAGGTGTTCATGGCAAAGAATGGTGGCAACGCAGAAAGCCAGCTCGATCAAGTGCGCGAGCCAGCCGAGGTTCGCCATGCAGATCAGATTGAAGCTCTTAAGCAAAATGACCCAGACACGCCACCGAAACCGTGGCATCTGTCGCCACGATCGGTGCTGGCCTATATCGTTGGTGGCAAGACTCTGAAGGCTAAAATTAATGGTAAAAGCGTCGAGGTGCCGATCACTCGAAAGTTCTTTGGTGATGACAGCATCGTCGAGCGGTCCATCGTTACACTCGCCTCTGAGCGCGCTCTTTTGCTCGTTGGTGAGCCAGGCACGGGTAAAAGTTGGCTTTCAGAGCACCTGGCAGCTGCCATCAGTGGCAACTCTACATTGACGATCCAGGGCACCGCCGGTACCACCGAAGAGCACATAAAGTATTCGTGGAACGTCGCTAGAGTTATTGCTGAAGGTCCTACCTCGGAGAATCTCATTCCCTCGCCAACTATGGTGGCAATGGGTGCCGGAAGCTTGCTGCGCTTTGAAGAAATTACTCGTTGCGTTCCTGATGTGCAAGATGCGCTTGTCTCGATTCTCTCCGACAAGGCCGTTGCCATTCCTGAGTTGCCGGATGCAAACATGGTCTGGGCAAAGCGCGGTTTCAATATTATTGCCACTGCCAACACTAGAGACCAGGGTGTTAACGAACTATCTGCAGCACTGAAGCGCCGGTTTAATTACATTTACATTCCAATTATTGCCGACCAGAACACTGAAGTTCAGGTAGTTCAGCAACGTTCGACAGAGCTGCTGGAGCGCTATGAAATGCCAGTTCGCGTGCCGGCTCCGGTCGTCGAACTTCTGACCATGATCTTCCGTGAGATTCGTGAAGGTAAAACTATGGATGGTGTCAGTCTCAAGAAGCCGTCAACGACGCTTTCTACCGCTGAAGCTATAAGCATCGCATTAGATGCCGCTTTGCATGCCCGATTTTTTGGTTCCGGCGAGATTACTCCTCGACACGTGGCAAGAAATCTTGCAGGCTCCATTGTCAAGGAAAATCTTGAAGACCTGGGGGTTCTGAAAGAATATGTCGTGCTTGTGGCGAAGAAGCGCGCCGGCAGCAGCTCCGACTGGCGTGAGTTTCATGACGAGATGCTGGCAGCGCTGAAATGAAAATCTCTCCTGATACTACTGATGATGCCATAGCTGCCGTCTCTGAGCAGATTGAAATCGATGTCGGAGATATCAAAAATTCGGTCGATCGTGTTCTTTCTGACAGGCTTTTCTGGTTTCCCGTCCGACATCACTCGCCGACTGTTGCACGCCACTTGCAAGAAGTTATTCAGCATTGTAAGCCGAAGATGTTATTCATTGAGGGTCCTGCTGATTGCGGTGAACTGATCACGCACCTGGTTGATTCTTCCACTAAACCTCCGATTGCTCTTTATTCGTCTTATCGCGATGATGACAATGTTCTCGGGCTGAACGGTATTTGCAGTGCATCCGCGGACATACCGGCATGTTTTGCCTCGTGGTATCCAATGCTGACGTATTCACCCGAGTATGTGGCGATGGTGCTGGCTAAAAAGATGGGCATCGCTGTAACGTTTATAGACTTGCCGCATTATGCTTTGATCAAACCGGCCACTGCCAGAACGAATGCAGGCGTATTGTTTGGACCCTCAGAGTCCGGACAGTCGGATGATGACCACGATGATGAAGATTCTGATTCCGAACAGTCAGATGGTGACGACAATCATGAAAAGCCAGATTCTGAGAAGTTGGATGAGGTTGGTATTGACAAAAAGCCAGATTCCGAAAAATTGGATGATGTAGATGATCAAAAGAAGCCTGCATCAGGTCAAACAGATAAAGACGACAGTAATGAGCGATCTAGCAGCTCTGAACAATTGATAATAGAAAGTAGTTTCTACCAGCATCTGGCAAAAGTGGCTGGATATCGCACTTTTAACGAAGCATGGGATGCTTTGTTCGAAATTCGCGATTTTAATGGTGATAACGAGTTTTTCCGCCGCGAAGTAGCTACATTCTGCGCCGCATCCAGAGCCACTTCTAGCAAAGCGGAAATCGCTCTGGACGGAACTCTCGAACGCGAGCGGTTCATGATGAAGACGATTCGAGAAACCATGCAGGCACGAAATCTAAAAGCGGAAGAGTGCATGGTGATTTGCGGCGGATTCCATCTCTTTCTCGATACCGAAGACACGACCTTACCACCGCAGCGCCCCGCTGGAACCGTTTACAACACGATTGTGCCCTATTCTTTCTTCCGCTTTTCAAAACTTTCCGGTTATGGCGCCGGCAACCGTGCACCTCAGTTCTATCAAACTCTCTGGGAGCTGCGCGCTCAAAATCGTGAAAGTGACCTGCTGATTGAGCACGTTGTGGCTGCGCTTAAACAAGCCAGAAGATTAGGAGAACCTCTGTCGTCGGCTGATGCTATCTCAACGTGTCAGCACGCTGAAATGCTGGCTCGATTGCGCGGGCGGGCAATGCCAATTCTCGATGACATTCACGATGCATTGATAACTTGCTGCTGCAAAGGCGACCCCGATGACGTCGGAGTGCATCTGATGCGGGCAATAACCGAGGCGGACATTGGCACAAAAATTGGTCGAGTCACTGCTGCAGTCGGACGTCTACCTGTCGTGAGCGACTTTTATACACAGATGGAAGACTTGAAGCTAGATGAATGCTTGCGTCAGGAACGACTTGTTAAGCTCAAAATTGATAAGCGTAAAGAGTTGGAAGATAAGCAATCAATTTTTCTGCACAGGCTGAACTGGTTGAACGTTGGTCTGGCTCAATGGTTGGAAGCACCATCTGGTGACCTGGCTGGCGGCGGGCTTTTTGCTGAACGGTGGGGGTTGAAGTGGAGTCCTGAAGTCGAGTCGAATTTGATTGATTGCAACATGTACGGCGACACAATTGAATCAGCGTCCATGACTCGATTTCGGGAGTTGCTGGCAGAACATGACACAGACGCCGGCACAGCCAGCGGGTTGCTCGTTGATGCCATCACTATGGATTTGCCAAACATAGTTCAAGAAGTTGAAGAAGTGCTTGGTTCTGCGATAGATAGTGACACCAGGTTCTCGTCACTGGCTCATGCTCTCGCTAATCTGGTCATCCTCGAGCGTTATGCTATGTACCGCAACTTGCGCAAGGGAGTTGTCGATGATTTGTTAGAACGATGTTTCGATCGCGCTTGTTTTTCCGTAATCGAAACCATTTCTGTTCCGGAAGAGCTGCAACCGGATGTGGTGTCGGGGCTGATGACTATTGCGGAAATAATTCAGCGTGGCGATCGCCCTGATCTTGACAAGAATTTGTTTGTCGAGCATGTCCGAAACGCTGCCGCTGCTTCTGAAGTGCCATTCCTGAGAGGCGTCTTTCTCGGTGTTTTGACTGAGATGCGTGTCAACACGACAGAAGATCTGGCGAAGGAGCTTTCAGCGCTCGCCAGAGCGCCGGTTGAAATTATGATCACTGCCGGAGATTTTTTAGATGGAATTATGGCTGCGTCTCGCACTTCTATCATGCTTGGTGCAAAATCATTGATCGCTGCGGTCGACGAATTATTGCAGGCCGCCGAATGGGAGCCGTTTCTGACAATGGTGCCCAAAATGCGTGCTGCTTTTGAGCGGCTGCACGATTCACAGCTGAATAGTGTTGCCGACAATGTTGCCAAACTCTATGGATTGAAAGACGCAGATTCGCTGACGGAACTTCGGACATCAGTCGAGGGAGCAGCTTTGATAGTCCAGATAGACAGGCGAGTAGCACAGATAATGTCTGAGTGGGATTTTTAAGATGACCGATCTTAGTGATAGCGAAAGACACACACTGGCGCGATGGCGTCTGGTTCTCGGTAAGTCGGCCGAGCAGCATGGTATCTCATGTGGTGACGATGAAGCTTGTGCAGCAGTTGCTCCACTTGTGGGCTACTTGTTCGGCGATGATGGAGAGGAGCTGGGTTTGGGACCAGCTCAGGGCGGTAGCGGTAAATCTAAAACGCGACGCGGCGGTAAAGGTCGTTCGCAGTTGACTGTGCCGCATTGGGTCGACCAGGTAACGGAGCTTTTCCCGAACAAAGCCAGGGAAGTGCTGGAAAAGGAGTTGATTCAGCGCCGCGGTCTGGATTCGATTTTGAAAGAGCCGAAGCTCCTCGAGAAGGTCGAGCCCAATGTGGATATCGTCAAAACTTTGCTCACGCACAAGCATTTGCTCAATCCTGAAACGCGAATGCTTGCAAGAAAGCTAATCGATAAAGTTGTGAATCAGGTAAAGGAAAAAATGAAGCTGCAGATCGAGCAGTCCATTTCAGGTGCCATCAGGCGCGACCGTCATTCGCCGCGCCGGGTTTTTCGAAATCTAGATTTGAAAACAACCATCAGACGTAATTTGCATAACTACAGCGCTGAGCACAGTCGCCTTCTCGTCGACAGGCTGTACTTTTTCGCGGCGGAGCGCAAGAAGCGACCCTGGCATGTGATTGTGACGGTGGACCAATCAGGTTCAATGCTCGACTCGGCAATATTTTCCGCCATCATGGCTTCCATATTTGCAGAGCTGCCCTCAATCAAAACTTCGCTGATTTTGTTCGATACTCAGGTCGTCGATCTTTCTGGTCAGGTAGGGCAGCCTGTGGACGTGCTGCTCTCGATAAATCTAGGTGGTGGTACTGATATCACATCAGCACTGCAGTACAGTCAGCAGCTTGCCAGAGAACCCGCTCGCACGATTGTAGTTTTGATCAGTGACTTTTATGAGGGACGCCCGGAAAGCGATCTTGTTCGCCAGGTTTTAACTATGTCGCAGTCAGGAATTCGCATGATTGGCCTGGGGGCTCTGGGCTACAACGCTCGACCTGAGTACAACAAAACCACCGCAAAGAAGTGTCGCAAAGCCGGTATGGATATTCTGGTGTGCACGCCAGAAGAGCTGGCCGAGTGTATGGCCCGAATAATTCGGGGATGAGAACTGTTTTTTATAGCCTAATGCTCAATTACCTGGCCGGAATTGTTGGTCATAGCCTAATGCTCAATTATCTGGCCGTAATTGTTGGTCATAGCCTAATGCTCAAAAACCCTGGCTGAAATTGTTAGTCACAGCCTGACTTCGAAAATCCGAAGCCCTAGTTCGGGTTGAATCCTTTGTGTTCGAAGAGTTAGAAACGGAATTGTCGATTGCTGGCTGCGTTCAAAAATGGCCGGCCATTATGCCCAAGTTTTGACGAGGTATCACATTTGGTGCACTACTTTTCAACTAAATTTTCAATGCAATCCTTTATCAGCCTGAAAGCTTCGCGAAAATCGTTATCAGTGCCCTGATAGGGATCTTTGATGTCGCCCACGCCCCTCAACAGCTTGATTTTATGTTGATTTTCCGGAGGTGCGATTCTTTCCAAGAGACGAATGTTATGCCCGTCCATTGCCAGAATGACGTCGAAACGATCGAAGTCTTCCTTGCGAATTTGTCTGGCCCTGTGCCCAGTAATGTCAAGTCCATTTTCTCGTGCGACGGCAACAGCTCTGTAGTCTGCACACTTATCGGCATTCCAATCCATCAGTCCAACAGATTCAACGTTTCCGGAAATCTGACGTTCTCGATAGATCTGCTTGAGGATCCCCTCCGCCATTGGCGAACGGCAGATGTTTCCAAGACATACAAACAACACATTCATGGCAACCTCTTAAATGACGTACTGACGGACCTTTTGCGGCAGAGTTAGAATCAAGCTTACTCCCTCATGTCGTTTAGTGTTGAGCGTGTCCGCTCGATGATGTAGAGTTGTTAGAAGTTGTCGCGTGTCTGAAGTTGATTTTAAGAGGAGATCAAATCATGCCGGAACCATTTAACAGCCCGCTGGTTTTAACGTGTGTGTTAGCGATGCCTTTGGCAATCATCGGTCTTGCAGTTTACTGGAAGAAGCTGAAAGTCAAAAGAGAAGAAGCTGGTAAGCAATAATTGTAATCGTCGACGATTTCTTACCAGGTTCAAAAGCAATCTGAACCATGCATAGAAACCGTTCAACGAAAACTCAACAAGTCTGAATCAATCCTTCAACACTGTTTTCCTACGATGCGAAAAGCACCCGGTGCTTCCCAAATCGAGGAAAAACGATGTGGTACTTCAGTCTCAGTTTTTTGTTGTTCGCAGTTGTTCTGGCGGCCGCGCTCTTAGCAGCGCAGCCGCTTTTTGTTCGGTACGTTGAAAGTTACGCTGTGCGTGTGCGACCGCGCAAGGTTGACGCTGAGCTGGCAGGCGTTCAGCCGCGAAATTCAAAGATGCTTCTTGTGTTCCAGGGCATCGGCGATAGTACGCTACGAATGTTTCCTTCGCTTGTAGACGAGGGCACGCAGTCGCTGTTGTTGACGGCGAACTATCGCAGCCAGGCGCACCTTGCCACTTACACAGGCATCCGTGTATTAGTGACAGGAAGCTCTCTGGTGCTCTGCTTATGCTGCGGAAGCGGCAGCGGGGCTGCGATTTTGCTAGCCGCGCCTGCGACTGCTTTGTCGTGGTTGGTGCCAAATTATTTCCTCGCCGCTCGCTCGAGACGCAGGCAAAGTCAAATTCTTCGCGAGTTGCCTGTTGTGATTGACTTGCTGATTGTTTGCGCGCAAGCGGGAGTTGGTCTCCTCAATGCGATCGATAAAATCAGCAAAGAGACCGCAGATACCTGCCCGGTTATCTGTTCTGAGATGGAGCAACTCATCCAGGAGGTGAAGGTTTTCGCTCGCACCGCCGCGACTGCTTTTCGCAACATGGCTGATCGGTGTGGAGTCGACGAGTTGAGCAGCCTCGCTTCCGCACTTGTGGCAGCAGAGCAAAAAGGTGCGGATATCTCTTTTCCCCTCAAGCAACAAGCTCAGGCTATCAGAGATAGATTGAAACGAAAGAAAGAGGAGGAGGCCGCGAAGGTGCCTGTAAAAATGGTGCCTGTGATTATGCTTTTCGTTATGCCCCTGATCCTTGTGCCTTTGCTGGGACCTGCCATTACAACGATCTACATACAAATGGCACCGATCATGGGAATTAAATGACGAGCTTGTAGCCCACACCATGAATGGTGGCAATGATGGGGTCATCTTTGGATGATCCCAGCTTGCTTCTCAATCGAGTTATGTACGAGCGTATTGTTTCGGGCGACGAATCGGTTGATGACGGCCAGACTCGTTGCATCAGCGCTTCTGCACTGAAGACTTGATTTGGGTGTCTGAGAAAAAACTCGATCAGAGCATATTCTTTCGGAAGCAGCGCAACTTCAATGTCGTTTTTCGTAACGCGATGTTCGCTGACGTAAAGACAGAGGTTCCCCGCGCAAACGACGTTGTTGTGGGCAGTTTGTCCTTCTCCTCTGCGAATCATGGCTTTGACGCGTAAAACCAGCTCTCTGAAGTGGAATGGTTTGCAGAGGTAATCATCTGCTCCTGCCTCGAACCCCAGCTCTTTATCATTGATGGTGCGATTTCCGGTGAGCATGAGAACAGGAGTGTTGCCGCCATGTTGCCTGAAGGTCCGACACACGTCGATGCCGCTCAGTCCGGGCAAATTCAAATCCAAAATAATCAAGTCATACTCGTATAACCGCAGTTGCTTGAGTGCTTCTGGACCGGTCTGAACGCAGTCGACCAGGCACTCGTTGGCTGTCAGCGAGTCTTCTATCAAGTCAGACAATTCTTTGTGATCTTCGACCACAAGAACTTTTGGCATCAGCTCACCTGAACTCTTCTAACGTCCCTCTCGCGGGTTTCCAGTTGAATCTTTTGCTGTAACGCCGGTGCGAGTGTGAACCAGAAGGAACATCCTTTGTCGCTGTTCTTGTCGACGCCGATCCTTCCTCCGTGATTTTCTACGATCGCTTTGCAAATTGCCAGTCCCAACCCTATTCCTTTTTCGTTTTGCGCGTCTGATCTGTCGAGCTGCTTATACGGAGCGAAAATCTTTTCCTTCTGGTCCTCAGAGATACCGCGTCCCTGATCGCAGATTCGCACTTCAACTTGTCCATCAACCGTGCGCCCCGAGGTTATCGTGATTGTGCTTCCGTCAGGTGAGAATTTGAGTGCGTTCGACAGCAGGTTAACCAATACCTGAGTAAGTCTTTCCTCGTCGGCCATCACTTCGAAGTCATTATGAGAACTCTCAATGGAAATGTTTTTGTAGAGGGCGAAACCATCAAGATTAGCAATTGATCGCTGAATTGCCGTTTGCAGCGATATTGTCTCCATTTCAATGTGTAAGTTGTTTGATTCGATTTTTTCGATTTCCAAAAGCTCATTAGCTAGATGTGTAATTCGTTCAATGCTTTTTTCTGCTGCTTTTGCTTTGTTGATGCCGATTTCAGAAATATCACCATAGATCCCATCGGCCAGTAACGTTAAGGTTCCCTGCACCGAACTCAGTGGCGTGCGCAGGTCATGCCCGATCATTGCGATGAAGTCTTTTTTTAACCGTTCGGCTTCTTCACGCTCTGCCCTCGTGGTTCTGATTGTCGCAGCCATGAGGCGAAAAACATTGTCCAGATGGGCGATTTCATCGTTGCCACCGACTGGTTCGAGCAACTCCTTATCGTGTGCCAGACGTTCTGCATTTGATACCAGTACCAGCAGACGACGCACCACGTTCTGGCTGAAGTACAAGACAATCAGAGGACAAATGAGGATGTTGGCGGCCAGTAGCCAGGCTAAAAATTGCTGCACCATTCTGTCGTGGAGTTTAGCCGCATCGGGATCTGTCGGAAGCGCATCAGCGTGTGATTTTGCAATCTCTTTCAAATTCTCAATCGACGATTCTAATTGAAGATAATCAGGCTTTACCCGGCTTTTGTCTACAGGTTGTTCTGCGCGCTGAGCCAATTGATCAACATTTTTCAGGACTTGTTCTGCAGCCGGAATTGCATCGGTCAGAATCTCTTTATAGTGCCTGCTGCTGTCCCGTAGCTCGGTGAGTTTGTCGAAATCAGCGTGAATTTCTTTGACGTCCTTTTTGACTCTGTTCTCGCCAGTTTTGTCTATTTTGACGTTGCTGACATAGATGAATAAATCGTCTTTGAATTCCATGCAGTCGCTTAACAGCTTTGTCAGTGTGACTGACGAAATAGCGCTGCGCTCGATGTTTCTGCGCTGCAAAAACGACTGCTGCAACTCGGAGTTGAGACCGCAAGCTATGATGAATCCAAATATTAGCGGCACTGATATAAGTATCAGGGCGCTGTGGATCAACTTTAGTTTTGGTTTGAAATTTGGAATGTTCATTTTGCCATTATTGCATTCCCTTGCAAACTTGAGCTGGCAGTCGAGTGCACGCTATAAGCTTTCAACGAATTTTCAACAAATGGTCAATGAAGTTTCAACATTCGACAAAAGAACCGGGCATTGGCGTCAGTTTAATGCACCTATTTCATTCTCGACTGCTTCAAGTAAATCGCCGGAAGCGATCAATTGCTCAGCAAATTTGATGTCGACACTCAAGTCGCGGTCCTGTGCAAGGTGCGAGATGTACTGACGAACGAAGTCGTAAGCGACTTTCACGCCTGTGCCGGGATGCATGCCGGCCGTATCGTGGCAGAATGTCGGCATGTCGCTATCGTCGGTGGTTACGTATTTGCTCGTTCTCAAATCGAGTCCCTGACAGGCGCACAGCAATTCGATGGCGAGAACATGTCTCAAGTTTTTCATAATCTCGCGCGCTTTTCGCGCTCCAATCGTGCCCATCGAGACGTGGTCTTCTTGATTGGCCGAGGTTGGAATCGAATCGACACTGGCAGGGTGAGCCAGCGATTTGTTCTCCGAAACCAGCGCTGCTGCGGTGTATTGAGCTACCATAAATCCGGAATTCAAGCCGCCGCGGCGAGTTAGAAACGTTGGCAATCCGTTGGACAAAGCGGGGTTGACGAGTCTTTCAACCCGACGCTCCGAGATATTCGCCAACTCAGCCAGGGCAACTGCAACGTAGTCCATGACCAGTGCGAGAGGCTGCCCATGGAAGTTGCCGCCAGAAAGTACGCAATCGTCGAAAACCAGCGGGTTGTCTGTTGCCGAGTTGATTTCTATTTCCAGCACACTACGGGCGTGAGCGAAAGCCGTTCTCGACGCGCCATGCACTTGCGGCATGCAGCGAAGCGAGTATGCATCCTGCACCATAGGACAGTTGGCATGACTTTCCATCAACTCGGAGTCTTCTAATAGTTTGCGCAAATTGGCTGCTGAAGCCAGCTGTCCGGGATGTGGGCGGGTGTTGTGGATCAGTTCGGAAAAGGCTTTTCGCGATCCAAGCTGCGCTTCCAGTGACATTGCGCCGATGATGTCGGCCATCTTTGCCAGGCGCTCGGCTTCCAGAACAACCAGGCTGCCGATTGCTGCCATGACCTGTGTGCCGTTGGTAAGCGCCAGACCCTCTTTGGCCTGCAGTGTCACAGGTGTGAGGTTTTTGCTAGCCAGTGCTTCACTGCCTGGCATGATCACTCCGTTTACTTCCGCCTCGCCCTCACCTATCAATACGAGTGACAGATGCGCCAGGGGAGCCAGGTCGCCGCTTGCGCCCACTGAGCCTTTCTCGGGAATGCAGGGGTGAACTCCGGTGTTTAAAAGTTCAACCAGCAGTTCAACCACATCGACGCGAATGCCTGAAAACCCTTTCGCCAGGGCATTTGCGCGCAATGCCACGATCGCTCTGACGATTTCACGGTCGAGCAGGCGTCCCACACCTGCAGCGTGACTGAAGAGGAAGTTGCGCTGCAGTGCCAGACTGTCTTCAGGCGCGATGTAGACATCTTTGAATTTGCCGAAGCCAGTTGTGATTCCGTAAACGACCTGGCGTGTCTCGAGCATCTCTTCGACAACGGCGCGACTTTTGTTGAGTTGTTTGATGGCTTGATGCGACAGCTTTACGTTGGATCGATTTTTGGCAATCGCTTCCAGGTCTTCCAGCGTTAGCTTATATCCGTCAAGAAGAATTGAGCTGGTCGCTTTGCCACCTTTGACTGATTGCGTTGCCATTGTTTTCCTCGCATCGAGCGATGTTGTAAGTGAGTGAGATTTTGAGTCGGGCGATTTCGTGAACACGCTGCTCGGTGCAGCGGGCGCAGTCGACCTCTTCTCATAGCATAATCTGAAATAAGCCCGATTTGCCGGTCTTGACATCGGAAACAATGAAGCCTTTAGCTCGTCTGTTAGGTTACTTGGGTTACCGATTTTTGCTGGAAAACCGCTTACTTTCGAAACCATCTTGAAAGGCGGAAAACTAGTGTAAACCAGGGCTCTGCGGCACTTGACGCGTGGTAAGATGACATTGCAGGCTGGAAAAATCAGCATTCATGACTTCTGACCAATGATCACCGGCTGTGAAATGAGTAATCTTTAGTAGTGACCCCTGCGGCAATGCATCTCTTGATTGAGACTGACAAAAAATGAAGGGTAAGAAACAGACGTTATTAGCTCGTACGGTTGGACTCGCGGTGCGAGTTGCTTTTGTCGTCACGCTCATGCATGGCGCCTCGCCGTCATTTGCAGCCGATGCGGATACCGCCGACCCGAGCGTGCCCAAACTCGAGCAAAAGTTTTTCGAACACACTTATCCGAAAGACCCGCTGCCACAGCGTTTAGAGCGAATCGAGAAAATGGTGTTTGGCGAAGCTAAAAGCGGCGCTGATGGTGACCGACTCGCTAAGCTGATTCAAGCCGTTCCCGGGTTGAACAGTGTTCCCGATGCGCCAGCTGCGCCATCAGGCGGAGGTAACACCGCTTCCAGTGACGCTCAAGACGTGCCCATGCAGCCGCCAAGCAAGGCTCGCTCGACACCTGTTGCCTCTGATGGCACGAAGTATCCGCAAGTTTCTGCCATGGAGCAGAAATTGCTGGGAAAAGATTTTGGTACAGAGCCTGTCGATCAACGCCTGGCACGACTGGAGACAAAAGTTTTCGGTAAACCTTCCAGCAGCACCGATTTGAGCGATCGGGTCGACGCATTGAAGAGTCGAACCGGCGTCGACATAACAAAGCAAGCTCCTGCTGGAGCTGATTGGGCCGACGATGATGATACTTTCATGCCGCCACCGACGGCGCAGCACAGGGCACCTGTTTCCAGTCCTGGAGCCGATGGACGCAGTTTCAGCGGGCGCGATTTGCGTAACGACATGAACAGTGCTTTCAATCGTCCCAATCGCGGCGGAAATTCAGACGATCAAGACGTTCCCTTCACCGGCAGTGGCAGCTATGGACGTGGCTCATCATCAGCGTACTCTTCGCCAAGCGCCAGTGGTGCATACGGATTTGGCGGCAGCTCGACAGGTTCTTCGGGATCATCCGGTTCTTATGGTTTTGGAGGCGGCGGTTACCAGCGCAGCTCAGCACCGCGCACTGCCTATCAAACCCCTTCGACTGCCTATCAGCCTGCACCGCAGGCGGTGCCAGATACTTCCTCCGGCATGGGCTTGAACCAGCAGGTGACCGCTCTCGAACAGGAAGTTCTGAACAAGACTTATTCGAAAGATCCACTGCCAGTGCGTGTTGAGCGACTCGAAAACAATATCATCCCAAAAGACAAAGTCACCTGGCAGGGAAGACCCTTGCCGGAACGAGTCAGTCATCTGGTCAGCATAATTCCGATTTCGGCACCGAGTATGGTGAAGAATCAACGCGTCGCTCAGTCTCCTGACGTAGATCCGGATTTTCCAGATATGGCCAGTGCTCCCAACATGCCTAAGCCCGCTCCACAGCGCTCTGGTGGTCTTTCTAAGATCATGAATTCGCTCGGTAACATGCTTGGCGGTGGTAGCGGATTCAGTACCGGATACGGCATGTCCGGAAATCTCATGACGGACCCGCAAACTGGTTTGCTCATGGATCCAAATTCTGGCAATTTGATCGACCCGACTAGCGGTATGGTGATCGGCCGCCGGGTCGTGCAGCCGAATTATGGCTACAATTCATACGGCATGGGCGGAATGGGAATGGGGATGGGCGGCGGATTTGGAAATGGATTCTCGCCCTACGGCAGCTCTTTTGGTATTGGCAGCGGTGGCATGAGAATGGGCATCGGCGGCGGACGCGTCGGTGGAATGTGGCCGTAACTTCACTGCCTGACAGACAGGATTTAGCAATATGATTCTTTTACTTGGTGCTACGGGCTTGCTCGGCGGCCAGGTTTTGAGGCGACTGGTCGACAAGAAATATCCGACCAAACTTTTCATTCGTGGCTCCAGTGATTGGAAAGATGCATCAATACAAAATCTTCGTCATCGTGGCGTTGATATTTCTGTTGCCGATGTCACTGACAAAGAAGCGATACTGACCTCGCTTGTTGATTGCACGGCTGTGATCAACATTGTCGGGTCGATGCGTCCAAGTAGAAATACCGACCTGGAGGCGCTGCATGTTACCGCCGTAAAAAATCTGGTGGCGGCAGCACAGCGGCGCGGAGTGCAGCGGTTCGTACACGTCAGCTGTTTGGGCGCAACAAGCACATCTAACAGCCCTTATTTCAAAACGAAATTTGAATCGGAAAAGTTGGTAAAAGAGGGTGAACACTACTGGACGATTTTCCGCCCGTCTTACATGTTTGGTGAGCGCTTTCCGTTTCTGGATGTGATTTTTCCGCTTGTCAAATTCCGCTTGTGCATGCCTGTTCTGGGCAGTGGCATGAATCAGATTCAACCGGTCTGCGTCGATAACGTCGCTGATTGCATCGTTGACAGCATTTATCGAAAAGATTGTGCCGGGCAAACTTACGAGCTTGGTGGACCGAATACTTACAGCATGATGCAGTTCATGGAGAAGGTTCGAACAGAGCTTGGCATAGGCGGACCGACCTTTAACGTACCAACTCCTACAGTTGCTAAGGCTTCGGCGGCTCTGAGCAAATTAGTGCCCGGTGCGGCTATAAACGAAGATGTTGTAAACCTGATCATGACCAACTCTTTCACCGACAGCAACGCGCTTGAAACCAGCTTTTCGACCAAACCTACAGCTCTTGATGAGATGTTCGTACGGATTATGGATACGTATTAAGCGACGCCAGGAGCGGTATTGTGCTATTTTTTGAGCGGTGAATCTTTCTGTTCGAGGTGCGCGATGATCAGGCTTGGAAAACCGGTAACACTCTACGAGTGGGGCGCAGGTACAAATACCCTCAATCAGATCTGGACTCCGTGCGGCAAAGGCAATTTGTTGTCTGGTCCTAAAGTCAAGATGGGCGCTACCGAGGTGACAGTTCAAATCGAAGGTCAGTTCGAGAAGAAGAACACCAGGGATGACAGTATCAAAATCATGCAGCAGGGCGAAGGTATGACACCGTCATCGCAACGATGGGGTGAAGTAGCCATGGGACGCCTCAAATCGGTTTCAGGAAATACTGTTGTTGTCGAAGTTAAATCGGCGATGAAAGTCGGCAAGGGCTCGACAGTTCGACCCGGTAAACCGGTCAGCCCTGCTTAAGCGCTCAGGTATCGCCGCCCAGTCAAGTAGAGCTTGTTGTTGACTCGGCTCAAAGACGCAGCAGATTGGCTCAGATTAAGCGCGCTGTGGTTGACTCAGCTCAAAGGCTAGCAAGCTCAAGCTCAACCTTTGTTGTTGGTCGCATGCTCGTTGGCGGCGCGGCGCTCTGCGAAAAATGACTCAGAGACGCTAGTTACTGAAGTGACAGCTTCCTTTTGAATCGCTTTCATGAACATCGAGCAGATGCCTTGTGGAACGATGCCCGGGTCAACTTCGATTGTGTAGGTTACTTTCGTGTGGTCTGCATCTTTCACGGGTTCAAGTGTCCAGATGCCTTCGACTGATTTGAAATTGCCGTCTAGAAGCTTCCACTTTAATGTTCCAGGACCCTTGCCAAGGTCATTAATAGTATGCTGGCAGGGTTTGATGAACAGTTGCGATTTCATCATGCTTTCGATGAATACCAGATCTCCTTCTCGCTTCGTGACACGGCAGGTTTTAATCCTCTTGAAAAGGTCTGGGTATTTGGGAAAATTTGTCAAAGTCTGCCAGATTACCTCTCGTGGCGCCGCAACCTCGAAACACGACGTCGAGCGCGCCAGGCGCTTCTTCTGTTCCGAGTTTTCGCTGCCTGCATTGCCGGCTGGCGACTCAGCTGAGCTGTTGAGCTTCGCCTCTTTTGGCTCTTTCGCTGAGCAAATACTTGAGCCTGTCAGCGTTCCAGAAATTGTTAACGTGGCAATCAGACAGAGGGCCGTCTTGCTTGGCAGGGAAATTAATTTCAAAGCTGAAAACCTTAAAAGGCGAACCAGTGTGTAAAAGGGGTCAAGTCAGATGAAAGGGCAACCTTTCCAATCAGGACCAGATCTTTTTCCTGTCCCGACAGCTCTTTGAGCCTGCCGTTCTGGTCAATGATAGCAGAGGGTCCAGTATTGGCTCCAAAAACAAAGTAGCGACCGTTCTCTATCGCGCGAAAAACGGAAAAAGCAATCATTTGCTCTCCAATCATCGATCGATGAAACCAAGCCAGGTCGCTGATGTTGACCAATAGCTGTCCGCCTTTGCGCACGCTAGATGCGCACAACTCAGGTGATAACGTTTCGAAACATATCAAGGGGGAGACCTGACCGCAAGCCAGAGGAAGCGCCACGGCGGTCTTGCCCGAGCCAAACCCGCCGCCCGCTGGTGTATTTGTCAGACGAAGAATCCACTCGGGCATATTGCGCACTGCCGAGGGCGTGTATTCGCCGAAAGGAACCAGATACCGTTTGCTGTAAACCTCATTGACGAGCTCGCCACTATCTGTAATACCATAGGCTGAGTTGAAAGGCGTATGATCCCTGTCGTGATACATTGCGCCGATGACCATGTCGCACTGATGTCGCCTGGCAAAGCCGGTAAGATCTGCAACCGTGCCAATTTGATCGACCAGGTAGGTCGGTAGCGCGTTTTCTGTCCAGACGATCAGCCCCTTTGGGCATTGTTCGAGCATTTTTGCGTAACGCACCATCAGTTCGTCGAGACTGTAGCGATGTTTCGTGCGCTCCATCTCAATGTTGATATTTCCTTGCAAAACGGAAACTGTTAACGTCTCGTTGGCTTTGCTGGAAGCGAGTCGCTGTGCACCGTAGACATTGAGTCCGACTAAAAGGATGACGACAACCATGATGTGCACGATAGCCGTGCGCCTGTCCTTTGCCTGCAGCGACGCGACCTTGAACCTTTCGCTCGTGGTGGCAATGTAGGAAGCAACGACAGTGTTAGACAGAGCAATCAGACAACCCAGCCCGACACCACCTATGATGCTGGCGATCTGGATTACTGGAAGCTGCTTGTATTGCGAATACTCCAGCATCGACCAGGGGACACCCAGCAAATCGTGGGCGTTGCCAAGAAAAAATGTGACCAGGAGCCAGGTGATAGGCACCGTAATTAGTGCAGGAAGCTTCCATGAATTTCCAATTTTGACTGGATAAAAACTTCCGGTGATCGGCAGTTTGTTGATAATTAGGGAGAACGCGGCGACGATAAGCCCTTGCAGCGTGGAGACGAAAGCCCACGCTGTACCTGCTAGAAGCCACCCCTGCCAGCCGTTGAAATTCAGCCAGTCGAGCGGTTGCAGGTTCAGAAGCCAATTTAAATACGTCAAGTTATAAGCGATGCCGAATACGAAACCGCGCAGAATGGCTTGCCACATTCCGGTGCTCGAGGTTGCCGCCAGAAGTAGTGGCACCAATCCGACCCAGGCAATATAGAATTGCCCGAAACCGGGTGCAGACAAGCCCAAACCGACTCCACAGGCGGCCAGGAGCAAATAAGTTTTCGGCTCGAACGGCGGCTTCTTCATAGAAAAAGCGGCAGATTTCTCTGCCGCTTCAATTTGTCTATTGTATTATTCAGCGTCGTCTTTCGCGTCTGGTTTGGCTTTGCCCGCGCTTGGAGGATTCTTCGAAGCCAGAGCAGCTCGAACTTTTGCATCGATTTCAGCCAACATCGTTGGGTTGGCTTCAAGGAAATTGCGAGTAGTTTCGCGACCCTGACCGATACGCTCGTCTTTGTAGCTGAACCATGCACCTGATTTTTTGACGATTTCAAGTTCAGTCGCCATGTCGAGAACGCAGCCCGAAGTGCTGATGCCCTTGCCATAAATGATGTCGAATTCGGCAATTCTAAATGGCGGTGCCACTTTGTTCTTGACGATTTTGACTTTGACGCGGTTACCGTATTCGGTGCTGTCTTTCTTCAATGTTTCGATTTTGCGAATATCGAGTCTGATTGAGGCGTAGAACTTGAGCGCGTTTCCACCGGTTGTCGTTTCAGGGTTGCCGTACATGACACCGATTTTTTGTCTGAGCTGGTTGATGAAGATGACAATTGTGTTTGTCTTGCTCACAACAGCTGTCAGTTTGCGCAGAGCCTGGCTCATCAAGCGAGCTTGTAATCCAGGCAAGCTATCACCCATTTCGCCTTCGATTTCTGCTTTTGGCACGAGTGCTGCAACAGAGTCGATGATGACGAGGTCGACTGCACCTGAGCGCACCAGTTGCTCGGTGATTTCGAGTGCTTGTTCGCCGGTGTCAGGCTGTGATATCAGAAGCTCGTCTACATTGACTCCCAGCGCTCTTGCATATTCTGGGTCCATGGCATGCTCGGCGTCCACGATGGCTGCGATACCACCCAACTTTTGAACTTCGGCAGCAACGTGCTGAGCCAGCGTCGTTTTACCAGATGATTCTGGTCCATATATTTCGATGATTCTGCCGCGTGGAAGACCACCGACACCGAGGGCTACATCGAGCGATAGTGCGCCTGTGGGCACGGTTTCTATGCCGGTCTGTCTCGAATCACCCAGACGCATGATGGAGCCGTCTCCATAGGCCTTCTTGATTGAATCGAGTGCCAACCCCAATGCTTTACTACGTTCAGGTGAAATCACTTTGTTTGCTTCATCTTTGTTGTTTTTATCTTTGAGTACTTCGCCAACAGAGCCTTTTATATCGTGTTTATCGGCTGTTGATTTACCATTTTTCTCTTTCGTGACTAACGCCATTGTATTCTTCTCCTCTTGTTGAACTAAGCGTTGGCGCCATGCCGTGCCCGACCTAAAAACGCCAGCGAGCGTTAAGGCAGAATTTGAAACGCTGATTTTCGAACAATCTAGTGCAAGCTCTGTGCACATACACAGCCAGATTATAGCGGTATGCGCGCCTTACACGCGAATTAAAAGTGGCACCATTATGTTGTGTAGGGTCTCCGCATATCCCTTTTGATACCAACTCGATAGGTCGGACGTGGTTTGAATTTTGTACGGTGTTACAAAGAAGGGGTCGAGGGTATAAAAAGGTTGCTAGCCAACAATTTCTTTTTATTAGCTAGCTCCTAACGGTAATACGTTAAAACTCGCCTCCGAGTTCAAATGCTCGGAAATTCAAGCCAGGCGCGAGTTTTTGGTATCCAGGCGCTTGAGCATGAGACTCGTGGGGGGAAGCGGCCGTATGAAAACTGCTCCAAAGCTATTTAGCTTGCGGCAAAGCGAGATCTTCGAGTCTTTCAACCCTGTCGAATTGGGGCGTCTGCTCGGGATTCTCGAAGAGCTGGACCTGCCCAAGCACCATGTGCTCTTCTCGCCAGGCGTAGCGTCAGACGCTATCTATTTCATCGAAAAGGGCAGAGTGCGCTTGACTCGCTTATCTGCTGAAGGCAAAACGGTCATTTTGGCTTTGCTCGGCCCTGGTGACTTGATTGGCGAAGCCGCGTGGGAAGCCGGCGAACACGATAGTTATGCTGAAACTCTTGAAGACTCTCGCATTTATCAGATCAGTCGAGAAGCTTTTCAAACATTGATTCGCGAGAACCCCGAGTTTGGTCTGCGTTTGATTCAAATTATCGGCGGCAGGCTAAAACAGGCACAAGCTCGGATTGAAGATCTCGTTTTCAGGCAGGTGCCAAGCCGCGTTGCGCGTCTGCTTGTCAGCCTGGCTGAAAGTCATGGCAAGGTGACGCCAAATGGCATCAGGGTAGAATTTCCGCTTACACACCAGGAGATCGCCGATCTGGTGGGTTCGTCGAGAGTAACTGTGACGCAGATTCTCAATAAATTCCGCACCAGTCATTGGATTGAAGTGGAGTCCAAGCGCGTTACCATTCACAACCTGGATGCGCTTGAAGATATGATTCGTCATCCGTAAATAATCCGCACAGCGTATATAATAAGTCTTCTGGGTGCCCGTAGCTCAGCTGGATAGAGCGTCGGCCTCCGAAGCCGAAGGCCTTGAGTTCGAATCTCAACGGGCACGAATTTGAATTTTATTCAGTGCAGTCGGACGACTGAATAGCAATCTAATATCAATTGAAAACCGAGAGCTGCCTCCCGGTTTTTTCTTTTCTGCAAATAATTTCAACTGATCTGAGATTTATTTGACTGGTCAAAAAGCATTTGTCAGAGACATTTCCTGGTAGTCGAAATTGATCGTTGTGCATATACTTCTGGTGCCTCCACTGATGGTGGCGAATTTGTTGTTGCTTTTTAAAGCATCATTCCTTATCTTCTAGATATCCGTGATGAAAAGAACGGCACTGGAAGCTGAGACGACTTCATGCCACCATATAAGAAGGAATTACCATGCGCGTCGTCAAATTCACTTAGTACCTGATGAAATCTAGAGCAAGAGCGGCAAAAATAGACGATCACAGCGAACAAGAGTTCACTGTAGTCGAAGGCATGAATGAAGAAGACTTCGAGGAAGAGTCATCTGATGTTCAAGAAGAAAAATCATCTACATTTGAACTTTTATCGTCAGACGACGTATTAGATAATGAGCGCCCAGTTTTAGCGCACCGTTCTGTAGAGGAGGATTCAGTCAGGATATATCTAAAGGAGATATCTCGGCACAAGCTGCTCAATGGTCGCGAAGAAATTGAGTTGGCTAGAGCAGTTCAAGCTGGAGATGTAATCGCGCGCCGCAAACTTATTCAGGCAAACCTGCGCCTGGTTGTGAGTATTGCAAAAAGATATCGAAACCATGGTTTGAGCTTCCAGGATTTAGTTCAGGAAGGAAGCCTGGGTCTGATTCGCGCTGTTGAGAAATTCGATCCGGAAAAGGGCAACAAATTCTCCACCTACGCTACGTGGTGGATTCGACAGGCTGTCACTCGTGCACTGGCAAATAAATCTCGAACGATTCGAGTGCCTGTGCACATGAATGAAGCAATCACTAAATTGAAGCGATCGGCTACAGCGCTTGCGCAGGAGCTGGGACGCTTTCCGACACCGGAAGAATTATCTGAAGCATCGGGCTTGTCGAAAGACAAAATTTCGCTGGCCTTCGATTCTGCAAAATTGCCACTATCGCTCGACTCCGCATGTAGCGACGATTCTGATGGCACGCTTGCTGATATCATCGAAGACGCTGATGCCCCGATGCCCGATGAGGCCACCGCTGCAAGGCTTTTGAGCAGGCACTTGCATGACGTACTGGCAGAATTGACAGATCGAGAAAAAGAAGTAATCGAGTTTCGATATGGACTCAATAACGACCGTTCCCTCAGTCTCGAAGAACTGGGTCGACAGTTGAATATGAGTCGTGAGCAAGTTAGACAGATCGAGATCAAGGCGATGCAGAAATTGCGCCGTACCTGTCAGGCTCACTTGCGCGAATTCCTGCACTAATAGAACTGAAAATAATTGCAGCCTTTTTTAAAGCTCGTCCAGTAGTGGAGAACTTTTGATCGTGTCAATTCCGGCACATCCAGCACGTTCCATTGTCGCACTCGGCTCTTCGGTTTTTGCGTCCGAAGGCAAGAAGTCCGTTGCTGATTTAATCATTGGACCTTACCGCGCTGGTAAGACTCTTGCACTGCTCGATCAACTTATCGATTATTGTCAAGCTAATCCCTTCCGCGAATCGATAATTCTGGTGCCGTCCAGGCGCTATCAGCAGTTACTGGAGCGGCGCTTGTATCTGGCGTTGCAAGCAAGAGCGGCGCAAACAGCTCAGTTCGCTCAATCAACTCAATTGGTACAGCCTGTACAGTCTACTCATCTGAACGCTGGTATCGTTGGACTGAAGGTCGTCAATTTTCAGAAGCTGTGCGAATTAATATTGCGCCGCTCGGGCACCGCATTTAGAGTCATTCCGCAGCACGTTCGACCTGCAATAGTCTCCAGATGCATGGTGCGCCTCAAAGAAGCGGACGAACTAAAACATATCGCTGGAATGGTTAATTTCACAGGCACGCATCAGTCTGTTCTCGATTTGATAGACGAGTTCGAGCGCGCTGCATTGACTCCTGATGACGTGATCCGTCGATTGGAGAAGACCTCCCAGTCAGACTCCCGTTATATGGAACTGGCGAAGATCTACGCCGCTTACAAAGCTGAGCTGGCGCAAACAGGTTTTGAAGATGAGAAGGGCTTGGCGTTTCGCGCCCGCGAGATACTCTACTCGCCTGATTTCAAAATGGACATTGGTCTGGTTGCAGTCGATGGTTTCGACCGCTTCAACAGCCTGCAGTTGCAAGTGCTTGCGGGGCTGGCTCGGCACAGCGATAATCTCAAAATTTGTTTTGATTACTTGCCGCCTGATGCGGATTTGCTGCAAGAGTACATCTGGAAAGAGGCGAGCTATAACGAATTGCTGCGCACGCTGGGCTCGGATTTTCAAACACAGCAAATGTCTGGACCAGCCCTGGTGACACGAGAGCGAAGCAAATTTCGAGCTATCGACAGACAGTTCGAGATGGAGTACATCGCCCGTCAAATCAAGAAAGGAATCGTCAAAGACGGACGCAAGCCTGGCGATTATCTGGTCGTTTCGCGCAACATTCGCGGCTACAGAGCTGCCATAGCAAGCGCCTTCGATTCGGCCGGGCTGAATTATCACATAGATGAAGCTATCAGTTTGAATGCACTGCCCCTGGTGCAGTTCTTGAGCAAGCTATTCAACCTTGCGTCCAATAAATTCTTGCGGGCGGATACCATTGCGCTCCTGCGGAGCCCTTACTTTGACAAGAAAAACATTGGCCTGACGCGTCGTGATATCGATGGACTGGACCGCGGCTCTTTGAGAATGAATGTGGTCGGCTCTCGTTCTCAATGGGATGATGTCTGGCACTGTCAGGATGCGCCTCGTGCCGATGCTCGTGGAATACTTGTTCGCTTTTTCGACATCGTCACGCCACCGTCTGTAGCTACTTACCACGAGTTCGTGCGCTGGGTCGAAGACGTAATCGAAAAATGTCTAGTCAATCCAGAACCGGATCCTGAACGAGATCCTTTCGATGTTCTGGAAGAGCAAAGAGCGCTAGTCGAGATTCGGCGCATTGTCGCATCGCTGGTTCATGAAGAAAACATTCTGGGCGAGCAGGAGCAATCGATCGAACGGCTTCTGGGACGGCTCGGCAATCTCATCGAAAGAAGCAACTTCAGGCGCACGCCTCGCAGTGCCAATAGTGTCGTAATTTGCGGGGCAGACCTGGCACCCAACCAGTTAGCAAAAGAGGTGTTTGTAGCCGGGCTTGCTGACGGCGAATTTCCCAAGCGCTCCAGTCAACGCGGTTTTGTCAGCAGTGACGAAGTGGCTAAATGGGCGACATTCGACGTAAATATTCAGAATCCCCGGTTTCACCCGGCATTCGAGTTTGCGCTGTTCAACTCCCTGGTTCAACGCGCTGAAGTGAAAGCGTACTTGTCTTGTCCGCTGTCAGACATGGGTGGAGAGGAGTTGACTGCTTCGTTCTTTTTAACAGAGGGCGATTCAGATTTCGAGCATGACACGCCTGCGATTGCGCCATTTTTCGATTCCAATCAGGCGCCGCTTTCCGCCAGAGATTTAATTGCCCACTATGGTTGGAAATACGGCGCTCAGTTGGTTAACCACGAGCTGCCGTCGCATCCCGATATCGAACATTTGCGAGATAAAATCGGCGCACCGCTATCGGTGGCGTTAGCTCGTGCTGGCAATCACCCGACCAGTCCGTATAATGGCTATCTATCTGATTATGTCAATACGAAGGCTATTTCAATTGCAGTTCCGTTGCGCTGGAGTGCATCGAGCTTGAATGAATATGGCAAGTGTCCGTTCCGATACTGGGTTTCGAAGGTTCTGAGAGCGGCACCACATCTCGAGCCGGAAGATGAGCTTGATGCAAAAGCAATCGGAGAGATGTACCACAAAGCTCTCGAACTCTTTTACATCGAATTGCAAAGTCAGAGCATGAATCTCTCCTGGGCTGATCCTGATGTTGTGCGAGCTATATTTGACAGGTCTGTTGATGGCGCACTCACCTGGCTGGAAGAGAAGCGCGAGCTTCGCCGCAGCGAATTCTGGCAGTATCAAAAAAACGAATTGAAGTTTCGGTTGCAGCGGTTTTTCGAATTCGAGTTGACCACTGCTCAAACTGATCCCGACAAATATGCACCAACTCTGGTGGAAGCGAAATTTGGTTTTGACGGTGAGGACTCGTACCCGCCGTTAACCATCCCCTCCGACAATGGCAACTCCATCGCGATTTTTGGAAAAATCGACCGCATCGATATTGCTGAAGATTTGCAAGAACAACCGCGAATAAGAGTCGTGGATTACAAGAAAGGGTCTTCGCCAGTCACTGACGCTGACGTCGTCGAAGGTCGAAATATCCAGTTGCCGCTGTATGCGCTGGCTGTAGAGCAGTCGATTCTTCCTGGTGCAAAAGCAGTTGAAGCAAGATACTTGAGTGTGCAAGCCGCTGCACCAATCGGTACTCACTATTTCGATGGTAGAAAGAAGCGTCGCTCCAATTATGGTGGCGGTGACGAGACACCGATCAATTTGCTGCAAGTGACTGAAGCGCATGTAAAGCGCATAGTCTCAGGAATTTCGGCAGGAGATTTTTCAGTCGCTCCGACAAGCAAGAGCGTTTGCATAACTTGCGATCATCGAACTATCTGCCGCATGAAAGAGATGACCGGTGACCGGGCTGAAACTGACAATGGAGGCTCGGACTGATGGCAAGTTTAACCGAACAGCAACAACGCGCCGTCAACAGCATCGATCGCAATGTCCTGGTCAGTGCCGGAGCTGGGTCTGGAAAAACTCATGTTCTGGTTGAGCGCTACATCGAACTTTTGCGATGCAATCCAGAGATGGCAGTATCCAATATAGTGGCAGTCACTTACACTCGAAAGGCTGCCGCCGAAATGCGCACGCGGTTAAAATCTAAGATCGCCCAGTTGCAGATTACCAGTGACCTCGATGAGCGGGCGCGCTGGAATCAGTGTTACACCGAAATCGACGGCGCTCGCATTGTCACCATTCACTCTCTTTGCGAATCGATTTTAAAAGCTTTTCCGGTCGATGCAGCAATTGATCCACAGTTTGAAATAGTTGATGACGTTGGACAGTCTCAATTGCTGCGCAACGCGATGGACATTGCTTTCCGCGAAGTTATTGATGACAGCGCTGAAGAGTTGGAACTGCTGCTGCAACAGAACATTGAAGATTTGCGCTTCTGGATGCAGCAGTGCATGAAGTCGTCCACGCAATTCAAAGAAGCGCTTGCGTCGATTGGTGAGCTGACTGAGCAGAAGTTTATAGCGTATGCGCAAGCGCGTTTGCAAGAATTTCAAAAGCGGTCTATCAATGCAGCTTTGCGCGACAAATTATTTAAGCGAGCTTTTGCATATGTCGAGCAAAATCCATGGCGAGACGCAGCCAATGAACTTGAGCGATTGCGCGGAATAATGGTGCAGTTGACTCAAGATTTGATTGCCGGCGGTGGCGAGCACGAAGAGCGCTGGTCCAAATTCTGCCAGATAGCATCAATTAAAGTCGGTCGCTACGGTCCTAAAAACGGCGACGCTAATGAAATTAAGGCCGCAATGAAGGAAGTGCAGATCATCGTCAGCGATGTGACGAAGAAAATTCCTGCGGATCTTAACGATGAAGATTTCAAGGCATTTCATTTGATCGTGCTTTTCATTCGTCTTGCCAGGCGCGCAATGTCGCATTATGAGGCTGAGAAGCGGTCTTTGCTGAAGCTGGACTACAACGACTTGATTGAGCTGGCTGTGTCAGCATTGGAGCGAGAAAAATCACCGGCTAGAGAGCATTATCATCAAACTGTTCGAGCCATTCTTGTCGATGAATTTCAAGACACGAACGCGATGCAATCGCGAATGATTAAACTCCTCGCCAGCCCATCGACGAATTTGTTTTTAATTGGTGACGACAAACAGTCGATATATAAGTTTCAAGGCGCTGACGTCGCGACTTTCAATACCTGGAAATCAGAGTTCCAGAGCGTTGACGCTGACTCGATTCTGAGTTTGTCGCAGTCTTTCCGCAGTCACCCCTCGGTGGTCGGATTTATCAACGCCATGTTTGAAAATATCATGGACGATTCTGACGAGGTTTACAAAGCCAGGTTTGAGGCGTTGACGGCAGCTCGATCTGAAGCTGACGATGAGCAGCGCGTAAAGGTCGTCGTGTTGCCTGAGTTCAGCAGCACTGGTGAACCGCTTAAAGCGGCTGAGCTGAAGGCTCTCGAAGGAGAAGCCGTTGCTGGTTGGATCAGCCGTAACGTTATCAATCAGACCCAGATCGCTATCAAAAGTGGTGGCACACGTTCGATCCAATTCGGAGACTTTGCCGTTCTGGTGCAGCGAAATCAAGACTTTGCCGATATAGAAATTGCGCTTGCCGCTCAGAAAATTCCGTACGTAACGCTCGGCGGGAGGGGATTCTTAGAGCGACAGGAGATCTATGATGTTCAAAATCTTTTATCGTTTCTTTCCTATCCACAAGACGATCACGCCCTGATTGGGATTTTGCGTTCGCCGATGTTCGGTGTTACCGACGATATCTTGCACTTGATTGCTTCAGATCGCAGTGGTGGCAGATCTCTTTGGCAACGTTTGAGGGATATCGTGGAATTGCGAAAGCCTGGCTACGAGTCAATTGCTAATGCTAAGCTTTGTTTGTCTAACTGGATCAAAGATGCAGCAGTTATGCCTGTTTCTGAGTTGTTGCGCCGCATCGTTATCAGTACGAGTTACGACCTGGTTCTAATGACCATGCCCAATGGTCATCAGCGGTCTCGAAATCTTTGGAAGGTTGTTCATCTGGCAACAGAGAATGAAAATCTTTCTTGCGCCGAGTTCGCTGATAGTTTGAAGCTGATGCGAGAATTTAAAGTGAAGCAGTCGGATGCACCTCTGGACACAGGTGATGTAGTGAAGCTGATGACTATCCACAGCTCAAAGGGGCTTGAATTCCCCGCTGTAGCTCTACCGGTCCTGGGCACGCCGGCCACGAGCAAAGCCACAAAATTGAAATTCCATCGTGATTTCGGAATCTCAATTAATACATCACGTGATATTGAGGATGATACCAAGCCGAGCTGGTACCGGTTGACTCACTTGCTCGATACAGAATTCGAGCTGGCAGAGAAGAAGCGCCTTCTTTACGTCGCGATGACGCGGGCACGCGATCATCTCGCGCTTTTCGTGCAGCCGCAGGCGAAAGCGTCTCAGTCATTTTTAAAGTGGATACATGAATCATTGCAGTTGGAAAGTATTGACTATGAAGCTGCCACTGTTCACACCGTCAATTCATCGCGGCATTCAGCTCGATTTACCGTAGAGTGTGCGCCTGCAAAGAAGCCTGAGAAGCCATCGGAGTCAGGCAATATCGTTCCTGGTGAAAATATTGATTACAGCCTGATTGAGGCACTACCTGCCATACAGTTAGAGGCGCCAACATCGTGGGCCGATTGGTCGCGTGTGACACCGAGTGTTGATGTTAAGCCGTTCGGAGCGACGGTGTCCGGAACATACTTCCACTCGTTGATGGAGCATGTAACGTTGGTCTCTACTGGTATGACTGCGGAAGTCATTGAATCGTTGGCCTTCGCTCAGGGAGATGTTGTCGCTCATCCTGATTCACTGGCGAGGCTGGTCCGTGAAGGTGAGCGGCTTTTAGCTATTTTTCAAAACAGCAAACTGGCTACTTTGCTAAAAACTTCCAAACGACATTTCCATGAAATGCCCTATCTGATGCTAGATTCCGAAAGCTCTTCTACGAAACGCCCAGATCTTTTGATTGAGGATGAGGTGGGAAATTGGATCATCGTCGACTACAAAACCGACAAATTTCAGCAAGAGAAGATTGCACAGCAAGCGGCAAAACATCATGAGCAGCTAGCAGAGTACGCGCGTGATTTGAACGTACTGACTGGCATTCAAGCTTCGACATACATCTACTTTGCGGAGTTTGGCATCCTTTTCGATTCGAATAAACGCACCGTCATATAATTCGAGAATTTTGTTTTGTATAAAATCAGCGCTGCCAGTCCGATCACAAACCGGGATGTGACTATCGCCATCCAGACTCCTTCGTAGCCGAGTTTGAAGGTGATTGCAAGCACGTATGCAAGCGGAATGCGAAAGAGAATATAGCCCGTGAATTGCGCCAGCAATGACAGTCTGGTCTGCCCCGCACCCTCAAGATTGGCAAATAGTATTGAGCTGAATGCAATCAATGGCAGCGAGATGTTGATGGATGCCATACCTGTTGTTACCTCTTTCAAAACGATTGGGTCGCAGGTAAAGATCGCTCCGAGAGCAGGGCTTGCATTGTGGACGAAGTTTCCACAAAGTACCATCACGGCGCCAGCTGCAACCGCGAGCTGCCATCCGAGCACTTTTGCACGCGCAAATCTTTCCGCACCCAGTTGATGTCCGACAAGGGTGGCGCTGACTGCGGACAATGCGATTAATGGAAGTACTGCGAAAGTTTCTTCGACTTTCAGCGCCACGGTATATGCAGCTTGCAATCTTTCGCTTCCCGGCAGTTGTCCAAGAACCGCATAAACAGCAGCAAGCGAGAGCAGATAGCAAGCTTCGGACAACAAAATTGGAATTCCGACCTCGCAGAGATTTTTCAATCTCGCAATTGTTGTCTTATCGAATACACGTTTCAGTAATTTACGTTCGGGTGTTTCGAAGTTGTTTCTAGATATGTTGACTTGACCATCGTCTGTTCGATTTAAGAAGCTTGATCTCAAAATACGGGCTGCGTGCATGACGCCAGCAAGCGCCCCCAGATCCCACGCCACTGCCAGCGATGTCAACGAGCCTGAGAAAATGGTTCCGCTGCTGTAGAAAAGTGCCAGACCTCCTGCTATCGAGATAACTCCGATCAAGCTCCACAGCCGCAGGCAATGCGCTGTTTGGCCCATTGATCTGAGAATAGAAGCTTGCACAATCACAATGGTGAAAGGCAGATTGCCGAAAGCACAGATTTGCAGGTACGGCGTAGCGACTTGTCTGGTAGCTTCGGTGCAGCCTGAAAGTTGAATGAGTTGGTGGCAACCGGTAAAGCAAGCAATGGAAGACATTGTCCCTACAGCCATTCCACAAACAATGCCGTCTATGGCGTATCGGTGCGCTTGCACTGTGTCGTTTGCTCCCAGTGACTGACAGACGAAGCAACCGGTGGCAGCAGCCAAGCCTGTGCCTAACAGCATCGTGGCAAATATGCACTGGTCTGCGATGCCCACTGCCGCTTGCGCTGCCGGGCTCTGCCAGCCTGCGACGGTCATGTCTATGGCGCCGATGACGCAGAATACAAATGATGTTGCAATTAATGGAAGTGCGAGGCGCAGTGCTCCAGGTAGAGTCATGTCATCTTCGTTCAAGGATTTCATATAGCCCTCCAGCCTGCACGCTGCTGCCCGCGTTCCAAAAGGTGGACCCGGTCTGACAAATGTGCTATAAACGATTGAACGTGGTAACGTTACCACGATTAATCGTTGCAGGCAAGGACTAGTATGTTTTATGACTGAAAAGCCCGCAGTTAGCTGGTACGAGGCTCTTAATGAGCAGGTCGAGTGGACCGACGGGAATATGCAGCTCAGCTGGTTAGCTGACGTGTTTGGTTCTCCGGTTTCGCCTTCCGAAAGGACTTTAGAACGGTTCAACGCATCGCTCCGCGCCATGCGGTTGCAGCTTGGTGAGTCCCATTTCGCCAGGTCGTTTGACCTATCCTGGTTGAATGACGAGCTTAGAGAGAGTCGCCCGCAGCTGGAGTGGCACGTTGGAGCAACTGCTGGTTCCTCTCAGGCGGATCTGGGCGTCGTGCGTGGGTCGCGGCTGCCGTCATTGCGAGCCAGCACCGCTAACATCATCAGTGACGATGGTGCGAACTGTAATGCGGATTCACTGGTCGAACTATTGCGTTTGACGTTACTGCTTCAATTCGCGCAGTTTATTGGCGGCATCATAGATAGTGGCATTGACGAGGCTCCTCGAATCGATCGGTGTCGAGGTCTCTACAAAATAGACTCAAATGTCCCTGACCAAGCCGCCTTTCCACCAGAAGTAGAAAAACGATGGCGGAACGAAATTGAACTGCTCGTTCAGCATGATGCTGTTGCCACGGATGTGGTTCGTTGCGAATACTTCTTTCCGCGTACTGCGAAAGGTCGTTTTTGTTCTGACAGTTGTCGCTTCAGCACGTTTCAGATAACAAAGCAGCTGGAAGAGCCAAACTATCTTGCTGATAAGCAGAAGCGCTACCGCTCGAACAAGAAGAGCTGAGGCTACTTAATCGAAATCGACTGCACAACTTTGTCAATCTGATCTAGATCGGGTGTGAAGTTGCTAGCAGGAATTCCGCTAAGCACAGACTTAGCTTTTTTCGCGGGACAATCCTTGGGGAAGCCTTTGGCTTTTACTGGAACGAAAAGCGAAACGTAGTATTTCTGGTCGTCTGTGATGCCCTGATACGTGTAGAAGAAGTCGCCGTTATTAATCGGAGCCTCATCTTGCGCGTAGCAGGTAACGTATGCGATGCCTTTGCCTTGTTTGAAAAGCAGATGCTTCACGTGGGTATGAAAGACCTGGTATGCCTCAATCGCAGGAAGCACTGGCAGGTCCTTCATGCCGCCGTCAGATTTCTTCGAGATGATGGTCTGTAAGTTCCAGACTGTCTTGTCGAATTCTTTTTTCTCTTTGCCTTTGAACAGCTTGCCATAATCAGCTAGTGGATAAACTACCAGTTGTCTGTCTCCAACACCGGTGCTTTCTGACACTTTGTCATTGTCGAACTGAACGTTGATATGCTCGGGCTCTCCGTTCATGAATGGAGGTCCACTGGGATCGTTTGCTGTTGCGGGCATTACCTTTACAGTTACGGTTTTCGCGATGGTTCCCGGAGTAACGCTCACGGTCAATTTCTTGAGAGGCGACGCTGCCGCGGCTGGCTTCGCCTGCACCGCACTCGGTGCCATGGTCAGCGATACTGCCGCGCTTAGAGCCAGAAAACTAATTTTGTTGAGCATTTTGCTACCCTCCGTTTAGCATGTCCAGAAAACTTTTGCTCTTCATCCAGGCTCCGCCATCGGCGGTCATGACGTCACCAGTGATGTAAGCAGCCTTTGGTGAGCACAGAAAGAGTGCCAGGTCGGCGATTTCATCTACAGTCGCCAGCCGTCCCAGGGGAATATTTTTTTCAAGCACTTTCTGTGCCTGTTCACTGTCAAACATCAAATTTTTGGAAGCACCCTCTGTCACCATGGCTCCTGGTGCCAGTGCATTGACGCGAATGCCGTAGTGCCCCCATTCAGCCGCGAGAGTTCGCGTCATGGCGAGCACTCCGGCTTTTGCCGATGCGGAGTGCACCACGCCTGGTGACCCGGTGATGGCGTAAGTAGCGATTATGTTGAGAATGCAGCCATCCTTCTGAGCAATCATCTGTTTTCCAGCCAGACTACTGCAAAACCAGGTGCCATCCAGCACGATGCGAACCACTGCGTTCCATCCGTTTGGAGTCAGCTTCTCTGATGGCACCAGAAAATTTCCGGCTGCGTTGTTAATGAGAATGTCGATGCGTCCGAACTTTTCTACCGTCGTGTTGACCAGAGCCTCTACCTGCGAGTGATCGCGCACATCGGTGGGAATCGCTAGAACTGTGCCGCCCTCATCTGCGATGGTGTTTGCCGTTGACTGAAGATGCTCTATGTTGCGGCTCGCGATGACGACCCTGGCTCCGTCCCTCGCTAACTTGAGCGACATTTCTTTGCCAAGACCAGTGCCGCCACCGGTTACAATTGCAACTTTGTTGGTAAATAGTTTGCTTTCCACGGACCGATCCAACTGCGGTTTTACAGTATAGTTGGAAAGTGATGTCACGCGGAGCATCGAGCGAAGAAATTATGGATCGAATGTATCTGAAAAATACCCTGGAACAATTACAGCGTGAGAAAGACGCGCATGATACCAAGTTTGGAGACAATCCCGTCCACGCGAAATGCTTGCCAAACTTTGATACAGCGATTGCTAAATTGCAGAAAGAACTGGATAAATTCAACGAGGAAAATCCAGTTCAGGGATAGTGAAAATTATTAGTCTATCTTCTGCAGACTTATGGGTTTGATTCTCGGTCGCCTTTCGTCTCACATTCCAGGCCGACTGGCGGCTTGAGTGTTTCATCATTGCTGTCGATTCGCTCTGGTTTAGGTTCTTCAACAGCTTTTCTTCCAGCACCGGTAGAGAATGCTGCGTCTCGCTCTTGCCTCGTCGGTTTTGGTTGGTTCTGTCCAGTTTCCGATTTACTTACTTCATCCATAGTTTCTCCTTGAACATGCCGTCAGCTTCAACTGGCGCATGCTGGTACAGACGCTGCCTGTGCTTGGTTTTGACGGAAAGCCAGCGCTATAGTTCCAGAACAAGTATCAACGCGCCTTGTCATTCGCATGCGGCAAATCAGCGCAGGATGCATCTGCCAGAGAAGAGAGCCCAGCAATCGCTGGGCTCTTTCAGTGCGCTATGAGAGCTGCAGTGGAGTTGAGTACACCGCAAGCCTTTCTAGCTGTGCGTTTAGCCGCAGGAGTTTTTCGTGGATGAGCAGGATGATGCTTCTGCTTTGCCTTCGACGGTGTAGCCCTTCTCCGCGAAGGTGTTGAAACCGCCGACCAGCTCTTGCACTCTATAGCCCTTTTGTGCGAGCAGCAATGCGCCTTTCGCTGAAAGGTGGCAAGTGATGTCGTAGCAGTAAACAACTGTATTTACTTCTTTGTTGAGCTTAGGCAGATATGCTTCAAGCTCGTCATATTGAACATTAACAGCGGTTGGAATATGACCTTTGTTATACAGTTCTGGTGTGCGCAAATCGATGATCTGCACCTTTTCCTTGTTCTGGATCAACTGATTAAGGCCGACAGGACCTTGTTCATAAGCCAGTTTTGCTTCAAAAAATTTGACTGCAGCTTCTGTAGTTTCTTTGGTCAATGTGACAGACATTGTTCCTCCTTAGTGAGCGACGCTCATTTGACTTGTGTGAGTAACTGAGTTGATCGTATTAGAGTTGGTATCCCGATGCAAGCAGGCACCCAGTTGTGCTGTAGTATTCAAATTGATACCAATGCGGACGTAGGCGGCATACAGCAACTGCGCGGCGCCAATGCAATATTATTGAGGGCGTTAATATATCATGAGCCGGGCTTTATTTAGTAGACGGCAACTTTCGCTGTGGCGAAGTCAGGGCGCTCACAGGCTGTGATTTTTAGCTGCAATTTTTGCAAACGCACCGGTCGCTTCGACTGAAATTTAACTTCGAAAAATTCGTTCGGTTGATCAAGTGATGTTCTGCTGAGACTGCCAGAGAGATCAAATTGTTTTGTCGTAATCGTCTTTATGCTGTTGGGCAGATTTAGATCTGAACCGAGATTTGTCATGTTGCGCACATCGACTCGTGATTGCACTTCGATATCGTCAGCTACAAGTTCACCAGTAACTGATACATTGACGAATGTCGACTTGCCCAATTCTTGCGGAACTGCGTATCTTTTGTTGAAAGGCACTTTCGCAGAAATTGTAATTGGCTGAGGTTCCAACGTTACTTCTTTCATCAATGCCTGTGACGTCGACTTCGCTTTATTCCGGTCGTAACCCAAGCAAAGAAAAGCGCGATATTGTCCAACTTGTTTGCCGAATGTTGGCGACAGGTCATTGGCCTCGTCCTCGTTCTTCGTTGTTCGCCAACACTTACCTTTCAAGGCATTCGCTGTCAGGGGCTCGTTGTAGCGAGCTTCAAGCTTGGGTTGCGTCTCGCTCAGGAGTTTGCAACCACTGAATCCAGATAAGGTTGGTGCAACCAACTTGCCATCTTCACTGCGGTTGAACGAACCATATATAGTGGCGTCGCCAGCGGGTGATGAAATTGAAATTGTGTTTTCACCTGATTTTAGAAGCGAACGCGGAATAGACACAGCTCGCCACTGTCGCAGCTGCTCCGGGTTTTTATTGCTGACGCCGCCGAATACTGAGTAATTGACCGTCAGGTTCTTATTTGATGTGAATGTAGAAAGTGGTGCAAGCGTCTCAGATAATCTTTTGCTGTTAATGTCGATGTTCGCCCTGGTGATGCCGTAATCACCGTCCACAACTAACGTCGCCCAATCAGGGTTAACATTGTCATCGAGAATAACTGTGCGATTTACGATTGTGTTCTGCTTCAGTTTGCACGGCCATTCGGCGACTTCTCTCGGTGATGTGGCAAATGCAGCGCACAAGATTGCCGCTGGGATCAACTGCAGCATCATGACTGGCACAAATGCTCTTTTGTTTGCAGTAAGAGCGACTACCGCGAGGGTGCAAGCAAATGCTGAACCCGCGTATGTCAACCAGCTGGCGAGATAAGCGAAACGCTCTAAATCGACTGACTGGAGCAGGCTATGAAAATCTCCTGTGACTGCCGCTAACCACAGCAGGAATGAAACGATCATCATCGCAAGAATCTGATAGGGCGCAACTGTGCAACCAGCTTTCGTTGATTCTTCTTTCCTCTGCAAGTTCGTGGCGACTGTCTTTGTTGTCTGGAAGACTGCGTAGCTGGCAAGCAATACAACGAAAGGCATTGAAGTGAATGCCTGACGTGGACTGGAATTGAACACGATATAAATAAGATGACTGGCAAGCAGAGTTCCGCCCAGGCCGATAATCGGACTTGTTAGTTTCTCAGCGTGCGAGGATCTCTTAAAGGCAATCAGCAGCCCACCAAAAATGGCAAGGGACAAAATGAGTTGATGCCATAACCATTGTGACGGTAACGCGAGTCCAGAAAATTTGCTCAGGCAATCATTCCATGGGCAACTCCAGAGTCTTGCGATGCGGCGGATTGCGATGTTTGACAGGCTGGTGAAATTCGCTTGCCATATACCCAGAAAGGTTCCCGCCTTGTCACCATTCACAGTGTCATACAGTTTCACAAAATCAGTTTCTGGAGTGCCTGACCATCCATCGTTTTCACTATTCCCACCGATGACTATATTCAAGACCGGTTCGCGCTGTGCTGTGATGGAGTACGAGCCGGTTGCTTCTTTCGTAAACCACAACCATGGCGTCAGAACAATTGTCGCCCCTATTGCCAGTGACAAGGCGTGCGATAACAATCGCCTTGATCTGGTGGCGGTAGTACTTCCCTGTCCCCACAAGCAGAAGCCTGCGACGATGAATCCGGCTAGAATTCCCGGTAACAATGCGGCTTTGAGTAACCCTACAGTGGCTGCGATCATGCCCAATGCGAAGCTTCGCGCGCAACGGTCGGAGAGTTTGGACGGCACGATGCAGGCAGTCAGAAGGAGCAGTGTCGATGTGATGTTCTCGGTCATGAAGCGACCAGCGCCCAGCACCGCCGATGGTAGTGCCGCCCAGGTCAGCCCAGTCAGCAGAGCCCATTTGTCATCTCTGAAAATTCTCTTTGCAGCCAGGAACATGCAGCAGGCCGACGCGGCGTGGAGAATGGCTTGTAATGCCAGCGCGGCTCGCATGTCAAAAAGATCTGGACTCTTGTGGATGAGCGTGAACCATGCCGCACCCAGGAGGGGCAAAACCGGACCATCCATCATCAGAGGCTCTTTCAACGCATAACATATTGTTTTCCATTCTTCGTATGTGAAGTGATGGATAAACGAGGCAGCGTTCATCACCATTTCGGTGCTGGAAATGTATTTGCCTGAATCAAACATGGGTGCTACATCGAGCGCCGTGTGAGAAAAATTTGTGCGCCAGCAGAGCAAAAGTCCTGTGCTAAAGCAGATGGTTAGCGCCAGTGCTGTATTTTTCCAATTGTTTTTGGTGCCGCGCTGGGTTGTGTTGCCAGATAGAGCTGCACCATTTGTAGTGGCGTTGGTTTCCGGCTGCTCTGGCAGGGTTGTGCTGGTCATTTTGCTCGTTGCAACTCAATATGATTTGAAGACAGCGCTTCGCTTAAAAGTTCGAAGAAGCGCATGCCGCCCAACCCATTCAGGTGTGCTGAATCTGCGAAATAGCCTCGGTTGAACAGTCCTGGAAGGTTCATGTCTATCAGTTTGCTGTTGTATTTTGACGATAGCTCTTGTACTTGATGGCAATAGTTTTTGTAAAACCCGGGCGGCATGAGGGCGACATTATCGCCGGTCAGTGGCATGTTGACGAGCACGACATTGATATTTTGGTCTTTACCATACTGCAGGAGCTGCTCGAGATATCCGAGCTCATTCTTGAACATCTTTGCGTTCATATGTGCATAGCGCTGTCTATATTCCGCCAGATTGTCGAGGTACGGTACAGGCGGGTTACCGTAGGGACAAACCATAGTTTCGTTGCTGGCGACATCCTCGATCAGGTCTTTAAGAGCGATTCGACGCAGCTCGAATGGAACTTTGTAGGTGTCGAGATCTCGATACCCGAACCGCTCAAGCAATGACTTTGCCGCGTGCTGTTGCATGCAGAGAAGGTCGACGCGGTGCTTGTAGATAAAGCTAACATCTTCCAGCCAATGATCCATAACTTCGAAAAACGAGGGCTTGGCAGCGGCGATGGTTTTGGAAAGATCTCCAACTCTCGCCAGGTATCTGAAAGTCTCCGTTGTGGTGACGTTGGTCAAAGTGTTGTCCATGAAATCGCGGGGTGCGATGCCATAAACAATCGTCGCCGGTTTGTCCTTCCCCTTCAGCAAGGTTGAGCAGATTGCATAGGCATCAGATGCCATTTGACCGGCGATGGCAAAAGAGAATGTGTGTGGCTTGTAGCTGAGTTTGGCGGCCAGGTCATCTTCCAGGCACGAGCTCGTGTGGTGCAATGATACGTTCTGCGGTTTGTGCAGATAGGTAGCATCGCCAGTGTTCAGCGCTTCAAGCATGAGCGAGGAACCGAGCAGCACCAGATCTGGTGTGTGCGGTTGCTTGCGAAAATCGCTGACAGCCCACCAGATCCAGCTTTTGTTTGGTGAATCGAATTTGTCGCTATTCCAGTAAGGGTAGGAAAGGCGGACGCCCACATCCAGAATCACCAGAGCTGCGAGCGCGAGCAGCCCGTAGCTCAAGTAGCGGGCGCCGCCAACTTTCGTCGGTTGTGGTGACGATTTGATGGGTGCTGGAGCTTTAGGGAGAGCCTGAACCATTCCTGCTTCCTAGAATTGGAAGTAAATAAAACGAGGTGATTTGTCCGGCGAGAAGACGACGATTAGCAAAATCATCGCTACGCACCATGCTGCTTTGACAAGCTGCGGCGATTTTTCCACCCAATCTGTTTTGTCGATTTTGCCCATGACGATGTGCGCAATGGCGAGGATTGGGAGAACGAAGTAGATGACCGGATAAATGAGCGGATAGTTGATCGCCGGCAAATTCATTGCCAGCGGAGAAGCGTGGGTCTTGAGCACATCGATGAAGAAGAGTTTTTCGAGAATTTGACCGCAGCTGGCGATGTCTTCAGCTCGGAATAAGACCCAGCCGATACACACGGCATGGAATGTTAGCAGCATCGAAAATGCTCTACCAATGCCAGAGTCGAGTGCGGTGGCAATCGCTGCAACCGACTTGCGCAGGTTGGAGAACTCTTTGTGTGCGACGAGCATGAGACCGTGAAACAATCCCCAGAGCAGGTAGTGCATCGCTGCACCGTGCCAGAGACCACCAAGAGTCATGGTGATGACGAGGTTGCGCGCGTTCATCCATTTCGAGCAACGTGAGCCGCCGAGTGGAATGAAGAGGTAGTCCCTGAGCCACGTGGAAAGGGAGATGTGCCAGCGATGCCAGAATTCGGCAATGCTTGTAGCGAGATAAGGCAAGTTAAAGTTGATCGGTACCTTATAGCCGAAGAGCATCGCGGAGCCGCGCGCTATGTCGGTGTATCCTGAGAAATCGAAATAAATCTGGAATGCGAATGCATACGTGAAAATCCACAGGTCCAAACCGTGGAACAGCTCCGGATGTGCAAACCCGCCCTGCACAAAGAAAGCTAAGTTGTCTGCAATCAAAACCTTTTTGAAGAGTCCCAGCAAAATCAGGGCAATGCCATCGTCGAAGTGTTGCATGCAAAATTTTGCAGGCGACATAAACTGCGGAATGAAATCTTGAAAGCGCTTGATCGGTCCGGCGATTTGCGTTGGGAAAAAACTGGCGAAGAGCGCGAAGGCGAAGAAAGACTTGATCGGCTCGTTACCGCGATAGACATCGGTGCAGTAATGAATGAATTCGAAAACGAAAAACGAAATGCCGAGGGGCAATGTAATGTCGAATGGAAGTTTTGCGACTGTGATGCCCAGCGGTGCGAGGCAACTAGCAGCGACATCGTCAAAGAAATATGCATATTTGAAAAATGCGAGTGTGGCCAGGTTCAAGACTATTGAAACTGTGAGCCAGAATTTCTTTCTGTTCTCGCTTTTCCAAATTGCGTTGGCAAGCAAATAGTTTCCGACCGTCAGTGCAATGATCAGCACGATGAAGGCGGGGCGCCAGCTCATGTAAAAGATGTAACTGGCGATGAGCAAAATCGGTACACGCCATTTCTGAGGACTGGCCCAGAAAAGAGCAACTACGATTGGCAGAAATATTGCGTACTTCAGTGAGTTAAAAAGCATGGCACCGTTGGGTTTGCGGTTTGCAGATAAGCTTGTCAATAATACAGAACCCCCGGTCCCCGGCGCCTTAACCTAGGCACATCTACCCCGCTCAGGCTGAAATCGAGTTAAGCTGGCGCTGATACTACATACGGTGCAACAGGAAAACCCGGTCTTTTGGACCGGGTTTCGAGGGAGGAGGGAGGTAAAACTGTGTGGTTGAGAGGGCGCTCAGGAGGTTAACGGTTCGTGATTGATCTCGCGCCAGCGCACTGCGAGCAGATCTCTCAAATGATCGAAATGATGTCGAGGCGATTTGACTTCATTTCCGTCAATTCGAATGGTTGGTGAACCCCCTACCTGGCCCGATTCTTCGACCATCTCGATGGGAATTGGTAGTCTTTCATCGGCAATCGCCATTTCCAAGGTCTTCCGCGCTTTAACAAAGCTGGTGCATCCTGGAGCGTACAGAAGTTCAACACGCATAGATTCGAACCCTCATTTCAAAAGTGGAAAAAGGGATGCCTGCGCCGCTCTCAGGGAGGAGAGCTGCGGCGAGAAAAATATAAATGAATCCTAAAGGTCTCGCTTAACAGAAGTATAAGCGAACGATGTCTAAAGGCAAAATTAAAGCGTGTGTTTTCGCGGTTAACATTCACTCATAGTCTGCCATTGCTTCGCTGGCGGAAACTTTGACTGTGACTGGTCGTCAGTAGATCAGTAGCCGAGGTTTGCTCATCGCTGTGAATCAACTTGACATTGTAAGTTATGCGAAAGTGCTGATGTTGGCTTTGTTTTCGACAGCTTCGGCGGCTTATGCCGCCAACTCACACACTGTACCTCAGCCGGTTTTAAGGTCTCAGAAAGCCGTGTTGGACACGACGGCGAGCCGATCCGCGACTGCGAGCCGATCAGCGAACTCCAGCCGATCCGCGACTGCGGGCGGATCAGCGAACTCCCGATCCGCGAATCCATTACCCTCAGTTGCTCCCACTCCAGGAACGTCAGCCAGTGCGCAGACATTTTCAGGCGATTCGACATCCTCCGGTCCCGAGTACGGCAGACCTCTTGCGGATACTATCGAGCGTGAAGCTGCCGCTCAGCACAAGAGGGAGTCAGACCTGGCTGGCACTGGCGCCTCCGCAGCTGGTACTGGTGCATCCGCAGCTGATGACAGCATCGGCACAGCCACCTATAGTAACGCTGTAGACGATGGAAATTCTGGGGCATCTACAGCAGGTGGTGCAAATGCGTCAACGCTTGCCCCCTTCCACCGCGCCAATAACATGTTTGCGCCGTTGCGTGGCATCCAGCTGCCTCGTCCCCTAAACATTCCACGTGATGCCAGCCCCGCTCTCAAGGAAGCTGCTGCGCTGATTCCAAACATGTCTGTGGTATCAGCCAACCTGATACGAGGGTCGCAACCGTCTGTGCCATCGCTGACTCTTCTAAAAGCTGCTGGCGTCAAGACAATTGTCAATCTGAGGAATGAGCCCATTTTGATCGCGCAGGAAGCGAGCGCTGCAAAACGTGCCGGGCTCGCCTACATCAACATTCCAATGGCATTGTTTGACACACCCACGAAACAACAATTTCTCAAATTCCTGAGCACCGTTGATAACAACGGACCGGTTTTTGTTCACTGTCAGATGGGTGAAGACCGCACCGGCACTATGGTGGCGGTTTATCGTATTGCGCGTCAAGGCTGGGATGCAAATCGCGCTTATCAGGAGATGACCGCGATGGGATTCAAAAGCTTTCTCGGGTCGCTCAGCGGCGCAGTATTCGATTATTCGGCAAGCCTGGGGCGACCCGGACATCGTCCGGGTCCAGACTTTGGCGGGTTAACCTCGATACTCAAGCACTAAGGTGTCAAACGATTTCTATCGCGCGGGAAAAGCACTGCCAGTTTGACCGTCGGTAGCCCCAGCAGTTGCTTGGTGAGCCTCTCCAGCCCGATTGCAAGGCCTCCGTGTGGCGGCATGCCGTAGCGGAAGCATTGCAAATAGTCGTTGAAGCTCTCCGGGTCCAGACCCCGAGATTGCATCGATGCGATCAGCTCGTCTGCTCTGTGCAGCCTTTGTCCTCCAGTCGTCACTTCGAGCCCTCTGTAGAGCAAGTCGAAGCTGTGACTGAGTCCGTCGGCGGTTGGCATCGCATAGAACGGGCGCACGCTGCGTGGATAATGCGTCAGATAGAGCAGTTCGGAATTTTCAGTTTCTGCGAAGTATTGACACAAGAGCCGCTCCCCTTCCGGGTCGAGGTCGGTCGTATCGAAGCTTGGTTTCCAATTCAATTTCGATCGCAAAAGCTCTTGCGCTTCGTGCAATTTCAGTTGCGGTATCGTTGAAAACTTCGGCACCGTCGCACCAAACATCGCCAATTCGGCGCTGCAAGTCTCTTCAACGTGCGCAAAGATGTGCTGCATCAGCTTGATTTGCATAGCAATCAAGTCTTGTTCGCTTTCGATAAAACCCATCTCGAAGTCGAGGCTGACATATTCATTCAGGTGTCTGGTTGTGTCGTGCTCCTCTGCGCGATACACCGGACCTACCTCGAAAACTCGTTCAAAGGCGCCCACCATCATCTGTTTGTAGAATTGCGGGCTTTGCGCAAGGAACGCTTGTTTTCCAAAGTAGTCCAGCTTAAAAAGGTTGGCACCACCTTCGGTTCCAGTCGAAACAATCTTCGGTGAATGAATTTCGACGAAATCTTGGCTCGTCAGAAAGTTCGCAAAGGCGCGCCCAATCGCTGCTTGTACCTTGAAGACGGCACGCACTTTGGGGCTTCTCAATGTCAGCGGACGATAATCTAACATCGCTGTCAGCGATAGCGTATCCATTTTAGATTGCTTCGAGATCTCGACTGGTGGAACTTCGGTCGGTCCCGAAAGCAATTCGATGGCATCAGCTCTGACTTCGACCGGTGCGTTTTTCTGCGGCGATTGCACAACTGATCCCTTAATGACGACGGCCGTCTCAGGCGAGAGCCCGCTTGCTTGCGCAATCAATGCTCTGTCATCAACGACAACTTGAACACAGCCCGTGCGGTCGCGCACGGTGATGAACATGAGATTTCCCAGGTCTCGCACAGCTTGAGCGTGACCCTTCAACTCGACGCGTTCACCGATGTGAGACTGTATTTGTTGACTTTGAATTTCTACTGTTTGCATGATTACCTCATAAGCAAAAGACCGCAAGCTCTGTGTCTTGCGGTCGGAATATTGTTTGGGGTTTTATAACGCCAGCAATCCGACCGCTAGAGGCGGTTATCGTCGCTATTGTTATTATTGTTGATAGAAGCAGGGGCAACTATAGCTGCCGTTTTCGGCAGCTCGCTGATTTCACAGCTCGTGAAATGCGATTTCACAGTTCATTCCTGCAAGGTACACTGCCCCGAAGGGCGTTCAAGCATACTAGCTCAAGATCCAATAACTCGTCAATGAAATATCTTTTTTATTCGTTGGCAATTTTATTGCTGGTTTGATCGAATTGCAAAAGATCCGAGAGCATCCAATCGAAAATGTGCCTGGAGCCTGCGTTTGGATCCATTTCATCGCGAATTTCAGAAGATGCATTCAATGGTCTGTAGCCATCAATGAATGTCAGATGATCGATGTTTCGAAAAACGCGCGCCAGGTAAACGTCTGTCGATGCCTTCAGTTTAGGCAATTCGTTTTCGCGCACCAGAGCGGAACTTGCACAGGCGTCTGGGGGCAAGAAGACAGCGCTTGATACAGGTGTGATGCCATCATTGAGTTGATAGACAAACTGCGATCCTGTTTTTTTCTGAACGTCTTTGGCTGCAACAATCGTTCCCATATCTCGGTTCAAGAATTTCAAAACTGGATGTTCGCGTCCAAAGTGCGAAGGTATTTTCACAGACAGCAATTCATAAGGTGCTGTGAGAGTCGTATCAATTTTCCGTTTTTTGTCGGGCATCATGAAAGGATTGAGAAGGTAACCGCTGTATGTGATCAGCTTCTTTTTGTCGAAAGGCTGGCTGTTCAGATCTGCCAGTCTCTTGTTGACATCATTCTCGACTGTCAGATCTCCTTTTGGTCCAAAAGGCAAGCTGGAGTGGAAATAGCCCACGTTTGGTATCGAATCATCCGAGTTGTCCCAACCAAAGTCGCGCACCAGTCCATCGTTTTTGTGGAAATAAAACTTGTAAGCGAGCGAGTGATCTACTTTAGTCCAGGGAAAGCTAGCATTCTTGTAGACGCTGTATTGAAGCCAATCCAGGCAAAAGATTGGTGAGCCTCTGAAAGGCGTTCCGAGTGTGAAAGCCAGTCGGATAGCGTTATCTGTTGCTTTATCGTGCATACCCTCATAGACTAAATTGCCGCCGATGCTGAGGGCGAGAACCGAAATAGGGCGCTTCTGACAGGCATTGTAGAGGGTTGCGATCGAGTGTTGAAAGTCTGGTACCGAACGTACTGTTGCAAGCGAGTCATGTCGCATTAAGTAGACTTTGTATTTACTGTCGAAATCCGGATTGCTCGTAAATTTCTTGATAATTTTTGCCCAGCGGAATGATTTATAGTATTCGCCCCTCAAACCGTGAACGAAAAGGAAGGGACTGCGGTTGCCCAGCGGCTTATCGTCCCATTGATAGATCTCAGCCCGGGTAGGTCTTTTCTTAAGCTTCTTACCTGCAGGAAGCGTCGGAAATTCATTCTGAACAAAACTTAGATTGCTCGAAAGCGCTGGCTGGCTTGCCGCTGCGGATATCTGTTCCGCACCGACTGTAGTAGCTAGCGCAGCTCCAATCAAGTTTGCACAAGCGAGGGCCAGTATCCCCTTGCGCATGGTGAAATTTTTTGCAGGATGGTACATTAGGCTAAGATTTTTGCATTATATAGGGAAGGACTCAGTGCAGTATCCTACCGTGCCTCGGAAAAAATAGCCAGTTGGCTGCATTGGGGAATCTTTAAGAACATGGCGAAATTCAAAATCGCAATTTATTTCTCCGACACCGGTGGAGGTCATCGCAGCGCTGCTGACGCGATTGAGGCCGGCATCAAAGAAATCGCAGCCAGCGACGGGCTTGGTCACGAATTCGAAATAGTTAGTGACAATATTGTCGAGCATAGTCATCCACTCAATACTAAGTTTGTAGACCTCTACAATTACCTGCTGCGTCACAATCAGCGAGCGATGGAGCTCTACTACTGGTTTATCAATGTTTTGAAACCGAATGATTCTGAGCTCGGTTACAAAATCTGCGCCCCCTATCTTGAAAAAGTTCTCTGCAATGTCGACCCTGACGTGATTGTGTCGGTACATCCGATGACCAATCAGTTCATCGCCAGAGGCTTGCAGGAAACGAAACTGAATCGCACAACGAAGTTAGTCACAGTTGTAACCGATCCAAATGGTGACTTCTGGCGCGGCTGGGCATGTCCTTCGGCAGATCTCACGTGCGTGCCAAACGAGTTAGGGCGACAACAGCTGATCGCCTGGGGGGTGCCAGCGGAGAAGATCAGATCGCTCGGAATGCCTGTGAATCCCGATTTTCTCAAACCACCTTCAATGAGTCGTGAAGAGTTCAGGCACCATCTAGGGCTTCATCGCGATCGGCTGACCGTCTGCATCAACGCCGGTTGGGCTGGTGGCGGCAACATGATGGAAATTTATCGCCAACTTGCTCATGTGAAGCGGCAGATACAGGTGATCTTCCTGTGCGGACACAATCGCAATCTCTATGAGAAGGCTAAGCGTGAAGCGCGCAAGTCAGACGTTCCAACGGCGGTTCTGCCCTTTCACGACAAAATGTCAGATTTAATGAGCGCCGTTGATTTGATGGTCACCAAATCTGGTGGCTTAACAACGTTCGAGGCTGTTGCAAAAAGACTGCCGATGGCACTGGATATGTTAACGAAACCAATGCCGCAAGAGCTTGGCACCGCGAAAATTATGATTGACAATGGACTGGCGAAGCCTGTTCACAAAAGAGAAGACATCATCAAAATAGTCGAGGAGTTTGTTCAGGTAGAGGAGCGCGCAGACGTGAAGCTGCCCAGTAATCTCTGCCTCGATCGCGCCGGCGCCGTATACGACATAGCCCGGGCGGTTATGAGTTATTGCGACCCTCTCTATCAACCTAATCCCGAACATCGACCAGTCGTCGAGCGCCTCACTCCGTAACCGCCCGTGAAGCTAAACGTAACGACCGCCGGGCATGTCGATTTCAATAAAGGAAATCGTTCTGATGTTGTGCTCATTCATGGCACCGGATCTGGTGCGGAAATGTGGCAGCCTCAAGTCGAGATGCTTGTGCAAAAGGGTTATCGATGTTTCTTGCCAGACCTGCGAGGGCACGGGCTGACGGCTGACCCTGGCGAACACACAGACATCGAAGTTCACGTCGCAGATGTTCTGGAAACTCTCGGTGGGCTAGATATAGAATTTCCGGCAATCTTCATCGGTCATTCTCTGGGCGCGATTATCTCCTTAACCCTTGCAGAGCGCAAGCCTGATTTGTTTCAACAGGTTTTCGCCGTTGGCATGCCAGGGCGTGTGTTGCCACCGATCTCAATTGCTTTTCGCTTGTTCCTCAATTCTCCATACGAAAAATTGCGCGGAACACCTTTGCACGAGGCTATGCCGTGGCGCCCTAAAACGATGATCAGTACTCACCGCAACGCACTGACGCAAATTGTAGACAATTTCCATCAACTCGATTATGTCTCTCGCGGGCTCGATGTGAAATGTCCTGTGCACTTCGCGGTAGGGCGTTGGGACCCAGTTGCGCCGCACTATTTCGTTGAAAAAATGCACCGCGCGCTGCCAGGGTCGACGTTGCATGTATTCGAATGGGCTGGCCACAACATGATGGACCAGTATCCTACGCAGTTCAACGAGTGGATGTCTCGTTATCTAAAAGATCACAGGAAAGCAGAGTCGGTTAGATGATGTTTTTACAACTTCAGGCTGTCTTTCATCCAGCCCCAGAAGCGCTGCGATTTGCCCATCAAATCGTTTACTTCGAACGGCGGTTGTACGGTCTGCTGCTGCTGTTGTTGTGTTTTGACAGTGTTTGCCGGTTGCTCAGCGTCACTGGCTTTCGGCATTAACTTTGCCAGAAGCGAGAGGTTGTAGAGCAGGTCATCTGGCGTCAGAATGTCTGGGCGTCGTTGTTTTACGACTTCTTGAGCATCCCGTGGAAGATAGATAGTTCTTCGCACTGTCTGTCCGTCTGCAAGGAACAGCGTTGCCTCGCCGCTTTCCTCAGAGAACATGAACGCTTCTCCTTCTTTCAATGTTCCGGTTCCATGGTCTGCTAAGTAACGTAATCGCACAGACCAGGGATCATCACTGTTTGGTGCAATCGTCGGCTTGTATGGCTTCGGTTCATCGGCAGCTGTACTGTTCGACTGGCTTTGTATCTCAGTTTTGACTTCCGAACCGGCACCGACACGTGTGTTGAAAATTGACGAATTTAAATTAGGCAGATTGGGAAGGTTAGGAAATTGAAAGTTACCCTTGCTCGCATTTGATATCGCCGCATTCGCCATCGCAGCCACTTTCTCGATTATTTGTCGTGGCTGATCCGGCTTTTCAAAAGTTTCAACTTGAGCCGGCATGACTGCAGCTTGCTCGGGGCGAAGAGCGGGTATACTCTTCACGTCTGCATCGCCAGGTTTTGGTAGGTCATCTGGAACGATGGGCGGTGGCGCTGGTGGTGCTTCGTTTTGCTCTGCTGCGGGAGTTTCCAACGCCGTCATAAATCGAGAAAACCAGCTCTTTTTGGCGCGCTTGTGTGGCTTCTCTGCCTTCGCTGATTCGCTTTCCTCTGATTTCGTCTCTGCCGGTGGCAATGTTGGCAGGTGAGCAAGTAATGAATCCGTCAAACTTTCCCTGCTTTTCGGTTCCATAATTTGCACGGAATCAGCTGGTGTTTTCTTAGCTTCAGACTCTGTTCCGCCCTTAGTTTCTTCGCTCCTGGGTTGAGCAACTTTTTTACTGCGATGAAAAATCGTCCGGGAATCATTTTTAGTGGCAACTTTGTTATTTGTCTTCGAACCCGAACTCGACTTGCCCGTAGTCAGTCTGGCGATGCCTGATGCAAGGTTCTCAGGTAAGAGGGTGTGCAGAGACTGCAACACCATCGGTTGAGGAAATTCCTCTGCCTCGCTCTGGGCGCATTCCTTAGGTGCAACAGCAATTCCGAGCGATTGACCCAACTGCTGCATGGCGCCACCAACATTTCCCTGTTCAATCTGGATGGTGGCAAGCAGCATTCGCCCTTCGTGATAGTCGGGCTTCAGTGCGATGGCTTGTTCGAGCGATGACTGGGCTAACTTCAAATAGCCGCGCTCTCTGAAAATCAGAGCTTGTTCGTAGAAGGCTTTAGTCAGTCGCGGATTCTCTTGAGTGGCTTTCAAAAATTCCACAAGGGCTCGCGACTTGTCTCCCTTTTGTTTGAAATACATCGCTTTCTGGTAATGGCTGCTTGGATAGGCGGCACGAGCCTTCTTTCGCAAGTTGCGCTTGAGCGGTGTCGCGGCTGTTTTAGGAAGCACCATTTTTGGTGCAGCCGTTACTAGAGGTGACGCGACAGCGAGCGAGCGTTTTGGCGCAGACGCTGCTGCGGCGCTTGTATCCTGTGCGATAGCGCCTGGGCATACAAGCGTGCACGAGATTGATATTAGGATATATGCAGCTGGCCTACTCAACGCAATCCCGCATGATTACTGGGTTTTCAAACGTTCAAGACAACGTTTGCGCAACTCAAAACTAACCCAATCTGAAACTATTTTCAAGCGGAGAGTTTCAATTCAAGGCTTGATAAAGCATCTTTCCAGTTTGCGGAAAAACAAAACATAGGATGGTTCATTCATAGATTTGAGCGGCCAGACGAGAATAGTTTTCATACCAGCGCGATGACCGCCCCAGACGTCGGTAAGCGGTCTATCGCCAACGACAACGACTTGATTGGCGGCGAGTCTGAACTCTTCCAGCACTTGCAAAAACAGTTTCGTGCTTGGTTTAGCTGCTCTGCCAAGCACAGTCATGTTGAGGTGCTCTTGTACCCCTTTTATATATGGATCATTCTTGTTGTTGCTGACCACGGCTAGCTGAAAGCGTTCCCGTGCAAGTTCGAGCCAGGTCGCTGTTTCGGCCGTGATCTTGCCCGAATGCGGAGCCATGATTGTACTGTCGAGGTCGAAGATAATGCCTTTGACACCGTCTCGATCCAGTAAATCGAGATCGATATCGGTGACGTCACCGTCGATAAGATAGGTTGGGCGAAGGAATACCATGCACCAAGAATATTAAGCGGCGCCGCTTATGTCCAGTGCTGTTGCTACTGGCAATCTGGGCGGGGTGGCTTTCGCATCGCGAAAGGGACGCAAATCCTTTCCCTCGCCGGAGTTGAGAGATTCTTTATTCTGGAATTATTTGAAACAGTCTGTTCACCAGAGCAAGCGTCGGCTCGCTGAGCCGGTTACAATGAAATCGACACCAATCGAGATGGACAGGGGCTTGCCATCAAAGCAGAAAGTCGGGAATAGACCAGAGGTCGTCCAGAGCGCTGAGAACGGCGATGCACTGCCTCTTGACCACGTTGCCATCATCATGGACGGCAACCGCCGCTGGGCGGCAGATCGCAGCCAGCCGCGCATGATGGGGCATAAAGCCGGCGTCAAGACCTTGAAAGAATTGGTGCGGCACGTTGGGCGGCTGCGACTGAAGTTTTTGACCGTTTATGCGTTTTCCAGCGAAAACTGGCAGCGTAGTAAAGAAGAAGTGGGTTTTTTGCTCGATCTTTTCCAGAACGTTCTTGTTAGCGAGCTGGAAGAACTCTCTGAAAACAATGTGCGGCTGACATTTCTCGGCGATCTGTTGCAGTTACCGGAAAACCTGCAGGCGTCGATGCGCCGCGCCATGGATAAGACCCGAAACAATACCGGTCTTTCGCTGCAAGTAGCCATCAACTATGGGTCGCGGCTCGAGATTACAGAAGCAGTCAAGAAAATTGGAGCGGAAATAGCAGCGGGACGCTTGCGAGTTGAAGAGATAACTGATGAATTGATCAGTTCGCATCTTTACACAAGCGATATGCCGGACCCGGCTTTGCTGATTCGTACAGGTGGAGAGATGCGTCTGTCGAATTATCTGTTGTGGCAGGCGGCTTACACTGAGCTTTATGTGACTCCGACATTGTGGCCTGATTTCACGCCGCAGGCATTCGACCAGGCGATTACCGAATTTTGTTCTCGTCAGCGGCGCTGGGGAACTTAGCACTGCCCTGGTATGGCGATGTTCGTCTGAGCAACCCTGGCAATACAGGCGCGCTTACCAGTCATTGCTGTGTCCAATAGTTAGTTCTGTGTCGATGTTCTGGTCATTGCTGCGGCGGCGGGTAATAACCGGCGGGCGGTTGCTGCACGGGATATTGCGGGCCTGGATAACCCTGCGGCGGCGGCGCATAGCCTTGTGGATAGCCGCCATATGGAGGCGGTGCGGCGTAGACAGGCGCAGCTGCCGTCACTTGCATATTGTCTGTCAGCTTCACTGGTAACGAAGAGCCTGCCTTGATTTTGATTTCCGATCCTTTGCGAACTCCGGCGCCGACCAATCCTACGCCGCCACCAAGAGCGGTGCCAAAGGCCGCGCCCATTCCTGTCGAGCGACCGACTTGACCGCGACCGGTAGCGCCGACAATTGCACCGAGGGCGGTGCCGAGCGCGGCGCCGCCGCCAGCTCCAACTCCAGTTGTGAGCAGGCTTTTGCCGACCCGTCCACCGGTCGTGCCACCACTGAGGCTGAGGGAATTTTCGTCGATGGATGCGCTGAGCGGAATCTTTCGACCGTCAGGCGTTTCTATGGAATTGAATTTGATGTCGATTTTGCCGTTCGCACCAAATTTGAAACGCCTGGCAGAAACTACATCTGTGACGTTTCCCAGCACTCGACTGCCGGCTGGAACAACCTCGACTCCACCTTGCATAATCGGCGATGCCAGTGTCGCTTCGACGGGCTCGCCCACAACTGTTGTTTCAGAGTCCAATCCATTTTTGAGCGATGCCTGAAACTGAGTACCCGAGGCGACGGTAGTGACGCGACCTTGCAGGGGTGCAGACGGTGGTGGATATGGTGCAGACTGAGCATACCCGCCCTGGAATGGTGGGTAGCCGCCACCAGGCTGCATATAAGCACCTGTCTGATATGGCGCCTGGGGTGGATACTGTGGCTGATACTGAGGAGGCGGCGGGTACTGTGCTTGTGCTGGGGGCACGTACACCGGCGGCGGACTGGCAGCAACTTGCTGCGAGACTCTGGCTTGAAATTGCTGCGCCGGATAGCCGTATCCGGCAGACCCGTAAGGCGGGGCGCCTGAGTATCCCGGCTGTGCGTATCCTGCCTGTGGACCGCCGCTGCCGGCTGGTGTGGCTGGTTGCTGCTGTGGCGCATCGGCTGCTGCAAGTGCTTGTTCAGTGGTGTCTTGTATAGTCTGATGCGTAACGTACTGATTGAGGCGATAAAGCAACCCTGCTGCCTCTCCGCGTGTGCAAATCTTCGTCGCTTCGATCATTTTAGGGTTCGACGAGATGACGATTTTGGCGATGGTGGCCTGGGCGATACCAGTTTTTGCCCACTCTGGAATCTTATTCTTGTCGGTATAAACCGCCAGAGCTTTGTCTACTGCTGCTTTATCCGGGGTTGGAGCATTCAAGGTGCGCGCGATAATTGAAATCAAATCTGCTCTCTGAATCAGTTGATTCGGTCGAAACCCATCGGCATAGCCGGATATATAGTTGTTCTGCCGAATAATTTCGATCGGCTTGTAGCACCAATCCGTCACCTTAACGTCGGCGAAGCTGGGTTTTCCTGAGACTGGCTGCGAGTCAAGGCCGAGAACTTTCACTAGCCAGTAGGCGAAAACTGCTCGCGTGACTGGTTGATTGGGCAGAAACTTCCCGTCTGGCTCAGCGCCGATCACACCTTGATCCGACAGCGTGTTGATATACTTTTCCGACCAGTTTCCGCTCAAGTCGGTAAAACGTGCAGCTTGAGCCGACTGAGCAATCAGCGAACAACAGATTGCCGTGGTTATCGACCTGAGTACAGCAGATGAACGCATTTGCAATTCTCGCGGTGTGACGTGATTCCTCAGACTCTGCTTCAGTAACAATATACCCAGACAGCATCGGATATTGCTTGACGAAATGGTCGCAAGCAACAGCTGAGCGGTTTTTGAGGCGACCTCAGACCATTCGTGAAAGAGATTTGCCCTGTTCTTCGACCGAGCGGATCAAACCTTCCAAATTGATGCGCTGACCTTTTGCCGTCAGCACAACGAGGAAGTGTCCATTAGCTTCGTAGAAGTGCAAAATGCCCTGGTCGGTAAGCAATGTCATTTGCACAAGGTTGCCTCTGTTCATGCGCTGAATCGAGACATCGTTGTTGGAAAACAAAGTCGCACTCAATGCTCCGATCATATGCACATCGACCTCTGCAGGCAGAGACGATGAAACAACCGTGCCATCTTTCGCCACCAGCAGGCAACCGAGAATGCCGTGTTTGCCATTCAGCGAGGTAAGAAGCTGCTGGATTTGCTGGATATCTGACATGTACGTTCTCCTCAATCAACCTTGAGCGCCGCGTGCTCTCACCTATTGTAAGGCCTTGCCTTTGCGAACCGATGACATTCGTCTCGATTTAGGGCTTAACATCTTCGCCTTCGAGCTGGCTCAAGGTCCTGACGTCTTCTTATTCGATCGAACCCTAGGGCTTAACATCCTTGCCTTTGATTTCGACTTCAGTATCGCCTGCCTTCTTCTCTTTATCTTTGTCCTTGTCTTTGTCTTTCTCTTCAGCGATCTTCTTGTCGTCAGGTGCTGCTTTCAGCAATTTCAGCTTCAACACGTCGACCCAGGGTTCATCGAGTGCGGCACTGAAGACCTTACCGGTTACTTCGAGCTGATCGCCATCTTTGAGCTTTGCCAGCAAAGTGTTTTCAGCATCTTTCTCTTTTGGAATAGCCATCGCCAGTTTTAGCTCCGAAAGAGGAATGTGCGATCCATCTTTTAGAATCAAGAATGACAAGTGCGTTTTTGCTGGTCTCAGCGCTGGTTTGTAATCAAGTGCCAGGCTGCTGAATGCGAAGAAGTTGGCGACGAACTTGACGTTTTTGTTCAAGTAATCGTGCGGCTTGTCAACGAGTTGTTCGGCATTGACGCTCTGAACGTTTTCAATGACCGGCTCAGGAGCTGGCTTTGTTGTTTTCTCTGGAGTCTTCTCTGCAGCTTTCTCAGCTGGTTTGGTTGTGGCTGGTTTCGCAGCTGGTGCGGGAGCTGCTTGCACCGACCCGACCAGGCCTGTGACCGTCAATGCCATTGTTGCCACTGTCAGAGTGACTGCACGGAAATTTGGTCTATTCATCATTGCTTGCCGTAAATAAATGCCTGAGCCATCTTTAATCATCAATGTTTTTGATATGCCTCATCGATATGCCTGAACCTTTCATATTACCAGAAGCTTATTATCGAAGCCGCGTTTCAGACTGTAATATTGAGCCTTGTGTCCGAGTCTGTCTTGCCTGAAGCAGCGGGGCGCTGAGAGGTTTCAAGTAGAGGACAGCAACGTGCCAGACGAGTCTGCAGCCAGCGCGCAGCTTTCGCCATTGATGCGTCAGTACTGGGATATTAAGTCGCAAAATACTGACGCGCTTTTGTTTTTTCGCGTAGGCGATTTCTACGAAATGTTCGACGCCGATGCGCACGTAGCCTCTCGCGAGCTGGACATCACTCTGACGAGTCGCCCTGAGCCCAGCTATCCAAATGGACGAATGCCAATGGCCGGAGTTCCTGCGAGAGCCGCTGATCTATATCTGGGCCGGTTGGTTGCAAAGGGTTATTCCGTAGCTATCTGTGAGCAAGTAGGAATTGTTGGAGCGGAAAAAGGCCCCGTCGAGCGTCAGGTGACACGCATTTTGACACCAGGCACGGTGCTAGAGTCTCACCTGCTTCCACAGCGCGAAAACAATTATTTGCTTTCCATCGTCAAAGGTGGCGACTTGTGGGGATTGGCTTGCGTAGACGCTTCATGTGGCGAATTTTTCGTCACGCAATTGACTGAAGAACAGCTGGTTTTGGAAGTCGGACGTCTTGAACCAAAAGAAATTTTGGTGGCAAAGAAAATGGTCAAGCCCGGTGCAAATGAAGTGATGCCGCGCGAGGTGCTTGAGGCACCGCAGGTGTTGCTCGGATCAGCATATCGTTTCACGGGGCGACCGAGCATGTTCTTTCAGTTCGAACCGGCTCAGAGACGCATTCTGCAGACTTTTGGCGTTGCCACTCTGGAAGGCTTCGGCTGTCAATCACTGCCTCTGGCGGTAAGCGCTGCCGGAGCTGCACTGGAATATCTGGAAAAAACTCAAGCCGCAGAGATGCCCAGGTTTGCAGGGATTTCCGCATATACAACAGATGGACATCTTACTTTAGACAGCAACACCAGACGCAATCTCGAATTGACCGAAACGTCGAGAGATCGTGGATTTGACGGCAGCTTGTTGTGGACTCTGGACCAGACGCGGTCGGGAATGGGCAGCCGGATGCTGCGCAAGTGGCTTTTGAAGCCACTCTACTCTGTTCCTGCAATCTGGGAGCGACAGGATGCAGTGGCTGAACTTTTGCGCAACCCGGTGCAGCGTGACGAGATTGGCAGTGCTCTGGCTAAGTTGTCTGATGTGGAGCGCTTGTCGGTCAAGCTGACGTCGGCAACTGTCTGTCCGCGAGATTTGATGGCGATTCAGTGTTCGATCGATGCGCTCGAGCCGATCAGCAAAGCTGTGAAAGATTCGTCAAATCCATATTTGAGTTCACTACAGGCGGTGCCAGCTAAGTTGACCGAGCTGGCACAGCTAATTGCGACCGCGATAGCTCCTGAGCCGCCGCGCGAGCTAACTGAGGGCGGGATTTTCGCCAACGGCTACAATGCTGAGATCGATGAAATTCGTTCATTGCTTGGCGGTGGAAAGCAGTGGATAGAAGACTTCCAACGTCAGGAGCAAGATCGCACCGGGATCAAGAGTCTGAAAGTAAATTTCAACCGCAATTTTGGTTACTTTATAGAGATTACCAATTCCAACAAGCAACTGGCGCCTGCCGACTATATTCGCAAACAAACGCTCACCAACGCGGAGCGCTTCATCACTCCCGAACTGAAAGAATACGAAGCGAAAATTCTCAATGCCGAGAAAAATCAAAATGATGTCGAGTACAAGCTATTTCTCGAGTTCAGACAAAAACTGGTGCAGTACGGTCAGGAGCTGCTTCAATATGCCACGCGTCTTGCCAGTCTCGATGCGCTTCTTTCCCTGGCTCAGGTGGCAGTTGAGCGAAAGTACGTGCGTCCGACCGTCGATGACTCACAGAAGCTCGACATAAGACAGGGCAGGCATCCGGTTTTAGAGAAAATTTTGCCCATGGGCAAATATGTCGCCAACGACACGCGTCTGGAAGGCGACAGCGAAGATCATCAGTTGATCATTTTGACTGGACCGAACATGTCGGGCAAATCGAGCTTGTTGCGCCAGGTTGCGCATATCGTTATTCTTTCGCAGATGGGCTCGTTCGTGCCCGCCGAATCTGCGCACGTGGGAGTGGTCGATCGCATCTTCACTCGCATCGGTGCGGTTGATGATTTGACACAGGGCCAGTCTACTTTCCTCGTTGAAATGGCTGAAACAACTCAATGCTGTCTGTCTGCGACGCCTCGTTCTCTGATTCTGCTGGATGAAGTCGGGCGTGGTACGAGCACTTACGACGGTGTGGCAATCGCCTGGTCTGTGGCTGAGTATCTGGCTCGCGATGTGCGAGCACGCACAATTTTTGCCACGCACTACCATGAGCTGAATGGCTTAGCCAGCTTCTTTCCGCAGATTGAAAATTATCAGGTGCTGGTGCGAGAGCTGGATGGTCACGTCGAATTCATTCGCTCAGTTGTGCCAGGTGGTGCCAGCCGAAGCTATGGTGTTCAGGTCGCTCGCATGGCCGGTTTGCCTGCCAGTGTGATCGATCGTGCTCAATATCTGATGGGTCAGATGGAGAAAAAAGGCGCCGCCGCAAAAATTCTAGATGGTCCAAAATTCCGCAATATACCTATGGATGAGGTCATGCAACTCTCGCTTTTCGAGCCAAAATCAAGCGAGAGGGTGGATAATGTGGCATTAATGAGTGGTGTGAAAGAAAGGTCTGAGGGCTAGATGACTTCAAAAGAATCAGTTACTAATCGACTTATCGCGAAGGCTCTAACTTACGTTGTAGCGGTAGCATCGATGAGCAGTTTTCTGCAACCGATGGCTGTTGTGGCGAAGAGCGATACAAGCGAAACACCAGAGCAGACATCCGAGACTTCGAAGTCTGATCAGAAGCTTGATAAAGCTGACAAGAAGCAAGAGAAGTCAGAGAAAAAAGTAGAGAGAGCGGATAAGAGTCCACAAAAGTCAGAAAAAGACTTAGAAAAATCAGAGAAGAAAGCAGATAGGGCGCGCGAAAAAGAAGCCAGAAAGAGAGAAAAGTCTGATAAGAGTAAGTCCGAAAATTCTACTGGCAAGAAAACCGCTAAACACTCCAGATCTGCCCTCAAGTCCGGCATGTCTGCGACGGGACTGGATCATCAGACTTTGAGCTTGATCAATCGCGGCGATTGGAAGGGCGCAGCAGAGCGATTGGAGACGATCACTGCTGCACGTACTGAAATTGGCAAACCTGAATCTTGGCTAGCTTTTGCCTACATGTTCCTGGCGAAGTGCGATCCGCTCAAAGAGTTAGCGAAGAAGGCGGGAATTTCAGACAATCCAGAGGCTCCCAGACCTGACAATATCTATGCCGTGGAAATCAAAGCCTACAGCGAAATGTGTCAGCAAAAGCTAGACCTTGCCGATAAGACTTTGCAAAATATTCCAGATAAATACGCCAGTGATCCAACGGTATTCTTCGCTCTGGCAGCTATTTCCGGAAAGCAAGGAAAAGCTGCAAACGCAATCGACTACGCGAAGCAGTGCGTTGATCTTGCTCCAGATTTTGCCTGGGGTTATCGCACGATCGGATTTCTCGAGCAGCGTTTTATCAAAGACAATAAGAAAGCCGACGAAGCTTTTGCGCGCGCCTTCGAAATCGAACCAAATTTGAAGGAAGCCGCTGAGACGTTAATCGATTTGCGCCTTTCGAATAACAATTTCGACGGTGCGCTGGACGTCGCGCAGAAAGCACTGGAAGCCAATCCAAAAAATGCAGCCAATTATTACCGTATCGCTCAGATACACATCCAGCAATGGCGCTTGCGAGAAGCGTTGCAAGAGCTGCAGAGCGCGATTTCTATGGATGCCACCGACCCGCGCTTTTATCGCAGTCGTGCATCTATTAAGCGATATCAGGGTGATCTCACTGGTGCCATCGCCGATCAGACTAAAGCAGTCGAATTCGGCAACGATAAAGCCTTTGAGCTGGTGGAACTGGCAAATATGAATTTGCTTGCTGGAAATAAAGGTGCAGCAATTACGAATCTGCAAGAAGCTTTCAAGATCGATCCAAAAAACTTGAATACTCGAGACAAGCTTGCTGCCTTGCTTATGGACGAGAAGCGCTACGAAGATCTGGCTACTTTGTACAAGCAGGAGATTGCGCTCAAACCCAAAGATGCAAAACTGCATCTTGGTTATGCCAACGTTCTTGTCATGATGGATCGAGCCGATGATGCCGTCAAACAATTCGTCGAGGCGTCCAACCTGGATCCGCTCGATCCAGAGCCACATCGCTCCGTTGGCTCACTGCGCATCAAACAGAAAGACTATTCTGCAGCCGCCGAAGAGTTCAAGAAGGCTCTCAGTATCAATCCTTCAGTGCCCGACCTGGTGGCGCTTGGATACTGCTACGCACTCAATCACGATTATGTCGAGGCAGAAACAGCTCTTGTCACCTCTCTGGCATTGCAGCAGTTGACGCAGTCAAACACACCGAATGCGGTGCCGACACGAACTCAGATCAATCGCTCACTGGCAGATTTGTGGTTGACTGAAGGGCGCTACAGCGATGCGGTCGCAAGTTTTGAGGCGATTTACGCCAGCACGAAGGCAACCTCTGACGGTCCAATGGATAACTTCGCACTGGCCCAGTCTCTTGCTTTGCGCGATCGCACTGCCAGCTCGGCAGACGCTCTGGTTGTCGCATACAACGCTTTGAGCGATAAGCAGAAGGCTGACAACAAAAATGCAGTTGTAGCCAGCTTGCTCAAGTTGGACAGGGTTCAGAAAGCTCTCGATATTGCCGGTACCAGCGAAACAGACGATTTGAATATGAATTTGAGTCTCGCGAAAGCGGCGCTCCTTTCCAAAGACTATACGAAGGGTGAAGCAATTGCATCACGGGTAGTGGCATCAAGCACAGCAACGGCAGAACAAAAATCGGCTGGGCAAGAGGAATTGGCACAAATTGCTCTGGCCCAGGGAAATATCGACAAAGCGGATGATCTGGCACGCAAAGCTGTTGAGAGCTTCTCGAAAAACTACGAAGCATATGAGACCATCGGTCGCGTCTATCTGAAGAAGAATGATGCGAAAGGCGCAATTGATGCGGCTTTGACGGCGTCGAAGCGAAATCCGTATTACGCAAACGCTTTGATTTTGTTGGGTGATGCTCAGGTCGCGGCTGGAAATACAAAAGAGGCTGCGGTCACGTATCGCAAGGCGTCAGAACTGTATCCCGGGCTGCTTGAAGCCCACAAATCTCTGCTGCAGGCGCTGGTGAAACTTTCGATGAAGGAAGAAGCGCGTAAAGAAGAAGAGCAGATTGCGCAAATGGAAAAGCTGCACTAGACCCAGAGCCGTTCCGGAGCAGGATCCTGTTGCTTGATCCAGTCGTTGAACGAACTACGGTCTGCTCACCTTTTCTTTGATCCACTTGGCGCTGGACTTCATGTGCTCAGCTTCCGCTTCTCTGTAAGTCAGTGAAAGCAGCGTGGCGTAACCTTCCAGTGATTGCGCTACATCCGCGTGATTTGGTCCAAGCACCTTCTGTCTGATGGCGAGGGCTCGCTGGTAAAGCGGCTCAGCCTGATCGTAGCGGGCATCGAATCGCAGGCATTCAGCGATGTAGTGCAGGCACACCGCTACTTCAGGATGTTCCGGTCCGTACTGCTGTTCGCGTACATCGAGGAGAGTGCGCCACATCGTTTCTGATTCTTTGTATTTGCCCTGCTGGAATGTCGCTACAGCGAGATTTGAGAGACAGTCGTAAATGTCTTCGGGGTTTGCCAGCGTCTTCTCTTTCAAAGTCTTGAGTCGACGCCAGAGCGGCTCTGCTTTGGCATATCGACCGCTGCGTTGATAGAGCATGGCCAGATTGAGAATCGCAGTTTGCACATCTGGACTCTCTCCATGCAGCGATTTTTCACAGATGGTGAGCGCCTCTTTGTAGAGCGTTTCGGCTTGCGCAAATTTCTGCTGGGCTTGATAGACCATGGCCAGATTGGCGATATTAGCTGCAATTTGTGGATTTTGACGTCCAACTGCGCGCTCTTTCATCGTCAAAATGCGCTTGTAGAGACGCTCTGCCTCATCCAATCTGCCTTGATGAAAGTGGAAGATGGCCAGTTGTTCGAGTGAACTGACCACATCGGGATGAGTTGGGCCGAGATTGATCTCTTTGATCGAAACAAGTTGCTGATAATATGGCGCTGCCTGTGATTCTTTCCCCTGCGCTTTGAGTACAGCGACGAGATTGTTGAGAGTATCCGACAGATCAGAGCTTTCGGCTCCAAGCGCCGCTTCGAGCGTGGTCAATGCTCGTTCGTACAACAGTTCGGCTTCACTGAATTTATTTTGTTCGTGATAAAGTCCAGCCAGATGATTCAAGCTGACTCCGACGTCCTGGTGGTCAGAACCGAGCGCCTTTTCCATGATCAAAAGCGCGCGTTTAAAGACCTGTTCTGATTCCTGATACTTGTGTTGAGCTTTCAGCAGCAATGCCAGATTGTTCAAACTGGTTGCCACTTCCGGATGGTCTTCGCCCAGAACGTTTTCGTAAATTGCTGTCAGTTGGCGGCAGAGTGGCTCGGCTTCAGCATGCTTTTCTTGAAAGAAGTAAAGAGCCGAGAGATTGTTCAAACTCGCCACGATTTCTTCGTGTTCGGGCTCCAGCGTGCGTTCGCGGATGGTCAGGGAGCGCTGATATAGCGGTTCGGCTTTGTCATATTTGCCTTGCTCGAAAAACACTTCGGCAAGGTTGTCCAGACTGAGCGCCAATTTCATGTCATCGCCCAGCGTCTCAGCTTCCATGACGGCGGCGTGCATGAAATTTTCAGCGTCGCTAAACCGACCCTCCTGAAATGCGGTGGCGCCGAGTTCGACGTACTCTTCCCAATTTTTGCTCATAGTCACCGTAGAAACATAGACCTAATTAACTAGATGCCCCGTTCGAGTCCAATTTATTCCCGTGTCTGGGAGGCTGCGTCAGACAGCGGTGGGGTTTCGCGCGCCGCGCCACAGACCAAGAATAGCCTATCCAAAGGGGGTGTGCGCCTCCAGCTTATGATTCTGGCATATTTCGTAGCGCTTGCCATCTGTTTTGGTCGAACTGATTTCCCTTTCGGCGAAAAGGCACCACTTCCACTTGTTGCTACACTTGCATTGTGAGCCGAGAAACTTTTGTCTTCAAATCATTGATACCGGCTTCCGCCCGGGAAGTTTTTAACTGGCACAAGCGTCAGGGTGCCTTTGAGCGACTGTCGCCGCCCTGGGTCGACTGCAAAATTCTCAGCCGCAGCGGTGGTATCCAGAACGGCGCACAAGTGACTTTGCTTGTGTCTAACGGACCTATCACTGTCAAGTGGTCACTCGAGCACAAGGATTACATCGAAGGGAAGCAATTTTGCGACTTCCAGACGGAAGGACCGTTCGCATTCTGGCAGCAAACTCACAGGGTCATTCCTGAAACCGATACGACCTGCTATTTGGAAGACACTGTTGACTATGAGCTGCCTGCCGGCGGTTTAGGTGACCTGGCAGGTGGGCGCATTATTCATCACGAGCTCGAAAACCTTTTCAAATATCGGCATCGCACGCTGATTCAGGACCTCGTATATGCCCATGAAGCCAACGTCAGACCGATCAGAATACTCGTGTCGGGTTCGACGGGATTAATCGGCACCGCTCTTGTGCCTTATCTGACTTCGCAAGGTCACGAGGTGGTTCGGCTTCTCAGACCGGGATCGGTAGTGCCGGACACCGATCACAACGAGCGCGTCCGCTGGGACCCGTATGAGCCAAAAGTCGACACAAGGCTGCTGGAAGGATTTGATGCAGTTGTTCATCTGGCTGGAGACAATATAGCCTCCGAGCGCTGGACTGATGCGAAGAAAAAGAAGATGATTTACAGTCGGCTCAAGCCGACTCAATTTCTTTGCCAGGCTTTAAACTCGCTCAGCAAACCACCGGCGGTGCTCGTCGCTGCATCTGCTATCGGCATCTATGGTGACCGAGGGCTTGAAGATTTGACGGAGGACAGCCCTCCCGGTGAAGGTTTTCTCGCTGACACCTGCATCCAGTGGGAAGCAGCAGCACGTGGTGTCGACACCGACGTGCGGTTGGTCAATTTGCGTTTGGGCGTCGTGCTCACTCCGCGCGGCGGAGCTTTGCAGAAGATGCTCTTGCCGTTTCAAATGGGTGGCGGCGGACCAATGGGCAGTGGGCAACAGTTTTTTAGTTGGATCGATATCGACGATGTGCTTGGTTCGATTTTTCATTCAATTATTTCTGGCAATGTTTCAGGACCGGTCAATGCTGTGGCACCATATCCAGTGCAAAATGCAGACTATGCAAAGGTGCTCGGTAAGATTATTGGCAGACCAGCGCTCGTGCCGATGCCCGCTTTTGCTGCCAGAACGATGTTCGGGCAAATGGCTGATGAATGCTTGCTCTCCAGCCAGAAAGTCTTGCCAATGAAGTTAAGCGAAACTGGTTACGAATTTCGATATCCTTATCTGGAAAGATCGTTGCGTCACGTTCTGGGTAAATTCACAGACTGATTTAGTCGGCGTTAGATTAGCTGTTCAATGCAGCAGAGAGAGTTGAGAGAGCCGCATTGCTGCGGCTCTCTCGTTGCCACGTCTGACGTTTGAGCTGTTACCTCTGCGGCACAGACACAACATCTTTCTTGGAACCTGACCAGGCCTCAATCTCATAAGGAGCTGGCACAGGTGCTCCAGCAGATTGAGTTGGAATCAGGAGCGAATTAGCATCGTTTGCTCCAACCGGGACGGGTGGTGGCACAGGCGGCATCGGTGTCAGCATCGATACTTCGCTGTGTTGTGCTGGTGGTTTCGCAAAGAGCGAAGTAACATCAACCGTTGCTACCGGTGTATGATCCGAGTTGTTGCGCAATGAAAGATATATCTTGCTTGCGAGTACAGCTTTGATCAATTTTTGAGCTTCATCTGGAGCAACTGCGACGGTCACAGAACTGGCTGGGGCGGCTTGTGTTGCGCCCGGAGCCTTTTGATAGGTTTGACCGACAGCGATTACTTCCACATCAGACAATACTGGTTGTGCTTTGGTTTCAGGACCAGAGCCGACCATGCTGATGATGTCGACGTGACTTTCAGGCGCGACAAAGCCGGCGACCCCGGTGTTGTTGTCTACTGCGAAGGTGACGGCCCGCATCCCTGGTTTCAGGCGTGCCTCGAATCCCATTCCGATCCCCAGTGGTTGCAAATCATGCTGTGACACGATTTGCCCGGTTGAGATACCGTACTTCGAGATGCGACCTGCCGCCGCCGCTGACGAGACGATGGCGTCCTGCGGTTGCTTTGCTGCATCGATCTGGCGCTCCTCAAGCGCTTCTGATGCGATTGTTTGTCCTTCAGGAATATCTCTGATGGCATAAACGACTGTGGATTTTTTCGCCAACTCCGCTGTCATTTCATCAGTTTTCTTTTTGTAGGCGTCCTCTTGCTGCTTCAGTCTGTCAGTGACGAGCATTGTCACACCAACCGCAAGCCCGATTATGGTGGCGAGCATAACGGCTGGCGGCATGCGTGAGATGCCCACGAACAGTGCGCGTAATGGATTCATTACGGTTCCCCCTTGGTTAGGAGAAAGACTAACCAATTCCATTTTTGGCCGCCGGTTCTCAAGCGATAACAGGGTAAACCCTGGGAACGGTATCGTCTTTGATAAATCAAAATTCATACTATTGTGTGATTGCAATCGAAATCGGCGCACACATTCCGTCAAACGCCTGTTGCTGAGATCGGCTCAGGCGCCCGTTTTTCTTGTACTGCACAGGTACGAAAAAAAAGCACGCTGGTTAAAGCGTGCTTTCCAATTTTTTCGAGTGTCCGCTCTTCGCGAATTCTGATCTGGATCTTCAAATCCTTTCGGCGAATTCAGAACTTTGATCTAGCGCTCTGGAACGCTGATCAAATCTTTCTTGCCACCTGCCCAGGCTTCGATTTGATGATTTTGTCTTTCAGGTGCTGGTGCTGACGCCAGTTGTGGACCAGGACCGTCGACAGGAGGGAAATTTCCACCTTCCATCGCAGCTGGGCTTGGCGGAGGCGCTGGAACACCGAAGTTCATGTTCGCTACAGCCGCCGAATGCTTGTTGTTGTACAACTGAGTTACGTCGACGGTGGCCACTGGCGTGTGGTCGTTGCTGTTTCTCAACGACAGGTAGAGTTTGCTAGCCAACACAGCCTTGATCAGCTTGGTGGTATCTTCCGGGGTAACTGCAACAGTTACTGAGCTAGCCGGTGAGGCTGTCGTGGTTCCATTGGTGGTGGTGCGCTGATAAGTCTGTCCGACTGCGATCACTTCTACGTCAGAGAGAATTGGTTTCGCTTTTGTTTCAGCGCCCGATCCAACCATTCCGATGATGTCGATATGGCTTTCTGGGCTGATGAATCCTGCTACGCCGCTGTTATTGTCTACAGCAAACGTAACAGCGCGGAAACCTGTTTTCAGGCGTGAATCGAATGAAAGACTCTGACTTTGTGGTTGCAAATCATGCTGCGAAACAATCTGCCCGGCAGCGACACCATATTTGGTGATACGACCGGTTGCCAGCGTTGCTGTCGTGAGGGCATCTTCCGGCATCTTTGACTGTTCGATCTGGCGTTCTTCGAGCGCTTCTGAAGGAATGGTCTGACCTTCTGGAATATCTTTGATTGCATAAACAACTGTCGCTTTTGCTGAGTACTTGGCATCTAGCTCTCGTTGCTTTTCGGCGTACAACTGTTCGCCTGAGTTGATTTTAGCGGTCACCATCCATGCCACCACAAAGGCCAGCAAGACAATGCCCGTGATCAAGACAGCGGGAGGAATGCGAGTTAAGCTCATAAAAGTTGAGCGTAGTGGTTTCATCGACGTTCTACCTTCTAGAAACAGGAAGACAAGAATACCCACACATTGTATATCGACAAGGTGTGCCGTAAGGCGTGAAAAAGCCCAGTCAGCCCGTGAGTAAATAAATTACTTATCAGTCAGAGGGGCGTTGGCGCGAGAATTCTAGTGAAAGTAATAGAGCAATCCAGCGATGCCGGAAATCACTACAAACAAGGCCCAGAAGGCAGCGGCGCGTAAGCGCATCGTTCGCGTTTCCCAGCTTTGCAACTGCGCGAACGTGTCTTTGTCGATCATTGCTTCTTCGCTGGGCATTTCACCTGAGTCAAAACTACGCATGCGATTGAAAGTATTCGCACCCATCAACTCTTCCAGTTGCATCGGTAATGCCGGCAATTTGTTGATCAACTGAGTTAAACGAATTTTCAGACCCTGGTTAAATTCCGGCACATCTACATCGCTGTAATCGAGGTACTCGAACTTCCCATCTTTGAGCATCAGGAGTGTGCGAATTGCACCGTATCCATCAGCTTTTCCGTTTTTCAGTCTGCCGCCCACAACGAAGATGCCGTTGTGGATGCATATGTCACCTTCGATAGTGTCATGTGGTCCAACTATGTGAAGAACGCCGACGGCGACCTTCTTGTATTTCATTACACTCCAGAGAATTTCGCGCGTGGTGCGGCTAGCCCAGATCTTTCCGTGGGTTAGCATTTTGACTTTCGGCATAGTTGAATTGGTTACCCTGGTTGCGTAGAAGCTTTATGCCCACAACTGTTTTTTCGGTATTTATCGACCTGCGAAAATAGTGGTCATGGATGCGATTTTGTTATTTAAACCGATCGCCGCGCCCGAACAAAGGGGGCGTCGTTTAAATCTTACCTGTCTAAAGCAAAAGAGCGGCGAGTACGCACTCTCCGCTCTTCGTTTTAGTTTGCGTTTCTTATCCGAATTCTATCGAGCCGGCTCTGCCATTGGAAATGGCTTAGCTTGCTGAGCAGAATCAAGCAGTCACAGGCACTCTGCCGCAAGCTTCAGCTACACCGGCGTGAACGATTTCACCCTGGTGAATGTTGACGCCGCGATGCAGTGAAGGATCGTCGAGAACGGCTTGATAACCGAACTTTGCGAGCTTCTGCGCGTATGGCATGGTGGCGTTGGTGAGAGCGCGAGTCGATGTCCATGGCACTGCACCTGGGATGTTGGCTACTGCGTAGTGCAGAACGCCTTCTTCCACGTATGTAGGTGCTGAGTGGGTTGTGGAATGGATTGTCTCGATGCAACCGCCCTGGTCGACACTGACGTCGACGATGACGGAGCCTTGCTTCATCTTTTTGACCATGTTTCTCGTGATGATTCTCGGAGCAGTTTTTCCAGGAATCAATACTGCACCGATAACGAGGTCTGCATTCGGGAGAACCTGTTCCAGGTAGTGACCGACTGAGAACACTGTGCGGAGTTGTCCGTTGAAGATATCGTCGAGGTAACGCAGTCTTTCCAGCGAGCGATCGAAGATTGTGACGCGAGCGCCCAATCCCAACGCGATCTTGGCTGCGTTCGTGCCGACGATGCCGCCGCCGATGATCACGACTTCGCCTGGTTCTACGCCAGGTACGCCGCCGAGCAGCACGCCCCGTCCGCCCATTGGACGCTCGAGGTAGTTAGCGCCTATCTGGGTTGCCAGACGTCCGGCGATTTCGCTCATCGGTGTCAACAAAGGCAGGTAGCCATTGTCGTTCTGCACTGTTTCGTAGGCGATGCAGGTAGCGCCTGTTTTTGCGAGGTCTTCAGCCAGTTTCGGATGGGCTGCGAGGTGCAAATATGTGAAGAGAAGTTGTCCCTTTCTGAGGAGCGAAACTTCGCTGGCTTGCGGCTCTTTAACCTTCAAAATGAGGTCTGATTCGCCGAATACAGCCTTTGCGTCAGGCAAAATCTTTGCGCCGGCGGCTACGTATTCTTCATCGGTGATACCACTGCCAACACCAGCATTTTTTTCGATGTAAACGGTGCTGCCGTCTGCGACGAGAGCACTTGTTCCAGCCAGCGTCAATGCGACCCGGTACTCGTTATCCAAAATTTCTTTTGGCACTCCAACCTTAGCCAAGGTTCAGCCCTCCATTTATCAAGCTCGTAAAGAAAGTTAATTCTAGCTCTGAAGTATGACGTTTTAATATGCTCTTGATACTTGTTTTAGCTTTCAGTTCTGGCTGTTGGCAACCTATTAGTAAAAGTGAGGAATTATGAGTGGCGATCTGGTTATCGTAAATGGCGCCCGTACGGCGTTTGGCGCGTTCGGCGGTGGTCTGGCTGGTCAGACTGCTACTGATCTGGCGGTGGCCGCCTCCACCGAGGCGATAAAAAGATCGGCGCTGGACCCCAAACAAGTCGACCACGTCATCATGGGCAACGTTTTGCAGACCAGCAAAGATGCAATCTACTTAGGCAGGCATGTGGCACTGCGTTCTGGATTGAAAACCGAGACGCCCGGTCTGATCATCAATCTTCTGTGCGGTTCTGGCGTGCAGGCTGTCGCCAATGCTGAGATGCTGATTGATGCCGGGCATGCTGAAGTCGTGCTGGCCGGCGGCACCGACAGCCTCTCACAGACTCCGTATGTGTCATGGTCGACGCGCTGGGGTGGTCGCATGGGCAAGATGGAATTGTGGGACGGGCTTGATATTCGTGACACCTATGCCGGCTGTTCAATGGGTGAAACAGCGGAGAATTTGCGCGAGAAGTACAGTATCAGCAGGGAAGAGCAGGATAAGTTTGCGCTCGAAAGTCAGCAGAAAGCAAAAATCGCTCTCGATAAAGGCTATCTGCGTGAAGAAATCGTGCCCATTGAAATTAAAGATAAGAAAGGCGTCAAATCTATTGCTGTAGATGAACATGCTCGCGCCGACACCACCTTAGAAGGTCTCGCCAAGCTGAAACCGGCCTTTCGCAAAGATGGAAGCGTAACGGCCGGCAATGCCTGCGGTATCGTTGATGGTGCGGCGGCTTTGATTGTCACCAGGGCAAAAACAGCGGAAAAATTAAATCTCAAGCCTCTGACGCGAGTGGTATCTTGGGCGGTGACAGGTGTTCCTCCTGAAATCATGGGAATCGGTCCTGTGCCTGCGATTCCACTGGCGCTCGAGCGTGCTAAACTGACGCTCGATCAAATGGATTTGATTGAGATAAATGAAGCGTTTGCTGCTCAGTATCTGGCTTGTGAAAAGGAACTGAAACTCGATCGCTCCAGGGTGAATGTGAACGGTGGAGCAATTGCCCTCGGGCATCCGTTCGGGGCTACTGGAGCCAGATTGCTTCTCAGCACGTCGCTCGAATTGCAGAGACGAAAAGCTCGCTACAGCATCGTCAGTGCCTGCATCGGTGGTGGCATGGGCATCGCAATGATTCTTGAAAGACTCTAGAGTGTCGATGCTAGAGTTTTTATAGGTCGCATGCAGCTATAGAGATCCTGTAAGCAAAAAGCCGCTTGCGCGGCTTTCGGAATATTTAGATGCGTAACGACCGACGACGGCTTTATGTCTTGTTGTGCAAATAAGTAATCACGTTGCGATTTTGTGTCTTACCGAACTTGATTACGCGTGGCATGTCGCCTGCGTCACGAGTGAAAATGTACTTTTTGTACGGATTTTCAGGCGGCTTCTCTGCTACTTCTGCCATTTCTTCTGCTTTCTCGACACTACGGCCATGCTGCATGTTCTCCGGCAGGATTGATGGCGCATATGGTGGCGGTGGTGGCACAAAGTAGGCTCCACGTCCGGTGGCAACATGTTTTTTCGATTTAGCCAGTGCCGGTTGATTAATTCCGACCGAGACCAGTGCCGAAGCAACAAGCGTAGCGGACAGAAGCATGTTGAAAGAATTCCGTGCCATTAAAAGACCCCCGTATTTAGGATTCGAGGCAATAAGGTCGTAAACGCGACCTAGGAGATCTTACCACTGACAATCAATTATCAAACCCGAGCCTGTTACTTGTCAGTGCCTGGATTCTTGTCAAACCATTTTGCCTGTCTGACCTTATTGCGCTGGTCGTTTTGCACATTCTTTCCGTTTAAATCTGGATCCCAAGTGGCCAGCGAATCGCCCCACCACGACTTCAGATCGTGAACTGTGCCGTCGCCTGCTCGTCTTGGCTTCTCTGCCGGCTGTTGTAAGGCGGTCTCGTCCTTCTTCACAGCCCTGGCAAGGTCATTAACTAACTGAGTTATCTCATCGTGCTCTTTGGGAGTTGTCACGGAGACGATTTCATTCTTTCGTTCGTTGGCAAGCCTGGCCAGATCGGCTTCCCAGGGATTTACAGCCGCTGCATGAGGCTGCTCTTGTTTTGCCGTTAACGCGCCTTTGATAACAGCAACGGAACGGATTAATTTCGCTCGAACAAATCTAATCATGGGAGTTTCTCCAGAAACATGAGCCTTCCACGACCCATCAAACTGGAATATGCCACATGAAATCAGGGCGGTAACGGCACCCCTTTACATTAGCGCTGATTTATATTAACTAGCGGGACAATCTCAGACCGAATCTCATCGTCCGGTCCGAAATCTTCAACCAGTGACAGTTGAGGTGAGGTGATTCTCTCCACGAGCTGGGGAGCTTCAGGTTGCATGGTCTCCGGCAAGCTGAGCTTGAGCTGGAACTCGTATGGAGCCTCGAAACAGTGCAAGCAGCGCGCTTCGTACTGAGCGTCTCCGACCAGAATCTGTTCGCTTGAGTGAACCAGCCGCTGCGTTCGGCAGGCGAAATCAGAACCGCACTTGCGGCAGACGGCAAGGAGTTTGTCGACTCTGTCGGCGATTGCCAGCAAATGAGGAACTGGTCCGAATGGTTTGCCTTTGTAGTCCAGGTCCAGACCTGAAGCGATCAATTTCTTCTTCTGGCTGAGGAGCACCTGCACGACTTCGATAATGTCGTCTGAAAAGAACTGACATTCATCTATGCCGATTACGACCGCCTGCGATGAGTACTTCAGTATGTCGCGCGGGCTATCGACCACGATCGCTTGCGATGCCAATCCATTTCGTGATTCGACAAAATTTGGTTTGGAACGTGTGTCGGTGGTGGGACGTACGATGATTGTAGGTAAATAAGCCAGTCTGGCGCGTTCGATGCGACGAATCAATTCACTAGATTTGCCTGACCTCATACAGCCGACAATCATTTCGAATCGATATCCAGTTAGCATAAAAACGTTTCCCCGCAACCGAAAAATGTGATTTTGCGTTCGCTATATCTTGCGCTTTGTCATGCAAATATAGTCTAAATATCCTGATCTCGATGAGATTCAGCGATGAGCGCGCCTCATATCGTAACCAAAAAGAATGGCGATCACGCGAGGTCAGAGTTTCACATTTCTTTATGTCTGATTCCGCTCTTATCTAGCAATTCGTTGCATCTATTTGTATTGGCCGTCACACCGGCAAGACATTTTTGATTGAACGGATGGATAGCGTTGCGTAGCAGATCGAGAGACTGCAATAAATTGTGAATGATCAATGGCGTCATCGAATTCGCTTCAAGCTGACCCGACTGCGCCGCTAATGTCGTTGTGTAATCGTTGCCGAGAACCTGATAGCAAGCCATGATCAAACATTCCGGCAGGTGAGGAAGATTTTTGTCAGGCCAGTGCCCCTGTCGCAAAGCAGTTGGCTGGTTTTGCACAACCGGCAAAGTAATTTCGGCAAACCCTCCGCCTGGACCTGATGCCAACAGCTTCAAGTCGTTGCAGATTTTGATTAAATCCACAGCCAGCCCGCGCAGGGCAGATGAAAAGTCGAGGAAGTCAGACATGCTCTGACTGACGCGAAACAGGTCTTCTGCCTGACGCAGGCGCAGACCGGTCGTTTGCGATAGCCTCTCGATCATTTTCTTACTCAGGTTTGGATCTGCACCATATCCGGTGCCGGTTTCGGCGCTGCCTAAATTGAGCTCGAGTAGATTCTGACTTGATTCTTTAATACGGCGAACCGACCTTTCAACCGACGAGCCATAGGCATTGAACTCTTGCCCGAGTGTTACAGGTGAGCAATCTTGGAGATGAGTTCTACCAACTTTGACGACGCGGTCGAATTCCAACGACTTTCTTCGCAATAATCTTTCCAGGTCAACGAGCGTCGGTTCGAGTTGTTTGAGGCTGAGCAGCAGAGCAATTCTCATTGCAGACGGATAAACGTCATTGTTACAGTGACCGAAATTGACATGCAGGTTTGGATCGAGGAAGTCATAGGTGCCGATGTTGGCACCCACGATTTCCGCGCCACGATTAGCCAGCACTTCGTTGACGTTGACATTCAAGCCTTCACCTGCACCCCAGTGAAAGGCATCGGCGACGAACTGTTCCTTCCACTGCCCGCTTGCTATTTCATCGCATGTCTGCGCGATGGCTCGACTGGCTGCTGTTTCAATTGTCTGTAGTTCACCATTGGTGATGGCAGCAACTTTCTTGATTAAAACAAGGGCTTCAATCAGTTTTTTGTGGGTCGATAAACCGCTGACAGCAAAATGTTCTTTTGTGCGGGCTGTCTGTGCTCCCCAGTATGCACCGACTGGAATCTGCATCTCTCCCAGGCTGTCATGCTCACTTCTCAGATCCAGTTTCTTGTTGACCATTTTTTCTCGCAAGCAAATTCGGGAGACATTCTCTAAAGCGCCTCTTCCTCGACGTGCTACCACGCCGTAATTCAGCATACATATAGATTCTCGCCCGGGTGGTTAAAAGCGCTCAAGGTTAGCCGAATCTAGGGGCGTTTCAGCTCTGCTTCAAGCGCTTCAGCCTTTTGCATGACAAGCGTGTTTTGTAATGTTATTTGATTAGAGGCGATGAAAGTTTGAATTTGATTGAGGGCATCTAACCTGGCTCCTTGCGCGGCCAGTGCCAGGGCGCGCAGATAACTCAGCTCTGGCACTGAAATAGAATGCGCCGCGCAGAAGTCGAATTCTCGATTCGCAGCCGTCCAGTCTTTTGTTTCGATGTAAGCTCGCAGCAAGCAGATATGAGCGACCGTAAGGGTTGGATCGATGGTCAATGCTCTTTTGTAGTCGTAAATCGCTTCTTTGTAGTAATTCAATTTACACAGCGTATTGCCAAGATTGATGCGCAGCTGTGCGCAGTCCATACCGTGAATCTTTGCCGAGTCGAGGCACTCCGCATAAGCCTTGACTGCGCCTTTCAGATCTGCCTGGCGTTCAAGGCAGTAGCCAATCCAGAAATAAGGGCGGCTGTCGATAGGCTGAATGCGCTGGGCGGTGCGGAATTTCTGCAGGGCTTCGGCAATGTTGTTTTGTGCAACAAGCTGCCTTCCGGCAATGACTGCGGCGTAGCAATCGTCATCGGCAGATGCGAACGAAGCTTGACCGGTCACATAAAGACCGAAGACGACGGTCGTCGAAACTCCAAGGCTGGTTGCTGCTGTCAAAACCCTGGTTTCAATGGTTTTCCTGGTTTTCGTATGTTGCATCTTGCGCAGCCAGTGTCGCATATCCGACGATGGATGGTTGAGGACGAACGGCAATATCTGTGTATGTTGGCGTGACGTTGTTAATTCGTCCTTCTACTTTCGAGTCGATCTGCGGATTTAGCTTGCGTCCTTGTACAAACTCACCGAGCAGATCAACTTGCGAGACATTGATCGCTTTGCCATTCAACTTAGCATAAATTTGATCTTCCGGAATTCCATCTCCGAACAGACCGGCTTTATGCCACTTATCTACAGGGTGGAAACGAGTCACTACCGTATAGCTTCCTGTTTCTTGCATGGGTTGATAGGTACCGTCTGGCATCTTCAGGCTTACGTCGGTGACCCGATGCCATGGCTCTTTTGTCAGGTCGATCGAATATTTCATGCCGCTAACTTGTACGAAATTTCCGGATTCATCAAATTTTGAGTCGGGCTTTCCTTGCACAATTTCTGATAGACGCTGACGCAGTGATGGGTTTCCGGTTGCTGGATACTCTCTGATGCCGTATTCAATGCTATCTCTAATATTCTTTCCACTCAACGTCACCATAACCAGCTCTTGCTGTTCACCTTCAACGCGACCGGCGTTCATGAACACGTTTGCGAGGTCCAATCTTGTCAGAGGCTGGTCAGCTGGAATTGAAGAGCGGATGCCGCCGGAATGTACCATCGCGATTTGTGGTGCGTCCGCACCCATGCGCTTCTGCAACCCCGAAAGAGTTGCGTCTGCGATTAGGTTGCCCAGAGCCGTTTCACTGTTTCTGGAGTTGGCGATCTCGTATGGTTGCGTGGCAGAGGCATCGTAGATGGTGGCTTTTAGTTGTTTGATTTCAGCGGTTTGACCGTCGATAAACGCTTTAAGATTCGGGTCAGCCGGCACATCTTGCATGCTGTGCAATCTGCCTGTCGTCAACCAGCGATTGGCGGAGCCATCATTATTGAAAACGATATGATTTTCCGCCAGAAAATCTCCGTTTGAACCTGCTTGCGTGATTGGGATTGCTTTGGGCGTTTTCCAAAATTGCAGTTTGTCTGCCAGGGTCTGTTTCTCTGTAACCCATAGTGGGCTGGCGAGCACATCGTGCGTGTGTCCGCCGGATATTTTGGCGACCACTAAGTTATTGTCCAACAAGGTCTGCGCAAGCTTTTTGTCTTCTTCCAGACCCAGGTGAGTCAAAAGTTTTATGTTCTTGATGCCCTGTGCATTCAACTCCTGAACGGTCTTGATGGCGGTCTCCGAAGCATCTTCATAGCGAATTTTTCCAACCGCACCGTCCCGTGTGATCAGTCCGACGGTAGCAACCTTTTCTGGTCCATTCGGTCCCTGGATTTCGTGCACCACATATGGTTTTGTTAATTTGGCGTAGTCTGGATAAGCCGACAAGTCTAAGTTCGCATTCAGCAAGGAGAGTTGCGGATTGTCACCAAGAACAGGAGCCATTACAGTTGGATATCGCTCCGGAACGAATCGCCCGCCCGGAGAATCGTATTCGTGGTTTCCTGGAATGATATTTTTCAGCCCCATTTTTGCCAGGGCTCTGTTTTCCACGACGCCACCATTGGTGGAGGCGAAATTAACGTGACCAGAAAGCGCATCGCCTGCCACGTTGAACTCAGATGGAATACCTTTCGATGCCGATGCTGCGGTGCGTTCGGTTAATTTCGTTTGTATCTGCGGCAGCCGGTCTAAGTTGCTATGGAAGTCATTGATGACAAATTCATTTAACTGGAGATGATTGTTTTCACCTCGCGCACCGGCAATCGTGCGTCCGATTAATTCGGGAGACCTGCGCAAGGTTGCCAGTCCACCACCAAATGCTCCCCCGGCTATGGTTCCGACTGCTGTATCGATAGCGACACCCTTCACCGTTGCGGCAATGCCATTGACAGGGTCGTTGGTAATTTGATTCCAGTTGTCGTGTGTCTCGCGGAAGGCGCTCCACGTAGCACTGCCGGCGGCACCACCCGCGAGTCCGCGGAACACGTTGTGCTTAAGGCTGTTCCAGGCGTTGCCCTCGACAAGCTGCTTTCCTGCAAGACCTGACAGTTCAACCGATGTCTTGACTCCAAGTTCCTTTTGACCGAGGTTTTGCAAAAATACTCTGGATGCTCTTTGATCAGCAACGCTGGCGCTGATGCCGGATAATCCATCAACGGCTCCCCAGGCTATATCTGCGCTTGAAAGTGTACGGTCTTTCTCATTGAGAAAAGCTTCTTGCAAGCCGCTTTTGGCACCAAATTTGGTGGCGCCACCGGCTAGCATGGCGACCGGAATGCTCAGCGCCTTTCCATACGGACCAGACGCGGACAGTAAACCATAAGCAATAGCGCCGCTCGTCCCGGCTGCGATGCTGCTTGCGACTTCAGTTGCAGCTTGTCTGAAATGCACGCTGCCCAGTTCATCTCGCCACTTCTGGCTCGAATCTCTGGCGTCGAACAGGGCTGAGGTCTGTTCCTGAACGTTCAGCTTTTCGGCTGGCATTCTGCGCTCCTGAAGTCAAATGAAGCGTATGTGAACGAGGCAGTAGAGTAAACAGGGAAAGTACGAAGGGCGGAGTTAAAATGCCTTATGGCTTGCTGGGATTGGTCTTGATGGGATGGCAGTTGTATTTGCTGACTGGGATTGGGTTTGCTGGATAGCAACTGTATGTTTAGACTGGGATTGGGTTTGCTGGGATCAAGGTTCAGGTTGAAGTGATGGCAGAGCAAGTTGAAGGAGCGCTAACCCGGTGCAGTGAATGCGGCGCCGCGCTTTGTATTCGCAAACAAGTCATCAATCTGGCGATGGGTAACGTCGATACAGCCTTTTGCCTGAACTGTCTGGCGAAAATTGAGCGAGAGACGCCCGAGAGCATCATTTCGGGGTTGGCCGGTTACATCATGGGCCGCGACTGTTTTCGAAAGGAGTGGCTACGCTACAGGAGCGTTCGAGACTGTCCCGAGCCGACGACATGTATCCCTCAAACCTGTTTCAATAAGAGTGATGAACAAGCACAATCTTGACTTGCGCGGCGTCGCCTGCCCAATGAACTTTGTAAAGACGAGGCTCTTTCTCGATAAGGTGCCAGCTGGCGACGTTTTGGACGTTTTGCTTGACCCCGGCGAACCTATCGAGAGCGTCACATCCAGCGTGGGTGCCGAAGGGCACGAAATCGAGCAGCAGATTAAATGCCCGGAAGGGCACTATCTCTTGAGTATTCGCAAAGTATGAATCGTTTCCTGTTGACAAAAGACCAAAAAGCTAAGAGGATAAGCCGGTTCTTGATTATGTTCAATACGTTCAGGAGTCCGAAAGCCTTGCCATATTCACGGAAGGCACACGATAGTGAGAGCCATTTGTGGGGGTCCGCTTTGCGGGGCTCCATGCTGTCATTAGCCGTTGGACTGCTTATCCTGGGCTGCTCAACTTCAGCTTTTGGACAACAGCAGCGACAGCCGGTCGACCCGGAAGCTGCCATCGAGGCGGCTAGACAGGTGGTTCAGCAATCTCCTGCAGACGCCAGGGCTCGTTACGAACTCGGTCGTGCGCTGAGAATCGCCGGAAAGAATCAGGAAGCAGCCTCCGAATTGCTTGAAGCAACATCGATGGACCCGTCGCTCTATGTTGCGTATCACGAATTATCTTTGACAAAAGCTCGTCCGCAGCAAATCGATGAAGCAATTGACCGTCTGACAATTCTTAAAGACGAGAAGCCGAGGGATCTGTTGTTGCGTGTTGCACTCTCCGAGCTGCTTGAAGCAAACGGTAAAGTCTACCAGGCGTCACGCATTTTGGTGGATGCAGTGTACTCGAATTCTGTACCCGAGAAGTATGTTGCTCGCGTAAACGCCCGTATTCATTACCTCTTGTCGAAAGCGAAAGATGTTCATGCCGCTGAGAAAGTAGCCAGCGAAGATCCCGCAGAAGAAGACTCTTTACCACCGCCATTGCCGGAAGCGAGTCTGCGTCGCAACCTCTCAGCATCAAAAATCAAAGATTCAAAATCGGTGCAAGGGTTTGGTCACGCACCGCTGCTGCCGTAAAGCTAGTTAGCGTTAATCTGCAAAAGCAAGCTGCGAGCACCGCATCAAGGTATGCTTTAACTCGTAAGGCAATGCGTTTTGCCTGGTATTGGACGGATACATGAAACGAACAAGCCTCTGGTGCTTTTCGCTGGCAACACTGCTGCTGGCTTCCGGTTGCTCTAAAACCCTCACCACATCTGAAGCGACGAGGCGAGGAGAAAAGGGTGAAAACCTCTATTACGAAAAGGATGGTGTAAAAAGTGCGCCTACCTCCCGCGAAGCGTCGGCACTTGCAGCTGCAGAAAACCAACAGCTGAGCGGTTTTAACGCAGAAGTCGAAACAGCCGTAGCGAACCAGAGTTTGATTGCCTGGAGAAAGGCAATTGCCGGTGATGAAAAAGGATCGCTTGCACTGCTTGATCAGCTCGATGAAAAGTATCCAAACATCTTGACCTTGAAATTTATGCGCGGGCAAGTGCTGGAGCATTTTGGCAAGAAAAAAGAAGCGCTCAAGTACTATCAAATGGCGGTAACTGGAAACGAATTCAGCTCGTTCAAGCTGTTTAAGTTGGCTGAAATTAAGCGCACCACAGGTGATGCCAAAGGTGCTGCCGAAGATTATCGGTTGTTGGTGAAGCGAGCTCCAGATTTCGCTCCTGCGAAGTTGGGTTTGGCTCAGGCTCTTCTTCAGCTGGATAAGAAGTCTGAGGAAGGAAGAAAGTTGGTAGAGGAAGTGCTGGCGGCAGAGCCTGCAAACAAAGAGGCGAAAGCCATACAGTCGACGTTCACAAGCAAGTAAGAGGGATTGGTTAATGGCCAAAAATTCGGCGGAACTTGAAAGAGCACAAGCGGTAAATGAAATCTCAGTGGATGGATTCGACCATATCGAATTCTATGTAGGCAACGCCCTGCAGGCTTGCTACTACTATTATCACGGGTTTGGTTTTGACTTGATCGGTTACCGCGGGCTTGAGACCGGTGATAGAACGAAAGTTTCGTACATCCTCAAACAAGATCATGTTCACTTGATTTTGACTGGTTCACTGAACGCTACCAGTGAAATCGCTGAGCACGTTCACCAGCACGGTGACGGCGTGAAGACGGTTGGATTCAAAACGCGTGACGTGAAGGCTGCTTACGATGCTGCCATCGCCCGTGGTGCTAGTTGCGCCGGTAAGCCCGTGGAAGTGGAAGATGAAAACGGCAAATTCATGTCTGCCTCTGTGCGCACTTACGGCGATACGATTCATACATTTGTGCAGCGCAATGATTGGAACGGACCGTTCATGCCAGGGTTCACACCTGTCACCAACAAGAAAGGCAAATCAGTCGGTCTGGCTGCTATCGACCACGTCGTAGGCAATGTCGAAGTGGATCAGATGGAGCGATGGGTCAAATATTATCAGGATGTCTTCGGCTTCTACGTCTATCAATATTTTGACGCGAGCGATATCAGCACCCAGTATTCAGCGCTCGTTTCAAGAGTAATGGCGAACAAGAGCGGTTCGATCAAGATGCCGATTAACGAACCGGCAGAAGGCAAACGCAAATCACAGATTCAAGAATATCTGGATTATTACACTGCACCAGGTGTTCAGCATATCGCCATTGTGACGCGAGACATCATCGCGACCGTAACTGAATTGCGCAATCGCGGCATCGAATTTTTGACTGTGCCACAATCATATTATGATGCTCTTCCTGAGCGCGTCGGAAAAATCGATGAGGACATTGCTCAGTTGGCTCCGCTTGGCATTTTGGTCGATCGTGAATCTGATGGATATCTCCTGCAGATTTTCACGAAGCCAGTGCAAGATCGCCCTACTCTCTTCTTCGAAGTGATTCAAAGAAAGGGGGCCAAAGGTTTTGGCAAGGGCAATTTCCAGGCTTTATTCGAGTCAATCGAACTCGAGCAAGCCAAACGGGGCAACTTGTAAATTGCGGTTGGTTCGTTGTTCGTGTCGGGAGTGTTGAGAGGAAAACGGATGTTTGGTATTAAGCGCCAAATACTTTTGCTGTTGCTATTTTTCGTGAGCGCTGTCGGAGTCAGTCTGACCCCAGCGCTAGCGAATCCGAAAGTGCCGCCGATCTTTTCTGACGGCATGGTGCTGCAACGCGACAAACCAGTACGCGTCTGGGGAGCAGCTGAGCCGGGCGAACTGATCGGGGTGAAGATCGCCGATCAAGCAGCGGTCGCTACAGCTGATGCAAAGGGCAGATGGGGCGTCACCCTCAAGCCAATTCCTTTTACAAGAACTCCTCTAGAGCTGGTCATTCATGGAAAAACAGAGATCGTTATTCATGACGTCTTGATGGGTGAGGTCTGGCTTTGCGCAGGACAATCAAACATGGGTTTGCCGTACCGCAAGACAGACTTCAGCGAAAGTGACACTGCAGCTGCCGTTGGTTCGACGTTGCGTCTGTTCAAAGTGAACAATGATGACAGCGCTTTCGTTCCGCAGACGGATCCGCACGTTCACTGGACCGCACCAACAAAAGAAGAAGTGGAAAAATTTTCCGGCGTCGCCACGTTCTTCGGCGTCGAGCTGTTCAAGAATCTGAACGTGCCGATTGGATTGATCCAATCGGCTCACGGCGGTGCGTCGCTGGAGACCTTTGTTAGCCGCAAGTCCATCGACAATTCAAACGAATTTAAATCGATTGGAACTAATTCCGACAAAAGTTTTGAGCTCTACAACGATGCTCTAGCGCAGTATAAAAAGGATATTCAGACCTGGTTTAATAATGGAAAAACCGGTGACAAACCGGAGGAACCAGCGCCTCCAAGAATGAAAAAGGCATCCGTCGCTTTCGATACTTTGTTGGCTCCGGTCGCGCCTATTTCTCTGCGTGGTGCAATTTTCTATCAGGGTGAAGCTGACGTGTATTTGTCGGCGCTGAGATACCGCAGGCTGTTCGCTCTAATGGTGTCAGATTGGCGAAATCAGTTTAAAGACCCTACTCTTCCAATTATCTTTGTGCAGTTGCCCAACTATGGTGCGAAGCAAAAGATTCCTGAGGACAGCGATTGGGCAATCATGCGTGAAACGCAGGCAATATGTCGCAGAATTCCGTACACATATATGGTAGTTACTCTTGATACCATACCTGGTGCTGACGCGGGTATGCACGCGACTCAGAAGAAAGAGATTGCGCGGCGACTGGCTTCTGTTGCCCTTGCCACTCAATATCATGTGTCAAGGCCATATGCCAGTCCCATCTATGACTCTATGGAAATTCAGGGACATAAGATACGTATCAAATTCAGGTACGCAGATAAAGGTCTAATTTCGAATTCTCTTCCGATTCAAGGATTTGAAATTGCCGGCGAAAACAAAAGATGGACAAATGCAGATGCGCAGGTCGATGGAGATAGCGTCATCGTATCCAGCCCTCGTGTTCCAACTCCGGCAGCTGTGCGTTATGGCTGGGCTGATAATCCAACCGTCAATCTGTATAGCGCAGACAAATTGCCTGTGACACCGTTTCGCACCGATGATTGGCCTCGTCTGACCCAGAAAAAAAGCTACTAGTCGCAAAGCGAATACTGGCGAGGGGCTCAGCGTTTGTACTTGTCGCACTTCCGGAGCATTAGCTCTGGATTTGACCAGTAAAAAAGGCAGCCCAGAGGCTGCCTTTAATTTATTTCGGTTGCGTCAATTACTTGATGAAAGTGATTGTGCAGTCTTTTTCGCCGAATTTGACTTCGCCTTTGAAACCGAAAGCTTTAGCAGTTTCCATGACGCAGTTTTGGAATGATGCACCAGCTTTTTCTTGTTGTTCTGGTGTCATGCAGCCCATTTTCTTTTCCATCTGGTTCCACATTGCGCATGAGAGGTAGTGGAGTTCTGCGTGCTTGTCGTCGCCTGAGATTTCGATTTTGCTGCCGAAAACGTTGGTTTCGGTTTCAGCCATGGCTTTGACCAATTCGAATGGGGTCTTAACACCGAGAGCTTTGTAGTGCTCGATCTTGCCCTGGCGAACTGTGTTTTCGTACTTGTTGAGCAGAGCCATATCGCCATGTTCCTGGAGAACTGACTTAGCTGAGAAACACATATTTGCAGCCATTGCAGCAGCAGTTTCTTGGATCTGTTTGGTTGTCCAAGTTTGTTCTACAACTTTCTTTGTTGGTGTTGTTGTTGTCATTTCGTTTACGCTCCAATCTGGGGTATGTGCAGATTGTATGCCGCTTTCATGTTTAATGAGCCCGCTTTAAGAGATCATTCCGTATTCTTCTTGGCAAGCGATGACACTTATTTCCGTCAATCTAAGATTTGCTGAACATCAGATGGGAACTGGGTTTGCTCTTCGCTCTACAATTTCATGATGTCGGTTATGAGCGACGCTAATTTATGGCGTTTTCAGGCTACTGAACTGTCGAAACCGTTGTATCTCAGTCGTCACCAGCGTTCTATATACTTGGGATATTGCTATTGCCAACTGACCGCGCGAATTTAAAGCCAGTGATGGCTGCCGCCGAGCTGAGTCGAATCAAGCTAAGTTAGCTCGAGCTGAGTCAAATCGAGCTGAGTCAAATCGAGCTGAAGTCAGATCCTGCAAAGTCAGATCCTGCAAAGTCAGATCCTGCAAAGTCAATTTATGCAAGTAGGATCTTGCCGACAACAGATTGATCAGGACAGCGTAGGAACGATTGCGCGCAATCCCTTTATGAGGAGCTCGTTTTCTTCAGGTTTGCCAATAGTGATGCGGACGCATGTGGGCAATCCAAACGCAGTCAGAGGGCGAATCGCGACGCCGTGGCGCAAGAGTCCTTCGTGAATCTGCGCAACACGCTCCGCAGTATCCATCTCAACCAGAATGAAATTGCCGTGACTTGGCACTCTCATCAATCCAAGTCGATCGAGTTCTTGTTCGATCACCTTCATTCCTGCTTTGTTGTTGCTCAGTGTTCTATCCAGAAACGCGTCGTCGGCCAGAGCGGCTAGACCGGCTGCTTGAGCGAGGCAGTTGGGTTCGAAAGGCAATTTGATGCGATTGACGAAGTCGATCAGGTATTCGTGGCCGAGCCCGTATCCCAATCGAATACCCGCCATTGCATAAGCTTTGGAGAAAGTTCTCAATGTAAGAACGTTGTCGAGTCTGTAGTTCATTGAATCAGGGAAGGCGGGATTGTCTCCGCTAAATTCGTAATACGCTTCGTCCAGAATAACCAGAACGTGCTCAGGTACCTTCTTAATGAATTCATCGAACTGATTGCGAGTGATAATCGTTCCAGTTGGATTGTTTGGATTGCACAGATAGATGATTTTGGTGCGTTCGTTGATGGCAGCGGCGATCGCATCGAGATCAAACGCGTAATTTTTCAGCGGCACCATGTTGAGCTTTACGCCCTGCGCGCGCACTAGAACATAGAAGCCAATGAAGGTTCCCTGGGAGGTGAGTACTTCGTCGTCACCATGGAGGAAGGCGCGCACGATGTTTGCCATCGTACTTTCAGAGCCACTACCGAGCGCGACGTTCTCAACCTTCACGTTGTAGCGCTCCGCAAGCGCTGTACGCAAACGCATGCCACCCATTTCCGGGTAGCGATTCATGTCTTGCAGCGACTCATGAATCGTTTTAAGCGCGCTTTCCGGTGGACCGAGCGGATTCTCGTTTGAAGCTAAGTTGATGAAGCGGTCGATGCCCAGCTCTTTTTTCAGCTGTTCTGGAGGGCGACCTGGCTGGTAAGGTTTGAGGGCTTCAATGTGCGGTGGTACGAGCCTTTTAGGGATTGGCTGACCGCCGCTCGAAGCTGACATCTGTGATGGATCTGACATTGCCGCAAGGCGTTGAATTAGAGTAACCATGGATACCTTAACAAGTTGAAGGTTCTGATACAACAAATACCAGCCGCCTGGGAGAGTAAGGTCCCGAGCGACATTCATTCAATTTATATACGAAGGCTATCATCCCAGAGAGCCGCGCACAAATTAATAACCTGCGTTTTCGGGCTTTCTCATAAATTCTTAAACTTGTTTGTAAAGGCTGAGAATCTCTCCACAAGCGGGTATTGAAGCCTTGATGTCAAGCTTTTTTGTGTAAAGTAAAAACTGGTGGCACTTTTGCAACTTCTTGACTGGCTTTACAACCCATATTCGTTATCTATATGATAGGATTGGCACCTATGCGGGTGTAGTTCAATGGTAGAACGGCAGCCTTCCAAGCTGCACACGCGGGTTCGATTCCCGCTACCCGCTCCAGTATTATTGTTGATGTTATTACCAGAAGAGTTGGTGTTCCACCTTCTCGAATTTTTTGTGAGCCCAAAACATGTCAGAAGAGAAAATTTGTCTGAGTGATGTGCTGGTAGCGAAGAAACGCATCGGTAAGTACATCGCCAATACGCCATTTGTGAAGAGCAGCTGGTTGAGCGGGGTAACAGGCGCTGATATCTTCATGAAATTAGAGAACGTGCAGGTTACAGGCTCGTTCAAATTTAGAGGCGCACTAAATGCACTTTTCTGGGCAAAAGAGAACAACGTCAACAAGGTGTTCACGGCGTCGGCTGGAAATCATGGTCTGGGTGTTGCAGAGGCAGCTGTTCACACTGAAATTGAAGCGACCGTGTGCGTGCCGCAGACTGCGTCCCCTCTGAAGAAACAGAAGCTGCAAAGCTACAGCATTTCGCTGATTCAGCATGGAGACGAGTGTGATGTCACAGAAGCTTATGCTCGCCGCCTGGCAAGCGAGAAAAAGGGTTTTTACCTGTCGCCCTACAACAATCGAGAGGTAATAGCAGGGGCGGGCACCGTCGCTCTGGAGATGCTGGAAATCATTCCAACGCTTTCGACACTTGTGGTGTCGGTTGGCGGTGGTGGTCTGGCAAGCGGCGTTGCGATTGCTGCAAAGGCGATCAATCCAGCCATCAAAGTAATTGGAGTCGTCGCCGCGAACTCTCCTGTGATGAGCACTTCCGTAGTTGCTGGTCGCGTTGTGCGCGCCTTTCAGGATAAAACAATCGCCGATGGAATCGCTGGAAACATAGAGCCTGAATCGATCACCTTTGATTTCGTCAGAGAGCTTGTTGATGATTGGGTGACTGTTGACGAAGAAGACATCGTTTCGACGGTTTTCGATTTCCTTGATAATGAGGGCATGTTGATTGAGGGGGCAGCTTCTGCAACTGTTGCTGCCATCAGCCGCAAGCTGCTCAAGTTCTCAGCGAAAGAAAAGGTCGGCATTGTCGTATGCGGTGGAAACATTGCACGCAACGACTGGCGAGAGATTCTGGTACAGCACCTGGTTGGTGCAAAAAGGGCTTAGCGTGAGTTGAGGCTGACGAACGTTCAGCTTATAGCTTCTATTCTTTATAACTATGCGGATGATTCTTACAAACACTGTGTTTTGTAAGATAAGATTGGCTAGTACATAGTTGTTTGAAAAAATGATTGGAGCAAATGCCAAAGACCGGGCTCACCCAGGAACAGCTAAAGGAACGTGCAATCGAGCTTACGATAGAACGTATGCGGAAATTTGGCTATGAGAAGGTGCGACTGAGTGATATCGCCAGGGATCTTGGAGTTACCCATGCCGCTCTCTACAGTCATTTTGCAGATAAGGCGGCGCTGTTCGACGCGGTCAGCCAGCGCTGGCTGGTTGGTATAGACCGCAAGCTTGAAGATGTTTGCAATGACGTTACAGCGAACAATGATGATGCCCCGACTAACTCGCTACAACGCATCACCAGATGGTTTCTAGTGCTTCATCGAGCTAAGCGGGAGAAAGTGCAGTACGATCCGGAAATTTTTCGGGCGTTCAACTTCTCTGCGCAAATTGAAAAGGAGTTTGTTCGCTGCCACATGTCGTCGATGGATTCGCAGCTCAAGAGGCTTGTTAAACAAGCTATTGATGAGGGGTCTGTACAGGGAGAAATTGAGGACATCGTCAGAATTTTGTTCACTGCCACCATCGAGTTTCATCATCCCGCTCTGGTGCTTCAACACATAGCGGAAGAGCAGGAGCAGTTGCTAGAGCAGATCTTAGCTGTTGTCTATAAAGGCTTGCACTGAGCTGAACCTGTCTCAGTATCAGACTTTTAGCGCACCTGGGGCACAATCACTGCAGCGCCTTTGATTTTGCCGCTCCTGAACTCATTGATGGCATCAGTTAATTTTGGCAAAGTGAACTCGCGTACGTGTGTTTCAATTTGAACTTCGCTCAAGCGTTTGAAGAACTCATGTCCATCAGCTCTGGTCAAGTTTGCGACGGAGCGAATGGTTCTTTCACCCCACAGCAAGTCATAGCTGAAAGCAGGTATTTCGCTCATGTGTATGCCTCCGCATACGACTGTTCCGCCTTTACGGACTGCCTTGAGTGCGGCAGGAACGAGGGCGCCGACGGGGGCGAATATGATTGCGGCATCTAGTTGGTCCGGAGCAGTTTCATCGGAGCCGCCCGCCCAACTGCATCCAAGTTGTGTGGCAAAATCTTGCCGTGATTTATCGCCTGGTGAAGTGAAGGCAAAAACTTTTCTGCCTTCGTTTAGAGCCACTGGAGTAATCACATGCGCTGCGGCCCCGAATCCATAAATACCAATTCGCTGTGCGTCGCCCGTGAATCGTAGAGAGCGCCAGCCAATCAGCCCTGCGCACAACAGCGGAGCGGCATGCGTCGAGTCGTAGCTCTTCGGGATTTGAAAGCAAAATCTGGAATCAGCAACCGTGTATTCGGCGAAGCCACCATTGGCGGTGTAGCCTGTAAATTTTGCCTGGTCGCACAAATTTTCTTTGCCACTCCTGCAAAATTCGCACTTTAAGCAGGTGGATGCTAACCATGGTATGCCGACACGGTCGCCTGAACGCAAATTGTCGACGTTTTTGCCGAGTTCCTCAACTGTTCCCACAATTTCATGACCAAGTATCAGGGGATACTTCGGATTTTGGAGATCTCCATCCAGCACGTGCAAATCTGTGCGACACAACGCGCAGGCGTCGACGCGCACTATGACCTCGAATTCATTTGGCTTCGGTCGCTCGGTTTCAACCAGTTCAGGAAGTTGTTTTGCCCCTGTTAATACTGTTGCCTTCATCCTCATCCTTCGCTCTTAGAAGCCTTGAGTGTCTCACGGTGAGTTTTCAATCACTTGATAGGTTTTGCTTCAAACTTGATACCACGTTGTCTTCATTGACCGAATTGAACTCACCATATCTGGTATTGCTATCAGCCTTTTGTACTCTTCTCGTGTTTTTTGATTTCCCAGTGGACTGCAAGCGCCGGAACTAGGAGTACGAAGATGACATAGAACTTGATGATGGCAAACCAGTTGCTTATAAGCGGCCCGAAATCGGTTGTTGGGGTGTGCATCATTTGGGACGCCATGCCAGCCCAGGTGTCCCACATGCAGATGGTGAGACCCGCCAGAAGCCATGTAAAAACGACACCAATCAAGCTCGCTCGCAAAAGGATATTTCGAATCAGGCGTAAGGAATCGAGGTTCATAACTTTTCCCTCTTTTGTCTATACATACGTTGTTCTATCAAACTTTAAGTCTCAATTGGCAAAACAAGCCTGTCACCGGTAGTTTTGGCTGCAAATTGACTGATTCTTAACAACCCCGGCAGCGAATTTATACCATCTTGCTACGAAATGATGTCTCATGAATATGGATGTTGAACCGAGGTGAAATGCATTCTATGGATGAACCATTTGTCCAGGCTATATTGCTCTCTGTAGCCTTTTGCGGCGCAATGAAGTTTGTGCAGGACAGGTTGAATCAGTTGGCGGATGCTTACGTCAGTCGGTCCCAGAAGCATTAAAACGGCGCTATCTGATGCTCGATTACATTGAAAACGATTTCAACCTGTCAAGAATCCTAGAATAAGGTTTTCGGGCAGGAGCAATCAATGAGCCAGAATCGAGCGAGTAGTCAGTTGATGATGTTTTTAACGCGAATTCACAGAGCACTTGCGATGAATCTGCTCATCGCTCTGGCTGTCGCATCCCCTTCACTTGCTCAATACGCAATTGGCGATCGTGTTGAGGTTGATGGACAGATGGGGACAGTGACGAAGTTTGGAGCGCCTATTTTTGGCGGTGGAAATCAAATTTTTGTGCACCTGGATAAGTTCGGTGAGGCTTTCCCTAATTCTGGAATCTACATTGACTGGAAAAACAAGCCGGGAGTGCGAAAGGTTTCTTCTGCCGCAGATGGCGGCGTAAACGCTGGAGGTCCAGCGAATCCCGGCGCAAACACGGGCGCAGGCTCATCGAATGACATTGGGAGCATTGGCGGGAGCTCCACTGATAACAAAAATGGTGGTGGTACTGGCGCTCGCTCAGGTGGCAAGTCCGCAAGTTCCGGTGCGGTAGCCGGCGGCGACATCGTCGTACCGAAAGATGCGCCACCAAATGCGGAGACATTTAAAAATGTACTGCGGGCTCGAATCCCTCAGCCAGGATGGGGTGATACTATCACTCTCGAATTTCAGTCATTCAATTTGAGTGGTCCTATGCAACACGCCGTGCGCTACGAAGGTCACTTAAATCAAGAAACTATTCTGGGCGGTCCGGGACGCGGAGTGAAAGCGTGGAAGGCAAACACGAAATTTATTCAGCGCACCCATTACAAAGATATTCATGCAGATGATCAATGGTTCACCAAATCTGGTGACTACTGGTTTTACAAAGATCCGGCTGGTTACTGGGTTTCTGAAGACGAAAATGTACAGCTGGGTCCGACCCAGTATGTGCACAAAGGCTGAACTAGTCACTACAGCCACCCGCTCTCTTGATCACTGACTGGCGGCGTGTATCACTCTGTTACGCCCCCTCGTACCGCGAAGATCACTTTCATTTGCGCTTTATTTCTACTCGAATCGATTCGACGGTCGGGGCGCAGCATGCCGAAGCTTTCGCCATCGGTGGCTTGTCGGCGCTGCTTACTTCATTGTCGTCACCGTAGACGGTCGCTGCGCCTGTCGTCAAAAACGTTTCCCACGCTATACCTTGCGGATCGATAAC
>DATNPY010000024.1:0-46125 GCA_036702955.1 Drouetiella sp. | reverse complement strand
TGAAGAGATAACGTGCGCGCTCTACTGGTGGCACTTTCTTCCAACTTTCGAAAGATTCGAGAGCCACTTTCATGGCGCGCTCAGCATGCTGCGTGTTGGCTTTGGAAAATCTGCCTATTTCTTGCTTGGGATTGCCGGGATTGGTCGAGACAATGTGATCGTCAGTGAGTATTTTCTCTCCACCGATTACGAGAGGATAAGTCTGACCAAGTTGCTTTTTGACCTTTGCTAAAGCCGCTTTCATTGCCTCTTGATTGCCCGAGACAGAAAAATCGGTAAATGGCTCATTACGAAACTCTGTAAGCATTCCACAGTTCTCCCACGTGATTCGACACAATAGTATCCGGCTTAATAAGCAGCTCTTCGAATGATAACGGTAGATTTATAGTTGCTTATCCGACAGTTGTTGTGTCTGATCCGCAGCATTCGAATATTTTTTGCCGCCTGCGAAAAAAGTGATACTACATATGGTATCAAGATCAGACGCAATAAATTCAAATTCGACTCGAAATTCTAAACTCGATCGGCATAAGAAGGCTGTAACTCAATTGCATCGGCGATTGGTTATACTTGGCTCAGAGACTGAGGAGCCGCCGTCGATGAAGCAATATTTAGACCTGATCAGATATATCCTCGAAAACGGTGAAAAGCGCGAAGACAGAACCGGTACGGGAACAATTTCTGTTTTCGGTCTGCAAGCGAAATATGACTTGCGAGAAGGCTTTCCGCTGCTGACGACGAAGAAAGTCAAGTTCGATGGTGTGTTGCGAGAACTGCTCTGGTTTCTGAGAGGTTCAACCAACATCAATGATGATCTGACCGAGCACACTCCAATCTGGGACGCCTGGGCCGACGAAGACGGCGAACTGGGACCGATTTACGGTTATCAATGGAGAAACTGGCCTAAGTTTGTTGAGGACGAGAAAACTCACACTTATCGCAAAGAGCATATCGATCAAATACAACAGGCTCTCGACCAGATCAAAAACAATCCCACCTCGCGTCGAATCATCGTCTCTGCATGGAATGTAGCCGACATTGACAAGATGGCATTGCCTCCCTGTCACATGATGTTCCAGTTCTACGTCGTCAACGGACGACTCGACTGTCAGCTTTATCAACGTTCAGCAGACATGGCTCTGGGAGTGCCTTTCAACATTGCTAGCTATGCGCTTTTGATGCTGATGGTGGCAAAAGAGTGCAAACTGACTCCGGGGATCTTTACACACACGTTTGGCGATGCCCACATTTATCTGGACCACCTCGAGGGGTTGAAGAAGCAATTGCAGCGCCAACCGGGACCTCTGCCAACCGTCGAGATCGCCGACAAGCCGTTCTTCGAATTACAGTACGAAGATTTCAAACTGATAGACTATGTGCACCAGGGATTCATCAAATTCCCAGTGTCAGTATAGGATGACAACAATTTTGGAAGCCAAATTCGATCTTGTCGTAGCTTGCGACTCAAATCGAGGCATAGGCAAAGAAAACGGGCTTCCCTGGCGCCTTCCAGGAGATATGAAGCATTTTCGCGAGCTCACTTCAAAAGTTGAGAATGCTTCGAAACGCAACGCAGTATTGATGGGCAGGAAAACATGGGAGTCAATTCCGAAAAAGTTTCGCCCACTGCCCGATCGCGTCAATGCAGTGCTGACGCGCAATACGTCATACCAAATCAACCAGTCAGAAGGAATCGTCGACTCTAAATCACCCTCAGATTCGATAATTGTTTGCGATTCAATCGACTCAGCACTCGATAAGCTTTCCAAGCTAGAAATCGAAAAATACTTCATAATTGGAGGTGCGCACCTTTACGAACAGGCAGTTCATCATCCATCATGTAACTTCCTGTATTTGACAGAGATTGACGAGAAATTCGAGTGCGACGTCTTTTTTCCAAGTTACGAAAACCTATTCACTCTAGTTTCCACATCGAAAACATTCGACGAAAACGGAATTCGATATTGTTTCAAAAAATATCAACGGACCACGTAAGACTGGCGCTAGCAGCCATTTTTATGATGTCACTCTGCGGTACGTCTTCGGCAATCGCAACCGATGAGAAAGCGCCGGCAAAATCGAGCAGCCAACCTGCAAGTTTGTCGAAAGCTCTAGCAGTTACAAAATCGAGCAATCAACCAACAGGCTCGTCGAAAGCTACTGCCATACAAGCAACCAAATCCAAATCTGCCGCGCCTGTTGCCCTCACAGCAGAGCAACGAGGCGAGAAGGTTTTCAAAAAGTCCTACTGCATTGGCTGCCATGCAGATGGAAATAACGCGCTAATGCCAGACAGACCCATCAAAGGCAAAGCTTTCAGCACTAAATACAAAGATGACGCGCTGCTCGAGAAAACTATCCGCAAAGGCTTCCCCGACGAGGGTATGCCGGCTTTCGGCAGAGATCAGATTTCTGAAAACCAGATGAAAGACCTAATCCTATATATAAGATCGTTTACTCCCACCAGATAAGTTCATGCGCGATGAATTTACACCTGAGTTAGTACTGCGTGCATATGCATCGGGAATCTTTCCCATGGGAGACGACGCAGGTCCAATCAGATGGTACTCACCGGATCCCCGTTGCATCTTCGACTTGTATGACTTCCACGTTCCGAAAAGATTGGCACGCACTTATCGGCAGGGAATTTTCGACATCAAAATCAACACGGCTTGGGAAGCCGTTATGCACAAGTGCGCCGAACGTGAGTCAACATGGATTACTGACGATATCTTCCGTGTCTATACACAACTACATCAAATGGGCGCAGCACACTCAGTCGAAGCATATTACGAAGGCAAATTAGCCGGAGGTTTGTATGGTGTCGGACTTGGCGGTGCATTCATGGGTGAGTCTATGTTTCACGATGTCACTGATGCATCGAAAGTCTGCCTCGTCTTCCTTGTCGAGCATTTGCGAGAACGTGGATTCATTCTGCTCGACTCTCAATTCATGACTTCGCATCTTGCCACGTTCAATGCCAAACTGATTTCAAAAGCTGAATACATGGCTCTTCTGCGCGCCGCGCTGACAATCAGAGCGAAGTTCGATTGACAATCTGTACAAGGCTCAATTGCCATTCCAAACGAATATGCGATTGGCCTTGGCGTTTGAATCAACAGATGACCAGATTTCGAGAAAGAAAAATCCCGCAATCAAAGTGACTGCGGGACATAAGCCAATAATTGAACCAGGTTTATTTACCGACCATTTTCTTAGCGCCAGAGCCCATCTTCTTGAGGCCCTCACCGATTTTCTTTGGTCCCCACATAATGCCGTTTCCGATCTTCTTGCCAGCGGCTTTGATTTTGTTGTCGCTCGCTGCAGGCTGGGCTGCTTGTGAAAAAGCGGGCATCGAGCTCGCAAGCGTGGTTGAGGCTAGTAATACTAGCAACAAGGACTTCTTCATGAACATCTCCTTACAGTACTGCGCATTCGCATGCGAGTTAATTATAACGACTCGGGCGTGAAGAAGCCGTGTAATCCGCTTCATAAAAGACTGAATTGTCTCGAAGCGGTCGCCTGCACACAGCGCCAGCACTCAGCAGCCGGTCAGTTCAGCAAGCCAAGCTCGATGACACTGAAAGTGGTATCACATGTTAGAAGCCGCTGTCAGTCGGCGTTCCTGCATTCGACGCTGATGTGCCGCTGCCACGTCGCTGTTGTTGAAACCCTTGCTGTGGCGCCATGCCGCCACCACCTCCGCCGCCACCGTTCTCGATGATTTGAGCAGAAATGATTCTATCGCCGCGCCCAATATTGCGGACCACGTTGATACCATCAACCACGCCACCGAAGATCGCGTATTGTCGATCAAGCTGACCCATCGGCGCTTTGGTTATGTAAAACTGGCAACTGGCGGAGTTGGGATTTTGAGAGCGAGCCATAGCTACTACACCGGGCGCATTATGATGCAGAGCAGGCGAAATTTCCAAATTGAGATAACGCGGTTGCCCAGTCTGCGGGTCGACAAAATCTCCAGTGCCATTGCCGTTGGGATCGCCGCCTTGAATACACCAGGTCTCGATACGATGAAACGTGAGTCCGTTGTAAAAGCCTCTGCTGACCAGATCGAGGAAGTTGTTAGCGGTCCTCGGTACTAAGCCTCGGTAGACCCTGATCACAATGTTGCCGCGAGTCGTTTGCATCATCACGATGGGGTCAGCACCCTGAGCACGCGCAGCGGGTAAACTAAGCATACAAACCGTAGCCGCTAGAATCAGTTTAGCGATTTGCAATTGAATTCTCTCTCAAAACGTTCTTATATATAGTATTGCTCGGCCCGATAAATATTCCCAATAATCGTACGATCTAAAACTGCTCCAGACTGGGTAAAAGTACTGCAAGAAAGGTAACCCGACAAAATGGCTCTATATGCAGATTTGCACCGACACTTGGGTGGTGCGCTACATCCCCGGATAATCTATAAGTTTTTGCAGCGCAAAGACCATCGCGTGCTCAACTACTTTCCTGATTATGAAGGTTTCTACAACTGGTTCACGCGTCCGTGCAGGTCGCTTGAAGAGTTCGTCAAAATCCACACGCTCGTGGAAGAACTTCAAAGTCTCGAGCACCTTCCTTACTTTTGTTTGAGATTGTGCAGAGGTGCGTACACTTTCGAAAATCTCCAATATCTGGAGCTTCGCTACAATCCCTATTTCAGAACAGACCACGATGCACCTGAGGCGATTCGCCTGGGCAAGATGAACGAAATTGTGGAAGTAATCACCGCCAACGTTCGCCCGGCTGACTATCCAATCATCGTTAAACAAATCTTGTGCCTGGACCGTCGCTTACCCCTGCCACTCAACGAAGCAATTCTCAAATGTGCAATCGACAATATCGGGCCCGTTGTGGGAGTTGATCTGGCTGGACCAGAAATCAATCCACAGCTATGGCAAGATTGGGTGGCTCTCATGGCGAAAGCACGGGCAGCCGGTCTTAAAACAACATCGCATTTGGGCGAAACTGGAATCGATAACGTTCACCCACAATACTTCACAGTACTTGATCGAATCGGTCACGGAATTCACATTCCGCTTGAACGTCCCGATATGTTGAAAGAGTTGGCACGACGCTCGATTACTCTTGAAGTTTGTCCGACCAGCTATCGCCAGACTGGAGTCTTGAATGATTTTGCGAAACTGCGCACCGTATTCACTCGTTGCAAGGAAGCGGGCGTCGCGATAGCGGTCTGCACAGACAATCCAGGCAGGAACCCGGCTCCGTGCACACTGCCAGGAGAATATGAACGATTGATCGATCACGATGTAATCGATTTCTCAGATTTGAAGTTATTGCAAAACGAAGGTTTCAGATCGGCTTTCGGATTTGTCGGCGGCGCTCGACATAATCGCGAATAATCTTGCAAACAATGACGGAGTCCTTGGAAACCACTGTCACCAGTTATGGTGACGGCATATTTTTTGCCCTCGTGCCGTCCTTTACTTTGCTTGATGTTAACGCTGCACTAATCTGATGCCCGGAGTTCAGATCGCAGAGCAGTCGAAGCAGGCGCTGAACGCACAAGAACAAGGCGCCGAGAGCCTTTCATCACAACGAAACATTGTCAGTGATGCACTTCCAGACAATCGATTCAACATTCAACTCTCACGAAAAAAAACAACGCAAACATGCATCAGCTGTCGAATTGTGCGCAAAAAAACTGCAATTAGCTCTACAGCAATCACGAGCAGCCACTTCGTTCCGGACCGTCGAGTGATGAGAGAGCAAAAAAGGAAAATCTGAGTCAGATTTGACAAATTTCGAAATAGATCAGCTCTCCGAAAAAAATTTTTCAAAATTTTTTTTGGTACCAAAATCGAGCGATATCGCAAGCGGTGCCTTTCAAAAATGGCTTAATAAGCCAGGTTACAAATATCGAGAGTTGAGTCGAGCGAATTTGAAGCGTCCAAAATCGAAAATTCGAAGTGATCTATATATTGCGGAAATTGTAAATTGAAGGTACTCTAGTTTGCGTGTGGTGTGATTCGTTAGAGTGAATTTTCGCTCTTACCAAAAAAAGTAATGGTGGCATAGGAAAAACCAAACGTTGCCAATCAAGGTTTATTCAAATCGCATAAAGCCCTTTGAAAAAAATCCTTGCCAGCCATAACTAATTCGGGAGGAAAAATAATGGCAGCAAAACCAAAGAAAGCAAAACGGAGAAGCAAAATCTCCCCAGCCGCAGCTATGGCAGAAGAAGCCGGTTCAGCCGGTTCCGCAAAGCCTAAAAAAGCGGCCAAAAAGCCAAGAAAGGCAGCAGCTAAAAAGACCACTGCTAAAAAAGCAGCAGCCAAAAAGCCAGCAGCCAAAAAGGCAGCCCCAAAGAAAGCTGGAGCCAAAAAAGCAACTGCTAAAAAGACAACAGCTAAAAAAGCTGGAGCCAAGAAAGCAACCGCTAAAAAGACAACTGCTAAAAAAGCAGCCCCTAAAAAAGCGGGAGCAAAGAAGGCAGTAGCAAAGAAGACGACCGCGAAAAAAGCCGCTCCTAAGAAAGCCGGTGCAAAGCGCGCGACTGCTAAGAAAGCCACACGCAAAGCAGCTCCTAAGAAGGCTGGCGCCAAAAAAGCAACTGCTAAAAAGGCAACAGCTAAGAAAGCAGCTCCTAAAAAGGCAGCAGCCAAAAAGACAACTGCTAAGAAAGCAGCTCCTAAAAAGGCAGCAGCCAAAAAACCAGCCAAAAAGGCCGGAACTAAGAAGAGAGCAACCAGAAAAACTGGTTCTAAGAAAGCTAAAGCCTCTGCAGCCACCACTAACGGTGGAGAAGGCATGGGCGGAGAAAGCTCTGAAGGCTAAACTCCTGTCTAGCTTGAAAGTGTTGAAGCCCTGGTCAATCGACCGGGGCTTTCGCTTAGTAACGAGTCCCGAATCGCTTGTCTTACAGAGCTTTCAGGATGCTGCAAACTACCGACGGACTTGCTCGGCTGGTCAAATAATGAGTCTATTAAAGACAGCCTTATCTCAGAATCTGGTTTAAAAACACATCCGTCGTCGCCCAGATTTGCTCGAGAGACTTTATGAGTTGGTGGTCATCATCCAAAATTTCGAGCCGCACGTTTCCAGGATTGTGTTTTTCAAAGTCGACACTTTCCTCAATCGGAACAGTTTCGTCATTTTTCCCGTGAAAGACAATCGTCGGAACGTTGACCTTAATTGAATCGGTAACGTAACGTTCAGCGTCGACGATAAAGTTGTAATCCAACCGAGCATTAGCGTTGAGCCCATGGTGAAACACGTCCATAGAGCCGGTTTGCCGCCATTCCTGTAAGCCGTTTTCACCCAGCATCTGTGTCCATCTCCTGGGCAATCCAAAACCCGGTGCAAGCAGTACCAGCGCTTGCAGTGGTATCAGTGTTTGGGCTATGAGTGTTGCAAGCAGTCCACCCATACTGGAACCAATGATCACAAGTTGGCAATTTTGCCCCAACTGTTCGAGACAATCACGCGCAACTTCAAGCTGACTGGTTAAAGTCATTTCTGTGAACGTCGGCTTATTTAGATCTGGAATTAGCGTTTCAATTCCGCGTTTCTTCAGTCGGTTTTCAAAATATTGAGCTTTCGTCGAGGTTGGACCCGACGCAAACCCGTGCAAATACAGGACTTTCGGTGGTTCAGCGCTATCAGGTTCAGTCACAAGCAAGTGATAAGTAAAAAGTACGTGCAGTTGGCAATATTAGACTTTGAACGGTTAGCTTTGAGACACGCGGTCCGAACAAGCGTAAAACGCAAATCATAAAGCAACACAAACCATAGCAGAAATTTCTGACAGGCATGCTCAAGTTAAATCAAAACAGTCGACTGTAAATCTTACAGACCTGCGCAGTCTATTGAGATCAGTCTTGAAGAACTTGATAGGAATTATTTTGGACTTACGCTTTTGAGCAGCAAATGCTATTTGAAGATACTGCTGTAGTCAGCCTGGTAAGCCGATCAGGAAGCGACCAGCTAACTGCAGAATCAAATCAATCTTTGGGCGGCACCGCAGTTAATGCCACACATTCCAGCTCAGTCACTAAGTCTTAAAAACATAAAAGAGCCAGGCTGTTGCCTGTCCGAGGGAAGTGTCTTTCAACACGTAGAGAAAATAGATTGATGGCAAAACAGATCAGTCGACGCATCATCGATTCAAACCGATCAAAACCAATTGCTCAACACGTGTCTACTGAATGCAATGTTGATCGAGGGACACAGTCACCGGCCGACTGCAAGTCAAATTGATGTGCATGTCTTTTGTGCTGCATTGATCAACCAATTCGATCTGCATATCATCAGTACTGCACCGACAGAAAAACAATGCATACGTCGTCCATGCAAAAAAGAATGCAATGGTGTTAAAGGTCATCGACAGCGCCACACCGATGCAAAACAAATCAATGCACAGAGCAGGCGCGCAACAAAAGATGCAACCAGCGGAAAACTCCGCGAGATATGTGGAATAGCAAACTCATAGAAACGTGGAAGAAATCAAGACCAAAACGTCCACACGGTTTTCACACGTTTATCTATATAAAGGTAGAGGACGAATCAAACAGGATTCGTCTGATAATAAAAGCCGTAGGAGAAATAAATGCAACGACTCTCGAAAACAGAACTGACTGCACTTTTGACAGTGCTTGGCTTATCAAGTGCTGCAATTGCAAATGCTAATCCTGTTAGCAAAAGCGAAAAACCATTTCTTGTAGCCGAAAAAGAAGGCGCAAAAAAATCGGGTGAAATGGCGTGCGGTAAAGGTGCATGCGGCGTAGATGAAAAGGGCGCAGCAGCTGCAAAGGAGAAATCAGAAAAGTCCAAGAAGAACGAAGAAAAGAAAACCGAGACGAAAAAGAAATCCGCTACCTCTTCGAAGTGAGCGTTGTTTAAGTAATGTTGAGGTCGTAAAAGGAACTCTACATTTGGTTATTCCAGTTTTTACATAGTTATTACAGACAGGCGGATGAGCCTTAATGAAGGTGTCATAGGATGTCCGCTAGTGCCCTCATGGATTACGTTTCCACGAGGTGTTCGTTTAGAAGTGTAGGAGGACTACAATGCAGAAGACTCAATTGGCAGCAGCTTTGGTTGCAGTACTTGGTTTGACAATGGGCGGAGCAGTCTACGCAGCTGATGCTGAAAAGACAAAAACCGAAAAGTCAACAACAGTAACTGAAAAGAAAGAAGCTACTGAAAAGGGCAAAGAAGGCGCTTGCAAGGGCAAAGATGCTTCATGCAAGGGCAAAGAAGGCGCCTGCAAGACCAAAGAAACAAAGAAGAAAGAAACAAAGACCACCAAGAAAGAAAAGAAGGGCGATAAGTCCACTGAAACTAAGACTGAAACCAAAGAAGAAACCAAATAGTCCTGAGTGACTGTTTGGACTTTTTTTTGGCTGGGTCAAATCGCATTCTGTGCGCGGTGTAGAATCACTTCATGACCAATCAGTTCTTAGCTGCAAAAAAACAGCTGCCAAATTTAGGCATCGGTTTGGGTTTGCGTAGAGAGCTGGCGAATGAAACATTCGACAATGCGAACAAAATTGACTGGTTAGAGCTAGTTCCAGAAAACTACATGGGACTTGGGGGGGCTGCGAGAGCGCGACTTGAAAAAGTTGCATCACGCTTCCCCCTCGTTTCTCATGGAGTCAATCTTTCGCTCGGTTCGACCGATGAGCTAAACGCTGAATATCTGGCAGCGTTGAAAAAATTACTGAACAAAATCGATTCCCCCTGGTTCAGCGACCACCTTTGTTTTACCAGTGTCGACGGTGTGTACTTACATGATCTGCTACCGCTTCCGTTTTCGAAGGAAGCTGCCAAACATTGCGCCAGACGAGCGCAAGACGTTCAGAACAAACTGGACCGACCTTTTTTGATCGAGAATATTTCCGCATACATGCACATGCCTGGCGGCGAGATGTCGGAAGCGCAATTCCTTACAACAGTCTTGGAAGATGCTGACTGCGGCTTGTTGCTTGACGTCAACAATGTCTATGTGAATTCGCAGAATCATAACTTCGACCCATTCGAATTTCTCAAACAAATTCCGCTTGAAAGAACAGTACAAATCCACGTTGCCGGTCACTCCACGGGCGATGGAATGATCATCGACACCCACGGCTCGGCGGTGATTGAGCCGGTGTTCCAGCTGCTCAAGTTCGTATTGGAACGAGCTGACGTCAAAGCTGTGATGATCGAACGAGACCAAAATTTCCCAGAATTTTCCGAGTTGATTGGCGAACTTTCGTACATTCGCAAAATTGCTTCAGAAGTTCAGCCGACGCTCGCATCGGTCAATCGTGCGCATTTGAGTTTCGAAAACAGCGCGCCTATCGTCGACACATCAAAAGGACGTGAGAATGTTGGCGCCGCCCTCACTGCATGAAATCGAGCAAACCCTCTCGTCGCTGTGGCTGAAAGAGTCTGTTCGCAATGACTTTTTGAAAGGCGCTGGAGATATTGCGCCGCAAGTCGCGTCGAGCATCGATAAAAGCGGCGTAGAACTGTACGCGACGTTGATCGATTATGGTCAGCAAGACTTGATGTCTTCGATTTATCCTTACTGCGCAAAAATTTTGAAAAAGAAGTGGGAGCCGATTGTTCGAGAATATTTTCTGAAGTATCCGGCGAACCACTACAATCTCAACCGCGCAGCACAGAGATTTCCTGACTATTTGAAAAAAGATGGTGCTCACTTCCTCACAAAATATCCGTTCCTCGCCGAATTAGCTGATTACGAATGGATGGAAATGGAACTTCTGGAAGTCGATGAAGACGTAGTGACCCAGCCAAACCTGGTGCTGTCAAAGCCGGAACAATTTATTCAATTCGCTCCGCTAATCAACCCAGTGCTTCTTTTGCGGCAATACGAGTTTCCAATTTCGGAGATCGTAGAGAAACTCGACAACAAAAAATCCGTCAGCGCGATTAAACCGCACGCCTCAAGGGTGGCGATTTATAGACATCCGACCACCAACCACTGCAAATATCTTGATGTTGGAGAGGTGGCGTTTGAGGTGATTCAAGCGAGCAAAGACGTGCCACACTCTTACGCTGACCTGATAAGCCTGGCGGTAGCCCGCTCGGCGAATCCAGATCCGCAAAAAACTGTGGTGGAGTTTCTTGACCTGATTGAGAAGCTGCAGGAAATACAGGTGTTCATTGGAAGTACAAAAATCGCTTAGCACCGTGTTCAAAGACAGTCGGCTGCATGCGAGCGCTATCTCTCGAAAAGGAAAAACAAATGACCAGACTTTCTAGAATTGCAGTATTGGCATCAGTAATCGCTGCATCGCTTGCACCATCGGCATTTGCGAAGGAAATCAAATTCGACGTCAACGATAGCAAAGACAGAGACAATGTCAGTTTCAATTCAAACGCTCCAATTGAGGTAATTGTCGGTCACACCAGTAAAATCACCGGTTCAGTGTCGCTGGACGATTCAATGGATTTGAGTAAGCAGCCACTTGCGGCTGAATTCGACGTAGACCTTGCCACCATCGACACGGGTATCCCGCTGCGCAACGAGCATATGCGCGATAACTTCCTCGAAACCAAAAAGTTTCCCAAGGCGACCTTCAAACTTAAATCCATCGCCAGTGGCGCCACTGTGCTGAAAGACAAACAAAAGGTTCACATCGAAGCGCTCGGCGATTTCACAGTACACGGAAAAACCGTGCAGAAAAAAGTGCCTATAGATGTCACCTATTTCAAACTGTGTCCATCTACTGCCAGCAAATTTGAGAATTGTGATTTGCTGCAAATCAATGCCAGTTTCCCTGTTGCGTTCAAAGACCACGGCATTCAACGTCCTGAAATCGTTTTCCAAAAGTTGGCAGACACTGTCGTTGTCACTGTCAACGTGACTGCTCACAAGGAAGTCGCTGGCGGATCAAAGCCTGCCGAAAAACCAGCTGGGAAAACGACTGCGCCTGCTCACAAATAGGGTTGATGGACCATACCGCTCGCGACAACACGAAGTATCGACCGGAAGGAAAACATGAGGACTTCAGAGTCGTCTACTCAACATCATTGAGCGACGAACAGGCCCTGGAAGTCCAGAACCAGCTAAAGTCCGAGCCTGACAACCTGCCAGCAAGATTTTCACTCCTGGGTCATCTTCTGCGCGCCAGATGCAAGGCTGATTCAGGCGATAAGAGGACATTGCTTGGAGAAGTTACAGAGCAGCTGCAGTGGTTGGTAGACAACCACCCCCGGCATCTTTTCCATGCTCAATGTCGAGGTTTTGGCGAGGACAAGATCCATCAGCGGTTAAAATCTCACTGGGCGCATCAAGTAGCCTCAAACGCTGACGACGTTACAGTGCTGTACCATGCCGCAATTTTTAGCGAACTTTCCGATTCAATGTACAGCGCCAAGCTCCTACGCCGAGCTTCGAAACTTGATACAAAAAATGAAATATTCCCAGAAACTTTGTGTGGCATTTATCTGCGCAGCTTTGAAAAGGGACGAAAGTCTGACAAGAAAAAATTTGCAAAACTCGCAGTATCAGAGTTTAAGTCGGCTCTTTATAGATATGAAACCTACTGCACAGAAGAATGGAAGAAACTCTATCAATACAGATTTGATATTACCGGCGGGAACGTTGCTGATAGTGCAATTGAGTGCCAGTTATTCGAGGAAGCCCAGGAGCTAGCCCATCTTATTTTAGGCCGGACAGCGAGTTTGCAGTTCCCGCTAAACACACCAGGAATTCACCCGGGTGAAGTTTACGGGATTATATCGTCGAAAAATACAGGCGGTGCAATTCTCGGAAAAATTGCCATTGCAAAAAATGACCTCAGCTTCGCCGTTGACCGCTTAAACGGGCTGGTCGTTGCGGAGCCATACGGTCATATCGAAAACGATTTGGCACAGTCATTGCTTGCCTGCGGAGAAGCGGAGGCTGTAAAACTCTACTTGAAGCGAGTTGAAGAATTACACAAAACAAGAACATCTGATGGAAACAAAGGAAGTAATCAAATGGACGCTGAGCTATCTTACGAAGCGACAACGTGTAAAAAGATACGCCGATGGATTCGTAAAATCGACGCTGGGCATATTCCTAGATTGGAGAGATGTTAGAGCTGAATTTGCAGCAGTACCAGTTTAGGTAATTCGCTATGGCGTTTGAAGATCCGCTGAAGCTGAAAATCAACTTTTTCGTTGGTTGACCAAACGCGTTTTTGAAAAATCAGGCACTGACTTTGGGCAGGGGAAAGCTGGCTCGCTCGGATTAGTGGCTGGAGCAATTATCGGACCGTCCGGCATGTACATCTCATTATCAACACGCGGATCGGAAATGGATGTGAACACAATGGCACTAAACGTTTCCACTCTAATCTGGTCGATTGGGACTACCCTTGCACTGTGGTTTCTTTCAGAAATTTCGCGAATTGACAAGAAGGCTCAACGGTAAATTTATTTGCTTCAAATGCCATCTCAGTGCTAATTTCAAAAGTGCTCTGCTGGTGCCCCTCGCAAAAACTGCCTGGGGCGCAGCGTTCGAGTGTCTGAGAATATTTTCGTCGGAACTGATAGAACTGCTGAGCGTCTATATAGACTACATACTCCATTTCGAACTAGAAAGAAGTCATTATGAATTACGCGCTCCGTAGCCGGAAGGCACCGTGGGTTGAGCCGCTTCGACCAGCGTTTCCAAAGCGCCAGGCTCCCCTTTTCACTGCATTTCGCATTCTGCAAGTGATATTTGTTGGACTGCCGATCATTTCGGGTCTCGACAAGTTTTTACACCTCACAGCCAACTGGGACAAATACCTGTCTCCCTTTATCCCGCAAATCACACACATCGGTGCGCATGAAACCATGTTTCTGCTCGCACCGGTCGAAATTGCAATTGGCTTGATGGTGGCACTGAAACCACGCATCGGGTCGGCAGCAGCAGCATTGCTTTTTCTTGTAATTTCGCTCAACTGCCTGATCACACCGGGACTCTTGCATCTCGCGCTGCTGAATTTATCGCTGTTCGGAAGTGCGATTGTGCTCTGCTTTCTCAGTTGGGACCGGTAGAGAGCCAGTCCGAATCGACGCGGTCAACAGTCATCCGGGAATCGATGGTCGAATCAACGCGGTCGAAAGTCATCGATGGGATCAACAGTCGAATCGATAGAACTCGATAGCGGGCATCGCTGACTGATGAACGGCAATGCCCCATGGTTAAAGATTACGCTCTAACAGAGCCAGCAGGGTCTGTAAGAGTTCCATTAGCACCGGCTGTAGTGATGGGCTTCATTTCTGGAAAATCATTTGTTGAGGACGGTTTTAGCCCTCTCGGGCAAATCAAGTTACAATTTTCCGAATGAGCAATTCGTTCCAATCAATTTTTCAACACGGCTTGCGCGGTCCGTTCGACATCATCGGTGATGTGCATGGCTGCATCGATGAGCTTCTCGAGCTTTTGGAAAAACTTGGATACGAGGTTAACGAAGAAAATCCCGAAGCAAAATTTTTTCAAGTGACCACGCCTCCGTCAAGAAGGGCAATTTTTCTGGGCGACCTGGTCGACCGTGGACCCGACACACCCGCCGTAGTGGGTCTTGTGAGGAGTATGGTGGCGAAAGGGCAAGCACTGTGTGTGCTGGGAAATCATGACGTGAAGCTCGTCAAAAAACTGAAAGGACATAATGTGAAAATCGCACATGGGCTGGCAGAGTCACTGGAACAGATTGCCCCGTACGCAGAAGAATTCAAAAGAGGTGTGGTGGAATTCTTCGAGACTTTGCCAAGCCACTGCATTCTCGACGATGGAAAGCTGGTTGTCGCACATGCCGGAATCAAAGAGTCGATGCAAGGTAAAGACAGTCCAATGGTTCGTGCCTTCACACTCTTCGGGGATGTTAGCGGCGAAAACGACGAATACGGCTTACCGATTCGAAAAGATTGGGGACGAAATTACGAAGGCGCTGCCACTGTAATTCACGGACACACACCGGTTCTGGAGCCACGAGTCGTGAATCGCACCGTATGCATTGATACTGGCTGTGTTTTCGGCGGCAAGTTGACGGCGTATCGATATCCCGAAAACGAATTTGTCTCCGTGCCCGCAAAGAAACAATATAGCGATTATGTAAAGCCTCTGAGCTAATCCACGAAAGCGCTCCCATTCTTGTTTGTGGAATCGCAATCGGGATTGCCTTCTGAGTGCAATTGAACTGCAATCATGAACTCAAATTCTCATGAGCATCTTTAACGACACGCTCAAAATCTAAATTTGAGAACTGGGAGTCACGGCGGAAATGCGCCAGAAATTCTATGTTTCCGGCTGGTCCCTTAACTGGCGAGTATGTCAAAGCGACCGTCTGCAACTGAATGGATGCCGCGAAATCGCACGTATATCTCAGCACTTGCACGTGAGTTTCAGCTGATTTCACCACACCGCCTTTTCCTACGGCGTTTCGTCCCGCCTCGAATTGCGGCTTCACGAGGCATATGATGTCTACCTTTTCGTCGTTGGTCGTCGTATCGGCTAGCGCCGGTAGAATTTTGGTTATCGATATGAAAGAAACATCCATCACGACAAGAGTGACATCGGGCGAGCCATCACCAAAAAGATCCGATGGTTTCATGCTGCGCGCATTCAGTCGCTCACGAACAACAACGCGCTCATCGCTGCGCAGCGCCCAATCAAGCTGCCCGTAACCGACATCGACGGCATAAACTTTTGCAGCTCCGCGCTTGAGCAGACAATCCGTGAATCCTCCAGTAGAGGCACCGACGTCCAAACAAACTCTGTTTTCTGCGCTAACGTTGAAAAAATCCAGCGCCTTTTCCAGCTTTAAACCACCCCTGCTGGCGAATTTTGGCTGTGCAAATCCCGCCACTAATTCCACTACTGCTGTTTCTGGAACACTCATTCCTGGCTTGGTCATCTTCTGACCATTGACCAACACTGCACCATCCATGATGGCAGTACGAGCAACTTCGCGAGTCGGCAGCAACCCACGATCTAAAATAAGTTGATCTAGCCTCTGTCCCTTAGCCACTTTAATTTCCGATTAATACGAAAAGCCAACGCGATTGCAGTGCGACACAACGACGTTAATATAGTTCAAATTCTCGCTATCCAACATATTTACCGCAGCAATGACGTAGTAAGATACCTACAACTGGCTATGGAGCAGACCTGGCTGGATGAAGACACCGCCTTGAAAGCGGCTGCCCGAAAGGGTTGGGGGTTCGAGTCCCTCCTGCTCCGCCACTTTTCAATTTGATCATTGCCTCGTCAGCGCAAACACCCTCTTGGATTCCGCTACCGACGGATGTCGAGCACGTCGTGCTCAACTAAAGCCTCGACTGAATAAAGTCGAGCAAAGCATTCTATGCGCATCATGAATTAAAATGCTTCTATGCAAATTCGAGTTGGGCTAACCACGAACGACCTGACGAAGCTCGTTCAAAAATCAGTAACTGTATCTGGAGCAGATGGCATAGCCTGCTCAATTGACAGTGCAGAAGCAAGTAGAGCAAAAGCAGCTCCTGGTTCCACCGTTACGATATCGTGCAAAGCAAATGTTTTGCATGTTTCAGGAATTTCATTGCCGCCGCTCAAGAGTGGACAGACGATTTCTCTGCACTCGCTCGGTTCGGCACAACTGGCAGTAGACAGTCTGAAACGCGCCCACGGCACAGGAGGCACCGCCCCTCACTACGTCGGAACACTCGAAATCAGACCAGCGAACGATTCGGTTCGAATTATTCTCATCACAGATTTAGAGAATTATGTGAAGGGAGTGCTGCAGTCGGAAATTCCTGCCAGCTATCACATTGAAGCCATCAAAGCACAAGCTGTGGCAGCTCGCACCTATGCGTTGAAGCCACGAATCGATCACACAGCAGATTTTTCCAATGTTTGCGACTCTTTCCTTTGCTGCCAATATTTTGCAGGTGTGCAGACTATAAGCGCACGGCATCAAGAAGCAATTTCCAGTACTGCCAACGAAATTATCACTTATGAGGGAAAGCCGATTCTAGCGCTGTTCAGCTCGAACGCCGGAGGGTGCACGGAAGATTACCAGAGTTGTTTTTCAGATCCGAAAACTGGCGAGTTTCCGCCACCAGCGCTGCCTTATCTGCAAAGCGAATCTGAGAAGGAGTTCGTAGACAACAAACAAACCTTGACCGAGTCAGATTTGAGAACTATTTATTTCAATCCTGACTTCGTTTCCGCAGATTCCTGGTCGCCACACTTTCGATGGCACGTCGTCATGCCGGCTTCAGCACTGGAAGCTCATATGCACCACGAAATCGACGAGATGCGAAAAGACACAGCAACTGCACCATTCATAGTGCCTCCCGCTTCGAAAGAATTTGGTCACATCAAATCGTTCAAGGTCACAAAGCGCGGCAAATCAGGAAGCGCTATAGAGCTGGAAATCGACACTTCAACAGGGGTTTGGACGCTCAAGAAAGAGCTCGTGATTCGTAGCGCGTTCAAGAATAATGACCTCAAACTGGCGCGCCTGAAGAGCGCCAAGCTGTTTTTCGACTTTAAACACGACAATATTGGACTGCTCTCCCAGGTTACAGTCTATGGCTTGGGCTGGGGTCACGGCGTCGGCATGCAGCAAACAGGTGCACAGGGTTGGGCCAAGCAGGGCAAAAGCTACAAGCAAATTCTCAGTCACTATTTTCGAAACAGCGAAGTCAGCAAAACTTGACACTACTCTTGATACCACAATCCCCTCGACAACCAGGTGTGCTTTTCATAAGTTTGTCCCACTTAGTCAACAATTCAGGGCTCGCCGCTATATAATCGGCAGAGGAAATTAATAGGGTTAGGACATGGCAACAAAAATCGGCAAACAAAACGTGCACCAACAATCGCAGGTTTGGTTTTTCCTCTTCTTGACGATTTGCTTCACGCTCTGCGGAGCGGGAGCATGCCAACCGCTGGACATGGGCGGCGGTGGAGACCCCAAACGTTTCGACCAGTTCCTCGCTAAAGGAAATGCTGCAAAAGCTGCCGGAGATTACGCTGGAGCCGAGGAGGCGTACACCAAAGCAGAGAAGCTTTGCGCAAAAGAATACGGAAAAGACGATGCTCGCCGAGCGACATGTCTTGGATATCTGGCAATGATGTACAAAGACCAACAGGAATATCGAAAAGCTGCGTTGGTTTACAAAGAGCTCATTGAAGTTCACGAAAAAATCGATCCTAAAAGCAGTGAGTTAGCGCAATTCAAAGCGCAGTACGCTGAGATTCAGCACAAAATCAAAGAATACGGATTAGACAAAGATCCAAACGCTCCTGAAGCTGCGAAACCGGCTACTAAACCTGGCGAAAAAGAAACAGCCAAGAAGCCGCCAGCCAAGAAGCACTGAGAATTCAACATAGGCAATCGAACCGCTGCCACCAATCGGATCGCTGCGGTTGATTTCGAAGCACAAGACCTGCTTAAGGTCGTTCCACCTTGATCTTGTTGCCGTCCAGCTTAACTACAATCGAGATCTGACCGTCTTTCGTGTGAGGCACGTTCTCATAAGGGGCTGCAGCGTTTACCGCTTTGTTGAGAGCTGTCGTGGCTGACTCGTAGTCACCAGGCTCAAGAATTTCAAGCTTTTTGACTGAGCCGTCTTCATTGAGAACGACTGAGAGAGTCGATTTGATTTTCGGCGGCTTCTTCTTCGCCAGCAACTCCGCGATATCGTCTGGTGTCTTCAGTTTGTTCTGAATAGGTTCAGCAAGTCCGTCAACAAACTCGTCAATTTCCTTGTCTGTGGCCAGAGGTTTCTCCTCGGGTGCTGGCGTTTCATCAGTAGAACCAGGCTGCTTCTCAACGATTACTTTCTTCTCGTTGGTGCGTTTACTGTTTCCGCTGGCAGTATATTCACTGGCCATCTGGTCAATCACGCCTAAAGTCATCTTCGGGTCGTAGCCTTTGTTAGGGTCATAGCCTGTCCCTATAACAAGAATCGACTTGTTCTGTTCCGGCGATGCATATGCTGCACTGAGCACCTGATGTGTCTTGTTGACATCTTTCTTAGAGCCATAGTTACCGACAAACCACTGCAGATCGCCGTCACCTATGATCTGGTGACCTTCATCAACCTTCAAATCTTTGGGATTACCCCTCTGAATGTCATCAACATAAGGTGGCAATCCAACAAAGTTGCCCAGATTTTGTACTGGCGACATGTCGTCCATGACTACAAACAAAATTTTCTGGTTGCTCAACTCGGAGTTCAATCCCCAGGATTGCGCAGGCTTCGTCAGGTCAGATGTGTCTTCGTACCAATAGCCGCCGACAGCGGTACCTTGCAATCCACCATACTTGGTTGCAACCGCGACGGCCTTATCGGAACTTTTGTGCACTCTCGGACCAGATTGGTCGCCCTGATCGACTGCTGGTGGCGGAGTACTTCCACCGCCACAGAATGCCATTCCGAGCAAAGGAACGCCAATCACGACGGCAGCAACAAAGGCTAACTGTTGATTCGTGACGTTGTACTTTTTCTGAAGCTTTGTGATTTCGGATACTGCTTTAGCCTTTGCGCCTTCTGCTTCGACTTCAGGAGGTGGTGGCTCAATGATAGTTCCGCAGTTAAAGCATGGACCAACTTTGGTGTTAGTCGTGTAGCAGTTCGGGCAAAGGTACTTCTCGAGTTTCTCTTGCGACGCGGCTGCGGCAGCGGCGTCAGCCTCCTCAAGTTCCATCTTGCCGCGCAAACCAGATATCGCCGATTGCTGGTCGCCAGTTCCGTCGTCGATTTTGGCGCGTTTGGTACTCATTTCGAGCAATGCGCCCATCCACATCATCTGATACAGCTTGACTGGAGGCAGCGGTGTTCCAGGTTTAGGAATTTGCGGTCCGCTGTGAATACCGATCAGTTTGTAATCTTTGAGAATCAACGCTCCAGGAACGTTGTTCGGCATCGCGATTGTGTGCAACATATTCTTCGGTTGAAGCGCGTTAGCAACGCCGAAGAAATTTCCTTGCATCCAAGTCGGTCGACCTGACAGCGGGTCGAGATAAAACGCCTGCAGCGGATCCCATGCATTGACTTCAAAGTCTGTATGCGAAACAAGCGGCGTTCCAACTTGCTGACTGCAGTGGAATGGCGTCGAACGATTAATCATCGAGACGAAGCCGCGATTGACGCACTCACGCATCGCCTGCACAACAGTGAAGGTGTCGGCGCCTACGCGCTCGGACAGTTTGTCGAGGGTCATGTAACCATCGATGCTTGACCAGAGCCTTTCCATCAACCACTGAATGTTTTCGCTAACCTGGGAGGGATCGACGTTTTCAACTCGTTTCTGATAACGAGCTTCAGCACCACCCAGATAATTCAACATGCCTGGCAGTTCCCCGACACGTCTTTGAGCTTCTTCAATTAAAGCACCAGCAGGTGCGGTGATGTCGCGAACATTTCCCCAGTTGAACGGCACTGTCGTCTGAAACGAATAGCCCTCGGCAGGCTTCCTGTACAAGAACTCGAAGAATGCCAGTTCGCCGAGCAAACCTCTGAAATAGACCTTGAGGATGTTTCCGCCACCAACTTGAATGCGAGCGATTGGCAGATTGCGCGAGTCCATGAAGGTGATCAGACCTTCTTTTCCAGACTGCAAAATGCTCTGGAGAATCGTCAAAAATTCGATGCCACGAATCGCACCTGAGGCCTCTACGCCTTCGCTCGAGAATGGAAGCGAAAGAGCCCGATTCAATTCAGCGATTTTGTCCGGTTCCACGTTTGGCGTGTTGAAGTCTAAACTCAGCGATGCCATGTCATTCGGCAATATCAACTGGTCGCCAGGATTTCCGGTCTGGGCAAGGTACCACTTGCGCGCTGCGACTTTATCAAAATCCTGGTGGAGCGTAATGTTTTTAACGCTGTCAGTGACATCTGGATGAATGAAGTTCAAGCCAAGCGCCCAGGGCGCTTCGACGTAGTTGAAAACGGAGCTCGCGCACGTAACGGCTCTACTCTTGGATACCAGAAATGCCTGACCCAAGATTTTCGGTGGAGAGACTGTTCGGTCAATTACGAAGCCAGTCGCGTCCGAATAGTTCTGCTGAATTTGTTCAAGGCTCATATGTTCTTCTGTCGCTCAGGAAGTACTTCTCGTGTCGTTATACCACCTTTGTAAGAGTAACCACCGGTATAACGGCGGCGGTCACTCCATCAACAATAGCAAGGATTGGGGCTACTTAGCTCTTGGGTACTCAGGGTGTTTGCGACTTTACCGAAGGCTCAGCAGGGTGCCAGATTGCGGCTCGGACAGATGTCCAATCAGGCGGCAAACAATAGCGACATGGCAGCTGACCAAGATCTACAGCTTGCTTGCGAAAGTTAAAAAACATGACGTGGTGGGCGCTCATCGCCTTTGCAAAGGGGCAAGATGGACGGTGAAACTTTAAGGAAAAAGAGTTTCCCCAGTACTTTATGGGCAGACCCGAGGTTAGCCCCAATCCATCTTTGATTTGTGCCTCCTTTCCTTGTTCTACCTCACGTGTATCAGGCATAAGGTCAGCGTCTGGAGCAATGTCGACCTGCTTTTTTATCACTTCAGCATGCCAGAATTGCTCTTGCTCAGTTTGGACCTGCCGAGCGCCTCCACCTTGATAATCATGAACGGTTTGATTACGTGCCTGGCTCTCCTCCATAGCCGATGCAGTTGGAACTAAAAACGCTAACCAATAAACCAGAGGCATCCCGACGAGAAAAAATGCTTTCGAAGCACGCAGAGCCAACATTCGACACCTCTGCAAGTTAATACGTAAGTGGAGGCAAAAAAGTTCAATGCGCCCGGGAGGTTGCTCAGAGGCGCGGCATGAATTAATGAATTTCCAGAAAGGATCAATGACAGCCATCAAACACTTGCCGGTGAGCGGTGCGGGCAATTAAGCGTAAAACTCGTTCAACCCCATATGCACCAGATATGGTGCGGCAGGCAATCTTTGATGTGCTACAGTGGGCAATCACAGCCCAGCTACCTCCGGTACCCAATGAAACAGCCGCTGAACCAACTCTACAGAGACTCCCTCAGTCTTCTCACAGACCTGTATGAACTGACCATGGCGTACAGTTACTGGAAATCAGGTACGTCCAACAAAGAGGCGGTCTTCAACCTGTCATTCCGCTCCAACCCTTTCAAAGGCGGATTCGCAATAACCTGCGGACTTTCGCATTTCATCCAATACATTCAGAACGTCAAGTTCAGCACAATCGACATCGAGTACCTGAGCAAGCTAAAAGGCAACAATGACCAGCCACTTTTCGAAGAGGCATTCCTGAATTACCTGCTCACTCTCAAATTCGACTGCGACATCGATGCGATTCCTGAAGGCTCAGTGGTTTTCGCTCACGAACCGATCGTGCGCGTCAAAGGTCCGATCATTCCCTGTCAAATTTTAGAGACAGCGATGCTGAACATCATCAATTTTCAAACGCTGGTGGCAACTAAAGCAGCACGCTTGCGCCTTGCTGCGGGCGATAAAGCCATTCTCGAGTTCGGCTTGAGGCGAGCGCAAGGAGCCGACGGTGGAGTCTCAGCCACATTCGCCTCGTACATCGGCGGATGTGACGGCAGTTCAAATGTGCTAGCCGGAAAGCTTTACGACATTCCAGTCAAAGGCACGCACGCGCACAGCTGGGTGATGTCGTATGACGACGAACTCGAATCGTTTCGTGCATATGCCCGGGCAATGCCGAATAACTCCATATTTCTTGTCGATACCTACGATTCGCTCGACGGAGTAAGAAACGCTATTGAAGCCGGCAAGTGGCTGAAGAGCCACGGACACAAACTGCAGGGCATCAGATTGGACTCTGGAGACTTTGCTTACCTGAGTATCGAAGCAAGAAAAATGCTCGACCGTGCCGGCTTTCCTGACGCGCTGATTTTTGCATCGAACGACCTTGATGAGCACATCATTCAGAGCTTGAACGATCAAGGTGCGAAAGTCGATGTCTGGGCAGTCGGAACAAAGCTGGTAACCGCATACGATCAGCCGTCACTGGGTGGTGTGTACAAATTGACTGCAGTGCGACAACCCGGCGAAAAATGGCAGTACAAGGTCAAATTATCCGAGCAGGCGGTGAAAATCTCTAATCCAGGCATTCAGCAGATTCGCAGGTTTTACACCGAGAGCGCAGACGGTGATCTGTTCATAGGCGACATGATCTTCGACGAAGCTGGAAAAGCGCCGGAGACATCGATAATCGTTGACCCGGTAGATTTCACGCGCAGAAAAGTTCTGCCGCCGAACACAAAATATGTCGATTTACTCCAACCAATTTTCAGAAAGGGTGAGCTGGTCTACAAAACGCCGAACGCATCTGAAATAAGAGAATATTCGAGTCAGCAATTGAAAAAACTGCATCCCGGCATCAAACGCTTGCTAAACCCTCACCAGTATCCAGTTGGGTTAGAACAATCGCTTCATCAATTGAAGACGGATCTAATAATGGTCGCAAGAAACGAGCGCGATCGAAACGCAAAGGAATCCAGCGACCGTCCGTTTTTTGACTGATGGAAGTTTGTCAGCTTTTTCTGCGACCAATCGAAACAACATTTGTTTCGAGTTTCGGAGCTTTCATGCGCTCTTCAATCGATTGAACCCAGCCAGTTAAGCGTTCAAGATGATCGAGACCACGCGACGGTAATTTACTTTGGTGCATTTTCAATTGGCGATAATATTTCAGCAGCGACGTGAACAGCCGAAACACTGCCTCTGTTTGCGATTTGCCGTAACAGTGCAGACCCAACTCAGGCACGCCAACTACTGTTTTTTCACCAACAAGCCATAACCTTGCTGACAGAGTTCCATCACTCCAGGGCAGTGAAACCTCGTGCACTTCGCAATCACTAAACTGTTTCATCAATCCTCGACACTCGAATTTATTCTGACTCTGTTTTTGAAAAAGGCCGCATCAACTTTTTGCTTGCTTTGTTGAATGCGTAGAACAGGCGAACTGAGAATCTTTGATCACGTCGGGAATTGCAATGCAAACCTATAAAGTAGTATAGCTCCAATTTCTTTTACGTAAAGGGCTGGGATCGAAACCCGCATCACGAGCGTATAAATTGCACACACATTTAGTAAGGCAAATAACATTTCTCAGTGCATTCTATTCTCAATTAGCATTCGAATTTTGAAAAAGCGATCTTGAAACAAGCCACAGGTTAACGTTTTTGCCAAATCGTATTGAGAACAGATTGCGAAAGCTGATCGCCTGAATATCGATCAAACTCATACCAATTTATTGCAGAATTTGTTTTAAACCAGATCAATTGCCGCCGAGCAAGTTGATTATTGTGAGTCAGGCACTCTGCTTTCGCGCTATCAAAGTCTGTTTTCCCATCTATGTATGCAATAAATTCTGTGTAGTTAACTGTATTCAAAAGAGTTCGACAGGAACCGAATCTTTTATACACATGCTCAACTTCTGAAACCAATCCCATCCGCAGCTGCTCCTCAAAGCGCCTGGAGATGGCATCTCGCAGCAAATCTCGATCGCTTGGACGAAGCCCAATCCATATAACGGAAAAAGGCAGATCACTTTTACTCACAACTTCTGAGAATGGTTTTTGACAGTATATTGATACTTCGATGGCGCGAACGACTCGCATCAAATCGTTGGCGTTGAGCCGGTCAGCAGTGACAGGGTCGAGTTCTCGAAGCCTGGCGAAGAGAACTTCATTCCCATCACGCGCAGCTAATTCTCTCAGTTCGCTGCGCAATTCTTCCTGCGGAGGCACTTCAGGAATTTCCAAACCCTCCAGCAGAGCACGGGCGTAAAAGCCGGTTCCACCACATATTATCGGCGTCAGACCACGAGCGAAAATCGAATTCATAGCATCAGTCGCTTGCTGCTTGTACTCTGCGACTGTGTATGGCACGTCAGGATCGACGACATCGAACATGTAGTGAGGAACCCCGCCACGCTCTTCAACAGATGGCTTAGCGGTACCCACATCCATATGTCTGTAGATCGTTCGAGAATCGCACGCGATGATTTCTCCGCCTAACTCTTTTGCAACTTTGATGCTGAGAGCGGTTTTTCCTGTGCAGGTTGGACCAATGATCGCTATTGCGGTCGGCAAATTATTTGACAAAGCACGAAGTTCTCACATGAAAAACTGAGCGACCGCCAGACATGCTGCCGACAGCCAGAACAGGTACGTGATGATAAACAGCGGTGGACCCAGAACAAGCAGCGCAAACATTTTTACCGAGGCAATCGACAGGGAGTGATTGAAAACCAGCCACTGCAGATAAACCATCCACAATATAGGAATTGCAGCCAGAAGGTTGTAGAAAATCCCGAGAAAGCGGAAGCAGCTCAGCGGTGCTGCAAAAACGAGCGGCATAAATGCCCAACCCACTCCCACGAGCGAAGTGGTGAAGGAGACATCGCGCTTTGATACCCAGCCGCAAATTATGTGCACCAGCGCAGAAAGCGCAATCCACATCACAATTCCCTGAAATTCCGCGCTGATCAAAACAGGAAGGGTCGGTCGAACTCCACTTGTACCGGCGTCTACACAGCCGCTGATGCCGTTTGCAAGCAGTACGATGACTGCTGCTCCAAGGACAGTTTTGTACGTCGCTCCCAGAGCCTCGTCATCAGTCAGAATTTCGATAGTTCGAATCGGCGCGACCAGTAGGCCGTAAAAAATGTCGGCCCACTGATTTATCTCATTGGTGGAATTAGAAGTGGCAGGTAATGTGACTTCAGATTCGGACATCGACTTAGCGCATCATGAAGAGAGGAACATCGATGAACCGAGGATTCATTGACTCAGGCAAAAGCTCTCCAACCAGTCCACCTTCGCGTCGCAGATGCAGTGCGGGAACACCAGTGGCAGACTCCATGAACGCAGCGAGCCAGGAATCGGAAGATTTGTCTTCCACCGGGAGATTTTCGGTGAGATGCAGCTGGTCCTTACACATTTTCTGTAGAACATCGAGCGCATCGTCGTAGCCGCCGAGCTGATCTACAAGATGCAGCTTGAGAGCTTGTCTGCCGGAGTAGACGCGACCGTCGCCGATCTGCCGCACTTCAGCGACATTCATTTTTCGTCCTTCGGCAACAGCATTGACAAACTGGTCATACGAGTCGTTGCATAAGGTTTGCAGAATCGATCGCTCCTCCGGAGTGATGGGGCGATAGCTGGAAGCGATGTCTTTGTACAAACCAGTTTTTATCACTTCAGATTGAACGCCCAGTTTGTCACCGAGACCTTTCAAATTCATCAGGTGCATGATTACGCCGATCGAGCCTGTCAAAGTGCCAGGCTCAGCCAGAATGCGATCGCTTGCAGAAGCGACATAGTAGCCGCCAGATGCTGTCAGGTCGCCCATCGAGACCACTACAGGGCGTCCTGTTTTTCGAAACGATTTCAGTACTCCCGTAATTTCTTGCGATGCAGAAACAGTGCCACCAGGAGAATTGATGCGCAGCAAAATTCCTTTGACGTGATCGTTTTTGATCGCTTTACGAAACTGTTTAAGAACATTGTCAGTGGAATCTTCAGGACTGAAGAAGTTTCTGTCTTCTTTGTCTGCGATCATCCCGGTCAAACGGATCACCTGAATGTGATCCGTGAAACGCGTCATGATACTATCGCCGGTGCCATCCGTTTTTTCCAGATGCTTGGCGATTTGAGTGCCTAGGAATCCCACAGGAATTGCAATGATGCACAGACCGAGCACGAGCCAAACAAACCATCGCTGATTGACTCGAATGGACATAGGTCTCAGTTAGGAACCGCACCGTTAGTAGGAGCTACCTGAGTGCCGTCGGAGACTGTAGTCTTCTGATCCGCTGCAGGGTTGATAATTGATGAATCAGCAATTCGCTCTTTATCTTCCTGTAACTGCTTGTCCAATTTGGCGACAGCATCAGGACCAGAAAGATCGACCAGAGCTTGTCTGTAGCGTGCCACCTGGTCGGCTTGTATATCAGCATTTGTCTGAAACTTCATCAACTCAGCTTCCATCTGAATCTGCTGAACTGGTGTTTGCGAAGCACGCACCTCGTTGCAGATCGCTTGAAGCTTCTTCAAGTTGTCAGAAGTTTTTTCCAGACCGCTGAGATTGATTTTGTAATCTTTGTAAGCAGATACAACCTTGTCGGCTGTGTCACGCACCATCTTATAGAGCATGATCGCTTCGGTTTGACTGAGTCGGGCTTTCTTATCTTGAGCGCCTTGCACACCATTTAGGGCTTGCATGACCAGACTGCCACCCATATTTGTTGCAGCTTGAGCGCCCATGTTCGGAGCCATCATCGTCATCATGCTCATTCCACCAAATACGGTGGCACCAAGCATTTTCATCATCACGTTAGCAGCCTTGCCACTGTTGGAATTCGGCATAAGCTTCTGCACGACAAACTGGATATCTTGCGAACGAGCTAATGTGGCATCCCACAAATCAGCAAGCTCAATCTTTTCGGCGTTGAACTTAACATCGCCGCTATTCTCTTCTTCTTCAGGAGTCTGCATCAGGGGAACCGGCATAGCATTGACTTTCTTCGCCATGTTCGAGATGCCGCGCTCATTGTTCAACACTTTGTCGTTGACAGAAGCGTTGACACTTTTCGGTGCGAGAATGGCTGACTGATCGACCGGACCACTAACTGCAGCGCGGTCAAGTTTTACGGTGGCTTTGAAGACACCTTCTTCAGCAGGTCCAAGCGAAGTGCTGGACTTCTGACCTTCATCAAGGGTGACTGGAGTCAGGTCGACTGGTTTAGCGGCAGCGGCTGCCGGTGCGGCTCCTGGCTCCGCAGGCGTACTCGTGTCTAGCTGTGGATCTTGTTTTTGCAAGTCATTCGTTTGAGGTCCAGCGCCGGGGCTCAACTTCGAATAAACTTCATACTGCAACGTGGCTCTTTTCTGTGAATTCTTCGTCAGACTGACAGCCAAGCAAGGGCTGACGGTCTGGCCGATTAGTGAAATCCCCAGCGCTACAAACGCGAGTTTCTTGTTTATAGATGCTTTGGATTGCGATGCCATATCCATCAGTGAGTAACCTTCCGGAAAGTAATAAATCAGCCTGTTAAGCCACGCAAACTATAGCACGCGGCTTCCTCTTTGAAAGTTACCTTTTGCCAATGTTAAAGGCTTGTAGGAAGAAGTTGTATAGCTGTCAGGTAGAGGCTTTACAGGTTGCCAGGTGCTAGCGTTTTCCACCAGTCATAGCAAAGATTATTAACGCAATTATGACAACGAGTTGCATCAACTGATCAGCTAGAAAAGGCGGGCTTTGTGTCAGCGCAGCGCCCATAATGCCCATATACCAGAGTTTCGCAATTGCTGCGAGCACGCATGGAATGATTAAAACTACGGCTGGTTTGCCTGCAGCTGGAGGGGCGTTTCGATAATTATTTATCGGCTGGTCATCGATGTCATCAGCGCCACCACCAAGCAATCCCGATCTTGACGACCGTCGCAGAGTTGGAGCAGGTGAACTTTCTTTTAGATTAGGTGCCACCTCAGGTGGTGACGTTGAAGTAACCGGGGTTGGTGCCGATTTCGGCTCTGGTGTTCGACTTTCGGCGAATCCACGATCTCTCCACATATCACCCGGTGGTTGTGGATTCGGAAATCCGCGGTCACGAAATTCAGGTTGAGAAGCCGGTGCAGAAGGTTCAGCAAAAGAATTCGTAGCCGGGAATGACGCCGCCTGTGGTTGCACCGACGGTGGCGAAACTGGTGTCGGGGCTGGTGCCGGAGCCGGTGCAGGAGTTATTTTTGCAGCCGGTTCTGGTGGCGCCACGTGTTTAGAGCGTGCGGCGAGCAGAGGCGAGCGCAAGACGTTAGGATCGTCGATTTCCTCATAATAAGGTTCATCGTAATCTGAATCGAAATTCTGACCACCGCCTCGTCCGTCCATAATCGGCGAATGCAGTCGAGGTCTACTTCCAGAACGCGATGATGGTGCGACTGGCTCATCATCATCGGCACCACCTAGTAGTGGTGAACGCAAATGACTTTTACCGGAAAACTTTCCTGAACTTGTCTGATCCGAGGATTCAGGTGTCTGATCAACAGGCTCCTTGTCTCTAGCCGAGGTAGGTCTGCGCACATGTGGGAAAGCAGTCTTGCCTGGCACAGGCGGCAAGTCATCGTCTCCCTCGTCGCCTTCGTAATCATCAACGCCACCAAGCAACGGAGAACGCAAATGAGCGTTGCCGGTGCGCGGAGGTAAGCCTTTCGGAGGTTTTACAGGTTTCGACTGCGGCACGAAATCATCGTCTGCTGCACCGAGCAGGGGAGAGCGCAAACCGCCCTTTCCTTTGCTGGCACTGGGAGCAGGCGGATCTTCATCAGCTGGCGATGACGAAAGCAGTGAGTTACGCTGGCTTCCTTTGCCTCTTTGCGGATGATCCGGATCATCTTCACCGCGCAGCAAAGGTGACCGCAGCCCTCCCGCACGTGGCTTTGGAGGCTCTGCTTCGCTATCATCTTCGCCAAGAAGTGGAGAGCGCAAACCTTTTGGCTTACTCATGCCGCCAAATCCACTTGTCGACTTCGGAGGTTGTGGTCTTGAGGGCGCCGGTTCGTCGGGTCCATCAAATAAAGGAGAGTGCAGCTTCGGACGAGCCGGCAATGGAGGGCTGGCAGGTGTTTCCGGCTCCGGGGGAAATGCTCTGGACTGACTGTCTTGAGATGTATTAGAGGAAGGCGATTCCGCCTGTGAACTGGATGGCGGATTGAAAGCCGAGGACTGGTTAAAGCCTGATGATTGATTGAAACCACCTGACGAAGCATCGAAATTGTTAGCAGGCGCGTCAGAAGATTGCGACGGCTGCTGCAGGTTGAAAGCCGGGGTGTTAGGCGGATTGAAAGCCGGGGTGTTAGGCGGGTTGAATGCTGGAGTGTTAGGCGGGTTGAATGCTGGTTGTGAAGGTGTCTGACTACCGAAATCTTGCGGCGGTGGTGCGGTCGATGGTGTCCCGCCGAAGCCGGGGCTGTCGAACTGGTTACCGGAAGCTGGAAACCCGCTTGATTGTTGATAATCCTGAACCGCCTGTGGTTGCTGAAACTGCGACTTATCGTTGGGCGGAAAGCTTGGAAAAACGGGGTCTGGAGCTTGCGCTGCGTTGGGATTCTGGAAAGTCGCCTGCGGCGATGCCGGTGCAAATCTTTGACCACATTCCGAACAAAAATGAGCTTGCTCCTCGTTCATCACGTGGCAGATGGGACATTCAATCACTTCGTAAACTCTCCAACTTCTGGTTCATATGCGTCTCACCCGGGCGCTTTATCTACAGTACACCGATGTGACGCGGAATGGGACCGAAATCCCCATACTTAGTTTAATGCAATAGCGAGCGCAAATGTCAGACTTATAAGTTCGTCCTATTGATTTCTCAAAATCCGCTAATTGTTTAACTAAACTGCCGTGGTATGCTGGCTACTCAATCCGCTTGACCTCCTTCTGAAAATGCCCAAGAGTTGGCGTGAACCATAGTCCGAGCGATTACGATTCGACGATGAACTGGAGATAATAAATGACCCGTGGCTTTCTTCCTATAGCACTGAGCGTTCTTCTTGCAGCGGGCTCAATGCCTGTGGCATTCGCAGCAAGCGATTCGCAGCTCAACTTTAAGATCTACAGTCCAGATGGTGCATCCACTGCTCCGGCCAAGGCCGACGAAGCTTCTGCTTCCACTACACCAGCAGAAGCAGCAACCCCTGCGGCTTCAGAGCCGGCAACAGGCGAAACTGCTGCAGCTGATAAAAGTAACGAGTCAACAACTGTAACGGAATCAAAACCAGAACTTACAAAAGAGGAGCCTGTTATGTCGGCTCCTGCAACGAGCACCACGGCAGATACCGATACTGCTCCAACAACTCCTGCAGCCAGCGAAACTACAACGACAACGACTACGTCCAGTACTGCCGACACCACAGGTGGTGACAAGGCTGACACCACAGCCGAAGGCAAAACCGAGACAGCGTCGAAACAGACTTTGCAAGGTTACGTTCGCGAAGTTCCTGCGCAAACGAAGATTCCAATCATCATGGATACCGCCGTCGACAGTGACACCAGTCAGGAAGGCGACGAATTTGCAGCCAGAACCGCCGAAGACTTAACCATCGACGGCAACATCGTTGTGCCGGCCGGCTCGATCATCAAAGGCAGAATCGCTCAACTCAATTCACCTAAGCACATGAACCGGAGCGGCTCTGTTGCTCTTAAATTCGACACAGTGACAACACCTGACAATCGGTCGATTCCACTCGTCGCAAACCTGGTAGCACATGGTGGTGTCGTCCATGCCAAGCGCGGACTGAAAGATTACGCGATCGATTCAGGCACCGTCGCCGCTCCATTCCTGATCGGTACGGTGATTGGGCTTGTTGCAGGTAAATCAAATAACAACAACACGAATAATTCTTCCAACAACAATAACAACAACAACTCAAAATCCATGAGCAAGGGAACGGCAATGGCACTCGGCGCCGGCGTCGGTCTGGCTGTTGGCGTAGCCATCCTGCTTGCGAAGAAGGGCAAGAAGGTTGACGTGCGTCCAGGAGACGAGCTCAAGATCGAACTGGCAGAAGCACTTCGTATGCCGATGATGTAACCGGAACGAAGCAAACCACAGGCTCGTATCGTGAATTTCTGACTTTTCAGGGGAAACCCTGAAGCCTTGGCTATGCAAAAGATGTAAATTGAGTTTGGGAAACCTGGTTCAAACTCGTTCAATAATTTGTATCCAACGCCACAGATCCAGTCTCTGGCAAGGTTCGGCAGAAACGCATCAATGACAGTCCCAGCCCGAGCTAGCAATCTACTTATGTTATACTTAACCAGTCATTAATCGACTGAGGTAGTCGAGCAGTTCTCTGCAATAGACTACACCTGAGACGATCAATGCTTGATTCGTAGTTGGATTTACTAGATAAACCGAGCTGAGATGCCAAATTTGGTTAGTTTGGGCAGGATGGTTGGAGAACGTGAACCCGAAGGCGGCGTTGCCTGCGTTTTCCACAATCACAACAGCGGGAAATCATCTCAGAAATGACTAGCACTTCACCTGGTTTTCACCAATCCAAAGATCCGAACATGGCAGCCATGTTGTCGATCATTCCGGGATTTGGGCAGCTTTACAACGGCGAGCAGCGCAAAGGGATGTTGTTCCTCGCTGTCGCAGCAATCAACTTTATAGTCTTCTTGCTTCTGCTCTTTACCGACCCGATTTTAAGAGGGTTGGTAGAGTTCGGCATAAGCAATCATATGAAGCCGAACCGAGAACTTGTTACATCAATTTCTCAAATTCATATGGGCAGCCCAGCCTCCCTGGTCGTTCTTGGCTTATTCCTTTCATTTGTGGCATTCGCTATCCGCGATGCATATGACCATGCAGCCTTGATTCAGCGCCGACGCATATATCCTGAATACGTCATGGCGATGTCTGAAGCTACCAGCGGCAGCTATCTTATGCACGTCGCCTTCATGGCAAGTTTCTTCGTGCTGGCGTTTTTCTTCCTCGTACCACCGCCACCGAAGCAACAGATCACCGACATCGAATTCATTCAAAATCAGCCTCCCGTCGAGCACAAAGTCAAATCACAAAGGCACGCTCAGAAAAACTCTGAAAACGCAGGCAAGCACGACGCAACCAAACCCGTAACCGCGCCTTCTCCAGCACCGAAGGCACCAAGCAAAGCGGCTCCTGCGGCCAAGCCGACACCTGAGAAGGCAGCGCCTACGCCCAAGCCGACTCCGACTCCATCGCCTAAACCAACGCCTACACCAGTAGCGCGACCAACTCCAACGCCGCCGTCTCCGCATCCGGCACCGACCCCGTCGCCTCACCCGAGCCCGACACCGTCGCCTTCACCTACTCCAACCCCTTCTCCGACGCCAAAGCCGATGGCTATGCCAACGCCGACGCCTTTCGCGCATCCTTCAGCATCACCATCACCTACGCCATCTCCTTCACCTTCCCCACTGGCTTTTTCCCACGGCGGCGGTCCTTCGCTCTCGCCAGTGCCTAAAATCGGCGCTGGTCCAGGACACGGATCGACCTCAGCACCAGCGCCTGCACCGATGGCGACTGGTTCAGGCGCAGCCGGTGGCGGACCTCCATCACCTTCGCCAATTGCCGGCGGTGGCGCTCCGAAAGTAGGCGGTGGCTCAGGACCAACAGCAGCACCAGCACCCAGCCGCGTCGGCAGAAGTGGTGGCGGAGGAGCAGCTGGCGGTGGACCTATAGCAGTAGCACCGAGCGTACCCAGACCCACTGGTGGCGGCGGCGGCGAAGGCGTCAAGGGTAACCCTGATGCCAACAACAACCCCAATGGCAGACCATCAGTCGCTGCACAAGCCGACGTGGACTTCGGACCGTACATGGCTGACCTGCAAAGAAGAATCAAACGCGCATGGTTCCCACCAAAAGGTAATGAATCGAAGCGAGTGGTGGTTATCTTCAAAGTGCACAGAGGCGGAGAACTCTCCAACTTGAGACTTGATAAATCATCAGGCGTAGCGATTGCCGACCAGGCAGCCCTCAAAGCTGTTGAAAACGCGGCACCGTTCAGACCACTACCTGCAGGTGCCAGCGACGACGTAGACATTCAATTCACGTTTGATTACAACGTATTCAGCGGCGGTGGACACGGCACCTTCCGTTCGTTCTGATAAACTCAATTCGTTCGCAGCACTCAGGAGAGAAAATGGAAAGCAAATTTTTCACTTACTTTATTCAGTTCATGATGACTGACTGGTTCGCTTCCATTCCTATTACTTTGTGCTCTATCGCCACTGCAGCCGTGATGATTGAGCGATATCTGTACTACCAGAAAAATCGCCGCGACGTCACTCAGTTCATTCACCAGCTGCAACGCGAGTTGGAAAGCCAACAATTGCAGAAAGCGCAACAGACTTGCAGCCGCCTCGGCGGTGTTGTCGGCGAAGTAGCCGAAGAAGGCGTGCGCTTGATGGCAGAACAAAAAGAAGACTTCTCGAAAGCATTCGACATCACAGTTGGATTGGTGACAAGAAAGCTCGAAAGACACTTAGTAGTTTTGGGAACGATTGGCGCCACCTGCCCGTTCATCGGACTGTTCGGAACCGTGGTCGGGGTTATTTTCACTCTGGACCAACTCGGCGTCGCCGGTGGTGGCACTCCGGTTGTAGTGACCGGGGTTGCGAAGGCACTTATCGCTACTGGATATGGGCTTGTTGTCTCAATTCTCGCAGTTATCTTCAATAACCTCTACACCAATACTGTCAAAGGTTTCAACGACGATTTCTTGCTACTGAAGCTGCTCTTCCTGAGCTTCGTTGGTACTGAAGGTCACGCTCACTAATATCGACTCTCGTCGAGGAGGGTGAACAACTATGTCGATGGGCAACACCGGTGAAATTTTCACCGAAATCAACGTCACGCCACTGACAGACGTATTCCTTGTGCTGCTCGTAATTATGATCTTGATCGCACCTCTTATTGACAAGTCAGATCTGAAAATCAAGCCTCCTGAAACGAAGAATGCTAAGAAAGTTGATGAGAGTAAAGGAATTTTTATAGACATCGACAAGCAAGGTCAGATCGCTATCAACGGAAACTTCGTCAACAGCACCGATCCGGAAGTGATCAGTCAGAAAATCAAACAGATCATCGTGCAGCTTGGTAATAAAGAGGTGCCGTGTACGGTGAACGCCGACGGCGATTCTAAAGAGAAAGAAGTCGTGGCAGTGATGCAAGCTGCTGCTGAAGCCGGTGTGAAGCGTATGCGCGTTGCCACCATTCAAGCAAGCAGTTACTGACCTACTAAATTGAAATATCGTCTGGCATTAATTGGACATCCGGTGGCACATTCTCTGTCACCGCAGATGCACACTGCTGCCCTGAAATACTGCAATCTAGATGGCTGTTACGATCTTCTGGACATCAAGCCTGAAAATCTCGATGCAGAAATCGAACGAATGAAGGCAGATGGATATACAGGTTTCAACGTCACCATTCCCCACAAAGATGCTATCTATCGCATGGCTGGCGGACATACAAAAGAAGCAGCGCAGGCGCAGGCATCGAATACGGTGAAGATTTTAGAAGGCGATTTTTTGCTCGCTCACAATACAGATATCGGTGGTTTTGAAGAAGCAGTCGCTGAGCTGATTATGAAAAGAGAGAGCGGTGCAGCAGCTTGTGTAATTGGCACCGGCGGTGCCGCCAAAGCTGCAATATTAGCTCTGCGGAATCTTGGCTACAAAAGTGTGGCTTTGATCTCGAGAGACCAGGCCCGAGCTGATGCGGTCGCGCGCGAAATTGAAAAGGTACTGGACGGGCGATTGAAGCTGATTGGCACCACCTGGTCAAATTGCTCGACAGAAAATCTCTCACTTGTGGTCAACAGTTCGCCGATGGGGCAAAACAACGTGCCTATGCCTGAGTGGATAAGCGAATTTTTGCCGCGCTTAAATGCCCAAGCCCTCATCTATGACATGGTCTATTCGAAAACAAAAGAAGATACCCCGTTGGTTGCATTGGCAAAAGCATCGGGGCTGCGCAGCTCAGATGGAGCCGAGATGCTGATTCGCCAGGCTCACAAGGCTTTTCAATTCTGGACGGAATTGTCGCCACCAGTCGAAGTCTTTCGAGCGGCATTTAAACAAAGTCTTGAGTCCTGGTCTTAAAAGCTGGGACCTGGTCCTGAATCCTGGGTCTTAGTCCTGAATCCTGAAACTGGATGACTGAATCCTGAGACTTGTAACGAGAGCACCAGATGTAGTGCTCAAACCTAAATAAACGGTGCCTGTCCTTCGAAAAATACAGGAACAAGCTGCATGGCCAGTCCAAGTTCGCCTTCGATTGATAACACGCCAGACAGAGCCGCGGTCATTGCCGATAGTCGTCCGGCGATGATTTCTTCCAGGTCGTCAGCTTCGACGGAAATCAAGCAATCGGCCTGAGCCGGCTGATCGGGAGGCTGCTGTGTCATTTCGAGAGTACCGTCTGAAATCTTGGTTAGCCAGGAGCCTCCGCCTTGCCCTCTGACAGTGATTAGATATGTAGCGGATAGATTGCGCGCATTCTCCGGTTTAAAACGCTTACGGAGTTCTTCGATTACCTCTGCGGCTGGCACAGAATTGTCCTCATAGATGTTTCAAAAAATTGTCTGCGCAAAGACGCTGACCTAATACCGTCGCCGTTGTTGAAAACCGGCTAAGCAGGCTGATTATAACGCACTCAGTATGCAAAATGAGGAAAGTTTCTCGCATTCCAAGAGACGAAAACTGTAAACTTTAGGACTCGGAGCCGCTTCAGGTACTCTCGAAAAAATGAATAGCGACGAACTTCATAAACCTCAAGATAATTCCTCACGTCCAATCAAGCGTGGCAGACGCTCGCTCGATTCAATCGACACTGTTCTGTCCAAACTCGTCAACTCGCTGGGTCTCGACAAACGCCTGAAAGAGCATGCCTTACTGAGCCTCTGGCCCCTGATGATCGGTGAAGTATTCGCTGACAAATCGCGCCCGCTGTTTCTCGATTATGAAGGCAATTTAGTGATTGCCGTTAAAGACGCGTCAGTGGCGCAAGAGTTGAGCCTCCTCAAGCCAGCCATCATCAGCAAAATGCGAATGGCGGCTCAGAGTATGAACCTGAAAGTAACTGGCATGCGCTTCGATTTGAAGCATTATTACGGCGGCACTCCGGCAGTCAGCGAGGGCGATCGATTTCAAGCTCACAAGCAACCGAGAAGAACCGAGCCTACTCCTGAAGAACTAGCCGAAATTACGCTCTCCGAGTCTGATCTGCAGGAACTGGCAGCATTGCAAAAAGAATTGCCGCCCCAAAGTTCACAGAATGTAGACATTTTAAAAAATTTCAACGTAGTGCCAAAGTTCGGCGAAAGCAAGTGCCTCAAGACTCCCGGGGCTTCGCCGAACGCGAAAAAAGAGTCCGACAGCTCTCATAAAGACAAGCACTTAGACCTCAATCAACGGATCGTTTCAATGTTCGAACAAGAGCTCAAACTGCGCCAGTGGCGGCGCAAACAGGGCTTTCCACTCTGCCCGAAATGTAAACTACCAACACAATCACTGCATGGTGCCGAATCGATATGCTCTGATTGCTATTTTGCAGCACTTGCGCAGGCTCGGGACATTTAACAAAATGCAAGGTTGGAAGCTTTCAAGGTTTCCTGCTGACTACTATGTTAGGATTTGGCCACCCGCTTGACGGGACTTTAAACAGACTGTGATCGCCCTGCCTGGGCGGCACTCGAAGGTAACTGACGTGATCCGATTACAAAATGTGTGCAAAGACTATGCCGGGAGACCCGCTCTCACCAACATAAATCTGCACATCGCGCTGGGAGAATTTGCCTTCCTGGTGGGTCCATCGGGTGCAGGCAAGTCGACCTTGATGCGCTTGTTGTACAGAGAAGAAGCACCAACAAGAGGCAGCGTGCTGATTGGCGGCGTCAACTTGACCAAAATACAAAAAGGGCAAGTGCCGCTACTGCGCCGCAGACTGGGAATCATCTTTCAAGATTACCGGCTTTTGCCTCGACAAACCGTATTCAATAACGTCGCCTACATTTTGCGCGCTCTCGGTTTAGACGAGAAACAAGTCGCCAAACGCGTTAACAGCGCATTGTGCGTGGTGAATTTAGATAACAAAGGCGATGCTTATCCAGACGAACTCTCAGGCGGAGAACAGCAGCGCGTCGGCATCGCCCGCGCCATCGTCAACGGACCACCTGTTTTGCTGGCAGACGAACCGACAGGAAACCTCGACCCGGCCACGTCTCTAGAAATTATGCAATTACTTGAAAGAATCAGCCAACGTGGCACCACAGTGTTGATATCGACTCACGATCAGCCAATCGTAAACGCGATGCGTAAACGCGTCATCAGCTTACGAGGCGGTGAAATAGTTTCGGACGTAGACAGCGGTGTCTACGACGATGGTGTCTATGAAGTGGAGAGCAAAGGATAATTCATGCGGCACTTACGCATACTTCTCAGAGTAGCAATTGAAACCATGATCGGCATTCGCCAGAGCGGATGGTCGAACTGGCTCGTGATCAGCATTCTCGCAATCGCGCTAACCATATTCGGTGGCATTCTGCAATTCACCATGACACTCAAGAATGTTGTTTCAGCCTGGGGTTCGCAACTCGAAATTTCGGCTTACATAAAAGACACAGCCGACCCCAAAAAAGTAGCCAAGGAAGTGAGCCAATTTCCTGAAGTACAGCTGGTCGAGATCGTTCCAAAAGAAGTTTCCTGGGAAGAAATGCAACAGACATTCAAAGTTGCAGCACTTTCTAATCCCCTGCCTAACACGCTCCATATTCGCGTCAGCAGCGCTGAAAACGTAGAGAAGGTAGCGCCCAAGCTAAATCTTCTCAGCGGCATCGAAAACATTCGCTACCCTCTGAAAGTAGCGCGAAAGATCAACGAATTCCGACACTTCATCGAGCTTGCCGGTGTTGTAGTCACGTCAGCGCTGACGGCGGCAACGCTGACCGTGATCGGGAACACCATCCATCTTGTAATTCAATCAAGGCATCGAGAGATCGAAATCCTCAGTCTCATGGGAGTGAGCCACTTCTACATCAAGGGTCCACTTATCCTTCAAGGCGCGCTTTACGGAGCAGGAGCGGCTGCGTTGGCTATTTCAGTACTCTGGGGCATGCACTGGTACATAGACCCATACGTGCGCGACCAAATGATTAGCTTCGCCCCGATGCTTCCCCAAAATCTTGAGTATGGCATGCTACAGACCTTCGGTGCCTTGCTCGTGCTTGGTATCGCAGTTGGTGCGGGCGGCAGCGCCTGGACGTCTGGTCGCTATATCAAGATCTGACGCAGTTCGATTTTGCAACTTAAACGCAATCCGTTCATTTTGCTCTACCGGAATTCTGTTGTTGATTTCTCAACATTTCATCCATCTCGTGGTCCCTTCGCTGGGCATCTTCATGCACAAATATAATCACTCCCGCTAAAAGGCAAAAGAGTGCTGTGACTGCTGCAAGATTCGCTAGAACACACTTTCTATCGGCAGGGTCCAAAGCTGACCATTTTTTCCTCATAAGACAAGTTTGACATAAGCCTTGAAGAAATCTGCAAAAAATAAGGACCGCCACTAAGGACGGTCCTCTTCAATGTCTGATCTGGACAGGGCTTACTTAGCAGCTGGTTCCAAAATTTTGACGTCTTTCATAACGTCGCCGACGCGCAGGCTCTGCACGATATCGAGACCTTCAACAACTTTGCCGAATACTGCATATTGCATATCGAGGAAGTTGGCTGGTCCGAGAGTGAAATAGAACTGCGAGCTGGCTGAGTTAGGGTCTTGCGCGCGAGCCATGGCGATAACGCCGGCGTCGCTGTGCTTCAACTCTTTGGTTACTTCAAGGGGAATGCGTCGCTCTTTTTTGGTTTCAGGATCGACGAATCCACCTGTGCCTGTTCCCTTTGGGCAACCGCCTTGAACGCAGAAGCCTGGCTCATAGCGATGGAAGGTCAAGCCGTTGTAGAAACCGCGTTTGACGAGATCAAGAAAGTTTCCTGCGGTTTTTGGAACTTCATCTTTATAGATTCGAACTTTGATGGTTCCTTTGGTGGTGTCGAGGACGACCACTGGATCGTTTGTTGTCATAAGTGCCTTCTGTTGAGGTGAAACGATATCGAATAGCTGTATATCATATCACCCGGGGTTTGCCCGCCAAAAGGAAAGACCTGCCCTAAAGCAGGTCTAGAGAGCCTTTTGAACGATGCTTGCGATCTACTGTTGCACGTAAACCTTAGTCATTTTGTCGCCTTTGCGCAAAGCCATCACAACGTCAAGACCTTCTTTAACCTTTCCGAACACAGCATACTGACCGTCCAGGAAGTTGGCTGGACCGAGCGTGAAGTAAAACTGCGAGCTGGCTGAGTTTGGAACTGATGTGCGAGCCATGGCTATGACGCCAGCTGAGCTGTGCTTGAGGTTTGGATTTGCAGCCACCATTGATGGGCTTGTTTCCAACTCGATAGTGCGTTCCTGGTGAGTCTTGGGATCGATGAACCCGCCGCCACCGGTGCCCTGAGGGTCGCCACCCTGAATGCAGAATCCTGGCTCATAGCGGTGAAAAGTCAGACCGTTGTAGAAATTTCTGCTTACGAGATCTAGAAAGTTGGTTGCGGTCTTTGGAACTTCATTTTTGTAGATTTCAACTTTAATCTTGCCTTTTGTGGTTTCCATCACAACGACAGGGTCGCCACTTTTAGCCATTGATGAAAGTGCGCAACCGATAGATGCCACCATACACAGTACCAGTGAGAACAGAGACGTTGAAGTCTTCCGTGTCAAACGCATTTTGTCAACTCCTTATATCGACGTAGAGGAGCATTTTAGCAGGATGACGAAAATTAGTTTGGAATGGCGTTGGCGACAGGCACAGTGACGCTGCCAGAGGGCACGGCGGAGCGTGTGTATGAAACGGGAATGACCAGGTTTTTGAGCTCTTCATTTCGAGGGCAGCGAAAAGCTATCCAACCTGTAGTTTCGTCACCTGGCATGATTACACGCACACCGAAGTGACCCGCTTCAACTTCGCGACGCGCGCCGTCACGACCGATCGCTTCACCCAGACTGCGTTTGCTATGTTGCCCGGGGGTCAGTTTCTCGTAAAAAATTGGTCCAGCGTAACCGAGACTGAAGGCAGAAACTACTCCCACAGCCAATTTGCCTTTGCCATTTAAGCGCGGCAAATCGGAGTCAACGGCTTCTGAGGCTGGCGCGGTCGGCAATCTGCCGGTGCCGACATCAGCATGGGCGCTGTTACCTAGAATTACCGCGATATTTTGACCTGAATTTTTCACGGTCACTTCTATGTATTTCAAGCCTTTGTCGTGATCGCGCTGCAATGGGCATTCCTTCATGTTGCGCGCTGAAATTTCGATGTCAGTTATATTTGCGGTGCCTTGCAGAGCGCCTGGTGGCAGCGTCGTCGCCTGCACGTTTGGTATAGTAGCGTCAAAGTTTTTCAAATCTTGCTGCGCTTCAGCAGTAGATGGATTGAAGGAATTTGTTTTAGTCGTTGTTGTTGTGGTCGTGGTTGTCGTTGATGCAGGCGAGGCCGTTGTAGAAGTCGTTGAACTCGTCGTGGTCGAAGTGGTCGATGTCGACGATAATGATGCTGCTTCAGATGACGACGGAGGCATCGAAGGCGCTGAAGTCGTAGATGTTAGAGGAAGCGCACCGCGCAAAGATGGCTCCACATCTGCCTGCGCAACAAGTGGTTTAACACTTTTCGCGAAGCAAACTGTTGAGCATGAGATTGCGAGAGCAAACGCAAATGCGAACTTCTTCATGAGACACCTGACTACCGACTGCAGCTACAGACGCAATCGTAGCAGTTGCCCCAAAATTTATCGCCTGCTTTTGAGTAATGTAATCCCGGAACCGAGGCACACGGCGGATACTGCGCATCGCGATATCCGTTCAGTGATGCGGATACTATCGCACGCTAAATCGATTTACGATGCGGACACTAGCGCATGCGAGACCCGTTCAATTGATAGGTCACTTTAGCTCTCGGCTGCGCCATTCCTTCTTTCACAATCGAAATTCGCTCGAGCCCATTGAATTGTGCTCCACCGGGAATCAAGCTAAGCACAATGGCTTCCTGCGCCATCGTTTTGCCGACTGGATGTTGATATCGAATAAAAGCGGTGCCGCCTTCAACTTTATCGACCCAGAGTGGCGTGCTCATCTCGCCGTTAGACATCGAATAGCTGCCGGGTTGTCCGCCGATGTTCCAGGTGTTATTAGTATTCAAACTAAAAGCTTGCTCGGCACCAGCCTGAAATTCAGGCATAGCTTCGACTTTCGAGCGCTGCCCCTGCACTCTCCATGAGCCCATAAATCCCTGCGGAAGCACGACCTGGCGTTGCACTTGCATCTGAATGGGCGGGCGCTGAACAGGCACAGATTCACGAATCGTCGCGTTGAGCGGCTTGCTGGGTGGAGCTTTAACGGGAGCTTGAGGCTTGATCACGGGCGCTTGTACCATAGTTGGTGCTGGATACGCGTAGTCGCCGGCGCCGCCCATGACCTGCTTAGTCTCGATGCCGCCTTTGAGTGGATCAGCAATCGCCGCGCTCGACATTTGCACAGCAACAGCAGCCAACATCAATATGTATCTTCCGCGCATTATCCGCCTCCTTGCAAACCGCTGCCATTTAAATGCCACGGTCGCGGCAAATCTACCGCTTTTAGTACAACCGAACGTCGATGGCGAAATTCGCCTCAGGTCGATTGTAGCGCCATGAGATAAATTTCACCAGCATTATTAATGCGTGGAGAGCGTAAGATTCCGAGTGAAGCCCGAAGAGTCTGATTTAAAGGCTCTTTCCGGGCGCGCTGACGTCGGCTCCGTCAGAATTTTTATCTGACTCTAAATTCGACTGCGCTGTCTGAGTGGAAGTTTTGGCTGCCGCAGTTGCTGCATCGGCTGGCTCATTGAGTAAAGCCTCTACCAGTGCGTCGTCGCCAGCCATTTTGTTGGCCGTAAGATTGCAGAACTCGATGAGAACCGTGTTGCCGGTAATAGCGCCCACATTGTAGTTATTGATTGCTTGCGTAGTTTCTTGATTGAGCATCTTGTAGCGACATTCAATGCGACGATCCAGATACAGCTCCTTCAAAAGTTTGGCTTCTTCCGGACCACCGGTTGCAGTCAAAAACGTGAGCAGCGCGATTTGAGCAACTGGAGAAATGATTGTAGGACTGAACATAGCCACGCTCAGCGTTGTGTTTACGACTTTGGCGGTAGCATACAAAAGCTTATTGCGGTGGTTGTACTTGTGCAGTTTTGCTTTCGCTTCCAGCACTACTGGGTCGCGCTTCAAGCTGCTTTCCATCAACTTCTTCGCAACAGAATCCATTTTTAAAACGCTGAGAGGCTCTTCTGGTTCAGACGGTGGCACCGAGTCTTTAACACTGGCGGCCCAGACTTTCATGGCTGCCAGAGCCCGCATAGCATCGTCATCACCAACCAGCGAAGCCAACTGCTTGTAACCTTCATCGACATTTCTGCTGCGTCTGAATGCATCGGGCATTCCCAACCCAGAGGCGATTTGCATGAGGCTTGAAACTACTTTCGGATGCAGTTCATCGTGATGCTTCTGAGTGATCCAATCTACTGAAGCTCGGCTCTTGAGCTTTTGCTTTTCTTCCAAAATCACGTCGGCAGCTTCGCTGGAAGCTTGAAACCCTTTGTAAGAAGACATGAACTGAGCCATGTCAGAAACTTTAGCTATCGAGCGGCGCACTGGTCCGGAGTATTTCTGCGCTTTGTTTTTGATCTCTTCCGAGCGCTCATCACGGTCGAAGGCAGCATTGACCAACTGATCTATAAGCAGATCGGGCGTAACTTGCGTTTTTGAAATTCTAACTTTCAACTCGCGGCTCGCATCACCTCGAATTACTGCTGAATCTTGCTTGCCCGAGTTGCTAGTGTTGTTCGGAACCGCCGAATCGTGTGGGCCCGAGTTGTCGACATTGTTCGTAACTGCCGAAGCTCGTGTGCTCGATTCGTTAGCACCGTCTGTGACGGCCGAATCTGAAGCGGCAGCCACGTTAAATGAGTTGAAAGCAACCTCTGCAGCTCCGACTTGAGTTCCTGTGATCGCGAGAACAAGCGCTGTGGAAAGAACGCGGAACCTGTAAGTAACCAAAAGACACCTCAGACATATGACTCTGCATTAGCAGCAACGATAACTGTCACGGTAATGATAGATCCGTACGACATAATCGACCTTAAGTTCTAAAGAGTTGTAATACAGAGAAACACGTGAAAACCTTACCAGGGCTCAAGTGTAAACCTATTTAATGACAGGGATTAATGCACACGGCGCTTTGCGGCGATTGTTATAGGTTTTGAAATCGGCTTTACAGAAGCCTTTCCGGCAGGTTTCACAATAATTTTATTCGCCACTGCTTGAGCAGGCGGCGCAGACTTGACTGTTCCCTTGACAGATGTCTGAGCCGTAACCGGAGAAGACTCTACAGCAGTCGGCGCCATCGACTCCTGAGCAGCTGGCGATTTAGTAGTAGTTGTAGTTGTTGTTGTCGATGTTGCAGCACCCTCGGCTTCATGCGAGAAACCTAAATCTTTCAGACGTTGATATGCAGTCTTGCCGGTCGCAGAAGTCGGGTCTGCAAGCACTATTTCAACAAGAGGATTCAATGCCTCTGGATATCTTTTCTGCGCAATCAACAAGTCTGCTTTGAGCAACTGGGCGTCTCGCTTCAATTGACTGAACTTCATTCCAATTTGTTTTTCAGCTGCACACTGCGCTTTCATATCGTCATGTTTGGAAAACGCCATCGACATTTTGATATGCGCATCGGCACTATCAGCCAACCATTCAGATAGCTGATAGATCGGGTCGTGCAAGCCGGAAGGCCCGGATGCCGCAAGAGTGGTTCTCAATTCAACAATTCTGTTTTTCGCATCTTTGACTGTGAGCGGAAGCTGACCGTAAGCCGTGGCGCCTTTTCGACCGGGAGTCGGTGCCTGAGTCGGCGCAACCGGCAAAGGCGCTGCCAGGCGTTGCACTTGCTCGGGCTGATAAGCCGGGGCAGAAGGTCTCAATTCAGCTCCTGGAAGTGGTGCGGCACCATCGTTGCCAGGCAGAGGTGAGCCGCCCTGAGCAAGACACGGAGCGGATGCTGAAAGACAGAGAACTAAAGCCGAGAGAAAAGTTTTGGTTTGCATAAAAGTCCTTGAGGCGCGTTGCGGGCTCACCGTCATTAATCATGACCGATTGCTCAAATCGTCCATGATTCTATCAAATATGGAAGCGTAGCCTGTATTAGGATAAAACCCGGTTATGCTGTTGAGCCTTAAGCTGGCTGTATCAGGAGGCACTTTGTCTCGGCAGCGATTAATAGGTGCGTGTCTTGCGAAAGTATTGGCCTCAATTCTGCTCCTTAACTGCTCTTTAGCGTCTGTATATATGCGAACGATAAAGGCTCGACGTCTGGCGGAGGCGTCGAGCCTTTATCCCGGACTGGAAAGAACAAAGTCATAAAATCGCGGGTACTGCACCGCATTTAGTGCCCTTAATGGCGTCAGCATCATTGAACGAGTTTTCGTCGAGAGCCGAACAATTCCTCACGGAAAAATGTGGACAAAGTTTCAGACAGAGCCGGCAACAGCGTAGCAAAGTCGGTAGATATTAACTAAGCTGCGAATCAATCGCAAAGCTCTGGTTCTTTCATCGATTACATCTTCGGTCGACTCATTTTTCGCTTCGGTAGCAACGGCAATTTCCATTTATTTCCTCTCTTCGCATGTAATCAGGGGTGCATGCAAACGATTTAGTAGATGTAAAGTTCTACACCTGAACTTGTGATTTCTGTGTGAAACAGGAGCCCGAAAAAATTAATTGTGGCAACTAACTATGACTGAATCGACTGGCAGCCATACTGTCTGTAGGCACGAACCAGTACTCGGATCTGCGATATCGTTTGCTCGCGCTTTTCCAGCCCGGCGTAAGCCTCCCTCAGGCGTTGCACCGAACATCCCAGCTTCGCGGCGGTGACAAGGGTCGTTGTGTCAGTGTTGATGTGTTCCATTCAGATTCCTCACAGTCAGTTTCCATCGGTCGAGAGTTGCTGCTTGCTTCTGACAATATTGCAGAGTACTGCGTGACAATCTTGTGAGATCTCCGAACTTATCTTTTGCTCGCCAGGGTATGCAACAATTCAAGGCTGCAACAGGCGAAAGGTGCATCTTTGCAAGCGCAGCGGCTACTTCGACGCAAACCGACCGATCAATTAATTGACGAGGCATACGGCGAAAGTCGTTTGATGAAGAAAAGCCTTTCGGCTTTCGATCTGCTCGCGTTCGGTGTGGGCGCAACCATCGGTTCAGGCATTTTTGCGCTCACAGGTACCGCAGCAGCGGGGCAAGCATCTGTCTCAAAAGATTTCATATCAACACCGTTGATTAATTTCCTGCTCGGCTCCCCAATGGGAAGAGACGGCGCCGGACCGGCGATCGTCATTTCCTTTCTGATTGCCGCAGTCGCTTGCGGATTTGCCGCGCTTTGCTACGCCGAACTGGCGGCGATGATTCCTGTATCGGGCTCGGCTTACACTTTCGCCCAAGCGGCACTGGGCGAGCTGATCGCCTGGATTATCGGGTGGGATTTA
>DATNPY010000013.1:0-24061 GCA_036702955.1 Drouetiella sp. | reverse complement strand
GTCGCCCCCAGCTTGCTCAGGCAGGAGGTAAGGACCCTTCGAAGATTCCTCAGGCTCTTAAGCAGATGCGGACGCTCGTCGCTGAAAAAGCTAGATAGAAAACAGAAAACAGGAAACCCAAACAGAAACAGAAATTAGAGAGAGAAGGCAAACAAAGATGATTGTTCAACGTTTGGTGCGTTCGATAGTTCTCAGTGGTGCAGTTCTAGCGACATCTGTCGGTGCCGCGTTTGCTAACGCTCCACCGGTTCGTGTCGCTGTCGTGCAGGGCGGTGGCAGCGGCATGGAGCAAGATGTCGTTGATCAGATCACGCAGCAGTTAGAAGGCATGGACGGCGTTGCTATTAGCACGGTAAATCCAGATTGGTATGTAGTTTGTAATATTCGAGAAAATGTCGACCAGATGAGTGGGCAGATTCGCTACAACGGAAACGTTCTCGTCAAAACAGTTGGCGGCAAGGTCGTGAGCACCGTTGCAGTGCAAAAATACAATCAGGATTTTTCAACGTCGCCTGGAACTCCGTTGAATAAAACTCTCGTCGACAGAGCCGCTCGCGATGTGATCAATAATGTCGCAGCCCGAGCTGTGCCTGAGATTCAAAAGGCCGTGATGATTGAGATGGAGGGGCGCAATCGAGTTGATGCCGCTTCGTCTCTTGATGCGCAGGGGAAGTTTGACGAAGCTCTAGGCGTTATAGAACAGATCACGCCAGATTTTATCGAATTTGATAAAGTGCAAAAGCTGCACGCCAAGATTGTCCACGACAAGCAAGTCGCAAGCAGACCGAAAACTGCAACAAAAGCGACCGCGTCAGCGAAAGCAGCTGCGGTGAAAAAGAGTCAGCCGGCCAAAGATGCAGCTCTAGCAACGAAAGATGATTCGTCCAAAGCTAAGAAGGATTTGCTGCTGCCTTAGGCTCGGCACTTAAACTGCGCTAGCCAAATTGTGAGTATCCGGAGAAACCGTGCCGAATATTCGTAATAGAGACGGGATGAGGGCGTGTTCCTGACCTCTTTTGGGGCTGCTGAGGTCAGGAATACGCCCTCATCCCGGAGCGGTTAGCTTTTATATGTGCACTTGCGACCAATTGCGAAAATTCAAAGAACCATGACGAGAGCCCATTCTATTGTTTCCAGTCTCTCAGAGTAATGTAGGATTGGCTGGCAGTCTGGAAGTTTCAAATTGAGTGTAGCATCCGTCATCGTGTTGACGTTGATCTCTGCCTCGGCTGGTTGCAGTGGCCATGGGTGGTGATGGATTACTCCGCGAAATAGCTTGCCATGCTTGTTCGTGGTGTAGAGGCAATATCGCTCGGTCAAGAATCTGTCCAGCGAGTCTGCGTTTGGTGAAAACAAAGGACCAGTCGGTTTGTACGAGGCTCTGAATTGGGCTGAAGACTCTCTTCGCTTGCTTTCATAAGTAACTACGCCGTCTGAATTGCAGCGTGAAGACATGGTGGCATTAAAATACGGCAAATAATAGAAAGACTTTGCTGTCCAAACTGCAAATGAGTTCGAACAGTCCAGGCTGAAGAAGTAGACGCCAGGAATGCCATTTTTGGTCACGTATGTGCGCACGTTCAGCTCTAAAAAGTTAGAAAGTGGTGGTACCACACACGTGTATCGTGGGTGTACGTCTCTCATTAGGAAAGGCACCACTCCCACCCATGCCGTGCCGTCGAATTCATCTATATCGAGCGAGCGCGGAATCAGGTCTCGCAGTTTGGACGTTTCGACTGGCCAATGAGCAAAGAGGAGCTTCTCCCACACCTGACTCATTACCCATGCACTTTGTGGTACTGGAAACGGGCGATGGTCTACTTTTGCCAGCAACGGATGTATCATCGCTCAGAGATTCCGCAGGGTATCAGTGGTCGGCTCGTTGAGTGCACCGTTCAACTTTCGTATGATACCCCGCAATAAGTCTGTCTCACGTTTGGATGCTTTGGCTCGATAGTAGAACTGTTTCAAGTCGTTAAGGACTTGTCCTTTATTTCTCTCTCTGGCAAATTCCACTCGCTCCAAAAACAGAGACAGCTGTTGGAACAGCTCATTTACCTCGCTCACAAGCGGCGGCTCAAGCGACGGTTCATTGCCGTCGTTTTGATCGTGTTCAAACGTTTTCCGCATCTCGTAGGCAACGATTCCGGCAGCCTGAGCTAGATTGAGTGCAGGAAACTCAGGGTCTGTCGGAATTCGAATAAGAATCTGGCAAAGAAGCAGTTCTTCTTTCCTCAATCCATCGATCTCGTCGCCAAAAACAACGCCAATACGAGTGTTTTTCAACTCTCTTAGTTCGCCAGCCAGATGGCTCAAATCACGCAGCTTTTCCTTTCGCTGTTGTCCTGAAGTGGTGCCGATGACAATATTGAGGTCGGCAATTGCATCAGCCAGTGTTGGGAATGTAGTGCTGTTCTTCAGGAGATCGAAAGCAGCTACAGCCATCTTTCTTGCTTCAGCATCTTTGTATTTTCGGGGCGGTTCGACGAAACGCAGATCTCGAAAGCCAAAGTTTTTCAGTAGCCTGGCGATTGAGCCAATGTTGCCCAGAAACTGCGGTCTAACAACTATAAATGCGACATGGCTGCTGCCATCTTGTTGCATGTTCTGCCACCTTAATCCTTTCACCGAAGGATAGCAGGTAGAGAACCAGCTGTCTAAACACTTAAGTGTCTAGGGAGAACGTTGGTCAAGAATGTAGAGTTGTACGATCTCTTCCACTCGTTTTTCCCAAGCGGCAACATCAGCTGCTTTTTCAGGGTTGTTTCTATAGTGTTCGACCATGGCTGACAGGATTAAACCAACCTCGCCACTGAGAGGACCGAACGTGCTCTCTGCTGATTCCAGAGACCGTTGGAACTCTTTTTCTACTTCCGAGGGTTCCTTGCTTCCGTATTCAAATCGTGCAACATTTTGTCCTGTCATATTCATGGCGCAGACCTATAGAAGGGGTATAGACGCTTCCGTCTCAATTCAAACTCATGCTTCTGAAATAATTGTGAAAGTCGAGCAGTTAGTTTGAGCCGCTGATGCGGCTGGAAACGGTAGAGCCCGAGCTGAAATACTGTAGTCAATTGTGCTACAACCCTTTCTACCACTTTCCTTTCTTCGCAGGCTCTCGCATCTTGTGGGTTTGTAGATATTCTTCATAAGTTCCATAGAAATCGACTAAGCCTTGATCAGTGAACGCAAGAATTCTGGTTGCTACTTCAGAGATGAGGTCTCTGTCGTGCGATACAACGAAGACGGTACCCGGGAATATTGACAGTCCTTCAGCGAGAGCTGAGACCGCTTCCAGGTCGAGGTGATTCGTTGGTTCATCGAGCACCAAGACCGGATTTTTCTGCATCATCATTCTGGCCATAAGTAGTCGAGCCGCCTCGCCGCCGGAAAGTGTCTCCGTTAGCTTCAAACTCTCGTCACCTGAAAACAGCATGCGACCTAACAATCCGCGTACGAACTGGTGTCCTTCGTCTACCATGTACGCCATCAACCAATCGAGAGCGCTTACCCCCGGACTCAATTCGTCGTGGTAGTCCTGCGGATAGTAACTCCAGCTAGCGGCATCGCCCCATTTGATGGTGCCTGCGTCAGACGGCAGCTCTTTCATCAAGCAGCGCAGAAGTGTCGTTTTTCCGACACCGTTTGCACCGATTATGGCGATTTTGTCGCCTCGGTTTACTTGCAAATTGATGTCTTTGAACAACGTCTTTTCATCGAACGCTTTCGATAGGTCTTTGACCTGAAGCACTTCCCTTCCAATAGGCTTCTCTTGTTCGAACCTAATGAACGGTCTTTGAATATTCGACCGCTTCAGTTCTTGTGGCGCTAGACGGAGAATCTCTTTCTTGCGCGATTGCACCTGACTAGATCTTTGACCAGCTGCGAATCTCGCTACGAATTCCTGCAGTTGCGCGACCTTCTTTGCTTTCTCTTTGTTCGCGGCTTCGATTGTCTGACGTGCTTGCAGTTTATGTTCAACCATATCATCGTAGGTGCCCGGATAAATGATGATCGTGTCGTAGTCGATGTCTGCTATATGGGTGCAAACAGAATTTAAGAAATGGCGGTCGTGAGAGATCACAATTAGTGTTCCTTCGTATGTGTAGAGGAACTCTTCCAGCCAATGAATTGATTCCAGGTCCAGATGGTTTGTTGGTTCGTCGAGCAGCAGTGCCTCTGGTTCGCCAAAGAGTGCTTGTGCGAGTAGCACTCTAAATTTGTAGTCAGTCGGCAGAGTGCTCATCAAGTTTTCATGTTGCTCGTCGGGAATGCCGATACCCCGCAGAATTTCAGCCGCTTCAAATTCAGCTGTATAGCCGTTTTCATCAGCAATTACCGATTCTAATTCACCCAGTCTAGTCATCTGGTCGGTCGTTAGATCTGTCAATTCACAAAGTTCTGCTCGTTCTTTGAATGCTTGCCAGAGTGTGTCATTACCCATGATGACGGTGTCAATAATGCGTTCATCATCGTAAGCAAACTGGTTTTGTTTCAGCACGCCTACTTTCTTCGGTCTCGAGACGATGCCTCGATTGGACGGTTCAACTTGCCCCGACAGGATCTTCATGAATGTGGATTTGCCCGCACCGTTTGGCCCAGTTAATCCATAACGGTAGCCCGGACTGAACTTCACCGATACGTTGTCAAATAGCGTTCGGGTGCCGAAACTTTTCGTGACTTCGTTGACTGTGATCATGGCTGGATTCCTTAAGACTCTGAATCTTTCGATGCGCTACAAATGCGGCATTATAGCTGCTGGCGCGTCTCGATATTATTAGCGTCTGGAGATTTTTGGCAAAATGACACATTTCAATTCATTACGGCATCTAGCTGCTCGCTGCATTTCCTCGCGTTTGTGATAATGTGCTTCTATGGTGGTGCGCGGGAATCGGAAATTCTTGTAAGGCATAGGAGGGGTTAAGGATGGGTAAGGAACAAGTTCAGAAGAAAGAGACTAAAAAGAAGGCAGCGAAAACCATGAAAGAGAAAAAAGCTGCTAAGGCTGAAAAGAAAGCCAACAAATAGCCATCAATAGCCGCGAACTCAAATTTGCGATCAGCGAAGAAGACTGAATATTGAATGACCTGGATGCTTCGACGTAGCGTCATGAAGTTTGCAGTCAGGCTGGCTCTGTTTCATGGCTTGCTCCAGTCTCTTTACCTCGTATGGTTTCCAGTTAGACAGGCTTAGTTTTAGCGATTTGAGATTTTTAAAAGGTGCAAACATGTTTGTGGCCTCCTGACTGATCGGGCAATCGGATAGATCCAAATCCGTCAGCTTTGTCAACGATTGAAGTTGTGTCAATCCTTTACTCGTAATATCGTTGTCACTCAGATCCAGTCTTTCGAGTTTGGTCATTTTGCTCAGCGATGCTAGATCGCTGTCTTTGAGACCTGTCATTCGCAAACCAAGCAAGGTGAGGTTGTTGGAGTTCTTTAGAGCTTGGAGAACCAGTGGCGTATGTTTTATTGTTCTCAGATCAAGCATTTTCAGGGAACGGAGATGCTTGAGTTTGGCTATCTTTTCGCCTGTGGTCTTAGTTCGACCGAGAGTGAGCACGGTTAGATTCGGCATTTTGTCTATATCTTTCAACGATTCATCAGTCACTCCGGTGCATTCATCCATTTCCAGCCCTTCCAAGCCGGTGAAGTAGGGGATAGCTTCAATGGTTCTGTCAGTCACACTTGCAACGCCATTTAGCCTAAGCGAACGCACTTCATCTGGTCGGAATCTTTTGAACATTTGAGTGTGGATGCAGATATAATCTGTCGCCGTAAGTCGAAATGGGGCAAAGGGCTGAATGGTCATGTTCCCTACAGCGAAATTTGCAGTGGGAAGCGGCTTGCCATTTTGGTCTTCAGACTTCACTTCTGTGGTGCTTGGCAGTTCTGAAATTCTGCCTGGCGATTCTTCCAAATTGAATGGGAAATGAAATATGCGCTTATCGTGCTGTTTTACTTCGGAAAAGAAACCGCCTTCGTAAGATGGCTTTTCTGGTTCCGGCGCATTGCTTGGATTTGCATTGTCTAGAACCTGCAGAGCATCTACGTGTGGTGCTGGCGCCGTCGTCTCCGCTTTTTGTGGAGTTCGCAAAAAGAAAGCCGACGCGGCTATCGCGACGATGATAAAAGTTGCGATTCCGACGGCAAAGATAGGATGCCGACTGCTAGTTGTGTTTTTCTTTGAGTCATTCTGGACGTTTATGGCGATTCGTTCGCCCCTCCCTATCTTCCGTAGGTCTCTTGCCAGTTCGGTCAAACTTTGATAACGGTCCTTCGGTTCTTTCTCGAGCAGCTTTTTCACCACCGCTTCTAGATCTTTTGGGAATGATTTCCCCAGGCTTGCCTCTCGAAGAGACGGCGGACTCTCGTTTTGATGCTTGAGCATGACCGGAAGAGCTGTGTCACCGTCAAATGGCGGCGTGCCAGTGAGCAGTTCGAACAGCAAACAACCGATGGAATAAATGTCGGCGCGGTGGTCGAGGGTTTTACCCAGACATTGTTCGGGACTCATATAGAATGCAGTGCCAAATACCTCACCGGTTTTGGTCACTGCGTTGGCTTCGTGGTCCCCATCGAGCAACTTCGCCAGTCCGAAATCGACGATTTTGATCTCTGGATTGCTGCTCTCTTTTGTCAGCATTATGTTGCTAGGTTTGATGTCTCGATGGATTACGCCTTTCGAGTGCGCGTAACCAAGCGCGTCGCAAATCTTGATAGTCACGTCGAGAGCGAGGTCTTGAGAGAGCGGACCTTGGCTCTTCAGCGCACTCGAGAGAGTGATTCCGTCGAAGTAGTCCATGACAAAGTATGGTTGCCTACCGTCGATAACTCCAAAATCTGTTACTTTGATCAAGCTCGGGTGATCGAGCATGTTGGCCGCATGAGCTTCTTTTTGAAATCTTCGCCAGGCGTTGTCCGTAAGAGTGCTCGGATCGAGGGTCTTAAGCGCGAAGCTGCGATGAAACAAGATGTGTTCGGCCAGGTAGACAGCGCCCATGCCTCCTGCACCGAGCGGTCTCACGATTTTGTAGCGTTCTTGCACTATCGCGCCTTCTTGTAGAAGCGATTTTGCCGGATTGAATATCGCCTGCCCGCCCAAGGTGCCATCGTTCATTAGTCGGAGCGAGATGCCAAAATCTTCGCTAGACTTGAGATTTAAGGGGCGTTTGGAATCGTCCACGTTTTGTTCCTGGCCTGTGTACTAGATATGCCACGCAGTGACGTTAATTCTCTTTCAAGGCGCTCACCGCATGAGATTCTCCGGCGAAATGGCAGCGGCGCCCGCAAGGACGCCGCTTTGGCACAAACCGATTGTCGAGACTGGCTAGATGGTCTACTTATTACTGCGCAGCTTCGAAGCTAATCTAAGAATCTCCAAGTACAACCAGACGATGGTCACCATGAGACCGAATGCTCCATACCACTCCATATATTTTGGCGCCCTGCTCTCCACTCCGGCTTCAATGAAAGCGAAGTCTGTGAAGAGGTTGAGTGCTGCTACAACGGTTACAACAACGCTGAATCCGATTCCGAATATTCCAGTGTCCCAGATCATCGGAGCATGAATACCGAAGAACATCAAAACCATGGCCACGAGGTAATAGACGGCGATGCCGCCCGTGGCGATGGCAACGGCTTTCATGAATCCGGCGCTGGGTCTGACAAGGCGCGTTGTGTAAGCGAGCAAGAAGACACCAAGAACTGCAAAGGTCAAACCAACTGCTTCAACACCTATGCCGGGAAACTGCGTCTCGTAAGCTACCGAGACTGCACCAAGCGCAAGACCCTCGAGAACGGCATAGAGCGGCGCTGTTACTGGGCTGAACTGTTTGTTGAAGATGGTGATCAAAGCTACGACAAAACCTGCAAGGGTGCCTCCAATCATGTACGGCGTCAAGGCTGAGGAGGCGACGTGAGCCTGAAAGTACAGATGCCACGGCCAGAACGCTCCGGCGAACATGAGCAAAGTGAGAACACCTGCCTTCATGGAGGTGCCGTCAAGCGTCATCAGTTCGCCTTTCCAGGATTCCGCCGCTTTTGAAAAAACATCGTTTCGGAATACCGGGTTGTTTGTCTTCATATCTTGCTCCTTGACCTCGATACAAATGAGGCTATCTACAGATTTACCCTTTTTCCTTTACTGCAATGTGCCGAGCGAAAGTTCGGAACCACTCAATTCATGAGGCTTAACCGCAACAACTTTGGCTGATTTTCCTTAATCAGTTCATAATTAATCAGCCGCGGAATCGCGTTAGGCTCGCATAGACAACCACTCCGAGCGTCGGCAGCTAGCGCTTGGCAGACATGGTTTTCCCCCAATCCACTTTGTAGGTGCCATTCTTCTGCGCCACCCATACGATTGGCCGAATCGGACTGTTTTGCAGGTGGTGATAGAGCAGACCTGTACGCGCGTAGAAGCCTCTCGTGTGAAAAGAGTTCGGCATGCTCAAAGACGCGATGTCCAAGTGATGGCAGAATTCGTGACAGAGGGTGCTCAAAAAAGTGCCGTAAGAAGTAGCTTTCTTCTGAACGGCTGTTCGCATCCACAAACGAATCTGAGTTGTCTCCGGGTCGTAATCGCCAAACAACTCTGAGACCCAGCTTTCGGTCACTTTTCTTGGGCGCACGTTCAAAATCTTGACTGGTGGTGCCTGCACGTTGTAGCAGTGAGCCAACTCTTGCATGATGGTGTTGCTTATGGCTTGCACTTCCGTTTTTGCTTCCTCGGCAAGTGCCTCCTTCAGGCGTCCGGCATAGAGGCGTACTTGCTCTGGCGCCGGCAGCTGAATAGTCAGCAACTCGTCGCTTCTTTTGTATTCATCCCGCTCGCTTGCCGGTTTAGGAATGGAATCGGTGTTCATGTGTGACACCGTAACATACTTTCTTCAGGGTAGTGAGGAGTTCGTCAGCATTTTGTCCGGATTTTAGTTTGGCATGACACCATGAGCGGTGGTATCAAATTGGTATGAGATTGGTATGACCGATGCCTCAGACCTATGCGCTTGCTAGGATTACCAATTTCTCATGCTGGCTTGCCAGGCTGCTCATGTTGATTTTTTTAATGTCGTGAGAATTTGAAGTCCTTATTCTTTCAAAACCCTCAGAGGAGCTAATTGTGGGTTTTTATCGGCTCGGCTCGCCTTGGAACGTGCCTGCAGTGTGCAATTTTATTGTTCAGCTTTTTAACAAGGTCTGATGCCCAAAACTATCGTTTTGTCTCCTCATCCAGTAGACTTTTGAGACCATGCGAGATTTTGAGTCATGGCGTGTCTACCAATTAAAAGTTTTTGCTTTGCTTCCAGGAGCTAATTAAATGAAGTTGCGTAAGGTCGGTACCTTTTTGATGGCGATGCTTTTCATGCTCGCAAGCGTCGGTTTCCCGCTTAAAGCGTCTGCCTCTGCAAAGCGGCGCGTGGCGGTGTTGCCGTTTGAATATGGCGCTGTTACCTCCGAGGTTGGAACAGTCGACGTGGGCAAAGGCATCACGACTTTGTTGATCACCAAGCTTGTTAACGACGGTACTTATTCAGTGATCGACCGTCAGATGCTCGACTCAATCTTGAAAGAACAGAACCTATCGGTAAGCGATCGTGCTGACCCAGCAACAGCTTGTAAGATTGGTAAAATTTTGAGTGTCGACGCAATCATTGTCGGCACAGTGACACAGTTCGGTTTCGAAAACAAATCCATGGGCGCAGGAGCTGCAGTGAGCGTTCTCAGCCATGTTCCTTATGGTGGCTTTGCCAGTGGTTTGGGTGGAATTCGCAAGAACAAATCCAAAGTAAAAGTGGCGATCGATGCCCGTGTCGTTGATACCAACACTACTGAGATTCTAGCTGCGGTACACGGCACTGGCGAGTCAAACCGAAGTGGTATGTCACTTTGGGGCGATGGTGGCGGCAGTGGTGGCGGCGGCGGCGGTGGCTTCGATTTTGGAAGCTCCGGATTTGCAACCTCAATTGCCGGCGAAGCAACTATGGCGGCTGTTGAAGAGATGGGCGGTCAGATCATAGCTATGGCTAACAAGTTGCCCGACAACCAATCTTTGGCACAGGCCAATGTGGAAGGCAAGATTGCTGACGTGACCGGGAACCAAGTTATCGTCAATGTGGGCAAAAACAATGGTATTGCCTCTGGTGATAAGCTCGTTGTCAATCGCGCTTACAAAACAGTGAAAGATCCTGTTTCAGGAAAAGTCTTGAAAGAGCTAACTAACACGATTGCCGTGATTAACGTCAGCTCTGTCGATCCTGACTCATCAACCGGAGAGATTGTCAAAGGTGGTGGCGCGCGAGTAGGCGACAGCGTCAAAAAAGTGACGACCGAAGTCTCAGGTATTGTCATCGCTCCAGCACCAGGATCGTCTAGCAGCCTGACAGGGCGCGCGATGGAAGCGACCGGCACCGTTGTCAAAAAAGGCGAAGACGCTGCCGTGCACAAGACCGAATCACTCGTTAAAGACGTCTTCAAGAAGCCAGCTTCCACCGTCAAATAACATGAATCGGCATCACGAGAGTAATTTCATGGCCACCATCGGCGGACCGCTCAAGACAGTCATTCTCGTCTTGGCGGTCCCGCTTATGTTTTGTTTCCAGGCACCGCTGCAAGCTACCGAGCCCCAGGACTGGGATAAAGTTCTGAAAAAGGGCAACGACGAGTACAAGCTTGGAAACACCGAGAAAGCCATCGCTTTCTTTCAGGAAAAGTGCAAGAAATATCCACTTTCCGGCGCTTGCCACACAGCACTGGGCCGGTCTTTGAAGCGACTTGGCAAATTCTCGGAAGGAAAAGAAGAATTAAGGAAGGCGACAGACCTCGAACCGTCTTATGCCCCTGGCTGGTACGAACTTGGCGTCATGCTTGAGAGCGACAAGGATTACAGGGGAGCAGTGGCCGCATTTGAGAAATTTCTCGATCTTGATTCTGACGCTGGACAACGCAAGCTTGTATCGGACAGAATAAGGTCTTGTAAAGAGCATATGTAAGAGCATATGCGTGGAACAGGTTAGTTCCGATTCATAACGAGGTAGGTAGCGTGGATCAACCCAAGAATTACGCCTTTTTCAAAGGTAACTTTTGCCCCATCGAAGAAGCCAACGTCAGCATCATGAACCATTCGTTCATGTATGGGACTGCGGTTTTTGAAGGCATCCGGGGCTATTGGAATGCGCAGAAAGAGGAGATCTACCTTTTCCGGCTTCGTGAGCATTTTGAACGCATGCAGGACAGCATGAAGATCATGCATCTGCAGACTAAACATACGGTAGAGGAGCTCTGCAAAATATCAGTTGAACTGATTCGTTATAACAAGCCGCGCACTGACGCTTACCTGAGACCGGCCGCTTACAAAACGGCGCATAGAGTTGGTCCTAGCCTTGATGATAATCCAAGTGATATTTGCATGTTTACCGTGCCCTTTGGTGATTACTTCCATGGTGCTGATGGCTTAAAAGTTCAGATTTCCAGCTGGCGACGTGTGGAAGACAATGCCATTCCTGCTCGGGCCAAGATTGTCGGTGCTTACGCCAATACCGCTCTTGCTAAAACCGATGCCATTCTCGCTGGCTTTGACGAGTGTATCGTTCTTTCTGAAAACGGACACGTTTCCGAAGGAAGTGCCATGAACGTATTCATGGTCAAGCGTGGCGTACTCGTCACAACGCCAACTACAGAGAACATTTTGGAAGGTATTACCCGCAGCAGCATCATCGAGATTGCCACAAAAGAGTTAGGACTGAAGGTCGAAACGCGCACCATCGATAGAAGCGAGTTGTACATCGCAGACGAGCTGTTCTTCTGTGGTACGGGAGCTCAGATCGGACCAATAACCGAGATCGACAGACGTCCTGTCGGAAACGGAAAAGTGGGACCGGTATCTGCCAAATTGAGAGACCGCTATATCTCGATTTGCCGTGGAGAAGACGCGAAGTATGCTCATTGGTTGACGCCAGTCTATAAAGCCGGTGTCGATCAAGTCGCTTCTGTCGCCGCAGCGAAATCGGTCAGCAAATAGACCGCGCCGGAATTAAAATAATTGACTTGTCTTGGCCGCGTTCAAATGAGGACGCGGTCGAACTGTTTCCAAACTCACATGCCGAATTCAGAATCTGCCGTACGCGCTGATTTGAGCAGTATTTCGCCGTGTGTGTTTAAGTTGTGAGCCTTGTCTTTCTCTATTGCTTTTGCCAGCTTCATCAACATGCGCGCTTGCACTTTAGCTTCGTACTGTTCGGTCTGGTCGGCGTCGTGGTGCCAAATCAGTTTCCATTCAGCAATTGCATCTTGCAATGACTTGCCGTCTGGCAACGTCTTGTTGTGGATAATCTTTGCTGTCTTTGCCCGGGCAAGCAGAATATGCGTAGTCGGGTCACCAGGATCTAGTTGCACTGCCTTTAAAAGCAGTTCAATAGCTTCGTCATATTTTCTGCGGCGAATTTTTTCTTCGCCTTTAAACCTGAGAGCCGATGCTTCGGTTAACTCGCCACCCTGGCCGGTGCCATAGACAGAACTGTTTGGTTCTGCCTCTGAATAAATGACACCATCATCTTTGATGCTTGGCGAGATGGCATCTGCCAATACCGGAGCGGAGCTGAAGCAAACGAGAATTGCTCCAAGCGTAATTCTAATTCGTTGTGACATGCGGTTACTTGTCTGTGTGTTCGGTTACGTCTTCTACATCGACTTGTGCGGTCGCTTGTAGTTCGGATATTTCGTGATTCAATTCGGCGATTCGCGTTTCGATACGTTGAATCTGCGCGATCTCGTCTCTTACTCTTTCTTTGAGAGCTGCTCCGTCGGTTGAATTTTCTTCAGCCAACAAGATATATGCACGGATGCCGATGGTGCCCAATAGTTTCGTCTTCTCCGAATTGAGCGAATAGACGTTTGTTTTCAGCTTGGCTATGCGGGCCAGCTTTTGAGTTTGATCGGCGGCTTGTTTAGCTCCGCTTTTCATCTTATTTATGATGTTGCCGAAATCTGGTGGAGTCATAAGTTGTCTCTCGAGGGAGCCTTAGACTAATACTATACGTCACCCTTGCCCAAATTGGACGAAGATGTCACAAGTTAAACGGGCGCGGCAATTCCTATAGCCCCCTTATCTGCAAGGTATATCTAAACTAGCTAGTGCCTTGGTTGTTAGCCGAACTCGACTTCGTCTTTGTGTTGAACGTAACCAATGACATCATGAATTACCTTCACGGCAAAGGCTGCAAATTCGCCCGGAATTAAGAAGCTGACCCGCATATTGGTAGACGCCACAAGCTTTACCGGCATGTGTGCGGCATTCAAACGTTCGAAGATCTGCGAGACGATCATTGGCATGTCGGCCGTTTCGGTGCCTATAACTGAAACACGACTGTATCCTTTTTCTACGTGCAGTAAGGGCAAAGCCAGCTTAGCTCGATTTGCTTCGATTATCCTCAGCACTTGCGCCAGCATCTCTTCTTTAACGACGAAACCCAATTCATGCACAGGCTGATCTTCCCTGGAGAGCATAAAGAGCATGTCAGTGTCTATTCCTAATTCAGCGAATCGCAGGAAGATGGAGGCCACTCCTTTGATCGGTTCTTTGTTGCCTTCCTCGCAATCACTGGTCATGCTCAAATTGGCAAAATTGTCATCGACGACGATACCGCAGGCGGTATCTCCAGAAACAGCCAAGCGATGGCTGATCAGTGTGCCGAGATCGTTTTCGTTTGGAAGCGACTTGACGATAAGAGGCATCTGAACGTCGGAAGCTATCTCGAGGGCTTCCGGGCTCACGAATGTTGCGCCGCAGCGAGACCATTCGACCGCTTGCTCGTATGCTAGAGAGCCAACTTTTGTCGGCCTGTGAACGAATTGAGGATCGGCGACATAGATACCGTTGCTGCCGATAAAATATTCGCACTTGTCCGCTTGTAATGCAGACCCGATACTAACAGCCAATGCATCGGAGCTGTCGCTAATACCTTCGGGCAATGATTTGACATCGGATATAGTGGCAATGCCGCCGACTACGGCGATTTCCCCTTTGGTGAGGCAAGTTTCTATCGGTTCGGCATTTAGTTCGTCGGCGTTGACTTTTTTATAGGCTTCTAGCCCCAGGGACGGTGCCAAAATGGAACGAGATGCATAACCGAGCGATTCGATGGCTAATGACAGTAGTGTGGAAGTCATCTGTTCGCACGCGGTCAAAAGGTTTTGTATCTCTCTTATGTTCGGTTGCTTGGTTAAGTTGCCAGCAAAATTGAGGCAGTTTTTGATGTCCTGGCGGCTTGCTGATACCACCGATGCTACCTCATGGCCTTCCTGTGAAGCGGCTACAATGAGCCTCGCTGCCTGCATTATGCGATCTGGATCAGACAAGCTGCTGCCATCAAACTTTTGAACAATGCGCGCCATTTACTCTGCCAATCTAGTCAACCAAATGGTTGCAATTGCAAGAACCGAACGGTCGGACGCTGCCAGTATAGGATATGTTTTGAAAATATGAAAGATCCTTTATAGGAAAAAGTGATACTAAATGAGGAGTCATCCGCCTAGTATCGCTGACGGTGCCATCTAAATTGAGACGTTGTCAGGCGCTGAAGAACTTGATCCACGCGCACTTTCTGGCAAAGATGTCTTAAAAAGATTCGGCGTCGCCGTTCGGAATTAGTGCCGAAAAAATATTTTTGAGGATCTGGAAGATTGACCTTATTTTCTTGTCTGGCATCACCGGCGATGGCTACTTCCTGAAAAGGACGTCGAGATCGTTGCTGGAATCTCTCGCCTGTTCACTCAGCACAACCTCGGACATTCGCTTGACGCGGCGATACCCCTTGGGCGGATCAAAGAGACTGATCGGCACTGATACCTGACTTATGGATATTGTAGTAAGAAACGTTTTTATGATCCCGGCTTCTTTCATCTCGGTGATGAGATCCCGACCACTGGATCTGGACCAGTGTTGGAGCGGTATCTGCCCATTTGTGGGCATTTTGTAAGCGCCATACAACACCTGACTGATTTGCGGAGCGACGCCTTTCGGTGCATCCATGTATGTGAGCGATATCCGCCCCTGTGAAACTCTCCAGGCATCGAAGCCGCTGACCTTTACCGGCACAGGCTTCAGCTCTTTCAACAAGTAGTTGTCGCGAAAGCCGATAATGATCGAGGACACAAGTCCTGTCTCCGTTAATTGCTTTAAGCTCTCGTCGAAATAGGTCTTATCGTCCTGGCGAAAAACTGTTACTTGCCAAGTCGGAGCTTTCGCCACCAGCGCGAACTTTAGCTGCTTGGAGCAGTCTATACGGATCGCATCCTTGCTGAATGTAAGATCGGATTCGCCAAAAAAATAGTGCTTCTGCCTAACGTGCCAGGCCTCGACAAATTTTGGGTCGCCCAGGCATGGTTGATGAGCAAAGCAGAAAAAGACGATAAGCAAAGCCAGCAGCATACAGACGGCACCTCTTCATTGGATTCTGCTGGTCAGGAGGGAAGCAGCGATGGCTTTTTGCTCTGGTTCACGCGCCTTCCGCTGGTGAGGAGCTGGCAGGCGCGGTCTAGAACTTCGTCAGTGACGGCATAGCAAAATCGCAGCAGTCCTGTTTCACTTTCGCTGAGGAAGAACGAATTACCTGGAACGGCTCCAATAGCGAATTCGGCGATCAGCTGTGTCAGTGCATTTTCATCACTGTCATAACCGAGAGCGGTGTAATCGGCAAGAGTGTAGTAAGCTCCTTGCGGATCGTAAGGTTTGAGGCCGGCTTCGGTAAGCGCTTTGCTTAAAATTTTGCGCTTCTTCTGAAACGGTTTGCGAATTTGGTTGAAATAGTCGTCGCCAAACCTGAGGGCCTGGGCGACAGCGTGTTGAAATGGTGCTGGCGCACACACATATGTTTCATCAGCACGCACTCCCAGTGGTTCCATTATTTCGTCTGGTGCTATAAGCCATCCTACTCTCCAACCAGTCATGAACAGCGTTTTGCTCGCTGAAGAGATGGTGATGGTGTTCTCAAACATTCCGGGCAAGCTGGCGAGCGAAATGTGCTTGTAACCCTCTGCGAGAATATATTCATACACTTCGTCCGACACCACGGGTATGCCTTTGGACTTGCACAGCGTGCCGATGGCTAGAAGCTCCTCTTTAGTGAACACCTTCCCCGACGGATTGTTCGGATTTGCTAGCGCCAGGAATTTTGTCTTTTCAGTAATGGCGGCTTCGACGTCTTCTATATTAAAGGACCAATCGGGTGCCTCTAGTGGGACATAAACAGGAACAGCATTCTTTTCCAGGACCAGTTTGACATGATATTGGTAAATCGGCTCAAACATGATCACTTCGTCGCCTGGCTCGAGAAAGCATTTGCAAACTGTTTCGAAGCCGCCGGTAGCGCCACTTGTGACGAGAACATTGCTAGTTTTGATTTTTAAATTGTTGTAGTCCCAATATCGGTCGACTAGGGCTTCTTTTAATTCTGGAATGCCATCATATGCGGTGTAACTGTTGTGATTGAGCAGCATCGCCTTTTCTGCGGCAGCAACGATGCGAGGGTCGGGCGGTAGCGGGCAAGTTCCTTGACCTAAATTGACACCGCTTACAGCTTCGATACGCTTTGTCACGGCACGAATTTTGGATTGCTGGATGCCCCTGACCCTATGGGCTAGTTTGTTTCGCATCTGATTATTCCTTGCGGTCCTGTAGTTGTCTTTTCATAATGGGCTTCCAGCCAATGTTTAGGCACGACCAATCTCAAAACTAGGTCTGTTGTGCATTGTATTTGATCTCGCGCTCCTTATCTCCTTCATTCGCTTGCAAATACTAGGTGATGAGTATGCTTTAACAGATATGCAGATGCGGCGCAAACAGGCGGTTTCTTGGCTTTCAAGAGGGTACGCCTCGCACCAATGAGTATTTCTACGGGAGTATTTTCACGCCGATCTCACAAGCCTGGGACTAAGCTCCTGTCATGGATAGTTTGATTGATAGTTTGATTGGCGTTTTGGAAAACCCTCGATATTGTCAAGAGAAGGCGGGCGATTATTGGTGGCAAATCTGAGAGGTTGAATTCCAGGCTATGGCATTGGCACAAAAGAAAGAGGTTATTCCTATGGTTGATTACTTTGTCGCAACGGCACCACTGACGCCGTACGTTCCGGGCAGTGGTTCGGGCGTGCGGATCGAGACCTTTAGTGCCTCACCTCCCGACGCACCTATTGCTCCCCAAATTGAGCAACTAAGGTCGCTGCTCGTGACCGGTGGCGTGCAAACCGTGCGCGCATTTCTCCTCAAGACGCAGGCTGAGTTGGGCGACTTCGGGCAATTCAATGCACTCCTTCTTAGTGCAAATTCTGGCGAACACGAGCAATCTGAAGTTTGCATGGATGTGATTTTAAGGTCGATCAATGAAGCGCCGGTCGTCAGGCTCGTCGATTCGCGAGGCGACTTTTGCGTTGTGCGCTTCGAGAGATCCGCTAAGGCTCAGGTGCTTGGCTAGTGAGCAGTTAGACTTCAAATCTCCCACATGGGAATGCGGACGTTTGCTTTTTTAGCAAATTGAATCGCCTCGTCATATCCGGCATCCACGTGTCGAATCACGCCCATTCCCGGATCGGTCGTGAGCACTCGTTCGAGCCGCTCGGCGGCCGAGGGCGTTCCATCGGCAACGATAACCTGACCAGCATGCAGCGAATAGCCTATTCCCACGCCACCACCGTGGTGCAGCGAAACCCAGCTGGCTCCACCGACCGCGTTGATCATTGCATTCAAATAAACCCAGTCTGCAACGGCATCCGAACCATCTTTCATCGCTTCGGTCTCGCGGTTCGGTGAGGCCACCGAACCCGAGTCGAGATGGTCGCGACCAATTACTATCGGTGCTTTGACCTCTTTTTTGGCAACAAGATCGTTGATTATCAACCCCAGTTTTGCCCGGTCTCCATAGCCGAGCCAGCAGATTCGCGCTGGTAGTCCCTGGAATTTCACTCGTTTTGACGCGAGGTCTATCCAACGGCAGAGTGCCTCATCGTGTGCGAATGTCTCAAGGATAGCGCGGTCGATGCGAGCGATGTCTTGTGGATCTCCGGACAGCGCCGCCCACCTGAAAGGACCTTTGCCCTCGCAAAACAAGGGGCGGATGTAGGCTGGTACAAATCCCGGAAATGCAAAGGCGTCTTTCACTCCATGATTTAACGCTACTTGACGTATATTGTTGCCATAGTCGAAAGCGATGGCGCCGCGCTTTTGAAACTCGAGCATCGCTTCAACGTGCTTGCAGATCGAAGCGTGCGCCTTCTCCAGGTATTGCTCGGGGTTGTTCTTGCGTAAGGCATCTGCCTCTTTCAGGGACAGTGAAGCTGGTACGTAGCCGTTCAAAGGGTCGTGAGCCGATGTCTGGTCTGTAATGGCGTCTGGCTTGAAGCCCAGTTCCAAAAGCCTTGGCAAAACCTCGGCGGCATTGCCTTCGAGTGCGATTGAAAGGGGTTGATTAGCTTGAGCTGCGTCCTTGGCTAGTTTGATAGCGTGTTCGAGATTGTCGGCCTTTTGATCGCAGTATTTGGTTTCCAAGCGACGTTGAATGCGGTGCGGGTCAATCTCAACACATATCGCCACTCCTTCGTTCATGGTGATTGCCAAGGGCTGTGCACCGCCCATGCCACCAAGCCCAGCTGTAAGCACGATACGGCCTTTAAGCGATCCACCGTAGTGCTTTCTTGCCAGAGCTGCGAAGGTTTCGTAGGTGCCCTGCAAAATTCCCTGCGTGCCGATGTAAATCCAGGAGCCAGCAGTCATCTGTCCGTACATCATCAACCCTTTGCGGTCGAGCTCGCGGAAGTGATCCCAAGTCGCCCAAGCTCCAACAAGATTTGAGTTGGCGATAAGCACGCGCGGTGCATTTTCATGACTGCGAAACACGCCGACCGGCTTCCCCGACTGCACAAGCAACGTCTCGTCAGCTTCAAGAGTCGTCAACGCTTTGACTATCGCCTTGAAACAATCCCAGTTTCTGGCTGCTTTTCCTAAACCACCGTAGACAATCAGCTCGTCGGGACGCTCAGCCACTTCCGGGTCTAGATTATTCAGAAGCATTCTCAGCGCAGCTTCCTGAATCCAGCCTTTGCTGTGCAATTCAGATCCGTGGGGTGCTTTGACCGTTATTGGCTTGGCACTTTTTAGTATCTCTTGGATTAGCTGAACGCCGGCTGCCTTAGGCGGTGCTGATGTCATGATTGAGACCTCTAAATATGTAATAAAGATTACTGTCGCTCAGGTGTGTTGTAGACTGGCAACAGAACATCATATCGGACTTTCGGTTATGCGCGCGCGTTCTGCGCCGAGGGAGAAATAATGGTCAAAGAGTTAACCAAACCGCTGACAGAGAAACCCAGCCCGGGCAAGCTGAGTGCAAAAGCCGAAAAGACGATCGAGACAATTTCCGGTCTGCCGCTAAAGCCGGTTTATACAGCCGAAGATATAAAAGATTTGAACTACGAACGCGATCTCGCTGACCCTGGTGAGTTTCCTTACACGCGTGGAATTCACCACAACATGTATCAAGGCAAGCTCTGGACCATGCGTCAATTTGCCGGTTACGGCGGTCCGGAAGAGACGAATGCTCGCTTCAAATATCTTTTGAGTCAGGGACAAACCGGCTTGTCGACAGCTTTTGATTTGCCCACACTTATGGGTTACGACTCCGACCACTGGAAATCGGAAGGCGAAGTCGGTGTTTGCGGCGTTGCCATCGATAGCTTGAAGGACGTCGAAATTCTCTATCGTGACATTCCGTTGGACAAGATCTCCACATCTATGACCATCAATGGACCGGCTGTGATCATTTTCTGCATGTTCTTAGCGAATGCGCAAAATAGAGGCATCGATCTCAAAAAGCTGAACGGCACTTTGCAGAACGATATTTTCAAGGAATATATTGCTCAGAAAACTTATTTGATCCCGCCCCGTCCGGCTCTCAAACTGATACAAGACATGATGGTTTTCTGCACGAAAGAGGTGCCGAAATGGAATACTATTTCTGTGAGCGGCTACCATATCCGCGAAGCTGGTGCCACAGCAGTGCAGGAGTTGGCGTTCACGCTGGCTGATGGTTTTGCTTATGTCGACGCCGGTATCGAAGCTGGTCTTAAAGTTGACGATTTTGTGCCGCGCCTCTCTTTCTTCTTCAATGCACACATCGATTTCTTCGAAGAGATCGCTAAATACCGCGCTGCTCGCCGTATCTGGGCTCGTCGTATGCGCGACCACTATGGTGCCAAGGACGAGCGATCGCTCAAATTGCGCTTCCATACACAAACTGCCGGCTGTAGCTTGACCGCACCACAACCAGAAAACAATATCATTCGAACAGCGATAGAAGCTCTTGCTGGTGTTCTTGGTGGTACACAATCGCTCCACACCAATTCGATGGACGAAGTGCTCGGTTTGCCAACTGAGAAAGCCGCACATATTGCATTACGCACGCAACAGATAATTGCGCACGAGACTGGTGTCGCGAATGTTGTGGACCCACTCGCGGGCTCTTATTACGTTGAATGGCTGACCAACAAGATGGAAGAGGGTGCCAACGAAATCTTCAAGAAGATCGAAGAAGTTGGTGGTGTCATCGCTGGTATCGAGAAGGGCTTCTTTATGAAGGAGCTGTCGGACTCAGCTTATCGATTCCAGCAAAGACTTGATTCCGGAGACAGAATGTTCGTCGGACTCAACGCGCTCACGGAAGAAGCGCCTGGTGCCAAGATCGATATCCTCAAGATTGGTTCTGAATACCAAGAACGTCAGTGCCAGCGCTTGAAAGAGTTGAAAGAGACTCGAGACAACGAAAAGGTGCATAACGCAATCGCTCATCTTAAAGAGACAATGCGTTCCGGTGAGAATACATTCCCAGCGCTTCTCAATGCTGTTCACAGCTATGCGACTCTGGGCGAGATTTGTGATGCTATGCGCGAGATCTGGGGCGCTTATCGCGAAACAGCAGTAATGTAATCTGTGTGCTGAGCGTTCCCTTTAGGTCGCTCTCATAGGTTACAGGAGACCTGCGCGCACCAACTGCTTCGTTGCCTCTCTAAAAGTGAGAGGCGAGAGCTTATCTTGGTTCGTTAGAACGAATCTCTTCACCTCTTTGGGTGCAACATAACTGTATTCGCGAAGCGCCCACCCCATGCCTTTGCGGATGAAGAATTCTCTTTCGGAAGAAAGCAATAGGCAGGTCTTGAAGAGCTGCTCTTCGTCAGTCTCAGTTTTGTGGTGATTGTGGCAAATGAGAGTGGTTCGACGGATCCACATATCATCGTCACGCACCCATTTATCAATTCGTTTTTTGAGGATATTTCTGTCCTTTTTGTATGCATGCCCGACCAAATTGATGGCGATGTCGTCGACGAAATCCCACCATGCACCGTCACGGATCATCTCCTCATAGAGTTCGATCGATTCGGCGTCAACATACTCAGGAAATGCACCGGCGTAAAATAGAGCAGCATATTTGCCTTCTCTCTGAGGCAGTCTCCACAATGCTCTTGCGTTTGACTCGTAGGTTAAACGATCCGCCGGCTTGAATTGCTTTTTTAGCTCTTTATATATAGGAATGCGCTCTGGTTTTTGCACGCCGAAAAAAGGCATGTCGGTTTTCATGTACGCAGCCATCTCTTTAGCCCGTTTTTCGTCCGCTCTTTTTTCGAACTCCATGCTGACGAAGTCGGCAATTTTTGAATTTTTCGCTTTCATATAGGTGACTATTGGTGGTCAAGGTGGGAACATCTAATGCCTGAACCACTAATTTAAAGCAAAAGGTGAGCAAATGCTTGATTTTCGTCCTCCGCTTGACGGTCCGGTTCTTCTCAATTTTGTCAAGGCTGCAATGCCGGCCTATATGCGAGTTCGGATGAAGGGACTCAGTATCAAGCCGGTTGATGGAGCTGTTGAGAGGTTCAAAGCGACGGCTAAACAGAGAGCGATGATCTGCCCAAACCACTCCAATCGCCACGATCCGCAGGCCATGTTCGCATTTTCAAACGCCGTCGGTGAAGACTTCAACTTCGTCGCTGCACGCGAAGTTTTTGACTATGACGATGGTAAAAACGGCTGGTGGTTGCAGCACCTTGGCGCATATTCTGTGGTGCGGGGTGCCCCCGACCGCGAGTCGTTCAAAATGACTCGTAAGATTCTCGCGGAAGGAAAGAAAAAACTCGTACTCTTCCCTGAAGGTGAAATATCACGTCAAAACGACACGCTTATGCCGCTTGAAACAGGTGCTGCACAACTAACATTCTGGGGAGTAGAAGAACTGACGAAGGTCCATGGTAGCGACAACGGCAGCTTGCCACCAATGTACGTAATTCCGGTCGCTCTCAAATACACTTATCCACACGACATCAGGCCTGCTCTCTGGCAAACACTGAGCATGCTAGAAGAAAAAGTCGGCATTACTCACGCAGATACCGAGACTTTCCATGAACGCTTGAAGAATATATCAGGCAAGCTGATGACCACGCTTGAACGAGAATATGAGTTCAAGCCGAAGGAAGGAGCCTCAGTGACTGAGCGTCTTCACGAACTGCGTACTCACGTACTGCAGGGAGTTGCATCTCAACTCAAAGTCACTCTACAAGAGAATGGAAAGCAGCTTGATTGGGTGAGGCAGATCCGCAACAAGCTTGACGATTATATTTATTCAGATGAGCATCTCGAAACAGAGTACGAGCGTAAGATTCACGATGAGAAAACGGCGAAGATAAAAGGCTTCTATCGAGACATGGACAGAGTCGTCAATTTTATCGCCATCTACGAGCAATACTTTACTGAATCAAATACGCAAGAGCGATTTGCGGATGTGCTCGACCGCCTTGAATCTGAGATCTTAGGTCATGAACCTTCAATTAAAGGACAGCGAACTGTTCTCGTCGATGTTGGCGAAGCGATCGATATGACTAAGCTGTACGCTGACTATAAGCAAAACAAGAAAGGAACTATCAATAAAGTAACTGAGCAACTCGCTCAGCAAATTTCCCATATGCTGATCGGGTTAGATAACCATCGTAAGCCGATTATGCTCACCTAAAGACCGTTATCTCTTTCTGGTGTCGTTTTGAGCTTGCCTTTTGTTTAACGATATGGTTAAATGTGATTTTAGTAAGCCCGGCGTCCTGGCAGCAAAAACATGGTCAAGTATTATTCGCAGCAATTAGACCGCACATTTTTTGCTTTGTCTGACCCCACTCGACGAGCGATCATCGGAAATTTGGCACGGCATGGACCTACTTCCGTTCTGGAAATAGCACAGCCTTTCGACCTATCGTTGCCTGCGATTTCCAAACATCTTAAGCTTTTGGAAGATGCAAATCTGGTGACTCGGACTGTCAAAGGACGCGTACATTATCTAGAGCTGTGTGCAGATCCTATGTCTGAAGCAAACGAGTGGTTGGCTGCTTATCGAGAATTTTGGGAAAGCCAATTCGATGCATTGGAGCGTTTTTTAGAGAGCGGCCAAACAGGAGAGAGAGATGACAACGAAGACTGAAACCTCCGCCCTTGAGATCACACGTACGATCAAGGCTGATGTGAAGCGGGTTTACAGAGCTTGGACCGATCCGGAGCTTATGAAGCAGTGGATGGGTTGCGGCGAGAGCCAGCGTGTGAGTTTGACGCAGAACTTCACCGTTGGTGGCAATTATTGCATCACAGTAAAACTTGCTGACGAACGGGTAGTGCAAATGTTTGGCACGTTCCTAGAGATTGTCGAAAACGAAAAACTGGTTTATTCCTGGACTAACAATTCAGAAGAATATCCGGCGTCAGATACGATTGTCACCGTTGTTTTTACGCCTAAAGGCAATAACACCGAGATCGTATTGACGCACTCAAAATTCGATCGACCGATTGCTGTGCAAGGACATTCCATGGGATGGGGCACGTCACTCGAACGTCTATCTGCTCTTTTCGAGCAATAGCAATAGCAATAGCAATAGCAATAGCAATAGCAATAGCAATAGCAATAGCAATAGCAATAGCAATAGCAATAGCAATAGCAATAGCAATAGCAATAGCAATAGCAATAGCAATAGCAATAGCAATAGCA
>DATNPY010000066.1:0-120873 GCA_036702955.1 Drouetiella sp. | reverse complement strand
TGTGTTTTATCCTTCAAAGATCATGGCGATGCCGACGGTGACGATCAAGGCTAAAGCCGAAATCCTGAAATCACCATGTAAGAGATCGACTGGCAAAGCCAAAGCGTCAAACGTAGAAGCATCCATTAGCTTGCCGGCGGAAGTCTCAAACGGTCTCACTTTTGGCGATCCCGTGAGCGTGGGCGTTTACGACGACTCTAACAATCTACTCGAACAAGCGACCTTCAAAATCTGTCCAAAACAAGCCTACAATCAAATGCTTGCTGCGGCTATACAATCAATTTTGAATAAAGATGCAAGTGGAAGCGCGTCGTCACAGTCAAAAACGGATTCGCAATCGCCGCAGTCTCCGACGACAAAAACGGACTCGCAATCGTCGCAGTCGCCGACAACAAAAAGTGACTTGCAATCGCCGAAGCTAAAAATAGAGTCTAAGTCTGAAGTTCCACAAACGAAATAGCCACCCTGGCAGTGGTGGCTACTTCATCTTCACTAGTCAGCGATCTGACTTATGCGTCGAACCAGGAATTGGACATCGGCGGAGGAGCCACAACGAGTTCTTCCTTTGGTGGGGCCTTAGCTTTTCTCTGCACGGGGAGCAAATCGTGCAGTGATTTCTTAGCAGGAGCTTGTTGCGCGACGGGTGCAGGCTGAGCATTGTTCACAGTCTTATCAGTCGAATCTGCCGTTCGGTTGCTTGCAGCACTGCTGCTCACGTTGTTGTGACTGGCAACAGCCACTACAGCTGGTGTATCAAAGCCTGCCAGAATTGTGTTCATTCTGGTGATTAAACCATGTGCTTGCTGCACCTTGCTGTGTACTTGCTGTTGAGACAAGTAGGCAAGCTAATGGATGCTTCTACGTTTGACGCTTTGGCTTTGCCAGTCGATCTCTTACATGGTGATTTCAGGATTTCGGCTTTAGCCTTGATCGTCACCGTCGGCATCGCCATGATCTTTGAAGGATAAAACACAGAAACGTCTGCGGCGCTGGAATGAAAGCCGAGTTGTTGATTGACGTTCACTTGTAAACCAAGCCCCAGTCTGCTTCCCAGTTTCGTGCCGTCCATGCCCAATTTCTGGCCGGTCGGCGTCACTGCTAAAGTGCCAGACACCAGTTTGGGTGTGAGAAAAGCGTCTTTGACAGCCACTTTGCCGTTGACTACGGTTCCGGTCAGTTTTAACAGGTATTCAGGTTTACTTTCTGAAGGGTAGTAGGCGTAACCTGTCGCCGATTCGGCTAGAGCGGCAGTAGAGCTTATGAATATTGCACACAAGAGTGCGAGGAAGAAATGCATCGAGTGCTCCAGCGGTTGAACGAGTAAATTCGCATCGATAATAGCAGATGCGAAAATATTGCCTGGATATGCGATGCATACAGCGTCAGTCGAATTCAATACGAAGCGACTAAATCGGAAACGACTTTGACGAAAGGTGCGCGTCGGGCTTCACTAAGCTGAATTCCGCTCTCACTTGTTGTTCTTCTTCGCTGTTTTGTGCCTGCACTACATCTGGTGCAAACATATCATCGACGAAAGTCAATCTGTCATCTAAATCTCGCGCCAGAAATTTTTCACTGCCGTCCGTTATTGTGCTAAATGCCACTGGATAATTCATCTCTTCCGTCTGTACCCGTCTGCTACTATCTACCGGTCTGTCGTGGTGAAGCTACGACGACTATTCTATACATAACCATTTTTGTGTGACTGTTAGCGAAACAGCGGTCAACAAATAAAATTTTTGAGGTTCGATTGTGCGTAGATCATTTTTAGCAGTTGCCGCAGGTCTTTTTCTTTTTCAACTTTTATTTTTCCCGCCAGGCAATTTGGTCTCCGCTCATGAACTCGTCAGTAGAAACAATCTCCTGGGGCAAATTTCGCGCGACTCAGATATTGTCGCGTTTAATACGTCGAACAGTAAATTTCATGCGCTTACATGCATGTGGGCAGAGCGTTGCACCGTGCATTGCATCAACATCACTCGCAAAGAGGCTCATAAACGTGGCGGTATACCATGCAAAGTTTGCGGTGGCGGTGAGTAAACCCTAAATCCGGAAACTAAAGAGCTGACTTAGTCGCAGAATTGTGCAATTCGCTCGCGTCTGTTGCTTCGTCATCTGGCGGCAATACTGTCGGTGGCTCCTTAATGAAGATACCTTTGATTGATTTGAACACCAGATAAAGCACAGGCACAACGTACAGGCTCAAGATGGTCGAGAGAATCATGCCACCCAGGACGGTTGTGCCGAGGGAATGTCGGCTGTTAGCTCCGGCGCCTTCAGCAATCGCCATCGGCAGAATACCGAAAACGAATGCCAGCGAGGTCATGAGAATTGGTCGGAGTCTGGTCAGTGCTGCTTCGAAAACGGCGCGGTGGTAGGACAATCCTTTCTTGTGAAGTTGATTGGCAAATTCGACAATCAGAATGGAGTTTTTACTCGCCAATCCGATCAACATAACCAGACCAATCTGGCAGAAGACATCGTTTTGCAATCCGCGTAGCATTTGCGCAGAAATGGCGCCGAGCACTGCCAGCGGTACTGCGAAGAGAATTACCAGCGGGTCGATGAGACTTTCATACTGCGCTGCTAATACGAGGAAAACAAAGAGGAGCCCGAGGGCGAAGATTAATATAGCAAGGTTTCCCGATTGAATTTCTTCCAATGAGATACCGGTCCACTCATAGCTTGTACCACGAGGCAAGACTCTTTTTGCGATTGCTTCCATCTCGGCGATCGCCTGTCCCGAACTAACTCCCGGCTGGGGCGCACCGTTGATTTCAATCGACTTGAAAAGGTTATAGTGCGAAATAGTCGGTGGAGATGTGGTGCGATTCATCGTCACCAGGTTGCTCAGCGGCTCCATTTTCCCAGCATCCGTTCGAACGTAAAGTTGATCGATGTCTTGCGGATTGCTTCTAAACTGTTTATCCGCCTGCACATAGGTTCGGTAACTTCTGTCGAGATAATCGAAATCGTTGACGTAGATCGAGCCGATAAACGTTTGCAGGGTGTTGAAGATATCACCCACTTTTACGCCAATTGACTCAGCTTTGTCACGGTCCACATCGATAACGATTTGCGGAGAATTCATTCTGAATGTCGTCTGGATCCCGGTCAAAACTGGGCTCTTGCGTGCTTCAGCGATGAACTTGTCCGAGATCGCAGCAAAATCTTCGAGCGCCAGTCGTTGTGTATTTTCCAACTCGTAGGCAAAGCCGCCGAAGTTGCCCAAACCTTGAATTGGCGGAGGGTTGAATGGAATGCAAAATGCTTCGTCGATAGCAAACAATGGTCCGCGAAGTTTATTGATAATGGCGCTTGCCGACTGCTCTGGTCTTGGGCGCTCACTCCATGGTTTAAGTGTGCAGAAGACGATGGCGTTGCTTGAGTTATTGCCTGAGAAGCTGAATCCGCCGACCGCGAAGACTCCAAGGAGGTCCTTTTCGGTGCTTACGACTTTCTCGACTTTGGCAACTACCTTAGATGTGTAATCAAGCGAAACGCCATCTGGCGCCTGCACGATAATCATGAAATAGCCCACGTCCTCATCGGGCAAAAATCCCGTCGGCATCTTCGTATACAGGTAGCCAGTCAGCACCAGTGAGGCGATGAAAGCGGGAACCACAATCATCTTGTACCTGAGGACGACTCCCAGCGCGCTTTCGAAGAACTTACGGATCATGTCGAGAAGCCAGTTGATCGGCGCAAAAAAGGCGTTAGTCTTTCCAGGATCGTGTTTGAGAATCAGTACTGAGAGGGCTGGCGTCAGTGTCAATGCGTTGAATGCAGAGATGCCAACCGATATCGCTAGAGTGAGAGCAAACTGTCTGTAGAGTTGCCCTGTTGTGCCGGGGAAGAATGCAACGGGAATGAACACCGCCGCAAGAACGAGTGCGGTGGCGATTACAGCACCGGTTACTTCCTTCATGCTTTCTCTGGCTGCGTCAAAAGCTGAAAGATGCCGCTCCTCCATAAGCCGCACTATGTTTTCAATAACAACGATTGCATCGTCAACCACCAACCCGGTTGCCAGCGTGATGCCGAACAGCGTAAGAGTGTTGATGGAAAAGTTCATCGCTTTCATTGCCGCGAACGTTCCAATCAATGACACTGGAATCGTGATGGCAGGAATAACAGTGGTGCGCCAGCTCTGAAGGAAAAGAAAAATTACCAGAATGACGAGGAAAATCGCTTCGGCAAGTGTCTTAATTACTTCCTGAATAGATTCGTCGACCGCTCTAGTTGTATCGAAAGCGATTTCGCAATTAATATCTGGAGGGAGATTCTGAGTCAGTTTCGCCAACTCTGCTTTACACTCTCGCGCAACATCGAGTGCGTTGGCGCCTGGGAACTGGTAGATGGCGATACCGACTGCGTTGGCTCCTTTGTAACGCAGGAAGGTGCCGTAATTTTCGGCACCCAACTCCACACGACCGATGTCCTTAAGTTTGACTACAGAGCCGTTTGGACCCCGCTTGATGACGATATTGGAGAATTCTTCCGGCGTTTTCAACCGTCCCAGGACGCGAGTGTTAATCTCGAATGCCTGACCTTCCGGATACGGCGCTTTCCCAATCGAGCCGCTGGCAACCTGTACGCTCTGGTTAGCTAAAGCGTCGGTTACATCCGTTGTCGTGATCTGCCGGTTGTTCAACTTGGCCGGGTCGAGCCAGATGCGCATGGAATATTTCCGTTCACCAAATATGGTGACGTCGCCCACGCCTCTGACGCGTTTGAGATTATCCTTGATGTACAGGTCAGCGTAATTGCTGAGATACAACGCATCGTGGGTCTTCGAGGATAGCGCCGCTGCAAAGATAATTGTTGTGGAAACTTTGTCGACGGTGACGCCAGTTTTCTTCACTTCCTCTGGAAGTCTTCCTTGCACTGACCCGACTCTGTTTTGAACGTCGACAGCCGCAGCATCGACATCACGTTCCAGGTCGAATGTGACGGTAATTGTGCTTGTGCCGTCATTGCCACTGGTTGAGGTAATGTATTTCATCCCTCTAACGCCGTTGATTTGCTGTTCCAGCACGTTCGTAACACTGGCTTCGACTGCTGCTGCGCTCGCTCCAGTGTAAACGGAGGTGACTTTCACCTGCGGCGGAACGATTGCCGGATACTGCGAAATAGGAAGGTTGGGAATCGAAACCAACCCCGCGATCACGATGAATAGCGAGCAGACAGATGCGAAGATTGGACGGCTGATGAAGAAGTTAACGAACATGGTCTCGGGTCCCTTTGTGGCTAGATTCTGCGGTGCTCGCGATTAATGAGTACTCTTTGAACCTTGCTGGTTCGCTTCCGATTTTTCTGCCATTTCGACTTTGTCTGCGATCGGCGCTCCATCTGCCAACCTCTGAATTCCTGTGGTAATAATGCGATCGGAAGGCTTCAAACCGCTTTTGACGTTGTAGGAGGCGCCTTCGATCTCTCCAACCTGAATTTCAACTTGTTTGGCGAACAACTTTTCGCCGTCTCGTTGTGCCAGGAAAACAAAATATTTGCCACCAATCTGACTCACTGCTTTCGTTGGAACTGAAATACCTGCAGTTGTATCCCAGACAAATTGCGCTCTCACAGCCTGATCCGCGCGCAACTCATTTTTTGCATTAGGAAAGATAGTTTTGACGAGAACGGTTTGGCTGCTTGAATCGACAGTCGGCGCGATGAACATAACCTTGCTGTTGCCAAAGTCTTTTCCATCAGTCGAAACCAGCTCTACATTCATTCCCATATGCATCAAGCTGGCTTTCTCTGCTGGAATAGATATGTAGACTTCGAGTGGATGATTCTCAGTCAGCGTTGTCAGTGCAGTCGACGAGGTGACGCGATCACCCACCTTCACTGGTATGTCACCGACCATTCCGGCGAAAGGTGCCGTAATGCTGTAATACTTAAGTTGCTCTTTCTGCGCTTGCCACGATGATATAGCCTGCTTGTGACTGCGATCGATTTTTTGAATAGTCATCTTCTGCGCTTCGATCTGCTCCAGAGTCGAGTCGCGATCGGCGATTGCGGCAAGCATGTTGTTCTTCCAGGTGTCCAGGTCAGATTGAGAAACAGCTCCTTCGGAACAGAGTTTTACGTAGCGAGCGTATTGAGTTTTTGTGTAATCGACTTGCGACTGTTTGCTTTGCAGTGTACTGTTCAGCGATTTCAAAGTGGCTCTTGCTGTCTGTAAATCTGATTGCACCGAATCAGCCTGAGCTGCGACTGCATTTGTTTGTGCAGTCTGCATGAGCGAATCGATCTTCATGATTTTATGACCGGTATTGACCATCTCGCCTGCGGTGACATCAATCTCGGTGACAATGCCTTCAATGTTCGGCGACAGTGTGACTGACTTTCGGGACTTGATGGTCCCGAGATAGAGCGATTTGTCTTGATGGGGTCCGACATGCACGTTCTCGATTGCTACCGCGGCAGGCGGCATGGCTGGTGGCTTCGGTGCTTCGTTGCAGGCAGCGAGCAGAAGTGAGAGAGCTATTAAGAGAATCGGCGCGAGTTTGTTCATTGATGCCACATGGTTCTTTTCAGGATACTAGCAGTCGCATCCGTACCAGATGTCGACTGTTGATGCTGGCTTGCCACATATAGTCTTCTTAAACCGCGCTTGTGCACTGCATTTTGGAGAAACCATACTATAGTATGTTTCCATACCGTGTTATGCTTGTCAAATGAATACGGCTGAATCATCGCGTAAAGAGCGTAAGAAAGAGCAACGTCGACAGACCTTGATCGATGCGGCAACCCACTTGTTCGCGACACGCGGATACGCCGGAACGACTATCGATGATATTGTCTCAGAAGCTGACGTAGCAAAGGTTACGTTTTACTCCTACTTCAAATCTAAAGAAGAGATAGCTCTCGAAATCAAGCGTGCAGGGCGAGAAGAGGCGCGCGAATATATCGAAGCTTTAAGTGCTAAGCAACTTCCAGTCGACGAGATGATCGAAGCATTCATCAATGATGTCGCTGAATGGACGGAAAAGAATTACCGATTGCTGGACGTATTTTGCGATCAACGATTCAGTCCGATGATGGAGCGGGAGGGCACAAATACTGAGTGTAAGCCTGAACCCATCACGATTTGCCTTGACGTCATTATCAAGCGTGGACAAGACACTGGAAAGTTTCGCAATGATATAGATCGCTTGAGGATAGCTCATCTGTTAGACCTCGCCATTTTGTGCGAGCAGTATCATTGGGTTCGACTTGGTCGAGTCAAGGGACAGTTGAAGGAAAAGCTTGCTGGATATTTCGACTTTGCTTTGCGCGGTTTGCAGGTTTAAGTTCAACGCGAGCGTCGTCATTTGAGCAACACTGGTGGTTAGATGGAAGCAGGTATGTTCTCTCATTGGGATAGCTATTCCGTTTAACTCAAAGCGAAAAGGTGCCTTGAACGTGGTCAAGTTGGTTGTCCACCGAGATCTTTTTCCATCTGGATGAACGCGGCTGCTTCTTGAGGTGAGTTAAACACATTGTTGCTGCCTTCACTAAACCAGGCCATGCCTTTTATTTCAGAATGAGCCTTCAAGTAGACAGTCAAGTCTCTCAAGTAATTCGCGTCGGTGGTTGCGCCGAGGCTTGAGCTTACGCCAGCTTCCCCAATGAAGAACGGCTTTCCTTGTTGGTTGGCAAAGTCGACGCCCGATTGGAAGACTTGTTCTGGCGATTGATATTTGGCACCATTGAGTCCCGAATAGCCATCAGAACCGATATAGTCGACGTAATTGTTTCCCGGATAGTAGTCTTTCGCTGGTTTGGCCCATGATCTTAGCTATCAGTCCTCTTTTCGCCAGTCCACAGGTGCATGACTTTTGTAACCATCGAACAAAAAACCACCCTGTTCTTTGAGCACTCTTTCCGCCAATTCAATGCACGGTGCCGAGTTCGCTTCGGCAAAAAGCTCAGAGAATGAGTATTCAAATTCTTTCTGCATTTTGACATCGGCAGTGCCGAGTTTGCGAAAAATTCTTTTACCTGAAGCCGACCACATGCCGTGCGAACGAAAGTAGAAATCTGCAAGTGCATTGAGTAACAATGCGCCCGTAGCCATTAGTTCTGCGCGCGATCGCGGTTCGCGAATATCGTCGATCAGGTCTGTAATTTCGTAGCGACGTTTCTCAAGTTCACTCTCTGCCAGGGCTGGTGGACCCGCATCGATGACTTGTTGCGCCAACAGTTTCAACTCTGCCGCAGTATCGTTTGGCGCAGTTATAACTGTGCCCTCCAGCACCATCTGTGGTAGCGCTGCGAAACCAGCTTTGCCATCAACTTCGTAGAAGAAGTATTTGAGGGTTTCGACATCGTGCACAAAAGCTTCGACGGGCCAACCTCGATAATAAAATGATTCGCGATAAGCTGACGAGACATGATCGAAAACAACCACCAGGTCTAAGTCCGAAAATCGAGTTGCTTCTCCTCGAATCAATGAGCCTGCTAAAAACATCACAGTTGCCTGGGGAAATCTGCTTTCTAGAATTTCTCTGGCGGCTGATTCTGGTGTTAGTTTAGTTTGCTGTTCCATGTCGTCCTCGAATGTCTGACCGTCCAAAGTCTGTCCGTCTAATATTAAATCAGGAATTTCATTGGTCCTTACTTCCAATCATTCCCCGAATCGAAGCACGCTGGCACTTTTCAGATTTAAGAAAACACGGTTACCGCGGCGTAATTTCCCCATTTAAGTCGGCGCTATAGATCAATAAGATAAAGCTCTTATCGTTCGGCACACACACATTTTGTTCTCAAGGTTTTCCTTGCGGGAAACATGGAGGTTCGCGCTTTGGTCGGAGATCGGTTAAACATAACCGCATTGAAGAACCCGGCAGATGCCGCCAATTCCCAGCATGACTCGAGCAGTTGGTTTGCTAACAACGTGCTCGACCCGTTCATCCACGGAACTGGCGTGGTGCAGGTTTATAACACATTTGCCGATAAGAAAGACCAGATTTCACTGCCCGAAACGCACCAGGCTAAGACCTTTTCAGTTGATTGGGCTGTTCAAAGCCTGTCGGGCGCTGCCGGTGCCATCGTACCTTACGTCATAGCCGGTAAGGTAATGGGCGCCGGAATGCGGTCACTTGGCGGCGAACTCGGTCTTCAAGGCGGAGCGGCTCGTTTTATGGCCAGCGAGAGCGCCGCCCAGATTATGGGCGCTGGTGCTTACGACTTCATCAAGGCGCCGAATCAAGGTGAGACGCGCATTGGCAATGCCGTCGGCACAATGGCCGGTTTTGCGGTATTCGAAGGCGGCAATCACATGCTCGGCAAGGCCGTTCCATCTGCTGGTACGACGCAACTTTCCAGATTGGCTTTGACCGGAGTCGGTCGGTTCGGAGTCGGCGCCGTGGGCGGGCTCACAAGTTATGACGCAGCCAACCTGACGACGAGTTTGGTCACCGGGCATGAAAATCAGTCGACCATGGAAGGTCGCTTAAATGCAATGGCAAACGGCGGATTTATCAACGTCGCTCTTCCCGCTGTTCAGAAAGGGGTGACGAGAGCGGCTGATTTTGCTCTCAACGGAAGATCATTCGGTGGCGGCATTCCTGTTGAAAGATACCTGCAGAACAATGGAATCAACGATGCTGAACTGAGCAATCTTTCCTACGAAAACCGGCTGGCGCGAGTCAAAGAATTGACTGGTAAAAATGCTGGTGCTGGTTCGAGCGCCGATACCCGCGCCAACGTCGTGACTCTAGATGCCTCTCAGGACATCGGTAAGCTTGCCCATGAGCTGACCCATCTGCGTCTTGCCAATCAGTATGAAGGCGGATATCGGCAGATTGCAAAAAACCTCAAGTCTGATCCCATAAAGGCTGAGCAGCAGTTTATGCAGATCAGAGCCGAGATGGAATCGCAAGCTCGTCAGGCAGAAATCAGGGTGCAAACTCGTAAGACTGGCGTTGCACCAGATATGGTGACTGATGTGACCAGACTTGGCCAGGAAATTGCCACCAATGGCAAAACATACAATGAAAATTGGAAGGCTGAATTTGCGCGTTTTCAGGCTAATCCAACCTACAGACCAGCTAAGGAATACTCTGGAGCTTCTGAATCGGGCGGCACTTCTGATGTGAAACCTGGCGCGGGCATTGAGACTTCCGCTGTTGCAGCGATTGATGCCAGAACTGGCAAACCGGTAGAGAACCCGGCAGCCAGCAATGACAAACCCGGCGACGTGGTTCCCATTGACAAGGCTACATTTGGATCGCCGGATCATCTCGGCGCGAATATAACTGACAAAGGCGTGAATTTTGCTGTTGACTCGCATGGCGCAAGTGCAATGGACTTGCTCGTGTTTGACAGTGCCGATGCCACTGAGCCAAGCAAAGTGCTACCGATGTACAAGACTGGTGATGTCTGGCATCGCGAAGTTCCTGGTATGAAAGCGGGCGATTTTTATTTGTTCAGGGCGCACGGTGATTACACGCCAGCTCAAGACGGTACGCGTTTCAATTCTGAAAAAGCGCTTCTCGATCCCTATGGTAAAGCTGTCACCGGCGATGTTCATCCAACCGGCAAAGGCGAAGAACTGGGTTACGACAATACCGTTCCCGACGATCCAAGCCGTCAGTTGAGACCAAGCATGGTCGACAACACTGGTATCATGCCGAAAGACGTCGTCATTAACTCGAAGGATTTCAACTGGGAAGGAGACAAGCCTCTCGAAACCCCCATGTCGGATACTGTTATTTATGAAATGAATCTGCGTGGCTTTACTGCTGGTGATTCCAGTCTAACACCGCAGCTTCGCGGAACATATCGCGGCATGATCGAGAAAATTCCGTATCTGAAAGAGCTTGGAATTACTGCTGTTGAACTGATGCCTATCATGAAGTTTCACGCTGAAGATTCTACTCGCAAAAATCCTCAAACTGGTGAAAAGCTTCAGAATGCCTGGGGCTACAATACCATGTCGTTTCAAGCACCGGAAGGTCGCTTCGCTGCCGATGGCACTCACGGTCAGCAAGTGAATGAATTCAAGTCGCTGGTCAAAGCTCTGCACGATAACAAGATTGAAGTGATCATGGACGTTGTCTTCAATCACACCGCAGAGGGTAATCCTTTTGGACCGACTTTCAGCTTCAAAGGTCTCGATAACAACCAGTATTATTTGCTCGTCCCGAATCGTCCTGAGCTTTATTTCGACGCCACCGGATGCGGTAACACAGTCAACGCAAACAATCCTAAGGTTCAGAAATTCATTCTCGATACGCTCAAGTACTGGCACGAAGAGTATCACATAGACGGCTTCCGCTTTGACCTCGCGACTGCGTTCAACTTTGATGCGAATGGCAAATTCCAGGAAAAGACTCCGATCATGCAAGCGATTGAGAACGATCCGACTTTTGCCAAAGTCAAATTCATTGCAGAACCGTGGGACATCATGAACTACCGTCTCGGTCATTTCTCTGATCGCATGTGGTCTGAGTGGAATGGCAGCTTCAGAGATTTGACTCGGGGCTTTGTTCGTGGCGAGACAGGTCAAACAGGGGCGCTAGCGGACAGGATTGCCGGCTCGCCAGGCTGGTTCGATGAATCCACAGGTCGCCATTCTATAAACTTTGCCACCGCCCACGATGGCTTTACTTTGCGTGACCTGGTCTCATATGACGGCAAGCATAACGAGGCGAACGGTGAGGAAAACCGCGACGGAAGTAACGACAACAAGAGCTGGAACTCAGGTTGGGAAGGTCCCGTCGAGAATGCCAATATTCCAGAATGGCAAAAGATTCAAATCGAACAATTACGCGATAGGCAGATGAAAAATATGATGTCACTGCTTTTCCTGTCACGCGGAACACCGATGATGTTGATGGGTGATGAGATCAGACGCACTCAGAATGGCAACAATAACGCGTACAACCAGCTACGCCTGAATAACATGCCCTGGGACCAGGTGCCGCAGAACGCCGATATGCTTCGCTTCACTCAAATGATGATCGAGCTGCGCAAATCGCATGAAATCGGACGCACCAAGCCATCCGATATTAGCTGGCATGGAGTCGAGCCATTCAAGCCAGATTTCTCAGATGGCGCTCGGTTTATTGCCTGGCAAACAACACCGAAGACACCTGGTGTCAGACCGCTCTACCAGGCTTTTAACGCTTACTGGGAACCGATCAAAGTTCAGTTGCCACCAGGTGAATGGTCACGTTTGGTAGACACTAATTTGCCGACTGGACAAGACATCGTCACCAGCAGCAATTCTACGCCTCTGGCGCATGAGTATATTATTCAGCCAAGATCGGGCATTGTTTTAGAAGGCAAGTAAATCGACGAACTCTGGTTTTTGGGAGACACCGTCGGAAAACTCGTCTGCAAATTTAGTAAAGCTAAACCCAACTGATTTGGGGTTGGCTCTGATGTTGTGACATCACTTTCGACGCTCAGATTGGCATCGTCGAATGAACTTACTTGCGTTATTACTACTTAGTAATAATCTACGTTCAAAATAGCGGATGATCAGCACTTTTAAGGACTGAAAATTATGACTTGGGAGTACTTTTCTGCATCCAGGCTAAATCCTGAAATCAATCACTCACAAGATAAGGATTTTGCTTGGGCTGATTTATATAAGGAGATGTACGCCAGTCATCCGACCGCGGTGAATGTAGCTGAGGTGGGGCTGGGACTGGTAGCGCTAGCAGGAGCATGTCGCGCCGTACGGGGAGTGGACGCCGGCATTAAAGCTGCTCAATCTGCTTCGATCCTGAATGATATCAATGATACTGGCGCATCCATAAGAGCAATGGCAGTTGGCAGAGGCGCTGGGACTGAAATGCGCTATTTAAGCCAGCCAAACGCAGGTGGCGTTCTTCTTCGCGATCTAAGTGGCGAACAGCTTGACGCTGAGCATCGAGTTCTTACCTCTACTCTCACACCCACCGCCAGGGCCCTGGCTAGAGATTCCGGCGCGGCCAACGATGCGACCGCAGTGTTGCGACGGATCGGAGAACATTCTTTAGCGGCTGATTTGAATCGGACCTACGAGCGAGGCATGGCATTTCTTAACATGGGTCACCATGATCTGGCTGTCCGCGACTTCGATCACTGGATTCAAACGAACTCCGCTAACATTCTCCACGAGTTCCCCGCTCTGCGAAGCCGCAGTTCTCAGATCAACGCCATGGAGCGAACCGGAGACCTGCTTACCGCAAGAGGAGCTGCTCTATACAGGATGGGGCGCTATGCAGATGCCTGGACAAGCATGAAGGCTGCCGATACGAATTTGTTCTTCCAGGAGGGAGTGGGGGGCTGGGAGAGCCGCCCCATGACACAAGCTTTGAATCAAGGCATTTTTCAGACGCGCGCTTACCGTGCCGCTGAACTCACCGATTCCATCAGCTCTGAAATGGCTGAACTAGTCAAACGCAATAATTCCAAATTAGCGCTCCAATCGCTCGTCAGTTCCGTTTCAGCCAGCTGACATTGCCACTAGCACCACCGCGTTCTCTCAGTGCAATTTCTGAACGTAACTTTTCCAGTTTGGAGCTGCGCTGCGCTGAGCTGAGATTAGAATCGAATCTTCGACAGTCCCTGATAGAGTGTGCGGTTCACAGCGCCGTTGATTCCCACGTTGATGGCTCGGCGAGTCGCTTTCTCGGTTACTTGACCTGTGTAGTTTGCGGTTCGTTTTATGACGTTTGGTCCGTTGCCGCCGCCTTTGTTGTAGAAGACCTGCCCTCCGCCGCCGCCGCCCGGGGTTGGGAAGCCTCCTTTGAAGCCGCCTCCGGATCCCGGTGAAGGCATGATTTGCATCAGGAACTGCATTGCTCCCGCTGCTACACTCGGATCAATCGGTGGCAATCCAGGCAACTGAATTGGAGCACCGCCCGTGCTGGCGCCCAGGGCGCTTCCCATCACGCTGGCTGGTGTCATCGGTGCTGTAGCTGCTGCGCCTGTTCCCATGGGTGCCATTGTGCTCGCTGGTGGCGGAGTGCCACCACGTTGTTCTTGTTGTAAAACTTCTCCTAGCAGTGGAGTGGAACCACTGCCGGTGCTCGCGCCCGTACTTCCTGGTTGCTGCCAATCAGATTGTCCTGTCGAACTGGTCTGCGGCGTCTGCCAACCAGATTGTGTTGGCGAAGTTTGAACTGGCTGTTGTACTTGTTGCTGAAATGCAGAACCTGGCTGCTGACCAGGCTGCTGCCAGTCAGATTGTCCCGTCGCGTTCGTTGTCGGTGTTTGCCATCCGCTTTGTGTTGGTGTGGCTTGTGTTTGACCCGGCTGCTGCCAATCAGACTGTGTGACCTTCGGCGATTGTAATGTAGACCAATTGTTTCCAACGCCTACGTTGCCGATTGGTCCGCTGGTCGTATTGTTTTTAGAATGTTTGCTGCTCTTGGATTTTTTGCTTGAATCGCTGGCAAGGTTGCTGGTGTCGATGTTAGGTGTTTGCCATTCAGATTGATGGATGCCGCCACCACTGCTGGTGCTAGTTGGAGTTTGCCAATCCGACTGGTGAATGCCACCACCTCCACTGCCGCTGGTGCCACCAGGCGTTTGCCATTCCGATTGATGAATGCCTCCACCTCCTGATGAGGTCGATGCCGGTGTCTGCCAACCAGACTGAGACGGTTGGCTGATTGTGGTGGTTTGCGGAGTCTGCCATCCTGATTGAGTTGGCGCGGTGGATGTTTGTGGCGTTTGCCAACCAGACTGTGCTGGTGCTGCATTAGCGGGTTGTTGCCAATCAGACTGCCCTTGCTGCGGCATCGATTGTTGAGCTGCCTGCTGCGGCTGCTGCCAGCCGGATTGTTGTGGCTGCTGCTGAGGAGATTGTGCCGGCCACTGAGCTTGCTGCTGTGGTTGCACCTGCGGAGACTGAGCTGGCCACTGACCTTGATAAGGAGGATAGGTCATTGGAGTTTGCGCCGTAGGGGTCTCAGATTTCAAAGCCGGAGCGGAAGATTTTGCTGCTGCTGTTTTGGCAGTTGTTGCAGGTTTTGCGGCTGCTGCGCTTGTTGTCGCGGCTTTGGCTGCCGGTTTCGTTGCCGTTGCTGCCGGACTTGCTGCTTTAGGCTTTGCTGGTGCAGCAGCTTTAGCCGGTAGAAATGATCCAGGAGGTGCTGATTTCCAGTCTGGTTGCCCCGGCCCGCCACGTGTTCCAGGTAGTTCGAGCGGAGTCAATCCATCAAGAGCCTGAGCTTGAGAATAGGCTGGCAGACTCACGCTGGAGAGTGTCAGAAATCCACAGAGCACAGACAATTTTTTATGGTAAGTGAACATATCGAAACCCTTAGTGTGTCCTTTTAACTCTTAACGCTGCAACATTCGAAGACCTTGATTGAGCACGGAGTTCATCATCATGTTCTGTCCCATGCCCATGCCGCCCATACCCATGCCACCCATGCCCATTCCCATCGGCATCCCGTAGCCACCCATTCCCATGCCGCCCATGCCGTAGCCGCCCATGCCCATGCCGCCCATGCCGTAGCCACCCATTCCCATGCCGCCCATACCATATGGGTTCATCATCATGTTGCCCATGCTGGCTGCAGCCATGCCTGCCATGCCCATGCCTGCCATGGGTCCGGCCATTTTGGCGACACCACCAAGTGCTTTTCCTAGCTTACTGCCTAATCCCTGTTTTTGGGGCTGAGCAGTATCCATCGGAACCTGTGATGCTGTGCTGTTATTCAGGTCGTTTGGGTTCGGGTAGTCGGCCTGCCACCCAGGCGGAGACGCAGGAGCGGCCGACTGTTGCGCCTGTCCGTACTGTGTATTTGAATTTTGTTGTGGCGCGTATTGCGGCTGCTGCTGCTGCTGCTGCTGCTGCGGATAACCTTGAGGCGCTCCGTATCCTTGCGGTGGTAACTGTCCTGGTGCCTGCTGGCTGACGGGATAACCCTGCAACTGCCCGGGCTGGATCTGCTGTTGTTGCTGAAACTGTGTATAACCCTGCATCGGCGCCTGCCCGGGAGCCGACGCACCGTAAGGGTTCGGATCGTTGGACGGAAGTACTAATTGTGGCTGGTAAGAAGGATTTTGCGGAGGTGGCGCCGGCATCGAGGAAGTGTTGCCGGGATTTGATTGCCATTGAGGTGGCGTGTTCGGCCATCCGCTCTGTTGTGCAATCACCGGTGAGCCTTGATAGACACCCGGTAAGATTTGCGATCCTGGCGGTGCGTTAGAGTCCGCCAGTGCCAACTGGGTGCTACTCACCGTCGCTATCACAACGATGGACAGGCGACCCAGCAACGATTCCAACTTTGGAAAGCGTTCCATTTATATCTCCGTACTAATGTGATCCTCATTATGTGGCCGTTTTGGGATTTCAAGCAACTAAATTCTTGCGAAATGGTCAATTTTGCCTGGAAATCTGTGTATTTTGTCCATTGTGTGAACAGCGTAGTTCAAGTTATCGGTCAATTGCTATGTGTTTTCAGATTATTGCGAAAGGATATGCTCGTGAGCCATTCGCGCTTTCCGATTGTGGAGCGCTTAAGTTCGGAGTTCGAAAGCATTGGTTTGATAAGCGTATCTCTGTCCACATCAGCGAGACTGGCTGCGCGTGCAGTCTATTGAGCGATGCTGCTGATTGGAACGCGCCATTATGGAGTTTGAGAGAAGAGATATTGCCAGGGCTGGCAACAGCGCTCAAACTGTTGCACGATAATTTTGAGGGAGGCTTCAATTTGGAGGCATTGTGGATTAGTGATACAGTGAGCCTGGATGAACTTGTTTCACTGATTCGCGAAAACAGCCTGGCAAACTTTACGCGCTACATAGTTCAATAGTTCAATAAAGCCGGAATCTCTCATCGAACTCGAACGGCAACAATTTGGAACCTGGAAACCCAAACAGTCTCCTGCCCACGCACACGGTGAAATGATGATAAATTCAGCAACAGATTCAGCGACAAGAGTAGTCGGTCCAAAACTCGCTGAGCTTGAGAAGGTCGCGGCTGCTGCGAAGAGCTTTCAAACCAGTATTGTGATTTTATTCGAGCCTTCAAAACGAGTTCCCATAGATGCTCCCCCGCAATTCCTCATGGTCATGGAATATGCTCCGGCACCGCGTTTTGAGAAACCGTCGAATATGAAGGAGTTGAGTAACCTTAATGCCGGGTATTGGTATAGAGGCAACATTGCACACGGTATGTTGGATGTAGCCGAAATTTGTGGTGCCGGTCAGCCATTCAAAAGCCGTGGCAGTCTTATCTACGAGTCAATCGAAGTGACATGCAAGGGGTCTTCGAAAAAGGCTGCCGACCTGAGAATTTTGGCACTGGAAGCCTGGTGCGAAGCTTTTGGTCTGGAGCCGCCAGACTTCAAAAGAATGAAAGACGAGATCAGTAAAGGAGAGGCTCAGCTGCGTGAGGTAGGCAAACAACTTCTCGAACTATTGAAATCTGGAAGTGAGGGAGTTCAAGAGTGGAATAAAGCAAGTCACCACAAGAAAAAACTGTGTGATTTCAAAAAATCTGACTTGCATGGCATGGACTTAACGGCTCTGCGTCTCGATGAAAACGATTTTAAAGGAAGTAATTTCGATCAAGCGAATCTGACCAAATCATTTATTCGAAATTCCAATATCCGTGGATGCACTTTCAGAGGTGCCATCATGCACGGTGCCAAGCTAAACAATCCTGATTTCGTGAACTCGGATTTTAGTGGTGCAGATCTTGATAAAGCCACGATTGAAGGCAGTTATACTGGATGCATTTTTGACAATGCCAAATTCACTGGCGGTCACATTGAAGGCAGTGGACTCAGCAAAGCTTCTTTTCAAAATACTGATTTTACCTCGGCAAGATTTTGCTCTTGTGATTTGAAGGGCGTTGATTTATCTACTGCAAATTTGCAAAATTCCGAGTTCTACAGCTGTTCATATGATGCTGAGACTAAGTGGCCAGCAGGTTTTGCAAAACCATCAGGAGTGATGTTCCGAGGCAGCGGAGCAGACCCCTTTAGAGTTGAAGAATTGAAGAAGAGTACAATTTCTGGTGCAATAGATTTTGACACTTTAATACAACAACTGAATAAGCAGTTTGATCAAAGTCGACTCAAAAAATCTATGAAGATGCTCCAGTCAGAAAAGTTTCAGCTGTTCTCTGAGGTTGCTGATGATTCGGTCGTTGGGGTGGTGAAAAGCCAGACTGATGCAGACCTGGTCTATTCTTGCCGTCTTGCAGGAACTGGCGAGTTTTTCTGCTGCACTCAAAATTTAAATGTATGCGGTGGTTTGCGCGGCTCTCTCTGCAAGCATTTGCTCGTGCTCTTGATTGGACTGACAAAGGCAGATGAGCTTGAGCCCAATAAAACATATCAGTGGGTGATGCAAAGTCTGGCGATAAAACCCGAACTGAATCGGGAAATCGCGACAGAGGTATTTCTGCGATATCAAGCCGCTGAGGCGGGCGAGTTGGATTGGCGCCCGACGGAAACCATGCCCGAAGATTATTACGCGTATTGATTGTCGCGCCTTGTTCTTTATCGTGTATAACTGGATTATGCGTAAAGGAATTCCCTATTGGTCAGACTAGTGGCCTTTAGATTGAGGACTGTGCACTGGTATGCAACATAAAAAGGGCAGCTTACTTTCAACTTCGGTTCTTACAACTGCAATTTGTTTTTGTATTGGAATTGGCTATTATCCGATAAAAACCGCTGCACAAATTTTCTGCAAAGCAATTGGTCAAGATTTCGCAAAAGGGCTTTCCGAAGTTGAATCAAAAAGAAAGCGGAACCTAGTCTTGGATGTCGCTGACGAGTCAATTACACGTCCGCCCGATGTCAATTATCGGCTTCGCTAAATTTGATCGCTCCGCTTTAGGCTTTTGTCGGACGCCCCGCGGCATCAGGCTGACGCATAGCCACCAGTCGAACTCGCTCGCCAGTGTGAGGTGCCTCAATCATCATGCCTTTTCCGGCGTACATTGCGACGTGCTGTGGTGAACCTGCACCTTCGTTGTAGAACAACAGGTCGCCTGGTTTCAGCTGACTCATGTCAGTGACCATGGTTCCGTGTGATCGGCAGAACTGTTCTTGCGACGCTGCTGTCGCTCCGATGCTCTGTCCGCGTTGACCACTGGCGGCGTTGCCGGTCTCTGCCTTTTCGTAAGCCCAATCAGTTAGCCCTGAGCAATCAAAAGCCTTACCTTCCGATTCTGCAGCATACACGTATGGTGTGCCGAGTTGGCTGATCTCAGCTTCAACAGCTTTCGAGCCGACGTCATTGCCAAGCGAACTCTCTAGCTGGGCAACTTTTGGATCGCTCGTGGTTTCAATTTCATTTCCGTTGTCGATTGGTGCTGGTAGGTTGCCGCTGATTCCAGGGACATCACCGCCGCCACCGCCTCCGCCTCCACCTCCGGAGTCGCCGCCGCCACCGCCGCCGCCACTGAAGCCGCCGCCACCTCCTCCGCTGCTGCCACCACCGCCGCCACCACTGTCTCCACCACCACCATTCGGATTAATCCATGGCTGAGGACCGTTGCTGTCCGAGCCTGAGTTTGACGATGAGTCTGATGGAGGTGGAGGGGTGTTGTCTGTGGGATTTGGATTTATGTCGATTTTGAATCCATCTTTTGCTTTCGGGTCAATACTGATGATGTCTACTGTCGGCAGCAAACCTTGATCCTGGAGATCTTTGTTCAATTTCGCCAGATCGAGTTTGAATTGAGCAGGATTTTCCTGCGATTGCACTTGCTGCAATTCTTTGAAAATCGGCGAGAAATCCGTCGAATTCTGCTTCAATTCGGAGATGATGTGACTTTCGGTGACCGAAAAATTTGGATGGGCAGACATGGTAAGTGACTCCGTGAGCGGGAGTTGGGACGCCATCGGGTAACGAGCTAAAGCTCGTGAATTTGTCGGAAAGATCTGCAAACAGAAATACTGAGAACAGAGTTCTTTGCGACAAGCCAAACTGAGAGTCAGGCGCAGTTAAATTTGGGGCTCTTGGATTATAGATCGCACACGGATAATGTCAAGGATTATTTGAATCGGGACCTTATTTTTGAACGCTGCATGTTATGCGCCAGCGAGCCAAAAGAAAAGACGCTGCTTGCGCAGCGCCTCAAATCTCGTTTGTTCAAAGCTAGTCTACGTTCCGGCTTGGTTTATTTTCCGGCGATCGCTGGAGTGTTCATCAAGCTGCTTGTGCGAATTGGTTTCTGCGACATGCGGTTTGGTTTCAAACTAGCGATTTTTTCTTTCAAGTAGCTCATCGCTGTTTTGACCTGGTCTTCTTTGTTAGCAACGTTGATGTCTGGAATGACTCCAACTTTGTTGATGTCCGAACCGCCTGGTGTCAGGTATCTCGAAACGGTGATGTGAACTGCGGCGCCGCCTGGAAGACGATTGATTTCTTGAACCAGTCCCTTGCCGTAAGTGTGGGTGCCAATTAGAGTACCGCGACCGTTGTCTTGCAGAGCTGCCGCGAGAATCTCGCTAGCTGAGGCACTTTCGTCGTCAACAAGAACAACGATTGGTTGATGAGTTACCGGGTCGCCTGAAGCGAGGTCGGTGTGACGTCCATGTCTGCTGATGGTGCTAACGATGGCGCCACTTTCGAGCAACATGTCGGCGATTTCGAGAGCATTCGATAGAAGACCGCCAGGGTTGTCGCGCAGATCGAGAATCAAGCCGTCAGTTGTGGACAACTTCTGCAGCGCTGCTCTGAATTCTCTGGAAGCATCGTTGGAGATGAAAGTCGACAGTGCGATGTAGCCAATTCCGTTATCGAGAACTTTTGAAGTTACGGCGTGGATGGCGATTTCCTGTCTTGTGATGCTGACGGTTTTGTTCGCATCACCGTGGCGCACACCAATGTTTACCACTGTGCCTGCTTTCCCGCGGATGTGTTCAGCCGCTTGCTCAGGTGTCATGCCGATCGCTGAGATGTTGTCGATGGCAATGATTTCATCGCCTGAACGCACACCTGCTGTTTCGGCTGGACCTTCCTCAATTGTTCTGGTGACGATGAGCTTTTTCTGGTCTTTGGACTGTTGCAGGTTGATGCCGATTCCGACGATACGAGCGTCAATGGCGTCGTTTTCGTCCTGGAATGCACGTGGGTCTAGAAAACGTGTGTAGGGGTCGTTCAGCGTTTCGAGCATCGCTTTGATGTATTTGTGAGCATCAGCGGTGGTCTTGATCTGGCTGTCGTAGCGGTGTTCGAGGTCATTCCAATTCTGGTTGTGAAAGCTCGATTCGTAGTAGTTGTCGCGAACGAGCTGCCAGGCGCGATGATAGATTTCTTGCGGCTGCGAGCGGTGACCCTGCGCAGGCTGATACATCATTGATGAGCAAACTAAAAAAGCCAAGGCTAATGAGCCGATGCGCTTGAGACGTTTCATTGGGCACACTCAGTGAAATATAGGTATTTAACGACCCGCTCTTAGGGCGGCTTTTCAAAACTTGAATCCGAAAAGTTTGGGTTCGTATTTCTTTTATTCCCGGCAAAACTCAGATTCAACATCGCCAGATTAAATAGTGATTCTTGACATCTATGAATTTTTTAAGCGGGCGACAAAAGATCTAGTTAAGAGCCTGATTTAAAGCCGTAAGAAGACCATTTAGAGCTAACTAGATCACTAATCTCTGAGGCCATTGTTAAAGGCTGCGGCCAATCCCTGGTGAAGCCCTCGGAGCGCCACTTGCGGGTCGCATCGATGCCTACTTTGGAGCCGTATCCGAGAATCGGGCACGTGTGGTCGAGTATGTCCAGCGGTCCTTCGACGAACATCATGTCTCGCTTCGGGTCAGTGTTGCCGAATACGTGCAGGGCCACTTCCGAGAGGTTCTGCACATCGATGTCCTTATCCACCACGATGACAAACTTCGTGAACATGAGCTGCCCCAGTCCCCAGACGGCGCTCATCACCTTGCGAGCGTGTCCCGGGAAGCGCTTGTCTATGCTGATGATGGCGCAGTTGTGGAATACGCCCTCCCAGGGCAGGTTCATGTCGACTATCTCCGGCACGAGCATCTGGACCATAGGTAGGAAGATGCGTTCGGTCGCCTTGCCCAGGTAGCAGTCTTCTTGCGGAGGCTTGCCGACAATTATGGTCTGGTAGATGGGGTCCTTCCGGTGCGTGACGGCAGTGACATGCAGCACAGGGAACATGCCCGCCAGGCTGTAGAACCCTGTGTGGTCGCCGAACGGTCCCTCTTCTTTCAACTCGGATTGGTTTACGTAGCCCTCAATCACGATCTCCGCTGTGGCTGGAACTTCCAGATCGACCGTTTTGCACTTCACCAGTTTCACGGGACTTTGTTTGAGGAAACCGGCAAACAAAAGTTCGTCGATATCGGGAGGAAGTGGTGCCGTCGCCGCGTAGGTGATAGCAGGATCACAGCCGAGGGCTATTGCAACTTGAACTTTGTTATCTTCAGGTTTTGCATCAGCTGGAGCGAAGACTGTTCCGTAGTTTGGCGGCTCTACATCGGTCTGCGAAGTGTTGTCGAATTTATGTTTGCCGCGTCGGTGATCTTCGAAGTGCTGAGCGCCACCATGATGTTTGTGCCAGTGCATTCCGGTGGAAGAATTACTGTATTTCTGCAATCGATACATGCCGAGATTTCGAATTCCGGTTTTGGGATCGCGAGTGATAATTACACCCATAGTGATGAACGACGCGGCATCTTCTGGCCAGCATTTGATAATTGGCAACTTGTCTAGCATCGGTTGCGTTGGATCGGTGATAACAACTTCCTGGCAGGGCGCAGGTTGATTCGACAACTTTGGTGGAAATTTGCCGACTTCAATCAAAGTTGGAAGCAACGCCAGTTTGTCCATAAAACTTTCAGGCACTTTTGGCTTGATTAGCTGGCGAATTCGTGCAGCGATTTCGTCGAGGTTGTTCACTCCCAACGCCATGCAAGTTCGTTTGAGACTACCGAAGGCGTTAATCAAAACAGGCATGTTGTAGCCCTGAACATTGGTGAACAACAACGCTTTATTGTTACCATCACGACTTTTGCAGGCACGATCTGTTATCTCTGCGATTTCCAGTTCAGTTGAAACTGGAACGTTAATGCGCAGAAGTTCACCGGACTGTTCGAGTGCCGAAATGAATGCTCGCAAATCTGTAAATGACATGATGGTTATCCTGTTTCTGCTGCTCAGAAAGTATGTCATTACTCGGGCGTAAGTGATAAAGCGCGAGCAGTTAGCATAATAATTTGCAATGGAATTGTGTACACTGGATGAACAGGGTTGCCAAGTTTGACCCGGCATAAGCACGCCTTTACCAATGATCAAGAATTTGAACTTTTCCCTTCTGTTGATTCTGATGTTTGCAATCGGAATTATCTCTTTGCTTGGTTACGCCGGTGAGTATCTCGACGTTGCTGAATTGATCAGCCATTTTCGATTTCTCTATTTCCTGGTGACGTTGCTTCTCGTCGTTCCGGTTGCTTTCGTGCGGCGGAAAAAAATCGTCTTGTCATGGATTTTTCTGCTGGTGTTGACGATACTGCCTATGATGCCGCTAATTATTCAAGTGGATCACAGTTTGGTTCCTGCCGATGCTGCGCACATCAAAATTTTGCAGATGAATTTGTGGGGCGGAAAAAACTCGAACCAGGACGCTGTGCTTGAAAATGTGCGTAAGTTCGATCCCGACATTCTGGTTTTTTCGGAAATTACCAGAAAATGGGCAAATATATTTGATACCGCATTAAGTGCTTATCCTTATCGAAATATTGAACCGAGATTCGGCGGTATCGCAGTTTATAGCAAAAATCCACTGCTCGGCACGAAAGTCATGTACTACGGAAACGTACGGCGTCCGCGAATCGAGACGACAGTACAGACAAAAAATGGAAAATTTTTACTGATTGCCGCCCATACTTTTATTCCAAAATACATGGCGATTCGAAACGGCGAGTTGAACGAGATAGCTACCCGCGCGGCGAAGTCCGAAATTCCCGTAGTACTAGCTGGTGATCTTAATTGTTCACCATGGTCCTATTATTTTGCCAAGCTGCAGCGAGACGGTAATCTTGTCGACACCGAGCCCGGTTTTGGATTGCAGTGCAGCTGGCCTACTTCAGTTCTTGAACGTTTTCAAACTCCGCCCTTTATACCAATCGATCACTTTCTTGTCAGTGACCGGTTTTTGGTCATCAATAGGACTTTGGGAGCGAAAGATGGCTCGGACCACCTACCGGTCTTTCTCGAACTCGTGCTTCCGAAAAGCGAGCATTAACTCGAATCTCGAAATGTTGGATGCACTGTATAATCGTAGTTCGTTTCGCACTCAGAGAAGGAACAATGATGAAATCTTGCATTCGTATCGCCTTGATTCTGTGCTTCATGTTGACGGCGTGTCAAACAAGATCGATGGCGGCAAGTTATTCCGCCTCGCCGTTTGTGGCAGCCGAGAAGGCGGATACGACTGATTTTACTTCTGCCCAGGCCACAGGTGTCGGCAACCCCTTTGTTCTTTCTGTTAACAGTTCGTCTCCAGCGAGCGGAACTTACGCTGGAATCCTTATATTGCCAACCAGTGGTCGAAGCGCGTTTCAAAACATCAGTTTTACGTTGCAAGGCTCCGATGCGCTCAGAGTCTCTGTGCGTTACAAGCGAGACGGGAAGGGTGCCCTCAATTTCTCGTCATTGCCTGTGAATTTTAATTCGAATGGTAAAATGACCAGCAAAAGCAATCTGCGTCGCGTCGATCTTTCGTCTCGTGCATTTCGGATTCCCGCCGGCAGCACAATCGATAGAATAGTGATTACGCCTGATACCGGATATGGTGCTAATAAATTTTTGGTCAGTGACCTGCGTATTAATGGTGCGGCGCCTGCGAGAAATCTGACTGCGGGCACAAAATTCTTTCCCGTGACAAACGGAATTGGTACCGATGCACCGTTAGCCGACACGGCCGGCTTCATAGCGACTAATTCTTCCAGCGTTTTAATCAGAAATGATGTTGGTGCTGCCGGTTCCAGTCAGCTATTTTTTCTGCAAAATTATGGACCCAACACAATCACGTTGGTTGATCATTTGCATAAGTCAACTGGTATTCCGGTAACTCTAGTTCCTGGTACGACGAACATCTACTATTTCACCTTAAACTACGGACAGACAGCCGAATATTCAGGGTACTCCGCGGCGACGCCGTTCCAATGTAGTATCTATGTGCCTTTGAGCACTTCGGTCAATGCGTGCAATGTCACTGCTAGCGATACCGTGTATTGCAACAGCAGTACTGGTGTCACCCTGGTCGAACCAAATATTTATGCTCAGAGCTCGGACACAATTGACATCAGCGAAGTCTCTGGTGTAAACGCTCAGTGGCAGGTGGAGTTGCCTTGTGGCTGGGTCACCGGCGCCTACTTAAACGCTAGCCAGCAATACATTCCAGTTTCGGTCGTTAAAAACAACCCTGGTGCCGCACCCTATTATGGCGATTATGGCAACCCCGGTGTCTATCCATTTGGTTGCACAAATTGCGCGTCCCGCTACAACTACGAGACGTACGCTCCCGGATGTTCGACATTTTCGTATCCGAGCAATGATGTAGGGTGTGACAATGCCATCAACTATTACCCGAACAATACAGCAAGCAATCCGACTGCCAATCCGCCGAATCCAGCTTATGAAGTTGCGCCGCCAACTGTTACCCATGGTTTACCGGTCGACAAGTATGCTCCCGGAAAACGCATCTTCGACCTGAGCACGCTTGTTCCGCTGCCTGCATTGGGTTACGGGATCTGTCAACTTACGCGCAGCACTCAATGCAGCGGCGGCACTATCAAAATCAATTTGAAAAAGTACCCGTACTAGCGTAACGGAACTGCAAACAACTGCGGTACGCTGCGCTCTGCAAATGAATTCGCGAAAAGAGTTACTTAGCCCGGCTGGGGATCGCCGCCATAGTTTCCGAGACGCGGCTCCAGATTGAGTAGCCAGAGAAGAAGGTCGAATCGACGTTCGCGAACTGCGAGGCGATCTTCGTGGTGAAGTGTTTCCTCTTCCGGTCCTAACAACCATTCCAGGCTTTCTTTGACGTCAAAAGTACGCTGTGTCAAAGAAAGATTGTTGACTGCCGCTGCCATATTAGTGATGGCTGTATCTTCGCCGTGCAATGGGGCTGGATTTTGCGGTCCCACGTAGAAGCCGTTGCCGTTGCTTCTCACTACGAATGAATCTGTCACTAGGTTCTCGCTTTCTGGCAACGTCTTGATGAGACGCCGCACATACGGGCTGGGGATTCGGAGCACAAGCTTATCCCTTGTGAACTGAATTTGTATATGTGGCTCGTCTCATCAGGGGATGATATTTTTTTATTGAGCCGTAATCGCCGTGTGCTGGCACCGGGGCGGCATATGCGGGTCTGTTTCAATTGGAAAGGTGTTCATTTTGAACCATTTTGGTGTAGGGAATTCAAAAACACCAGCATTGCCCGCCAAGCCTGACCCCGGTGGGATCTTGCGTTTTTCTGTTCGGCGCTGATTTCTGCTGAAGTTTGATCGAGATCAGGCAAATAGAAGATTGGGTCGTATCCGAAACCGTTTTCTCCGCGTTCGTCTCGGGCGATCACGCCTCTCCACTCCCGTAAAGTTGTATGCAGCACTTTGCCCTCGCCGTCGCATAATGCCATGGCGCAAACGAAAGCGCCGCCGCGGTTATCGTCTGGAACCGACTGCAAATCTGCTAACAGCTTTCGTCGCCGATCGACATCAGAGCCCGGGCAGTAGCGTGCTGAGCGAATGCCGGGAGCGCCGTCCAGCGCGTCTACAGCGATGCCTGAGTCGTCGGCTATGGATAGTTTGCCGGTCATTTCAGCGGCGGCTCTAGCTTTGATGACGGCATTCTCTATAAAGGTAGACCCGGTTTCTTCCGGGTCAAATTGCTCCGGCGCTAGCTCTAGTTCGAGCCAATCAAATCCGTGCGCTAATTCCTTCAGCTCTCTGAGCTTGCCGGGATTTTTTGTCGCCAGTACGAGGTTCATCTTGCCGTTTGGCACAAGCTTCATTCTGCTGTTTGACTGCGCTTCTTCGACGATCTCAAGCCGGTGTTCTTGACTGGTTCCGGTGTTGGATTTGGGTTTATGTTGACGTTCTTTTTTTTGCCTGTAGGTTTCAGCGGTGTTACGTTGCTTCCACCGGCAGAAGGCGGGGTTGGTTTCGCCGTTGTCTTCTTTCTGTGGTCGCGGCGCTGCACTCGTAAAACATCGCTAATCTGACTGATTGATTGGGATACTTTGGTCAGCTGATCTACATCGATTACGTCGAGAATAATATTGATCGTTGCTGTTTTTTTATCGCGATGAGTTTCAACTCGCAGGTCGCGAAGATTGATTTTGTTGTCGGAAACTTTTTTGAGGATATCGCCGGCGATACCAACTCTGTCGAGGCATTCTACCTGTAGAGCGGCTGGGTATGCGCTGCTTCGCTCTTGTGACCAATCGACAGCCATTCTTCTGTCGGCATCTACTTTTAGTAAGTTGTTGCAATCGGTTCGATGTACTGCTATGCCAGATCCGCGCGTCACTACTCCTAGAATGTCTTCGCCCGGAACTGGCTGGCAACACTTCGCGAGGTGATGCATAAGCCCACCCAGGCTGCCGATGTGACTTGGTTTGCTCGGTTGACTGGTTGGAGTCGGAGCGACATATCCTTTCTTCGAAGCCGCTTCAGCCTGCTCTTGTTCGCGAATTTTGTTGGCGACTTGTGAAACAGAGAGATCGCCATAACCAACTGCAGCCAGAATGTCGTTGGGATCTGAGATATTGAGCCTGCGACCGACTTCTTTCAGTGCCGGTGATTTCAAAAACTCTTCCAGGTTGGAGCGGCCAAGTTCGGCTTCCAACATTTGTTTTCCTTGCTGAATATGTTCTTCGCGATGGTGCTTCTTAAACCACTGGCGGATGCGGTTTTTCGCCTGGTGAGTTTTGGCGAAATTCAACCAATCCATGGTTGGATGCGCATTTTTACTAGTGATAATTTCAACGATATCGCCGTTCTTCATGCCCGTATTGAGCGGCACGATGCGATCGTTAATGCGGGCGCCCACGCATCGATGCCCGATATCAGTGTGAACGCGATAAGCAAAGTCGATCGGAGTAGATCCAGTCGGCAAATCGAATACATCGCCGCGTGGACTGAAAACGAAAACTTCGTCTTCGAACAAGTCCATTTTGACTGTGTCGAGATACTCTTGAGCGTCGACCAGATCTTGTTGCCAGTCAACGAGCTGCCGCAACCATGAAAGTTTGCGGTCTACGTCGGTGTCAGCTTGAGCGGCATCACCAGATTCTTTGTATTTCCAGTGCGCAGCGATACCGTATTCGGCGATGTGGTGCATTTTGCGAGTGCGAATTTGCATCTCGACAGGGCGCCCCTTCGGACCGACGATGGCGGTGTGCAACGATTGATAGCTGTTGAACTTCGGCATGGCGATGTAGTCTTTGAATCGGCCAGGAATTGGTCGAAACAGCGCATGCACAAGTCCCATGACTTCGTAGCATTTTTGTGTGTCGGGATCGGCGTTTAGTTCGCAGAAATTCTTATCGCCGTTCGATTCGATAATGATTCGTATCGCCAGTACGTCATAGAGTTCTTCGAAGGTCTTTTCCTGACGCTTCATTTTCTTCCAGATGCCGAAAAGATGTTTCGGGCGTCCTACGATTTCTGCTTCTATTTTGCGCGCCACGAGTTCGCCGCGCAGCTTTTCTACGACCTGAGTGATCAGATACTCGCGCTCTGAGCGGCTATCGGCTACCAGTTGGAGAATTTCTGCGTACTCTTCGGGATGAAGATATTTCAGACCCAGGTCTTCCAACTCCCACTTCATCTGTCCCAGACCGAAGCGGTTGGCTAGTGGCGCATAGATTTCAAGCGTTTCTTTGGCGATGTCAGCTTGTTTGCGTGCCACCATGTGGTCAAGTGTGCGCATGTTATGCAGTCTGTCAGCCAGCTTAACCAGCACCACACGAACATCTTCGGCAATCGCCACGATCAGCTTGCGGAAATTTTCCGCTTGACGTTCTTCCTTCGAACTGAAGCTAAATTTGCCTAATTTGGTAACGCCTTCGACGATCTGGCGGACATCTTTGCCAAACGCCTCTTCCATTTCTTTGGGTTTGACATCGCAATCTTCTAGAACATCATGAAGTAAACCTGCGCTGACAGTTTGAGCATCGCTGTTAAGCTCGGCGAGAATGCAGGCGACTTCGACAGGATGAATGATGTAAGGCTCTTCAGACTTGCGATATTGACCGTCGTGAGCCTTAAAGGCAAACTCGTAAGCCCGCCGAATAAATGCGATATCTTCAGCCCGTCGTTGTTGACGGGTGAGAATCTCAAACAGCCCCTGTTCAATCGGCTGGGACATCAACACTTCCATGCGCGTAAAGTGGGAAGGAAAAACCTTCGAAATTAATGAAGATTATACAATTCCCGAAACCTTGTTCCCAGCGTTGATTAAGCTGCGTGACGACAAAAAGCAATCCTTTTGCAGGTTTAATGCTGGTTCGGTGTACCAAAGCGGCGTGATGAAGCGGCTTATTTTGCCCAGGGCACGCTGTTCAAATCTTTCGGAAGTGGGCTGCCTGCGGCTCCCCAGTTGTTGTCAGAGCCATAAGCATCGTAATAGCTTTTGGGTTGGCTCTTGGTTGGCGGCGCTGATGGTGTTGCTATCGAGGTCGAGCCCGAGGCGTAGTAGCCACCAGATGCGCTCGGGTCGGCCGTGGCAGGCTGATAATAGTTACCGGAGGACGGACTCGGGCCTGTCTGGATAACGCGATTTGGGGTGGTGCCATGGAAGGAACTGCCGAAGCCGCCTAGATATGCGGCTGGATTGCCAATGCCACCAAATCCGAAGCCGCCGTAGTTGAATGGCGAGTAGCCAGACCAGCCGCCCCAGCCACTGCCCCAACCGCCACCCCACCCGCCGAGCGATCGTCCGACGAAAGGAATGCCAAACGAGCCGAACGAACCTACATAGGGGATTGAGCGAATGCCGAATCCACCCAGGTAAGGAATCGTCGATAATGCGGTGTAACCGAGTCCGGTGCCCCAACCACCGTGAGATGAGCCTGTGTAGGGGTTCGACGTTCCCAGGTAAGGTGTAGTCGAGCCGCCGTAAGGTGAAGATGATCCGTAGAAACCTGGCGTTGCAAGCGCACTTGGGTTGAATCCCGCGTTGGCGACTGAAGCGGGATTTAGCCAATTGACTGGATTGGTGGTATCACTCGTGGTATTCGGTGTGAAAATTTGGGCAGGAACCACAGTAGGAGCGACATAAGGCCAACCTTGTGAAGCACCCGGAACGCTAAAGTGACCAATCTGCACGCTGTCGGTCGCCAGAGCGTTGGAAGAGCAAGCTAGAAGTCCTAAGCATGCGGCGGTGACAGCGACCGAGTTTAGCTTCAAAAGAGCTTTGTGCATGAGCAACTCCCTATAGTTGATATGCCGAACCTCTACATTACTGGATCATACTGCACGATCTGAAATTAGCTTTCTTTTCCTGGAACATGAATATGGACTAGCGCGTCTTAGGCTTTATTGAAGGTTCTGATGCGTAAGCCAGACCCCGGGCAGTTCAACGCGAGCTTAAAGGGTAACGAGAATGGTGCTTAGGGACTGTATCTTCAAGGAATTTCTGTACGGATCCGGAGCCTAAACTTTATGATTCGACCATTAATCACTGCCTGTGGTGTGTTAGCAATTTTCGCGGCGAGTTTCACCGCCTGTGAGCAATCGGCGTCTGCAGCTGCTCCACAGGCGCCTCAAGCGGAATCTTATTCAGCGTGTGAAGAACAAATCGGACCACGTGTCTATCAAGTCAGCCGAGTCGTCATTAACGCCGCACCGAACCAGGTGCAAGATGTGATTACTGATTATGACCATACAGAGAAAGTCTTCGACAATGTGTCGAAGTGCAAAGTGATGAAAGAAGATGGCGACGTTAAGCAAGTTGCGTTCACCGTCAAAACTCTGGGAAGCTTGATGTCCTGCGATTATGTGTTGGAGATAAAATCAACACCGGGACGCATCGAATGGAAGCGTGTGAGCGGAGCCTTTAAAGCAAACGAAGGTTTCTGGAAATTCGAGCCAACTAACGGCGGACGCGCGACGCTTGTAACGTATGCCAAGTTTATCGATGGTGGCATGTTTGCACCTAAGTTCATCGTCAATCGAGAAATCCGTAACTCGATGCCAGTGATTATGGCCAACTTGAAGAGCACTGCAGAGCACGACAGTGCGGTTGCAGCCAGACCGTAAAGTTTGGAACGGACTGACCGCCAGCAGTCAGTTAAATTGAACCGATAGTCTGGTCAGATTGAACTGATAGTCTTCAGATTGACACCATCGCTAGTGGCCATTCGATAGTTTCAATTCGCTCGGAATAATGCAAAAGTGGCTTGCAGTCAGGCAAGTCAAAACCTAAAGGGCGAGTCATCGAGTTAAGTTGGAACTCCGCCTCAGCCGGTTGCAACGGCCAGACGTCGTGATGAATGACTCCCTTATGGAGTTGCCTTTTGGCGTCAGTAGTGTAGAGGCAGTAACGTTCGGTCAGGAAACGATCGATTGAATCTTTTTCTGGGTCGAGCAAATTTCCTGTTGGTCGATACGAAACGATCGCTGCGGCACGGTCACTGGCTCGTTCGCTGGAGTATTCGATAATTCCTGTGTCTTTTTCATCGATCGACATTTTGGCTCGAAAGTAAGGCAGGTGATAGAACTTTCTAGCTATCAAAACCGCAACGGTGTTCGAGCAATCCAGGCTGAAAAAGTAGACGCCTGGAATTCCGTCGCGAGTTACGTAGGTGCGCACATTGAGTTCGAGAAAATTTGAAAGCCTACTTTTAGTTTTTGGTGTATAACGCGGATACACGTCGTTCATTACAAACGGAACGATTCCGACCCAGGCGTATCCGTCGAACAAATCAAGTTCCAGCGAGTCGGGAATCAGGTTGCGAATAACTTCTGATTTGATCGGCCAATGCGCGAACAGCAGTTTTGCCCAGGTCTGGCTCATCACCCAGAGCGATGTTGGAACCGGAAACGGTCTGTGGTCTACCTTAGATAGTAATGGGTGCATCGTATCCTTCGTTCGAGTTCAACTACCAATATGGACTTTGCGATTGCATAAGGTCACTGAACGCAAATGAAATCATACATTTTCTTTGCCTTTCCCAATGGCCCTAATCGCTGTATCATTTAGATCTACTCGAGTAGCCGGAATGCCGCATGATTGCCATTGTGCAGTGGTGCCGAGGGCGCGAACGCTAACTCTTGCAGGGTATCAATGGCTGAGTTCAGGTGAGTCGAATGAAGAAAGCTGATGGGTGGATGATTGACGGCAACCCAGAGCAGTACGAGATTGGTGTGGACGAGGAAACGATTCATAACGAGTCGCCTGGTCTGACAATCAAGTTCAACGCTGCCGAAGAACCCAGTGAGTTTGGAAGTCTGTGTAAAAAGCTGGATGTGGAGAAATTTCTGGACAAGCGTCTGAGAATGACCGCTTTCGTCAAAACCGAGCATGTCGACGGAGCCGGACTCTGGATGCGTGTTGACGGTGAGGGCGCGCCCCTGGCTTTCGACAACATGTTTACGCGTCAAATCAAGAATACTACCGACTGGAAACGGTACGAGGTTGTGCTCGATGTCCCGGGCAAAGCCTCCCAAATCTGGTACGGCGCACTGCTCACAGGTAAGGGACAGATGTGGGTAGCTGACTTCAATTTTGAGGAAGTAGGCAACGACGTCGCCACGACCATCAAGAAAACTCGAAAAACGGCAGGGCGCGCAGGTTAAGTTCTGCTGCTAGCGGTCAGTGGCGCTTCTTGAAGCCTGTTTTCTTCGACATTTGCACACCATTTGGTAAGGTCAACGCAGACTGAGAACACCCGAATGATTTCTAACGTTTTAACGATTGAACTGGATTCGGTGTTGTTCATTAAATAGACCTCGCATCGCCTTGCTGGAATAACTTACTCCAGGGTGCGTGACGATATCGTGACTGATCAATCAAGACTGGGAGTTTTTTGCTTTTCCAACCCGACCCAGCATCATCACGCCAATCAAAACCAGGACTAGATAGAATTTCTGCTGGCTGAACAGCGTGTAGCCGACCTTAATTAAGTTAAGCGGAACGTTGAGCAGGTAGGCAACACTCATTGATGTATCCCAGAGCAGCGCGTTGAGCGGCTCCACAAACCACATCAAGCAAAAGACAATCCAGATGCCATAAGTGCCGAATTTATTCATTGCGGTACGCATTGGTCCTGGCAAAAACGGTTCAATTACACCGTATCCGTCGAGAGGAGGAATCGGAAGCGAGTTGAGGAAAAAAGCGACGATTTGCAACAGGACAAGCAAAGCCAGCGCCGGATACAACCAGAAAAGATCGTCGGGTGGGTGAATTCCCAAAAGGAACGGTGTCGCGTAAACGAAAATCATAATCGCGCTGCCCAGCGGTCCTGCAGCCGACACTGCGGAATGCCAGAAGCGATTTCGCAATGCACTGCGGTTGATATAGACTGCTGCACCTGGCAAGGCTATGCCGCCAATCATCAGCATGACTATTGGTACCACAAGGGTTAGACCAGGATCTGTGTATTTAAGCGGGTTTAGAGTGAGATAGCCCTTTTCCTTCACGGATTTGTCTCCGCCGATGTATGCCACCAGCGCGTGGCAGAACTCGTGCACGCAAAGCGCAAAGATCCATCCAAAACAAACTATCAACGCTAAATACATGCTGACTCTCGTTTGATTGTAAATACTCCTCTTCAGTGTCGATTGCGTCGCTGCTCGTATGATTTGACATTGCAGTAAGCCATCTTGAGAGCAGGAACGTCAATGCCATTTCTGTCTGCTCTGGCAATCAAGTCGCCGAGTATCTGGTCGCCCTCTACATTATTGCCGCGCTCCAGATCACGCAACATTGATGCTGCAAGCGTGGATTTTTCATCGACAGAACGAGCCAATGTATCGCGCAAAAATTGTTCCGAGGGATCATGTCCATGAGCTTTCATGATTTCAACACATTCATTGAGCATTTGCTCAGCAATCTCTTTGCCTCCGGGCGAGCGCGCAATCTCGCCGATGTTGGCTCGCATCAGGCAGTTGAGAGCAGCCAGAGTGGCGAGCATCACCCATTTTTCCCACATGTCCTTTTGAATGTTTGTGCTTGCAATTGATTTGTTTTTCGCTTCCGTTGTCATCGCTTTTATGGCTTTGATTCTCGGTGAAAGGTCGCCATTCAGTTCGCCGAACTTCAAGGTGTGTGCATCATTCAAGTGCACAATTCTTCCGGCATCATCGACAGTTGCCGAGATGATGCACATTCCGCCGATGACTCGATCTTTGCCGAATGTCTTTTGCAACTCGTCTATATGTTTAAGTCCATTTAGCAGCGGAAAAATTGTCGTTTCTTTGCCTACCGCCGGTTTTATTGCCGTTATAGCACTGGGCAGATCAAACGCTTTGCAAGAAAGGATCACCAACTCGAATGGCTCTTTCGCTGATTCAATGAGCTTTAGGTCAGATCGATGGACATCGCCGGTGGCGCTTTTTACGACCAGACCTGTCTCACGCAATTGTTGCGCTCTCTTCGATCTGACTAAAAAAGTGACGTCTGCGCCAGCTTCCAGCAATCTGGCTCCGAAGTAGCCACCCGTGGCGCCGGCACCGAGGATTAGTGTCTGCACTTGAAACTCCTATGCGATGACATCAAATTATTGCACTGTTTTATGGTTAGAAGTCGTTTCGATTTTGCGATTGTTGTGGCTATTCTTCACACATTTCTTGATCGCGTTTGCGATTCCAGTTGCGTAAAGAGCTTCTTGTTTCGGCCCGAAGTTTTTTCCGCCGACCTCGTTGTAGACCCAGGGTACGGCATCTGGTTCGGTGCCTGCAAACAGCATGACTTGAGGTATGTTTCCTGGTTCTATGCCTGGTCGATTATCGAAACTTATCGGCGTCACAGTGACAATGTGTTGCTCAGCTCGGGAGCGCTCTCTGGCGAAGATCTTCGCGTATGAATCGCTAATTTTGGCGATCTCTTTATTGGTAAAGCTGGCTAGCGGCTTTTCTGTGCTTCCGCCTCGCCACTGTCCAACTTTTTGCTCGTAGACCTGGGCAAAGTCTTTGTAGGATTGTCCATGATCGTTGTGAATGCTTACTCCTAGAGCGGCATGGGCGCGCTGCGCAATGGTCGCTCGCTCTCGCAACGAGACAGTGTCATTCACATCTTTTTTTGTACAGAGTACCGAATAGCCTGATTTTTCAAGCTGCTCTCCGACTTTCTTTGCGACTCTGAAAGTTTCTTCCATCTCTGGATGATTGGGATAGTCGTGATCGTTGAGACCTGTTTTTGCATCGACACTTTTCACATCTTTGCCGCTGTGTCCCGGGTCTAAAACGATGATAGTTTTATCCTCTGCCTGTACCTGAAAAGCATTCGTAACGCTTAGCAGAATCAGTGCGATTCCTTTTGAAATAAGAGTTATCGCGCTTTTGTTCGTGCTCTTCATTGAGTTAGTGGCTTTACAGAAGCGGCATTCAGCAAAAATAGTTGCTCAAGTCTCTGACAATATTCACTGATGCTTCTTTGTCAGTCAGATTAGCGATGATCGCATTCGTCGCTTTCACCAGATCATGAGGGGTGATCATGATTTCTTCGCCCCATTGTCCTGCGCCAACGCCCAGAATCTCCTGCTTAGCCAGCGATTCATCGAGCACGGTGCGAAATCCTTCGGGCTGCCAGTGAAAAGGTGGAATCGATCCGATAATATAACCGGTGACCTGTTGCACCACATCTGGTGCAGCCATTTTTATGTTTCGTGAGCCGAGGACCTTTTTTAGATGTCCTGACACGACATTTTGATCAGCTCCTACCATGACTAAAGCGAACTCTGGTTTGTCGGTTTCGAAAATTAGCGTCTTAACCATCTGACGTTCATTGAAACCAAGCGCCTCTGCGACTTTCGCTGCGCCCTTTTCAGTGGACGGTGAGAAGGAGAGCCTCTTGTAGTGAATACCGAGACGATCCAAAAATTCGTGGGCGGGAAGAATTACTGTCATGCGAGTGCACATTTCATAACTTGATGCAGCAAGAGTTATACCATATGACTGAGCGAACCGAAGTGTTGGCAAGCGGCTTCCCGATTGGTATCTGATCAGTGAGGATTTTGACATGGCAAAAATGCGCGCAGTTCAAGTTTCGAAGGCAGGCGGACCTTTGGAGATGGTTGAGCGTGAGATTCCAAAACCAGCTGCAGGAGAGGTTCTGATCAAAGTGCAAGCCTGTGGGGTGTGTCACAGCGATTCGCTTGTCAAAGAAGGACACTGGCCAGGCATTTCGTATCCCCGTGTGCCCGGGCACGAAGTAGCCGGCGTGATCGCTGAGGTCGGAGCCGGTGTTAATGTCTGGAAATCTGGAGACCGTGTTGGCGTTGGCTGGTACGGTGGTCACTGCACTGAGTGCGAATCTTGTCGCCGAGGCGATTTCATTACTTGTCAGAAAGGTCTGATCGCCGGAATCTCCTACGATGGCGGTTACGCTGATTACATGATCGCTCCGGCTCAAGCTCTAGCGTTGATTCCTGATGAGCTTAATGCGGTTGAAGCTGGTCCACTGTTATGCGCGGGAATTACAACCTTCAATGCCTTGCGCAATAGCATTGCCAGACCAGGCGATTTAGTGGCGATTCTGGGAATCGGTGGGCTGGGGCACCTCGCAGTTCAATTCGCAAAGCGAATGGGATTCAATACCGTCGCTATTGCGCGAGGAAAAGAGAAAGAAGAACTGGCGAAAAAACTGGGTGCGCATCATTACATCGATAGCAAATCAAGTAATGTCGCAGAAGAATTGAAGAAGCTTGGCGGAGCTAAAGTGGTTCTCGCGACTGTCACCAATAGCGATGCCATGGCTGCCACCATCGGCGGCTTGGGTGTTGATGGAACGCTTTTAGTTGTTGGCGCCTCGTTTGAACCGTTGAATGTGAGTGTTTTGCAGATGATTGGTCCGCGTCTGGCGATTAAGGCATGGGCAAGCGGTACATCAATCGATTCTGAAGACACTCTCAAATTTAGTGTCCTGACGGATGTCCGATCGATGAACGAGGAGTTCGATCTCGATAAGGCAAATGATGCTTACGAACGCATGATGAGCGGAAAAGCAAAGTTCAGAGTAGTTCTCAAAACCGGAAATTAGTCTCCGATTTCTGATGTCGCTGTCAAAACTCAGGCGTGTTGACGAGTTAAGCGTCAACCCAGATGAAGTAGCCCTGTCGATCCTGGTAGCCCCAGCGTCCCATCTCTGGATAGTAGAACGCATCGTACAGACAGAGTACGTTGACCACCTGACCGGTTGGCGCAATGACCTGCTCAATAACTTCAACGGTGATCGGTCCCGTATAGTCATATCCGGGACCTTCACTTATGTATGAGTAAAGCCCAGGCTGTTTCCACTGACCTGTCGCAACTTCGTAAATCCAGGGTGTTGGCATGTAATCGCGTGCGCAAATGAAGCCGGTCGGAGGTGCACCATAGTATGGTTGCCATCCAAATCCGAGCCAGTTCATGCCTATCTGGACTGCGTTAGCAAGGCTGAATCCGTTCGAATAAACCCAGTTAGGATTGGGCTGATACCACGAAGGGTAATAGTTTGGCGAAACGGGATAATAGCTTGTGTTCTGCCGATTTATGTAATAGCGCTGATTGTTCATCCAAAATGGATAGTTGTTGTAATAGGTTTTTATCTGTTTATCTCTAAAGCGTGCAAAATTTGGTGGCACCTGGGTTCTTGGAACCGCCCACAAATGTTTCTGCATGTTCTCCTGGGCTATGCGTGCTCTGTTTAACTGGTCGGGTGACGCATTGGCTGCAAAGTTTGGAATGGGAAATGCTGTGTGCAGTGGAACAGGTTTCACCTTCAGTGGTGGCAGTTTCATCAAGCGTTTGTTCTTGTCCCAAGTGGACGGTTTGATGGGACTCTCGATTCGCTCGATTCCCCGACCGGCTCGAAACGCCTTTTGGTTCGTCTGCCCCCATTGCTGGGCTTGTCGTTGTTGCTCTCTTTGATTCATCTCCAGCTGACGTTGCTGGGCTTGCTGAATTACTTTCTTATCCTGCCCTGTTTGCTCCTGCACTCTTTGCAGCACTTGTTGTTGAGCGCGCTGGTGCTCCTGTGCACGCTGCGCTTGCGCTTGCTGCCGCATTTGCTGCTCCTTATAATTTCGCTGCTGTTGCGCTTGTTGACGCTGTTGCTGTTCCTGAGCGCGCTGTTGCAGTTGGACCTGTTGACGCTGTTGCTGTTCCTGAGCGCGCTGTTGCAGTTGGACTTGTTGACGTTGCTGCTGTTCCTGAGCGCGCTGTTGCAGTTGGACTTGTTGACGCTGTTGCTGTTCCTGAGCGCGCTGTTGCAGTTGGACTTGTTGACGCTGTTGCTGTTCCTGAGCGCGCTGTTGCAGTTGGACTTGTTGACGTTGTTGCTGTTCCTGAGCGCGCTGCTGCATTTGCGCCTGCTGCGCTTGCTGCTGCTGTTGAGCGCGCTGCTGCATTTGCGCCTGCTGCGCTTGCTGCTGCTGTTGAGCGCGCTGCTGCATTTGCGCCTGCTGCGCTTGCTGTTGCTGTTGAGCCCGCTGCTGCATTTGCGCCTGCTGCGCTTGCTGCTGCTGTTGAGCCCGCTGCTGCATCTGCTCCTGTGCCCGCTGTTGAGCCTGTTGCGCCTGCTGTAGGCCCTGCTGTTGCCGTTGCTGCTCTTGCGCCGCCCTTTGCTGCGCCTGTTGTTGCCACTGAGCACTGGCAACTTGACAGGTGCTCTGCGACAAGAGGAAACTCAATCCGAGACTGCTCGCCAGCCAATATCGCTTCATATAAAAGATTTCCTCGTTTCATGTTTTGGATTCATTGTCATCGACGAATGCTAACTCGTGATGTTTCAATCTCGAATTGCGGAGCGTTCATAAGCTTAATTGATGACAGTTACTATTTCTTGCGATGACATCCTTCGCGAAGTTTGTAATGACAACCTCACCTGTAATCACTAGCTGCTGCAGCTTTTATGATCGCATCGAATCGCAGTAATTTTTGTCGCTAGAATAGTCAAATGATTTTTCCCGAGGCATTGTACAAAGCTGTTGATAAACATAAGTATCCTTTGCTGTTCGCTACCGTTTCGGGCGCTCATCTCTACGGCTTTCCTTCGCCTGATTCTGATTATGACTTGAGAGGCGTACATGTCTATCCGATTGAGGAATTGATTGGGTTGGACTCGCCTGAAGAGACGATTGAGATCACTAACTTTGATGATGGAATCGAGCTAGATCTTGTTACTCACGACCTAAAGAAGTTTATTCTTCTACTGCTTCGTCCAAATGGATACGTGCTCGAACAACTCTTGTCCCCACTAGTGGTGCATACTTCTTCTGTGCATGAAGAGTTGAAACAGTTATCGAAAGACTGTGTCACGCGCCATCATGTCAATCATTATCTGGGATTCGCTAACTCGCAGTGGCGGCTGTTCTCTAAAGAAGAAACTCCCCGTGTCAAACCACTGCTGTATGTCTTTCGTGTTGTGCTTACAGGAATTCATCTGATGCATTCGGGTCAAATCGAAGCGAACTTGAATGTCTTGAATGATGAATTTAAGCTCGACTATTTGCCTGAATTGATTTCTCTCAAGCAAAGTAGTAAGGAACACAGCACGCTGGATGCAGCGGATCTGCCGTTTTATCAATCTGAGTTCAGCCGCTTATTGACCGTGCTTGAGACAGCAGCAGAAACAAGCAAGTTGCCCGAGGCACCAACTGCTAAAGAGCAGCTTGACGACCTGCTCAGACGAGTTCGACTGAATTTTCGCTAGCCAGATGAAAGCGTTGCTTATAATCGCTAATCAAATTGGTTAGTTTGTCGCCGCTGTAGTTGTTCTTAGCAGCAGTTTTGGACCAGCGCTCAATTCTTTCTAGCGCATTCCAGCTAACATCGGGTGGTCGTTGAGCCAGATAATATGCTGCTGTGACTAAGATTTTGTGCGCCTTGTCTTGCGGCTTCCAACTGAGTTTTGTCAATTCGCATACAAGTCTGTCGGCTCTCTGCGCGCAACTGCTGTCACTTGCGATTACTTCGAGAAGCCATATGAAATGTTTGAGTAGATGGCTACCTCCGGTACTGACTGCGGTGGCATGAGTCGGATTGTCGGAGTTCGGAAACCACGCAGACAATCTAGCTAATGCTGTTTCTGCGGTGATGGCTTTTACGAATTTTACTGCTTTGGTTCGGCTTGTTTTGGGCATAGTCGAAAGCATCGTCGGTGGAATATCAGCTACAAACCGTTCCCAGAGTCGCCTTTCGGTTGAAGGAAGAGCTTTTAGTTCGAGTCTAAAGGTTTCGCTCCAACATGCTTCCTTGCTGCTTTTGTTCTCAGTATCTAACGTGAGAATCAAGGCGCCGGTTGTTTTTACATTCTGAGCGTGGACTGAATTGATTCCTTTCAGATTATCCAAATATGCTCTCGTGGCGGTTAATAGTTCAGAAGTTACTCCGTTTTTTCGCGCGTAGTTGATCATAGAATCGAACGGGCTAATAACATCGCCACCATGACCGCAAGTGTGTCTGGCATAAGTTAGCAGCGCGCATATATCCGATTCTTCGAGTGCAGGCTTCGATGCGTAGAGAAGACAAGCCAACCGATAGCACATTGCGCCTTCGGCCTTAAGATGTTGTTGTCGATACCAGGGCATTCTTTCGACGCAAGCGCGCAAAATCGAAACTTGCAAAGCCGGGTCCAGAGCCTTAACCTCTCTCACCTGTTTTTCATATACTTCAGATGAATCGTACTGGAGGTGCTCAATTATTCGATCCAGCCAATCATGTCCGGCCCTGTTTTCGCTTCCACTAGCAACCAGAAATTTTTGTGCGTTTTCGCTCATCTAATCATCTCTCAACGACACGCGGTGACTGACGCATTGTCCGCGCCAGCATTATTCCCTCTGTCGTTAAGCAAGCATCGATTTACACGAATTAAAAGAAATATTTTGTGCGAGTCAGGATTTGCTTCCTCCATGCTTCACCGTCGTATGCTGCGATGAGTGCACGTCAACGTGGATGTGGGTGTTCGAATGTTTGCCTGCTTCTTTTATGACTTTGATGCCTTCTTTTGCAATTGCACCGCCGATGACGACATGCGGCAGAAGAACTGTAGCGGCCACCTTACCCACCGTCTCCAGTTTGTGCTTGTCCTCGGGCGTGGCTGTTCCATTTAATTCCCGTTTCGCAGAATTGCCCAGCGACTTCGCGTTATGCTCGACGACATGAGCGACATTATTTGCGGCGTGGTCGATATGTGGTTTGGCTTTCTGCAAGCCATGATGAATCCTATCCAGCAGACCGTGTACTTCATCGTTTAATTTATGCGTTGCATCTGCATGAGTTTTTTTGTGATGCCCTCTGTCGTCGCCCTGAGGAGGACTAAAATCGAATGCCATATCTAAACTACCTTTCGCGAACTCTCTTTGCTAAAGGTGCGCCGTGAAGATAACAATCAGATAACGGTATTTGGTTCCTCGCAAGGTTATCAGCAAAGCCAAACAACCATGCCCATTTTGAAATCCTCGATACGACCGTCTGTCAAGCATAAAAATTCGAATCGGCGGACTTATGGTGCTTCAAATTTGTATTACCCGACTAATCGATATTTTGATACATAGGTGTTGATTTTTTCTTTTTCGAAAGAAGTTAAGTCGCCGGGCTCAAAACCAGTGGAGAAAGCTTTACTGAAACCAGTTTTCAGTGCGTCTTCGAGTTCGTCCATGGATACTGCACGTCCGAGAACTTCAAACATGTTGGCGTGTCGATCGCCAGGGCTTTGGCTTTGTGCACCATAGGCTCGACTGATCATGTTCTGGTCCTGGTTGAGCAGTATCGAGCCGTGCTGAAGTAGTGCATTTTTGCGACGCAGTTGTGCGCTGCCGATCATCTTTTTGCCGTCATACTGCAGATCCGCATTTGTTGTGGCACGGAAACAATCGTAATTGGCGCGATAATCAGATTTCGACGAACCCAGGCTTACCTTCAATCCAAATTCTTCCAGCGCGAAAATCAAACCCTGACAAATTTCTCTGTAGGCAGCTGAGACGCTGGTACTGAGCAGCTTTTTTTGGTCGGAATTAGCCCCTTCAGCTGCGGTTGAACCGACAAACGAATATGTCAGATCACCCATATGCAGCACCGCTCTACCGCCAGTTGTTCTGCGCACTATATGCAGCCCGTGACTTTCGATCGAGCGAATTTCTTCATCGGAAATTTTTTGCGAATATCCAATCGAAATCGCAGCAGGTTTCCATCCATACAATCGCAGGGTCGGAGGTACTTCTCCTGCTAGATGCGCATCAAGAATGGCTTCATCTGCCGCCATGTTGAAGGCTGGATCGTGTTCGCCGTATGTGATTAGACGCCAGTTCATGCGACGCTCAGGAAACGCTTGCTTTGATTATTGGCGGTGCTTTCACTTCTTTTTCGCTGAAGGTGAATGCTTCTTCCAGTTTGGCGCGGGCTGCTTCGTAGTCGTGCTGCGAGTCGGCATAGATGTCGGCAATTGCTGTTCCACCTTCCACCTTAGCGCCTACTTTGTTCTTCAAAACAACCCCAACTGCCAGGTTGATCGGCTCTCCCTTTTTGGTGCGGCCGGCGCCCATCAGTTTGCATGCTTCTGCAACTTTGCGCCCATCGAGATGCTCGACCCATTTGGTGCCCTTACCTGGCACCAGGAATTCGTACTTGTGTTTCGCTGTCGGCATCAACTCGTGATTGTCGATTACGGCGTCGTTGCCACCTTGAGCTTTTATGAGCGTGCGGAAGCTCTCTAGCGCCTTGCCGCTCTCCATCAGGTCTCTGAGCACTTTGTGAGCAGACTCTTTGTCTTTGCATTTTTTAGCAGTAATCAGTGCCAACGATCCCAACTCCAGGCAGAGCTCTTGAAGATCGGCTGGACCACCGCCTTTTAGCGTATCTATGGCTTCGATTACTTCCAGCGTGTGCCCAACCGCCAGTCCGAGAGGCTGCTCCATATCGGTTACAACGGCTGTCACAGGGCGTTTCAGCCGGTGACCGACTTCAACCATCGTCTTTGCCAGTTCCGTCGCTTTCTCTTCTGTTTCCATAAAGGCACCACGACCGCACTTCACATCAAGGATAATCAAGTTTGCGCCGGCTGCAATTTTTTTCGAGACCACCGATGCTGCAATCAGCGGAATGGATTCCACGGTGCCTGTGACGTCGCGCATGGCGTAGATTTTTCCGTCGGCCGGTGCGAGTTCGCTGGTTTGACCGCCAATAGCCATTCCAATCGTCTTGACTTGTTTGATGAACTGGTCGATTGAAAGATCGCTTTTGAAGCCGGGAATGGCGTCGAGCTTGTCAATCGTGCCGCCGGTGTGCCCGAGACCACGACCGGATAGCTTCGCCATCGGAATGCCAGCTGCTGCAAGTAGTGGAACGAAAACGAGAGTGGTTTTGTCTCCCACTCCGCCTGTACTGTGTTTGTCGGCGACCAGTGGACCTATCGAGGAGAGGTCAAGAACAGACCCGGAGTGGCACATTGCGTCGGTCAGCCAGGCGGTTTCGTCAGCTGTCATGCCCTGCCAGCAAACCGCCATCAGCCAGGCCGACAGCTGGTAGTCGGGGATGGATGCGTCTGTCACGCCTTTGATCAGGAAATCTATTTCCGCTTTTGTGTGCACACGTCCCGACCGTTTAGCCAGGATAAGGTCTACCATTCTCACTCAGGTTTTCCCCCTAGAATGTCTATGCATGGCTCGCTTTTACCCTGTGGCTCTTGACGACTGGGCTGTCACCTGGATAATGGTGATTAGGGAGCGAGACCCACAAAGCATATATGAAGTCTTAGCGGTCTCCTCCCGTTTTATTAGGAATTTTCTGTGAAGAATTGGCGTTCTTAACGCCGCGACCTAAAACACTTTGCTTGCAGGTGTTATCCTTTCCTTGCTCGGGTGACAAGACCCGACCTAAGGAATCAGATGCAGACTCTTCCGAACGTCAAAGAAGATCAGAACACTAAAGCGCTTGCCAGGCTTGGTCAGATCAATTTCATCAATTCTTTGCCGGTGACCGTACCGATGTTGCGTCATTGCGACGAAATTAAAGCGCGCATCATTTTTGGTACACCTTCCGAATTGAACAAGCAATACGCGCAGAACAAGCTGGATCTGGGAGCGATGAGTTCGTTCTTCTATCTGGAAAGTTCCGATATGCAACTGCTGCCAGAACTCTCAATATCGAGTATTGGAGCGGTCGGCAGCGTTCTGTTCTTCAGCAAGAAAGATCCCAAAAAGCTTGATAAATGCAAGATTGCAGTGCCGATGTCTTCTGCAACTTCCATCAATTTATTGCGCGTGCTTTTGCTCGAACAGTTTGGAGTTGAACCTGTTTTAGTGACCGCTGCTGCACCGGATCTGGATCGAAGTAATTTAGATGGCGCGCTTGTAATTGGAGACCGCGCCTTGCTTGTTGACCCCGACTGGACCTCGAAGTTTCAGCGCTGGGATATGGGTGCCTGGTGGCACGAAACATGCAATCTGCCCATGACTTTCGGTGTCTGGGCTGCGAAGGTTGGTTGGGTTGAAAAAAATCCTGAAACGTTCTCCGACATCTGCGCGGCTTTAGTAAGAGCGAGACAGGAAGGGCTTACTACGGCACTGGAGCAGGTCATCGCTGAATCGATGGAACGCCTTCCGTTGAGCCACGATCGCCTGCATCAGTATTTTACTGAAGAGCTGAATTTTGAATTCACTCCTGCGCACAAAGAAGGGCTCGAGCTTTATCGCAGCCTCTGTCAGAAACACCATCTCTTCTCATCGAACCCTTCATGAAATCGCTTGTTGCTCGCCTGATACTTTTGAGCGCCTGTTCGTTAGCATTCTCTGGTTGTTCGGATCAGCCTGCAAAGCCTCGTGTCATGCCGAAAGTCTCCGCTGAAGAGTTGAAAAAATCTATCACCGATCAAGCGCACCAGCTTGACCAGACTGTCGTAGATGGCTGGTTCTTTGGACAGGAGCCGCGGCTTTTTAAAAGCGGTTATCGCAAAACAACGCCAGAGCAGAAAGCTGACTTCGCAATAGATTACGCAAAGATGATAGCGGATTCTGGGCAGCAGATGGACGTGAAGTGGGACAGCTATGTGCCTTATTCCAAACGGCGCGATTTTGCCATAGCCTGGTGGAGTGACCCAGCGCATGATACCGAATACGTGAAACAGGATCCCAAATACAAAGTGCTTTGGATCCACGAAGCGCTATTGGATGGCAGCGAGCTGTGGTGGCGCTCATACGAGAAGTTGGGCGGTGAACAGGTGCCTCCACCGGCTGTTCTTGCTCACGATGCCGAGCAAAGTCTGGTGGCTAAGTATTCCGAGAGCGACCACAATCCAGGCAGTTTTAGTACCCAGCCCCGCTAAGATTTTGTGCCCGTAATTTGGCTGCTGTACAAACCTTAAACGTTGTTATACTTAAAGTTGTTCCTTGGATGAGCGATTAAGGAATTATGCCAGGGCCGAACAATTCAGGGTCTTTCGACGGGATGACTCGGCCCAGTCAGCCTCGCGACGTGCTTTTTGTCCTGCAGAAACGATATGAAGTAGTCAGCCATCTTGGTCAGGGTGGGATGGGCACGGTCTACATGGCTCGCGATATGCGTCTGGCAAATCGCTACTGTGTCGTCAAGAAACTGCGGGACGACTTCTTCCGTGAGGAAGACAAGCAAAAGGCGCTCGAGTTTTTCAAGCGTGAGGCTGACGTTCTCAGCCCGCTCAAGCATCCCAACATTGTCAGCATTTCCGATAATTTTGAGGAAAACGACAATTACTACCTCGTTATGGAATACATCGAGGGCGAAAACCTTCACCAGATGCTCAATCAGCGGGGAGAGCCATTCCCTGAGGAGCAGGTGTTGCAATGGGCGGTCCAGATCGCCGATGTGCTGCATTTCTTGCACAGCAACGATCCCAAGGTTATTTATCGGGATTTGAAACCAAGCAACATCATGATCGACACCAAAGACCGGGTCAAGCTGGTCGATTTTGGTATTGCGCGCCCATACGCTGAGGATTCGGACAACACCCACGTCGTGTCGGCAGGTTATTCACCGCCTGAACAGTACTGGGGTGCAGCGGACCCGCGTTCCGATATATATGCGCTCGGCGCCACCATGCACTTTCTGCTTACCGGTCAGGAACCGCTGGCGTTGCAGGTGTGCTCGCCCAAACGCATAAATCCGAATATCTCCGACCACACTGACGAGATTGTGCAACGGGCAACCGCTCAAGACGTCTGGCTGCGTTATCAAAATGCCCAGGAGATGCAGCAAGAGCTTGAGTTTGTACCCAAACAGAAGCAGCCGCTCAAGCTGGTGCAAGCCGCAGTTATAGGCGTTGGATGCCTGATGCTGATCGGGTTGTGTGGATTTTTCTATTCAAAAATGACTGCGCCTGCCGGAAAGACCGTGATTGGTGAAGGTGGAGCGCTCAAACAAAAGGACGACGAGATTCGTAGATTGCGTGAGGAGAAAAACAAAGCGCTGGCAACGATTCGCGCTTATCAAACCAAGGATGACGACAGTGCTGCGCCGCCTGAGCAGGGTGCTCAACCACCGTCGCTTGTGCCGCCGTCGCTGGTGCCACCGTCACCTCAAGCTATAGCTCAAAATCAAACAGCAGCAATTTCGACTCCAGCTGCTCAACCTACGCAAAAGTCTAAGGCAGTTGCCTTCAAAGAGATGGACGAAGCGTCGCTGACAGATCCAGAAGGGCTTGCACCGCTCGAAGAAGACAGCGGTAAACGCTAGGCTCAATCTGTTCGCGCAGTACGCAAGTACCAGGGCCCAGGATCGGATTGCACTCACGATCGGGTTGTTCTCACGATCGAGTTTCACTCACGATCGATTTGCATTATTTGTGGTGGCAATCTAAATCGTTTTGTTTATGGAGATTTAAGCGACATGCAGATCACCGCGATGCCGAAAATAATTCGATAGGCAACAAACACCAGTGTCGAGTGATTGCGGAGATATTTTATGAACCAGGCAATGGCAGCATAGCTTACGGCTGTTGATACTATCAGTCCGACAACCAGATTGACTGTTTGATCGCTGCTCATTCCAGCGGACATCATGTCTTTGAGTTCGAGTATGCCGCTTAGAATCAGGGCTGGAATTCCAAGCAGAAAGCTGAACCGGGCAGCGTCTTCGCGTTTGAGATTTAGAAACATCGCCACTGTCAGAGTCGAACCGCTCCGTGAGCAGCCGGGAATCAGTGCCATAGCCTGGCCTAAGCCGACCAGGAATCCATCTTTTCCGCTGATGCTGTCGATGCCGCGAATATGCTTGGCCATTTTTTCTGCCAGTAACAGCAAACATCCCATCACTATGGACGCGATGCCGATCACAATCATAGATCTCAACGGTCCTTCGATAACTTTTTTCAAAAGCAAACCGAGAATGCAAATTGGCAGCGTGCCGACTGCGATGGCGCCAGCGATTCGAAAGTCTTGATCGCTGAAGTTTTTCTCTTGAATGGCTTTAAAGGCACCAGATGCGATGCGCAAGATATCGTTGCGAAAATAAGTGAGAACCGCCAGAACCGAGCCCAATTGAATGACAGCTGAATAAGCCGCTCCTGGGTCTCCCCAGCCTAATGCCGTTGGCACCGCACGTAAGTGCGCCGTGCTGCTGATTGGAAGAAACTCAGTCAGACCTTGAACAACCCCCAGCACGATTGCTTCTACCAGGGTCATCGGGCTATCCGTCATTATTGTTATTCTCGTCCGTTTGTTGGTCTACCTTTTCTTCTTCGGCAAAGCTGCTGCCGATGAATTTTTTGTCTGTCGCCGGTGCTGACCCGCCAGAGCCGTGAATCCAACTCGACAAACCTTGCTTCGCTCTTTTGGGCTTGTCATCGGATTCCTCACTGCCCGCTTCAGCGTTACGAGTCTTTCCACCAAGCAACAGAAGCAGTTTATCGAGGGTGGCGACGGCGTCGGGCTTGATTTCAGTAAATTCGAGACCAATTACGGTTTTGTTTGCCAACCAATTGCGCTCGACTCGAATGACTCGACTCGTGGCTGCTATTTCGCCCACGCTTGATTCAACGACTATGTCCACACTTAAACCGATATCGTCTGGCAGTGGCTGCAACGTTTCCAGAGCGACGCCGGATCTGGATATATCTTTAGTGCGAATTTCTGAACCGAGACGTTGCCCATCGGGGCTTGACATTCGCACGGGTGCATCCACGACGACGCGGGGCTGTCGGCGTCTCTGTACGACCGGGTCTAACTTTGGAGTCGAGCACAGCATGCCTGTTTTGCCGCCGGTGTGCTGCGCGCCGGTTACCGATGATGACCAGAGTCCGTTAAAAGTATTGTCGGTAGAATCGCTGACAAACCAAATTCTTGTGCCTTTAGGCAGGATCTTATTTGGCTCTTTGCTGGTTCTTATTTGAATGCAAAGCTGATTGCCTGTTTTTTCGACGATGGTAGCGCGTCCGAAGCCAATTTCGCCGGGTGCCACTTCTACCTTAACTTTGTATACCTTGCCAGCTTCGAACATCGGGCAGTTTCCTTGCAGTCACAGGCTCGATGTTCGTCCCTTTGCATCGTCGCCAACGTCTTGTAATTATTACATTCTTCCGTCTCTAACAGGGCACTTTCAAAGGTAAGTTAACTCGGATCCGCGCTTTGATTTTCACATGTAGCCGATTGCTGGATTTAGTCAGCTGCGGGGCTCCTCAGTTGACGAAAGAAGTCTTGATACTATATGTGGTGCCAACATAAATGTTTTTTGATAAGCTTTTATCGGGCTCACGTTTCGTTTACGCATTCATTGTTAGAATTCTATGTGCGTTATTGACAAATGCAGCCGTGGCTGTCAGCTTAGATGCTCGCGCGGAATTTATATATGAGCTCAGAACTCAAGCTTAATACTCTTCTTTTAGCCGCACTGATCGCTTGCAATAGCGCTTGTGCAGAACCCGTTTCGCCGGATGCTTCGCTTCAGGGTGATGTTGAGAAAAAGGTTGCACCAGCACCGCCGATTCAGGCTGGTGTTGAGACGAAGGTTACACCAGCTGCGCCGATTCAGGGTGGTGTTGAGACGAAGGTTACACCAGCTTCGCCACTGCAGGGAGGAGTGGAACAGAAAGTCACGGCGCCGATACTTCAGCCCGGTGCCGGAAAATTTGATCGCGAGCCGCTCCACGGTGCAGCTGAGCTGTCCGGCCGACAGCCGTTGCAGGGTGCTGTTGATCAGTCCGCCAAACAACCGCTGCAAGGTTCGGTTCAAGACTTACAGCGCAATCCATTACAGGGACAGGTGAACGACCAGGGAATTTCTCTCGGCGCAAGAACACCCGGTTATGCTGCGGTTATGCGAATAATTCAAATCAAGAAGACAGATGCTGTGCCTGTGGTGAAGCCGCCGCCGATCACGGAAGATGAGGTTCAGAAAGCCCGCTTCCGCGACGATGCAAAGCTTCGCAGAGCTCCTCTGCGGGCTGATGAAGTGCAGCAGAGTCGCCCCGTGCGCGCTGGCACCACTGGTGGTCCGCCACGCGAGGCGCTTCCTGACGGTCGCCCTCAGCGAACCGCGCTGTCGGTACCTCAACGCTCCGAGTCCTCAGCTCCACCGGCTCGAACGCTTCTTTCAGTGGACGCACCTCCGATCAGACATGAAGAGGGCGGTTGGTTGACACCGCCTTCGCGACTCCCAATGGATTCCCAGGCTTCGTACAGCCGGATTGAGATGAATCCGGCAATGAATTTTTCTAGACCGGGAGTTGGAGCTAACATCGCCCCTGGTCAGGACGATTCGCGAATTTTACAGCCGCCGTCTGGTAGTGATGTTGCCGTAGCGCCCCAGCGCGCCAACCCACATGGTTTTCAAGAGAAGGCGAAGAAAAAGAAGCGTGACAAGAAAACAGATCTAATTTCAAAACCCAACGCTGGCAATGAAGCTGTGCCGGAGCTGGCTGCGTCTGCTGACGAGATGCTTCTATGGGACAGGTGGTACCAACATGTAAATGATCTGGTGTGTGCGGCATTGCGTACAACTTTGCCCAGACACGGTAATCCTGCCGGTACAAATCGAGTGCACATAACCGTTTGGGCAGATCATCGTATCGAGCCGCGCCTGGTGGAAAGCAATAATCCGAACTTCGATCAAGCAATTCTTGAGGCTTATAAATCGTTAAATGGCAGTGCTGAGCTAGAGTTTCCGAAGGGCACTCATCGCAAGCAGAACGATTATGAGACAGCGCATATTCAGGAAATTCCGGCTGCCACGGCTGCCTTCGACTCACGCACCGTTCGAGGCGACCTCGAGACTTTAGTTAAATAAGCTGTCGAATACACCCTCTCCGAGCAAATTTTCATATTCTGGAATTAGATGGAGTATATGATCTTGCCATGAGATCTAAAAAAGCGTTGCTCTCCACACTTACTTCTTCTGTGCTGCCGACTTTTGCTTGCGGCTTGTTGTCGATGCAAATCGCCAATGCTCAAGGCGATTTGAAGCCACTTTCACCGTCTTCAGCAAGTGGTGGCAGCCACTCTGACGAAAGTCTGCGGGTGCCTCGCGTTCAGAGTTCGTTACCAAAGCCGGGCGCGATATCAACGTCTGCTGCCACACCACCATCTGCTGCCACACCATCGTCTGCTGCCACACCACCATCTGCTGCCACACCATCGTCTGCTGTGATACCAAAGTCTGGCGTGACACAAAAGTCTGCGGTGACACCTAAGTCGGCCGTCACACCAAAGTCTGCGTCGACGTCGAAAACCGTAGCGGTAAGTGGTGCTTCTGGTACGAAACCAGCAGCCAACGCATCCCCTCTGGAACGCGGGAAATATTTTTCAAGACATGGTGCATACAGCGACGCGTTCAATTTTTTTACGAAAGCTGCTGATGCTGAGCCGAATAATCCAGAACCATACAACCGTCGCGCTCGTGTTGAATGGCAGTTAGAGAAGAACGACGAAGCGCTTGAAGACGTGCGTTACGCAATCAAACTGAATCCTGATTATGCAGAAGCATTTTGCACACGCGCTCAAATTCTTAATTCGCAAGGCAAGTATCACGATGCCATCGTGGACACTAAATTGGCCCTGGAATTGAAGCCTCGCTTGAAAGAGGCTTATTCAATCCAAGCCAGCGCTTACCGTAACTTGAAGCAATACACTGAAGCTGACGAGTTAATGCAGAAGTTAGCCGCGATTCCAAACCCGGTTTCTGCGTTCGACGAGTGGTCGCCAACCATCGATTACACGCAATACATCACTGACCTGCAATCGCGTGTCAAACAGCATTTTCAACCACCGCAGGGAGTTTATCCCCCGATCGTAGTCTTGTTCAAAATGCATCGCAACGGTCAAGTTTCTGATGTGCGAGTCAATACAGCCGGCGTTGCCACCGCCGATAATGCTGCGATTGAGGCTGCGAAATCGGCGGCGCCGTTTAATCCTCCACCAGCCGGCTCTCCACCTGATTTCGATGTTTTTGTCGTGCTCGATCCCCCGTTGCAGTCAGACTCCACCGCTCAGATCGATGCTCCGGCAGGTGCCGTAGCGGCTGCTCAGGGCGCCCAAACGTCTTCTCCTCCAGCAACTCCGAAGGCTGGTATCAACTGGGGTAACACTCTAAATCAAGGGTTGAATACCGGTTTGACCTTGATGCGGTTCATTCGCTTTTAATGCCTTGTTGCTCATCGAGAGCCAATCGATAAATATCGGACTTTTTCCAGTGGAATTGATCTGCCAGCAACGCAGAGATGTCCTTGACGGAGCGGTTTGATGCAAACTCGGCTCTGATGGCCGCTCTCACTTCAGTTTCAGTAATTGCAATCGCGTTACTCTGCTCCGATGCTCCTGACACGACGAGCACGAATTCGCCCCGAACTTCGTCCTTCGTGTACTTCTCAATCATTTTAGAAATCCTTCCGCGCAAGAATTCTTCGTGTAACTTCGTCAGCTCTCTGGCCAGGCAGATGTCTCGGTCGCCCAACACTTCCAGCATTGCTGTGAGAGTTTTTGTCAGCTTGTGTGGGGAAACATAGAAAACTAGCGTGCGAGTCTCTGTGCGCAGTTCTTCAAGGCGTGATTTCTGCGCTGACGATTTGTCCGGAAGAAAACCTTCGAATACAAATTTATCGCATGGCAAGCCGCTTCCGACCAGGGCGAGCAAGAATGCGCTCGGCCCAGGAACTGGTATCACTGTCATACCCACTGCAATAGCTTCGCGCACGATCTGAAAACCGGGATCAGAAATTAGTGGTGTGCCGGCGTCGGAGATGAGCGCTACCGAGTCGCCATCTCGTGCGGCTTGAGCAAGCAGTTGCAGTCGTGCTTCCTCATTGTGCTCGTGGCAGCTGATCATCTGCTTTTTAAGATTCAGGTGATTGAGTATTTTGATAGTGACGCGCGTGTCTTCTGCCAGGACGAATTTGGATTGTTCGATGACTGCGCGAATTCTATTTGTTAAGTCGTCCAGGTTGCCAATTGGTGTAGCAACAATGAACAGGATTCCTGACATCTAACCACCTGTTGTCATCATCATGACTGCCTTTCAAACTACCAAATATATACGAATTCGCTGCTTCAGCTAGCAAATGGATTCAGATATCCACGAGAACTTACATATGTTATCTACAGGCTTTTCTACAGCTGTAGATAATTTTAATACCCAAGCTTAGCGGCACCAACTTGCAATTCGTTTTGAACTGATTCAAAGCTGATGGTTGAATGATTTGAAGATTTTGTTGCTATGCTCATGTCTGGGAAGAGCCCGTAACCATGAGCTTTTATGCGAAAATAGCAGCTGTGAAAATTCAGACCGCCAACAAATATCACGAAAAAAAACTTTCCAGTATCTTCAGGCACTTGCGGCTGGCTGCTGCTCAAGTAATACTTTGTTACGAGAGCGATCGAAACAGCCTGCGAACAGATATTCGCCATACTGATCATGTCTCTGAATTATCGGAAGAATATGCTTTCCGCGCACTTTGTTTGTGGCTTATCACCGCATCTGGATCGATTGTATACAGCGACGCTATCGCATCGGAGTTCGAACACGTCTTGTCGACTCTTTCTGAGGTGTGGACGAGAGCAGGCGCATATCCATTTGCTAACGATTTGAATGAAAATGTATTTCTTGAACTGTTGGAGCGTGCCAGAATGCTCTTGCATGGCTGTTCTGCGACCATCGAAATGATCGGTGCTCTGTATGAGCATGTCCAGAAGTTTCCGCTGCAAATTGACGCCGATGGGAATTTTGATATATCAACTCATATACAAGTGAAGGATAAACGACGTCTGGTAGGACAGTTTTATACTCCCGCAGACATAGTCGATTATTGTTTTGAACGAGCTACTGACTCAGAAAAAGATAAGTTCATTATTGCTCTTAAATCTAACATTGCTTTGTTTGAAGATGCTCATGCAAAGCCAAGATCAGCTGATTTTGATTCTGCTGCGACGGTGCTGGATCCGTCTTGCGGTACCGGAAATTTTTTGCTAGGTGCAATTAGATTGTTCAGGAAATTTTCTGACAACCCTGTGACGATTATGCGCCTGGCTTGCTCCAATTTGTTTGGATTCGAGTTGGATGGCCGTGCTGCAGCGTTAACGCGCATTTCCATAATGATTGCGCTTAAGGATGCCTGGATGAAAATTCCAGCTACAGAACTGAAGCCTGCAATTGAAGTGATGTTTGGTCAGCTCCGGCAGAATATTCAAAATGTTGATTCAGTCTATGCCGCTCCAGAGCTGCTTTCGAACAACAAAGGTGCAGGCAAGCTGCAGATCGTGTGCGCAAGCAACTTCGATCGGACGTGCGTGCCAGACGGCCGTTTAAATAACTCGGGCGATGAGGAGAAAACTTACGCTCTTGTAATTACAAATCCGCCTTATGTAAGTTTTGGTGCGCGGAATCAACCAAAATTGCCTGACAGCTCTACTGTTTATTTGCGCTCTAAGTTTCCCCAGTCGGCGGAATATAAGATCCGCATACACTCCATTTTTCAGGACATCGGCTTGCGCTTGATTCGAGTCGGTGGTGTGGCAAGTCTGTTGGTGCCCGACGGTTTTCTGACCGGTGGATACTATAAGAAACTTCGACAGCTGCTTCTATCTCAATCGAAACTGCGCTCTCTTGCGGAGTTGCCTCCTGATACCGTTCCTGGTGCCGTTGTGGGGCGCTGGTGTGTTGCCAGTTATGAGCGTAGCGAAAGGATTCCATCTGACTATCAAGTCGCTCTTTTTTCGCACATCAATGAGAAATCTGAATCATACAGCTTGCCAAAGTCTTTGCTTGTCTCACGCGATCAGAATAGATTCCGCTTGGTGTTCAATGATATCGATCAGAAATTGTGCAAACTCGTAGATAAGCTAGAGCCACTCTCCACACAGTTTCGGGGACGCACGGGCATTAGAGCTCTGCATGGCCAGCGGTCGATCGTCGGCGATGAGCCAAAGGGCGAGCGCTGGCGGCGTGGGATCGTTTCAGGCTCCTCAGTCACACCGCATATGGTGACGTGGAATGGTGATTGGTTAAATATCGATGCGTCGCTCTTGTACAAAGGTGGGTTCGATGCGCAAGTTATAGAGAAACCGAAGCTATTGATCAGACAGACGGGCGATTGCTTGATCGCGGCTTATGATGAAGATGGACTCTATCATTTGAACAATGTGCACAGCCTGAGCCAGCGCAGTAGTGCCAATCTCTCGCTTCACTTTATTGATGGCTTGCTTAATTCGCGATTCTGGCTCTATATTTATCGACTGAAAACGCGTGAGCAGGGGCGCGCTCTGGCTCAGATAGATATCGAAACGCTCGAGTCGATGCCACTGCCTGAGGGCAACGCCGATCTGGAACGGCAAGTCGCACTGTTCACTCAACTCTTCAGAAAGTCAAATCAGGCTCACGAACAAGTTCTACGAAGCCGGATCAGCCGGGCTATCGACAAGCTTGTTTATGACTTGTACGAACTAGATGAGATGATTGTTCAACAAATCGAGCGTTGCTGTGGGAAACTAAACGAAGGCACTGCCTGTTTACCAACTGCCAGTGAAATGCTGACTCTGCAACAGTTGGCGGAATCAGAAGAGGTTGTATGTCGGTCCTGAAAGTGGCATTGGCGTCGGTAGGAATAGCGTTTCTTGTGGGAACGCTTGATGCTGTGGCTTTTCCGACATTATCGAAAGATCGATTCGTCAAGCAATTCAGTAAAGAGAAGCCTCCCCCACCGCTTTTGATTCGAGACAAATGGGCTGTTTTAATTGGTTTGACCAGGTATCGTGACGCGAAGATTGCGACGGTGCAGGAGACAACACCGAACCTCGCGGTGCTGACAAAAGCGCTGAAAGACCCGAATGCCGGGCGATTTGTCGATGACCACATCACCACGCTTTTCGACGTGCAGGCGACCAAAAAGTACGCTGAATACTTCCTTACAGAAGGTTGGCTGATTAAGAAAGCGCTTCCGAACGATTTGATTCTTATCTATGTTTGTGGACGTGCGTCTTTCACTGCAGACGACGCCATCTTGTGCACTTACGACACTTCCGCCGCTTCTCCGATTGCATCTGGACTCTCTCTGACGGATCTTTTAACTGAAATACACAGACGCACGCAAAGCAAGAACATCGTCTGCGTGACCGATCTCGAGCCATTGAATGAGGCAGCTGGTGCACCGCGCCCTCTCTGGCAGAATCTAGCGAACGCCGCAAAGGTGACAATTCTGGCATCTAATTTGCCGGGGCAACCAAGCTATCAGTCCGAACACATGGGCACGACAATATTCACTCACTATTTTGTCGAGGGTTTGAAAACCGGCAACGGCGCGATGAATCTGGATTCTGTGGCCAGGTATGTCTGTCAAAGTACTGAGACAGATGCTCGAAATGCCGGTAAACAGGAGCACCCGCAGTATGCGCTGTTAACTGAGAATCACGAGCTGGGCGCTGTGGCGCTCGGTGTGCCGATTAAGGCTAATCCGCACGATCAGAGCCGAGTTTCATTCGGTCATCCAATCGACCAGTTGGCGTTAACGCGCCCTGACTTGCTGGCCAGAGCCGGCGGTACTGAGCATAATCCTGTTGAAGAGGGTTCGAAAGAACTGCGCAAAAAGCCGCCTGCCCCAGAACCTGATGACGATGACGATGTTCAAGACATCGACTATTCAGCCTATATGGCAAAAATGAAGAAGGATATCCAGGCAAAATGGAAGCCGCCCAAAGGGCTGGAGCAGCGACGTGTCGGTGTGACCTTCAGCATTAACCGAGATGGTTCGATAGTTGATGGGACCGTAGTCGAGTCAAGCGGAGTTGAAGCAATCGACAAGTCCGCGTTGGAGGCACTGAAAGACGCCAGCCCGATCGACCCTTTGCCGAAAGGGGCACCGAAATCGGTCGAAATCCGCTACAGGTTTGACTGGAAGGTATCTCAGTAGGTATTTAAGGCGATATCGCTTAAAAGCTGGCGGGAATGCTAGAAAGTTGAATGAGTGGGCGTTTCGCCGCTCAATTGTTGGTCCGGAATGGCGTCGCAATCGTCACCTAACTTTGCCGGCTCGCCACATTCTCTGCTACAACTCTAAGTAGGTCTCAATTTGGTGAAAGCAGGAGCCTGTCAAGGTGTGACTGCTTTAATAAACCACTACGTATTAACCACATAGACGCTCTCACGCCCCGGACGTATATTGGTATCAAGCTCGAAGGTTGAAAAAGACTGGCAAGCCCAGGACGAATTGACGGCACGACCGCCAGTTACCAAACAAACCAGAATCCCCTGTCTGGCTAGGAGTAATCAAGAATTATATGGCGCACGATAAACCAGGCGAAAAGTTCGACAGCACTGAACAGCGGAACTTGAACGCGGCAGCAGCTGAGGCTAACGCGCGGCTGACTCAGGAAGTTCAGCAAACGCCACAGGTGGTTGCCAGAACGAATGACGGAGTTGCATCCACAGACAAAATCCTTGTTGCAGATAATTCGAGTGATGCAAAATACGCCGATGTACAACAATATGCGAAGTACACAGATACTGTCGGGCGCATGCCTGCACACGACCAGTTCAACATCGGGACGCAGGCTAACGTCAGAGATGTGCTAACTCAGTTCAAGGACATGTATCCGAACAATTATGCATTCAATCAAAGCGTGAATGACGTTCTGAGAGTATGAGTCCAAAAAACGAAGATACGTCTGACGGAGACCGCGATGACAAGAATCCTTGTCATCAGCAACCAAAGTCCGGCGAGAGCAGAAATGGACAGACGTCATGGTCTAGCAAACAGGTTCGACTGGACTTCTGCTTAGACGAAAAGGGACCGAATGCGGCCAAAAAATTCAACGACTTGATTGCCAAGACACTGAAACTGCAAGAGTAAGACCGCTAGCTTAACAATTATTCCGACTCGAAACCTGCTTCAGAAGCGGGTTTTTGCGTTTCAGGATAAATTTGAAATACGGTTAAACGCCCGACTGGGCATAGCTTGAAGCGGCATGTGATAGACTACACAGCTTGTATCGTCATTCCTAAAACGTCGGAAATTTATCGTGCCTAATATCAAATCAGCTATCAAACGCGTCGAAGTCGCAGAACGCAATCGTCAACGTAACAAATCGTGGAAGTCGGCAGTACGCACTGTTCGCAACGAAGTTGCCGCCTCAGTCAAGAGCGGCGACCCTAAAAAGGCTTCAACAGCTCTCGGCAATGCTTATGCAGTTATCGATAAGGCTGTGAGCAAGGGCATCCTCCACAAAAACGCAGCTGCTCGTAAGAAATCGAGAATGGCTGGTGAAGTTCTCAAACTTAGCAGCAAGTAAGCACTCACATTAGTTGTGGCGGGTTCTTGTGGCTGAGGGCTTAAGTTGGAAATAGATGCGGCATCCTGCGCTAAAACGCAGCACGAACAGTCCATTGGTCAAACTCCGGTCAAATTCGACCTCGATAAGATAGACGGTCCAATTCATTTTATTGGCATTGGTGGGATAGGAATGTCTGCCATCGCCAGATTGCTTTTAGCCAGGGGCAGAGCAGTATCCGGATCAGACAAAGCGGCTTCTCCGATCACGCAGGAGCTTGAAGATCTCGGCGCCAAGATATTCATCGGGCATCAGGCTTCGAATGTGAAAGACGCCGGCGCGCTGGTTGTCTCGACTGCGATCCAGAGCGACAACCCGGAGTATGTCCTGGCGCAAGAGCGCAACTTGCCTATCTGCCATCGCTCCGACCTCCTGTCGATGTTGAGTAAGTCGTCAAAGCTGATTGCAATTTCGGGCACGCATGGCAAGACGACTACAACAGGCATGGTTGGTCAGATCCTTCTCGATTGCGGAGTTGATCCATCAATTGTTGTGGGCGGTATTTTTACACGCATTGGTTCCAATGCTCATGCAGGTAAGAGCGAATACTTTGTCGCCGAAGCTGACGAAAGCGACAGAACGCATGCGCATGTGACTTCTTACATATCTGTCTTGACTAATATCGAAGCTGATCATCTGGAAAATTACCCGGGCGGCTTGAAGCAAATTAGAGACGTCATGGCATCTTTCGCCAATGGCAGTTCTTTTGCTGTTGTCATTTGCGGTGATGATGAAGGTTGTCGCGCGGTCATGCCCGCAATAGACAAACGCAAAGTCGTCTACGGCAAACGCGGCGGCGGCGCCTATGACTATTCCTATGAAAGTCTGCCTGGTTTCGGCATGAAAGTATTCAAGAAAGATACGCTCATGGGAACGGTCGAACTGTCGGTGCCGGGTGAGCACAACAAGTCGAACGCGCTTGCAGCCATGGTGGTAGCCTTCGAGATGGGGCAGCAGTTTGACCCGGTGGCAGAATCGATTGCAACTTTTGGCGGCGTCGACAGGCGTTTTCAGATAATCGGTCAGCACAATAACATCGTTGTAGTCGACGATTATGCACACCATCCGACAGAAGTAGTGGCTCTTTTGCAGGCTTCGCGCCAGTATATCCAGGGCAAAAAGAATCTCAAGCGAACCGTCGCTATCTTCCAACCTCATCAACCCGGACGCTTGCGCGATTTGTGGAATGAGTTTTGTGGTGCTTTCTCAGATGCAGATGTGCTTTTCGTTGCCGATGTCTATGTCGCACGTGGCAAAGGCATTGAAAACGTAAACTCTGAGCGGTTTTGCAAAGAAGTCAAACATCCATCGCCAATCTATCTCAACGGACCTACTGACACGCTGGTCGAGAAAGTGGCAGCGCATCTGCAGCCCGGAGATCTCGTCATCACTATTGGTGCGGGCGATATCACAAATGTCGGTCCGGCGCTCGTAAAGCACCTTGTGCAAGGTCACTCCAATGGATGCACAAAGTAACGTTCCGCTTTGGCGCTACACAACGTTGAAAATCGGTGGCGAGGCGGAGAGCTTCTACCAGCCGGAATCAATCGATGAATTAGTCGAGCTGATGGAGAAGCTGAAGACTCAGGGGCAGCCCTGGTTTGTTCTCGGTGGCGGCTCTAATTTGCTTGTCTCGTCGAAGGGCGTGCAGGGAAGCGTGATTCGCACTGCTCATATGAAGCGCATGGAAAACCCCGAGCCCAACATCATCATTGCTGATGCTGGTGCCCGACTTCCGCATCTCGCTCGTTTTGCAGCATCGAAGGGATTGTCTGGATTTGAATTCTCTGTCGGAATTCCAGGCACCGTGGGTGGAGGCGTGATCATGAACGCCGGTGCGCACGGCAGTTGTATGTCCAATTTGATTGAAACGGTCACTATATTCGATACTGAAAAGGAAGAGATTGTCACTCTGCGCAACGACGAGATTGGCTTTGTATATAGAAGATGCAATCTCGACCCGGCTAAACACGTTGTTTTGTCGGCGCGCTTCAGGCTTGCTGATGAGCGCCCCGACGTTATCGAGGCTAACATCAAGCATAACGAAGAGTACAGATGGAAGACGCAGCCGCTTGGTTGGCCAAATGCCGGCAGTACTTTTAAAAACCCGGAGCCGACTCGCAGCGCCGGATTGCTCTTAGATCAATCCAACGCTAAACAGCTCAAGGAAGGGAACGCGGCTGTTTCGGCTGTTCATGCCAATTTCGTCATTAACATGGGCGGTGCGACGTCAGAAGAAGTGACGACACTGCTCAAGCGCATGCAAGACACTGTTTATGGCAATTTCGATATCAGATTGCATCCCGAATGGAAAATTGTCGGTGATTTTACAAATTCTGAACGAGAAGTTTTCGAGTCTTAGCAATTGAAAATGCGGCAAGCTAACAGCCTTACGCTATGATTTGTTGTGGCGATACGATCGTGTCGTGACGTACAGCCAAGTTTCAAAGTGTGAGTTTCATCGTGGTCACTATGACGCAAAGCGAGACACAATCAGGCGTTGAGCTAGTGCCCATCAATTCGGTGCGATACGGCGATAAAGGCGATGTCGTTTTGATGATGCATGGATGGGGTCTTAACCTCGACTCCATGCGGATTCTGGGCGAGCTTTTGGGTAAGTGGAATCAAGTCATCATCGTCGATTTACCAGGATTTGGGAAATCTCCAAAGCCTGATGCCGACTGGGATACCATTCAATATGCGGAACGCATGGCGAAATATATAGACGAACAAAATATATCGCCGGCACATCTGATCGGCCATTCTTTTGGTGGACGCGTCGCAATTCGTATGGCGAGCCGTTTTCCAGATAGAGTGAAAAGCGTCGTGCTGATTAATGCGCATGGTTTGCAGCGACAGTTAACCGGAAAAAGAAAATGGAAGTCGATGCGGACCAAGTTCCTTTCAAAGACTTGCAAGTTTATCGATGGAATCTTCGGCACTAAAATTTACTTGAACTGGTTTACACCAAAATTTGGTTCCTCCGATTATTTAAATGCCGGACCGATGAAAAACATCATGGTCAAGGCAGTGACGGAAGACGTCACTCCTGATGCTCAGAAAGTGCAAGCGCCCACGTTTATGTTGTATGGCGAGAAAGACGACGAAACTCCGGTCGAATTCGGTCAGAGATACAAGGCGTTGATCAAAAACTCTCAACTTGTCGTTTTGCCTGGTAAGGATCACTTTCCGTTTATGGATGAAGGGGCGCATGTTTGCGCCAGCTACATTTTGAAATTCTTCCGCAGCTTAGATGCGACTGCCTCTAGTTCGGCACCAACGGAGAGAGTCAAGTGAATACTCTTGCCGGTGTGGTCTGCTTGCTCATCTGCATAACTTGCTCGTACTACTTCTTCTATAGAAGAGGATTGCGCTACATGCAATTTTTGCAGCAGGAAGATTATGAATCGCAGCGGTTTCTCGATTGGCTGATGGGGCGCAAAGCCTACGATCGCCGCGGCAGCTTGTGCAGCGCTTTTGGTATTGCTCTCAATTACGTTCTCCCGTTGCCGTTTAGCTTTGAAATCGGTCTGAACGTACTGATCGCTCTCGGTCTGGCTTATGTTGCAGGACTCGAAGAAGATCCGCGCACAGCTGGCAAACTGGCGCTGAAGATGACTGACCGCGCCAGGCGAATATTCAATCTTGCCTGCACAATTTACTTCATCAGCGTTCTCCTTCTCGTGTTTTACGGCGCTCACGATTTTCAAAACGCGAATGTAGCCAAGGTTACGATGTCGGCGTTCTGGCTGATTCAGCTTTTTGCCTTTTTCTGCGAGCCTCTAATTCTGGTCATCTCCAACGCTCTTCTTGATCCTTATGAGAAGGATTTGCAGGAGAGTTTTGCTAACCAGGCTAGAGAAGTCTTGAAGCAGGCACATCCTTTTGTCATCGGCATCACAGGAAGTTACGGAAAAACGAGCAGCAAGGTCATTCTCACCGATATATTGAACAGCGTTGCTCCGACATTCACGACGCCGCGCAGCATCAACAGCTATATGGGTGTAACGCGCGAGATTCGCGAGCGACTGGGCGCGAAGCATAAATACGCCGTCATCGAAATGGGGGCTTACTATACTGGTTCCATTAAGCGTATGTGCTCTCTGACGCCTCCGAACGCTGCCCTTGTCACCGCAGTTGGTGCAATGCACCTGGAGCGCTTTGGTTCGCAAGAAAACGTCTTTAAAGCTAAATCTGAGTTGCCTGAGGCTTTGCCGAAAGATGGAATTCTCGTCGTAAACGGTGACTATGAATATTGCCGCAAGATGGCGGAAAACAACAAGGATAAGCGCGTTTTCGTGTACGGGCTTGACGAATCTAAGGGACCTGTCGACGCTTTGATGTATGACATCGAGCCGACTGAAAAGGGCACTAACTTTTCTATTCGCTGGCAGGGCAAGGTGTACACTGGTTCGACGTCGCTTCTGGGAAGACCGATGCTGTCTAATGCGCTGGGCACTTTCACGATGGCATGCGTGCTGGGGCTAAACCCCGAAGTCGTTCTGGCAGTAATCAGAAACGTGAAAACAGAGTCTAATCGACTGGAGCCGCAACGGGCAGCGATCGGGTCGTTGCAGGCCGTTCGCAACGGCAAGCCTGCGCGTGACGGTATCATTTTGCGGTTGAACGACGCATACAACTCCAATCCGCAGGGATTCAACGGTGCTCTGGAAATATTGAATCGAGTCTCAGGCGGCAGAAAAATTCTCGTTACTCCCGGCATGATTGAGCTTGGTGAAAAGCAATTCGAAGAGAACAAAAATTGCGCCAAAAACGCAGCCGCATTTTGTGACCTCGTTGTTGTTGTTGGCTCGACAAATAAGCAAGCGCTCATAGAAGGTCTGCAAGAAGGCGGACTGAAAGACGAAAAGCTCAAGCAAGTCTCGTCTATGCGAGATGCTTTGAACTTCCTTGCTGAAGATTATTGCAGCGATGGTGATGTTGTCTTGATCGAGAATGACCTGCCGGATCTGTATGAATCTGTTCCGAAGTTTTAGAGTGAATTATGCAAAACGGTGACAGAAAGCGAAAAACAATAGCTGTGATGTTTGGTGGCAGGTCTGTCGAACACGAAATTTCCATCATTACCGGATTGCAATTGATAAAGGCGATGGATGTCGTCAAATACAACCCGCTGCCTGTCTACATTGCGCCTTCGGGCAAGTGGTATGCCGGCGACGCATTGCTCAATCGTGATTTTTACCGGCGCATGCCGTCGTCGTTCAGCGAAGTCGATGAAGTGACTTTGTTGCCGCAACCAAATGTCGGTGGGTTGACGGTGTTGCGTCCAGGCACGGGCAGCGATTTTTCGCTCGAAACCGGCACAGACAGGCGGGTACTGCCTGTCGATGTCTTCTTCGTTTCATTCCATGGCACGTTCGGAGAAGATGGGTGCATTCAAGGCGTACTTGAAATGGCAGAGGTTCCATACACCGGATGTGGTGTCTTATCCGCGTCTGTGGGAATGAGCAAATATCACTGCAAGAAGCTTTTGGAAAGTCATGGCATTCCAGTGCTGCCCGGCGTCGTTGTTGAGCGCGAATCGATTGAAGTTAATCTGGGTAACAACCTGGCTCAAGTGCGCGATGACATTATGCGCAGTCCCGGTCTGGAAAGTTTTCCACTGTTTGTCAAACCAGTGAATCTAGGTTCCAGTATCGGAATTTCCAAAGCAAAGGATAAAGCGGGTCTGGATGCCGCTTTGATGCAGGTTTTCAAATACGATTATGCCGCTATTGTTGAGCCCTGTCTCGACAATAAAATGGAAATCAATGTTTCAGTTCTGGATGATGCTGAACCGATCGCTTCGGTGCCTGAAATTCCGGTTTCATCAGGCGGCGACGAGCTCACTTACGAAGACAAATATATGCGCGGTGGTGGCAGTAAAAAAGGCGCACCAGCTTCTCAGGGCATGGCGGGGTTGACGCGCGTGATCGATCCACAAGACTTGAAGAAGGAGCTCAAGGATGCAGCTCAAGATTACGCCAGAAGAGCGTTCAAGGCGCTTGGTTGCGCAGGTGTTGCTCGTATCGATTTCATGGTTGATTTGAACACGGAAAAATTGTACTTCAATGAGATCAATACATTGCCCGGGTCACTGGCATTTTATTTGTGGATGAATTCGCATCCGCCGATTTTTTACACTGATATGCTTTCACATATTATTGAGCGCGCTGAGTTGCGCAGCAATCGCCGGTCTTCGCTGTCGCGCGAAATTGGATTTAAGGCGCTGTTCAAGTAGGTGCTTGGAATTCAGTTGCAGCTCAGCGTTCCTTCAACAATCTGAAGTTTCGGTCGAAGGTGAATTGTACATTTACTTTCGGTCCCAGACCTATCGGCGGTACAGCAACTATTCCAGGGTGTTTGACGGCGTTTATGGCAGCCTGGTCGGCTCTGGGATCGCCACTTGATGTGTAAATTTGGGGAGTCGAGAGTTTACCGTTTCCGCCCACTGAAAAGATCACTACTGTGCGGCGTTCAATGTCCTGATCTGACGGAACCCATGCCCGTCTCACCTGCATTTCCAGGCTGCGTAAAAATGCGTAGTACTGACGTTGATTAAAGCTGGTGTCGCGTTTTATCTCGGTCTGCAAAGTCACTTTGTCTTTCGCTGTTTTGGATTTCGATAAAAAATTGCAATCAAAAGTAAATCGGACGTCGGCCGTTTTTCCTTTGACGTTCGGATTATTCGAAAAGGGCGTCGCCTTCAAAATGGCTTGCATAGCAGCTTTATCAATTTCAGGATCGCCAGAAGATTTGTCGAGATGCATGTTGGCAATACTACCGTCGCTTTTTCTCTGAAAAACTACAGTAATTTGATTTGGTTTTTCGCTGGCTGGCGGCGACAGGACTTGTGTGAGTTGACGAATGTTTTTTACGACAGAAGACTGGTTGTTTGTTTCAAACGCACCCGATATTTGCGGTGTAAAAAGCTGTGGTAACTGAGTTGGCGATTCAAAATTGATCGAGGTCAATTTTTGTTCTCTGCTTAGAGGCGTGAGCGCGTTCAATAACAAGAAGGTTCTGTTGGGACCGAATTTCTGCTGGTAAACGTAGCAGCTGAATGCTGTTCCGTAGCCCGGCTCCGCTGTTTTCTCGGTGTTGATTTTTGCGGATTCTGATTCAGAAATAGCAAAAACTGGAAGACAATTAAGAACGCTCAATATCGCCAGGATTAGCAGGCGATTTGACTTAACGTTTATGTCCGCACTCTGCATGAACATTGTCGGAGTACCACGCTTTATCTAAATTTTTCTTGCCACCACAATTTGAGTTTGTTGAGCAAAGTTGGATGATTTTTGGTGTTTGGTCGTTTCGCACGGTCGTTATTGACCGATTTGATCTGGTCTCTGGTCTGCCGCTGAGCATCCATTGGACGCGGTTTCTGCTGTTCCTGCCAGTTTTCCGGCCAGCTGGCGCTGTCTTTCATGACTCCGCGACGCAACGGCGTGTGTGAACCAGAGGCAAACTGAATCTGTATTTGTGCTTCTTCCGGAATTTCAAAATCAGGATGTATTTCGTGATAGATCCGGTATAGCTCGTGACGCACGTCCCTTGCTGTCTCCGGACGGTCAACCGGATTGTGCGCAGTCAGTCGTCGGATCAGGTCATCGAGCGTAAGCAATACCTGCTTATTGACGTGTCGTGGTGCGCTCACTGAAAGCGGCTTGGGACGTTGCCCCGTCAACAGGTGACCGAGGGTGGCGCCAAGCGCATAGAGGTCGCTGCGCGTCTCTGGTTTTCCGAAATATTGTTCGGGAGGAGAGTAACCTGCCGTGACGACGCGCGTGGCAGATTGTTTTGGTGCAAATGATCTGGCGATACCAAAGTCGATAAAAATTACTTGCCCATCTGGAGTAAGCATTAAGTTGCTTGGTTTTAAATCGCGATAAATGATTGGCGGATCCTGGTCATGCAGATATTCCAACACCTCACAGCATTGAATTGCAATTTCAACAGTCGCCTCAGAATTGAACGGACCGTAGGTTGCGACAATCGACTCCAGATTTTTTCCCGGCACGTAGTCCATGACGAGAAAATATTTGCCATCGCTGGTGGTGTGGTCGTCAAAGAATCTGACAATACCCGGATGGTCGAATTTGCGAAGCATATTAGCTTCGCGCTTGAACAGGCGAACAGCCTCTTCGTGTTCGTCTGGGTCGGAATGCTTGCTGATCAACTGCTTCACAACGCACGGCGCATTATCTGCCTTTCTGTCTTCGGCTAGATAAATGATGCCCATGCCGCCCTGTCCGAGCGGCTGGCAGAACCGATAGCGCTGAAACCAGGCGTCAGAGTTGTCGGCCACTGGAAAGTGCCCTCCATCCGCTCGGTAAAGTTGCTGTATATACCGGTGATACCTTCATTTGCACTAGTTTTTCATACCCGGTGGGTCTGGCCTCGTAACTGGGCGGCGTGGTGCTGGACCCTGACCGCATGGTGTGGCGTCAGTGTCGCCAGGCGTGCTGCTCTCTAACTGAGCGAGTGTAAGTCGATTAGTTGCGTTTTTGCGCCCAGGTGGGCATTTCAAAAGACGCAAAAAATTACTTTGAAAATGTGTTGACATACATTCGTATGGTATGTATTCTAACAACATCTCCCCAATTGATACCAAATTTCACCTGGATTTGCCTGGAGGTAAAGATCATGAGTTTTGCAATCGTATCCATTGTGGGGAATCTTACACGACCGCCCGAACAAACGGCGTTCGCCAGTGGGAAAACGAGAACAACCTTTGTAGTTGCCGTAAATGTCAGAAGCCGAAATATTGAAAAGCCTTCAGACAGCGCCGATTTCTACAAGGTGGAAGCATGGGGCAGGTTAGGCGAGTTAGCCATGATGTACCTGTCCAAAGGAAATCAGGTTACCGCCAGTGGGCGGTTAGTGATGGACAAATGGATTGATAAAGAAGGACGTGAGCGCATTACTCCGACTATCAAAGCTGAGAATCTGGCCTTTCCAAGAAAGACAGCATCGCTTGATGAGTTTGGAACCGCCACGCGCTTCGACAACGAGTTTGTGGATGACGGAGCGGATCACGACCGCACTGTGACTTCCATCAAGGCAGCAGCGAACGCCGTGATGAGTCCATCCGCAATAACGACGTCCAAGTCTGCCGACACTGCTAAAGCTGCGACAACAGCCACGACTCTGGCGGCAAGCAGCAGAAAAACGCAGACAGCGTGACGTCGCAACAATGGCTCTGTAGGGGCGCATTGACGAACGGACTGCTCAACCGGTCGGATAAGCGTCCCTACTAGAAAGGGCCACCGCCTTCTCTCCGTGCTCCGTAGTGGGTACGGAGGAGGGCGCCCGATAAAGTTTCCTCCCACCACACACACGGTATTTGACCAAAAAGAAGATCGGGGAAAGCTTGGGGATAGGCTTTTCCCGATTTTTTTTGGTCTGTTTTTGGCCGGGTAGGGCAAATAATGGTTGAAGCCATTTCCTTTCAGCCAGAATTTATGCCTGACATCGTGTCCACACCAGACAATACACCTGCCGGCGATTGCCCGGTAGATTTCGCAATTGGCGATGTACTGGATGGCAGATATCGTGTTGAGTCAGTGTTGGGTTCTGGGGGAATGGGTGTGGTTTATCGCGTCACTCAAATGTTTGTCGATAAAGAGTTTGCCTTGAAGACATTGGCCAAAGGTCAGATCTCAGAGGTAAAGATCAGGAGATTCCAGCAGGAAGCCAGGGCTGTATTTGCTCTCGATCATCCGAATATTGTTGCAGTAAAAGATTTCGGGATTATCGAGGACATGACACCGTTTCTTGTCATGGAACTGATCACTGGTGAGACGCTGAGCGAGATTTTGAAGCGATTGGGTCGTTTGACTCTGGAGCAAGTTATTCCCATTTTTGTGCAGACATGTTTTGGATTGGGGTACGCACATGATGAGGGCATCGTGCACAGAGATATCAAGCCCAGCAACATCATGGTGCTGGATGGTATCGAAGTTGGTGCTGAAGGCAGCATTAAGATACTGGATTTCGGTATAGCAAAATTCGCTCAGCATGAGGGCGGCGAAATTCAGTCGTTGACTCGCACTGGAGAGATTTTTGGAAGTCCGTATTATATGAGTCCTGAGCAGTGCGCTGGTGAGCGAGTAGATCATCGAGCTGATGTTTATTCGCTGGGATGTGTGCTGTTCGAAGCACTAACAGGAACTCCACCTTGCGTCGGTGAAAGTGCTCTTTCGACAATGATGCAGCATCAGATCGGTAAAACACCTACTCTTAAAGAAGCTTCAATGGGGCTGGATTTTCCACCCGAACTGGAAAAGATAGTCGCCAAAATGTTGGACAAAACACCATCCAGGCGCTACCAGAAACTGGGGATTGTGGCTCATCATCTGGCAGCACTGAAGCGTAACACTGACGACTCGGAAATCAGCGGTAAGTCATTTGCCGGATCTGAGCGAAAAGATGTTGTTCGCTCGAGAAAAACAGAGAAGTTAATAGCATTGGACGCGGCTAAAGAGAGCGCGAAAGTTGATGCCGGTCTCGGAGTTGATGATGTCGGTTCCGATACAGGGGCACATGCGCAAGCAAAAGTGACATCGCTTCCTATACCGAAGGTGATAGCGCTGTTGTGCGCCGCCACCATTCTTTCAGGTCTAGTGTTCGGGGGAATCGGTTATCTGATCGGGCGCGCCCAACCCGCTGCAAATTCGGATTCTAGTAAAGTTGATACTGCTTCGAACGAAGAAGGTGCTTCCAAACAGAAAGGTTCGGAATCACCGTCTGAAGATTCGCAACCAAAATTATCAGTGTCAAACGCGGTGGCACAGAGTACAGCCGTGATCAATCATCCGAAGTTCGAGATGATACCACCAGTTGCACCGACTCCTGTTTTGAACACACCCAGACAGAACACAGTTTTTTCTTTTCCGAAAGACATAAGCATTGGAATTTTAAAAGTCGACGACGAGAAACCGAAGTCAATTTTAGGCACTGTACATGTTGGGAAGAATAGCAAATTAACGCTATATACGAGGCATGCTTCACTTGATTGTCCTAAACTTCTCGATACGTTTCGAGCCGATGATCTGAATGGACTGGAGGCAGTGTTTGGTGATGCTGTCCAGGTGCTCAAGCGAGTCAGAAATTGGAAACGGCTTGAAAATTTGACGTTTTTCGATTCACTCATCAAAGCCGTACCCGGAGCTCACGCCCATGATGAGACGCCACTTTTCGACGCGCTATTGCCAGAAATAGATAAAATGAAAAATCTCACTTGTCTTGGATTATGCAATACAAACGTCACAGGCAGAGCGGTAGCGAAAATGTCACTGCTGCGAAGTTTGCACACACTCAAGTTGAAGCGAGTGTATGAAATCGAGCCGCTTTTGAAAGTTCTGCCCCAGCACGCCAATATCGAGGAACTCTGGTTGATTGAGGAAGGCACTGACAATCGCCAATTAGAGATGATTGCCGAGATGCCAAATTTGCAATCGTTGACGATTAGAAGAAGTCGTCTGAACCCGGACTCGTTGCCGATATTTTTGAGAATGAAAAAGTTGAAGCATTTGACTATAGATCGAAATACGTGGAGTGAGCAAGATATAGCGAAATTCAAGAGGTCGATTCCCGGGTGCCGGTTTGAGCCTGTGTTCGATATTCAATATTGGTATCTGTTGGCTAATTCATCATTGAAGCAACTGGCAGATTTATCCAAAGAATCAGAGCAAACGACTGACGACAATCACGATGCATCAGTGGCGAAGCAGCCCCTTTCCCCAAAAGCTTTGCTTGATTCAAAAGTAACCTCCAGCTCTGCTAAAGCCGATTTCGAGGAAACCAGAGGCGAATTTGGAATTGCTGACAAATACTTCCAGAACAAGGGTTCCAGTGAAGTCGACTATGTTCAGTTGGTTCTGCGTCCAGAAGTGGTTGAGGAACTTGGTGCTACCAGAAAAGAGGCGGCGATGATGCTGGATTTCCCTTACAAGTTGATTCGGCCTCATGAAAAAGAGTTTGTTGAGAGATTGAAGCCATACTTGAAAGGTCCAACTTACTGGTCTCATCGTTGAAGCAGCCTATTATCTCCACGTCACTTCCAGTCTGACAGATGACCTGGATTCAGGCAATCAAGCCGCATGAAATCGTTCGCCTGCAAGACAATCAATGGGGCTACATTGATTTCAAAAATCAGATGTTGGCATTTTATTCGTGAAGGTATCGTGAGCCGATGCCTATAAGCCCACCTGGGTTTGTTATAATAGCGCGCTGACCGACTGATTACAGTGTCGGCGCATCTCAGTGGAAGTATTGCAATGCTAAAAGTAGCCATCTCTCCTTGCCCAAATGACATTTTTATCTTTGCCGGTTTGATTCTCGGTAAAGTGAAAATGGGCGAATTCAATTTGCATTTTGACTATTTCGATATCGAGACCTTAAATGAAAAAGCATCAGGCGGCGAATATGATCTCATGAAGATCAGTTATGCGAACTACCCGCGGTGCACAAACATTTATAACTTGTTGCCCAGCGGTGGTGCGCTTGGACGAGGTGTCGGTCCGCTTTTGCTGACAGGCGGCGCAAGCTGGAATCCTGACAAAAATGTGTTGGTGCCAGGTCAATACACAACGGCGAACTTCTTGCTCGACTTTTGGGTAAAGCGGCCACTGAAGAAGCAATTTGTTCCGTTTAATTCGCTTTACGACTTGTTGAAAGAGAACAAGGACGCACAGGGCGTAGTGATACACGAGAAGAGATTTACCTATGCTGCAGACGGATTGTCACTGATACAAGATCTTGGCGAATACTGGGAACAGGAGACTGGTTGTCCGATTCCGCTTGGTTGTGTAATAGCCAATAAGCAGCTGAACGGTGTGGTTATCAATGATTGCATCAAACAAAGTCTGGCGTGGGCTTATGATAATCACGATGAAGTATTGAAACTGTGCGGTCAATACGCTGCAGATATGACACCAGAAGTGATGCAGGCTCATATCGATTTGTATGTCAATGAGTTTTCGATGGATTTAGGTTCGGCAGGCGAGTCAGCAGTTAAATTCTTCTTCGACCAGGTAGAAGCAAAATTCGCAAGTGCATAATTCATTTTCAGATTTTTTCAGCCGTGATAAACGACTGCTTCTGGCCGTTGCATCTGGTGGTGAATATGGTGCCGTGCTGAAGGCGCTCAATGCTTCCGATATCGAAACTTCCAGGGACTGGTGCGCTATTCACTTTGACACCTTTTCTGTTTTGCAGACTGGCGTCGGCAAAGCGAATGCTGCGGGTGCTGTCACACACGAATTCATGGACGGTAAGTCGAATGATCGTAATTACAGTGCTGTTCTGTCTTTTGGAATCGCGGGAAGTCTCGCTCCGCAAGTCGAAATTGGATCAACCATTTTTGGTTCCTCTGCTGTCTTTGCCGATGAGGGTACGCCGTGCATTGGAGGACAAGATTGGACATCGCTGGAGCAGTCGGGATGGGCGCGCACGGCATTTGTTCAGGAAGAGCAACCTTGGACTACGCACTTGTCCTCGACCGCGGATCATATTGGAGTAATTGCTACGATCTCGACTATTTCTGGAACTGACGAGATTGCTTCGCAGTATGCAAAGAGAACTGGTGCGCTTGCAGAGAGCATGGAAGGCGCAGCAATCGCCCAAGTGTGCCTACAATTAGAGTTACCGTTCGCTGAACTGCGAGTAATCAGCAATCGATGTGGAGACCGGAACGTCAACAAGCTGGACATTCCGACGTCGTTCAAGCGGTTAATCAAAGTTGTTCAAGACTGGAATTTTACTGCGTGCCAGGACTAAGCTGCCGGGTCAACGGTTTCGCGAGAATGAATTGTTGTGCTAACCGCGAATACCAGGACATTGCTGCAAATAATTCTTCATCCATCGTTATGGTGTGGAACCATTGGTGTTTAGCCTGAGTCCAACTCGCCTGTCAACGCGTGGAGATAACTATGAAAGTTAAACTTAGATGGACGAGACCACTTCGAAGAACACACCTGGGAATCTTGCTGGCGGGCAGTTTGCTTTTTTCGATGAGCGGCAGAGCATCGGCTGAAAATTTTATACAAAAAGCGGCAGAGACGGTTGAATTCTCCCAGTGGGCAAATGCTCACCCTGATTGGGTTCAAAACCACCGCGATCAATACAATTTTTATATACGTCACCCTGAAGCTGCTCAGCAGTATAGATCAGAGTGGTCTGAATGGCGCGGGAATGATCACGCGTTCTCGACATGGGCTTCTGAGCATCCAGACTGGGTCGCATCTCATCACGACCAATATGAGTTTTTTCTGCGACATCCAGATGCTGCAGATCGATATCGTGCGGATTGGAGCGAAGAGCGTGAGGAGCACCGTGACCGCGTCAGATTCGCTGACTGGGCTGCATCTCATCCGGATTGGGTAGCGAATCATCATGACCGATATGAGTATTTCCTGCATCACCCTGAAGATGCTGAAAGGTCGTATTCAGAATGGTATTCATGGCGTGGTCAACCTGTTGCGAACGAAAACATTCGCTTCAATGAGTGGATCGTTCAGCATCCCGAATGGATGGAACACCACCGGGAACGCTACGAGTATTTCAAAGCTCATCCTGACATGGCAGAACAGTATCGAACCGAGTGGTACACGCACTAAACTGATGTGAATCAATTTTAGAAACCACGGAAGACCGCCGCTTTAGCTGTGGTCTTCCGTGCGCACCATTTCTGGTGTCTTGGGCTCGTTCGCAAGAAGTAGTCATAAGGCAAGCGAAATAAGAACATTCGTAATGCACAATCTCTTTTAAGTTCCGCCTCGCATAAGCGCAAGAAAGCCAAAATCATCTCCGATCGATTAGCTTTCCTGATACTGAAGCCTGTCTGAGAACACTTTTAAGGTATCGTGCGTTAGTCTCCCACGGATGTGGTGCGCGCCCGGCAACTGCAATCAGTCTTTGTTTCGCGTGAATCGCATACTCATCATCTTCGTATAAGTGACCCATAGGGCTGATGCCGTGAAACCCAAGACCTTTTTCTTCGCCAACTTCATTTCGATAGACTATCAGCCATTCCGAGATGCATTCTCTCATCAACTCTGCATCTCCATCCTTGAGAGTCTGTATTTTTCGATCCAGGGCTTCCGCATAGCACTCATGCGCCTGAATATTATCGGGATCTCGCCGCAAAGATTTACGGGCGGTGGCAATAGCCTGGTCGATTTGAGCGTTGCGCAATGCATAGTCGCCAGCCATTTGAAAGTGGTTAGATACGGTGCTGCCATCGTCCACAAGTGCGTCGATTGACTTTTTTGTGGACGAATCTTCTACCTGTGCATCCACCGCGCTCAAAGATAAATATGAACAAGCTACAATCAAAAGAAAACACATGATTTTGCGCGCTTTGAAACCCATAGAAAGCCCTGCCTGAAGCCGTCGCCAATAATTGACGCACGTGTCTGTTAAGCCCTCATTTAGTTCTGTAAGCAGACCTTTACGGTTCCGAGAGTGTCCCCGGGGGTGAACGCCACCAGGTTCTTCAACGCGGCGAGCGTAGCCGAACAATGTTGAGCGCTTGCTGAATGTGTTGGCGACGGTGCCGGTAAATATTTTTCAATTTTACGAAAGTGATGCAACGCAATGATGGGAAGAGTACGTTCCTGCATAAATTCCGGCACCAGCTGTGCTACCACCATTGGAAGATCTGCAGGAACTGTTTACAAACCCTCAGATATCTTCACGGTTCACTAACGTAAATGTTGTTAGCTTTCAAAAAGGCTAAAGAAAGGAATTGGTATTTGAAATTTACGATCTTCTGTTTTATCTCTAGCGTCAGTGCAGCGCTAACCTGGTCGCTATTCGCAAGTCCGACTCTGTCCCAAGAAACTATCTCTGCTAGCAAACCGAATCTCGTCAGTCCTACAATAAATCCCTTTGAAAAAGCGAACGACACAAGAGCACCTTTTAAACTTATTGCTGAACAACATATTATTCATAACCTGCGACTGCGAAATACGCCTGTGCGAGAAGTCATCGCAGAACTCGCTGAGCGCGGAAATCTAAACGTAGTAATAGACAAATCGGTCGCCGGAACAGTTACAGCAAATTTGAAGGATGTGACACTGAACGAGGCAATGGACTATGTGTTGGCATCGAGCGGACTGCAAGCTCGAAGTCTAGACAAGCACACCGTGCTGGTCGCACCATTACCGACATTTGTCGTACTGGGATTGAACAGGCCGAAAGTCAGAACATTTAAATTGAATTATGCTAATCCAGTTGAGGTCGCAAACATTCTGCAATCCTCAATTTTCAACAAAGGTGTTGTACCTGATTTTTTGTCTACAGTGAGGCGAAGGTCCAGCTCAGAATCTGCGGGCGAAAACGAAGGTAACAGCCCCGATCAAACTTCAACCTCTTCATTAAATGCACCGTTGACGGGTAATCAGATCGAAAAGGAGAGCGCAAGTTCATCTGAAGTAGTGCAACTCGATCAGGGAATGAAGCAAGATCAACCCAAAACATTAAGAGGTTCGACAAGAATTACCACACAAGAAGGCGTGGGTTTCAATAATGGTGCCACCGATCCCGGCTCTCAGCAAATACGCGCTTTCCAAGCCATCGGAACGGATTATCAGGTGGAGCAGAACGGCGGTGGTCCAGTCGTCGTTCCAGACGTTCGTAATCATCAAGTAATTGTACTTGGAACGGCAGACGAGGTTGCACTAGCGGAGCGCGCCATTCAGTCGATCGATCAGCGTCCGAAACAAGTTCACATTCAAGCGTCGATGGTTGAACTTACAAACCAGGGAATAAGACAACTCGGCGCGACTCTGAACCTGCAGGGCCAGGGCGCTTCAAGTTCGATTATGGGAAATTCGAATGCACCAACTAATACCGCTGCTTCACCATTTACCGGATTGATCGGTACTCTATTGCCTTCTACTACAACTACTATCGCGGGCGTAACGGCTGCTAATACTGCCCAGTCAGCACTCAACTTCCTGACTCTCAGTCAAGCAGCTGGTGGCAGCGCTAATATATCGACTTTTCCCAAAGCACTAAATGTGACACTAAATGTTCTTTTGCAAACAAACAAAGCGAAATTGGTAGCCAACCCAAGTGTCGTGGTTGTCGATGACACAGAAGCTTTGATCACTATAGCGAGTGAAGTAATTCACAAAGTCACTTCAACAACCAGCTTAGGGGTTGTATCCACGAATGTGGAATTGACGAAAGCTGGGATATTTTTAAATGTACTTCCACGAATTAGTGATGACGGTTTCATAACAATGAGATTGCGCCCTCAAGTATCGACGCCACTTGGCGCGCCTCAAACCTTTGGATCTACGTCAAATCCAACTATAGTCACGCTGTTGAACGTGCGAGACCTTATGACGCAGCAGGTACGAATAAAAGACGGACAGACTTTAGTACTTGGAGGACTGTTCACGGAAAACGAAGCTGCTCAAATCGCCAAGTTTCCCTATCTTGCTGAGACACCTGTTCTGGGCGCTCTCTTTCGGAATACTCTGAAAGGACGGTCGCGAACTGAACTGATGCTCTTAATTACTGCCAAAATTGTTGAAGACGAGCAACCACAGGCGATGGCAGATGCGCCAAAGCCTCTGCCCCAGTAGCGGTCCGAAGCTGTCTTTGCAGTGCCGGTGCAACTCATTTGGTTAAATAGGAATGCACTCGTAGTGTGGTCGAATAACTGGAAGAAAATCCATTTGATTCACAGATTCTCTTTGAAGAATCTAACCATTGCGTCCGAAGCCTCAACTCTTTCCTCGCCATTGGTAACACTAAAGATGTGATCTGACTTTGGAAACTCGATCATCTCTACTCTCGTGTGGTTGAGCTTAAGCAGTTCTGCTAAATGGGCTGATTGCTGAATAGGCACAGTTCTATCTCTGCCACCATGAACCAGAAGAGTTGGGACGCTGGTTTGAACATAAGATACAGGTGATGCTTTGTCCCAGACGTCCTTGCATTGGTCTAACATACAGCCAATATATTGGGCTACGAAAGCGACTTCGACTTGTTTGAGATCGGTTAATGGACAAAAGGCCACCACTGCTTTGACTGTTTCTTTTTCCTTGATACCAAATGTGGCATTTGGTGCGTAAGCCGCCATCAAAGCCAGGTGTCCACCTGCAGAGGTTCCGAATATTCCGATTCGCTGCACATTCACGCAATATTTGGTCGCGTTTTTTTTCAGATATGCGATGGCATGTTTAACATCTTCGACGTTGTTGGGAAATTCGCCGCCGTCTGGAGTTAATCTATAATTGATGTTGAAAACAACAAAATTCTCTCGCATAAGTATCATTGATGCCGCAGTCGCATCAAAATCTTCTTTTCTACCGGCTCTCCACGCTCCCCCATGCACCACTATCACTGCAGGTAGTGCCTTGCTTGCTGACTTTGGACTGTATATATCGCCCGTGCAGAGAGGATAAGTTGCTCGATAGCACAAATTTCTAATCAGTGTCTCTTTGCGCTCCGACACAGCAGTTGAGAGGTGTGTTAGCTGTACACGATTGGCGCCATGAGCAGCGCAACAGGTGATAGCTATTTGCAACAATAAAATTGCAAGATAACGTTTATAGGTAAAGCCGTTTTCCATACTTGTTGCACCATTAGCCTGTAGGTTGACCTGGTGAATTCGGAATCAAGCCTGAAATCAATCCACACGGATTCTCAAATTCAATGGCACAAGCATATGGAGGTCATGTAATGGCCGAATTTTGCATTGTAAAAACGGTAAACGTATGTCTGCGTCAATTTACAAACCTCGCACCTGATATGCATTCAGTAGTTCTGCATTTTTTTGCGTTCCTTGGAGTTTTTCGCAGCCCATTCATGACGACTTTATATGGGCGCGATTGAATTGAATGTTTAGAATCGGTTCGAGGAGAACCTGTCTGCTTGATTCTCGTGCGGCTTTACCGGCTATACTAGCTCTTATGAAACGATGGAGCGTTTCTTTTGGGTTGGATTCGCCCTGGTTGGGGCAACCTTTCTGGAGCAAAAACGTTGTCGCGCCCATTGCTCATTCTCGACATCGATGAGACGTTGATCCACGCGGTGGAACAACCGCTGGATCGAGACTGCGATTTGCGCGCCGATCAATTCCACGTCTATTTTCGTCCGCACGTCACTGAGTTCCTCGTGGCGGTTAGCAGCTGTTACGACCTTGCTGTCTGGTCATCGGCTACAGCCGACTATTTAAAACTGATCGTTGGCGCTCTGATGGCAAATATCGCGGTGCCTTTATTTGTGTGGGATCGAAACAAATGCAATCGCCGCATGGATTTTATTCAACAGGAAGAATATTTCTTGAAAGATCTCAGAAAGGTAAAACGAAAGGGATTCGAATTAGAGAGAATCCTTATGTTAGAAGATGAGCCAAGAAAAGTTTGGCGCAATTACGGCAACGCGATCTACGTACAACCTTTTCTAGGACAGATCGAAGATGACGAGCTTGAGAAACTCGTGCACTATCTTCTCACGATTCGATCTGTGCCCGATTTCCGCACGCTAGAGAAACGGTTCTGGCGAAGTACCGCTCAAACAAAAATCCACACACATGAATAGTGATAGGTATCTGAACTTTAGCTGTGACGATTTGGCCGATGGCTTCAATGCGCCGCGAGATAGAGCGTTCGTGTGGCATGTATTCTCTGCTCTTTTTCTCGATTGCAGCTGGGCAGATGACGAATTATCCCGCATGGCAGAATTTATTGCGGGTACGAAGTTTACGATTCAAGAGCTCAGTCATATTCTCTCCGAAGAAGTAGCTCCAGTCTGTAGCTCAAACAAATTATTTCTTTTCGGCGGTGAATCGATAGGGTTTAGTTTGGAGTGGTTGCTTGAAAAATGCAGTGCTCGACAAAATAGAAAACCATACGCTTCGTCTGGTAGAACAGACCAAATTCCATCCATGGTTCACATCAAAGCACCAGTTTTCTTTGAAGCGTACCTGATGTTATACAGAGTAAAACGATTGAGAAATGTGTGCTCAGATTCGTAACTGCAAGTCAGCCAGAGGAAAAATGTCTATACCTGAACTTATTCCGATTCAAAGAATTGAAGACTATTACACCAAGAATATTGGCAGTTACTGCTCTGGTTTGTTTATGGGTTTTGTAGTCGCTCAATTCGATAGCGAGATGCCGAAGCCGATGCCAAAAAACTGGGATGAATATAAAAATTGGTATGCAATCTTGTATAAGTTCTCGAGTGATGGTACTCACGTTGGAACTGACTTTTGGCTGGCCGGTAAAACTTCCGATGGCGAATCAAAGGTCACCGCTAATGCAGCGAAGCAGCTTCAAGACTTTATACTCAAACTCGGTCCAGTCAAGTACGAGAACATTGCCGTAAAACTATTCCAAGTCACGATCGACAACAATGTCTTTGGACTGTTTGAAGGGGATGATGGTTCTGTTTTGCTTCTGCCGAATGACCTTGCCTTTTATGAGCCATGGAACGGTCAGTACGATACGTGAATCTCAAGTAGCTTAATATGTGAACCGAACTGGTCATAAGCAAAGCCCACATAGTTGACCGTGAGCGGGAAGCGGCCGCGAAATTGCTCAGTTTTGGTTTGCCATAAACATACAAAGCGACAGAGGTTAGTTCAGACCTCGGTTCTCCTCAATAACGCCTCAATGATAGGATGAGGTAGGCTTTGAACTGATTTTTCAGGCGTATTTGGTGTTAAACATCTACATTCGCGAAAAATTTGAAAGTGCTTGCAAAGATTTTGAGCATCGGCGCGAGTCATTTGATGCGAATTTGAGACTAGCGGAAAGTAATGGAATAGATAGCCTATGCTGTTGGCTGCTCAGGAGTTGTTAGCGCTCAAATCGCATCAGAACCTTGTTGTTGACCTGTCAGCTTACATTGCATGCGAACAAGAATTTGGATGCAATGATGACCTGCTCGCGGTGAAAAGAATGCTTTCTGCGATGGAAGAGATCATCGCGGCGCAGACGGAGCTGGTTTGTCAAGCTCGACTAACACAGTTGGACAAAGTTGCTGCACAAGCCTCGAAGCCAGAACTAGAGAATTTATGTAAGGAATGGTCTAATGTGGAAAGACTTTCAGAGCACGCTGAGCCAGAAGGACTAATTCATTACCGCGAATTTGCTCAAAAATCTGCTGATATGTGCAGAAATTGGCTTAGGAGCAAGTTCGGGACTGTGAAATAGCTTGTGTCAATGAACATGACCTGCTCCCCATAGGTGAACAATGTCCTTAAAAAGGGTCGCAGCAGCGACTCTCTACGCAAACGACGCCGAGATCGATCAGTCGCGAAGGAGAAGGCGCCGAGGCGTAGAGTCACTGTGCAAGCGCGTTTTAGCACGTCGATATTTACAATCCGGTCGGTCATAGTCAACGCGCTGTCATCTTATTTAAGCTGGATTTTTAAAAAGGACGCATAATAAGGCTATGGCTAACGAGTAGACACATGTGCTTCTTTCAAAGTCCCTTTTTACTGCCGCTTGCGCTCCTTGTCTTTAGCTCTCCAGTTCTGGCATGGTTTCTCTTTTCCAGAGTTGCTAAATTTGCCCTCCGTCGATTCTGGGCAAAGTGGTACGTGCGACGCGCTGTCGATGTGTCGTTTGTCGGGATTGTCGTTCTATGCTGGGTGTCATTTCTGCAAGGTGGACACGGAGCCCATTATTCCGATGGTCAGCGAATTATTGGTGATAGAATTCGCAGCGTTAGCGACCACCTTTACGAAACTCATTCACCTTACGAGGCAACGGCCGAAAAGCTCTATGCTAAATACTGGGATCTAGACATTCTGCTGAACTGTCGGTGGTTTCTGGAGAATTTCGGCAGTTATGTCATCTTGCCAGCTAGTGCTCTGTTTGCTATCGGCTACACAATCGAACGAAGCATACAAGCGAAGAGCAACGCAAGCGAAACCACAGCGTAAAACACGAGCTGCATATAGTGAGCGGTTTTAAATGAGATTTCGCGTATTAAATACTCTGGCCGGATCATTAGCTGTGCTTAGCGTTCTTCTTTGGACTCCTTTCTCAAATTGGTTCATCGAAATTTTTAGTCCGACTACAAAACTGTTCGTTCTCAACGCTTTTTTGCTCACAGCATCGGTTGTGCTGTTCAACTCGACCTCAAGTCAATCTCGAAAGAAGCGAGTTGCTCTCAGGACGGTAGCAGTTTTTGTATTGATTGCTGGGAGCTTTTCGCTTCTACCGTTATGGGCTTCAATAATTTCTGAGCCCCTATACGCTTTTGGATGGAACTCAGAAACCCACAACATTCTGGTGGGCTCTCACCACATTGAAGCACGCAGGACGGGACTTTTTGACCTGTCATCTGGCTCTGGTGAGATTGTAGTGCGTGAGGTCAAACCGCTATCTACGAAATTTCGCTTGGTTAGGCAGCCAATAGCAGTGGATTACGCTGTGACAGGAGTTGATCTTCGCAAAATTGATAACAACTCTTTTAGCTATCAATTTGTCGGCGACGACGTTGATTATCCGGTTTGTACTGTTCATTTCAATAACTAGCGAAATATAAAAACGATGGCGTAAAGAACATGCTTCAGCGAATGACCGACTTCATGGCTTGGTTCCCAGTCGCCACCAATATCGGTGCTCAATGGCACTTTTCCTTGGCTCGATTATGTTTGCGCCGTGGCATTATGCCGCTCCTGAACAATCAATCAGTCTAATCATCTTTGGCTTAAACCATTATGTCATCGAGAGACAGGTAAACGAAAGAGCTTTAACTGCCACTATATTTGGTGACTGACCATCGTAGAAGCGTGTGCTCGTCTGAAAACATCCGTCCGGTCTCACTTGCAACCTTTTCGCACTCCAATCCGGTTTTTTGACGCTCGCAAGTCGCTTGTAGTTCGCGTCCCAGGCGCAGAGGACAGGCGCTGTTGCGTTGACTGCATTGAAATAACCGGCTACCTCTTGAGTATCGTCCTGGTTGAACATGTAAAACGATTTCTGGGCAAGCGCATCTGTTTTCGTGCGCAGGCGAGAGGCGTACTGGTAGTAGTCATAGTTGACGACGGTTCCATCGGCATACGTTTTGGTCACAGGTCTGCCTTCGAGATCGTGGTGCCATTTAGTCACGTGACCGGCCGGGTCTGTGAGTGCGGCAAGAGAACCGCAGTTGCACCAGGTATAGACAGTCTTGCGACCAAGTGGATCTGTCTGATAGGCGTGCCTCTGCAATTGCTATAATTTGCTGTTTTAGGTTCTACCTGGCAAAGAGATTAACACTGGAGAGGTCAAGCATGTCAAGTCGGACAAAGCTCCTGAACGGTAGCTGTCATTGCGGGGACCTGCGGTTTGTTTTCCACACCAATCAGTCTGAAAGTGAGTTTACGCCCAGGCTCTGCCAGTGTTTGTTTTGTATAAGGCATGACGCTAAGTGGATTACAGACCCGGAGGGAACTGTTGAGATAACTTATCGAGAGCCAACTACTGTAAGTTTTTATTCCTTTGGCACGCGAACTGCGGATTTCATAATATGCAGAAATTGCGGCGTTCTGGTGGCAGCTGTTAGCGAAATTGATGGAACTCGGTACGCTGCGCTTAACAGCAAATCGATGGTAGAGCACTCTTTCAATGTTCAGGCCCTTTTATCCGACTTTGACGGAGAAAGTCTAGAAGAGCGCTTAGATCGCAGAAAGCGAAACTGGATCAAGAGGGTTACACTCACAGCGCTTGGGTCTATTTCAACTATGCCAGCAACAGAGACACTCATCGACCAAGCCAAAATTTCATAACGGCATCTTGCAAATCACAAGCTTCTAAGAAGCACCAGGTGCACATCATCGTTGCCGGACAAAGCAAACGCAGCCTTCCGCCAGTGATCTGCTTCTATGCGCTTTAACTGCAACTGGCTCACACCACTTTTATTCAAAGCTAACATCTTCAACGACTTGATATTGAGAATTGCATCCAACTGCTGATCCAACATTGGCGACACCTGCATCATCAAGTAGAAAGTACTCAGTTTGTGAATAAAGGAGCAAACGACATGGCAAAAGTTTTGAATTTTCCAGAGAGGATGCTTGAGATTGCAGCAGTGGCTATCGCGGATCGGTGGCAATCAGAAAACTGCACTGTAATAGATCTGCTGTCCGAGCATCGAGAAACTATTCGAGTCACCGGCGTGAGCGCCGAAAGTTTGATTGAGCGTGCCAACAAAGTGCTGATTGAACGCGCTGTCACCGAAGCAATCATGGTGCAAAGCTGTCTTGGTTTGTTATCGGGCGAGGGTCTGCTGTCGCTCATCACGAAGGTTGCGTTAGATCTCAACGTGCCTAGTGATACTGTGTTGACTGATGCGCTTGGCAGGCTCAGTGCCCTTCACGCCCAGGGCGCTGCCCATGCTTTGCGGGAACTCGGTCTTCTAGACCGTCGCTGCTCCGACGGACCTGCTTGATTCTTGGACGACTTCACCGGCTATACTAGCTCTTATGAAACGATGGAACCTCGTGGCCTTTATTGTTGGATTCACCCTGGTCGGAGGTGCCTGGGCGTGGATTGTTTACGCCGATCAGACGGATATCCACCAGCAGTCGTACCACCCAGACCAGGCGCCAGGTAACGCGCTGATCTCTCTTTTTGAACTCGGGATTCCCGCCGGTCTGCTTGCGGCAGGTGTTACGGCAGGAGTAAGTTCACTGTTCAAGAAAGAACATTCGCCTTAGTTTCGTAAATACTTCAGCACATTGTGCATGTGATCCGTTCCTGCAGCGGGATTGTAGGACATGATTAGCGCTTTTGTTTCCATGCCGGCTTTCCACAGAGGCAAAGCATGATCGTACTGGTAGCGTTCATCCTTGCTTAATTTCGAACGATCTGGCGGGTGCTTCGTCCAGTTTTCAAACATTTGGATCTTCTGATCTAATGCACGCAGAAACAGCCGTAGCCAATGCTCTAACGCGTGTGTAGCACTTAGCGTAGTTCATCACTGCATAGATACGACTGCGCGCCATGAGTGAGGTTCTAGCCCGTGCTCATAGAGAATCTCAAGCGTTCGTTGATCTGCTAGTATCGCTTGTTCGATTGTTGTGTGGCGCTGTCGTCTGAGCCAGAGCGCCTCTTCTAGCCTGGTGATCGCTAGTGCATTCCATCGGGTGAGACTGAGCAAAGTTATTTCCCTCACTTTGCCTGCTCGTCAGTAGCTGGCTCTCAGCAAGTATTTTATGTGACCGTCAAATGTCGATTTATGGAGGTGCATGAGGTGCATTCTAAACGATTCGAGGCATCTCGCCAACGAGGGACGCAAGCACAATCGCCGTTAGCCTGAACCTGATTGCTTTTTCGCACGTGCGGGACGCAGTCCAAAATCCTAGCGTCCCGCTCCTATGTCTGTTTCCAGTGGGTTTTTGCCCCCGTCAGGACGCAGGGATGCAACACTCTTCTCTAATAGAGAGAGGAGTATATAGGAGTAGTTATTTCATGAGTGCGCGCATGAGAAATTCGATCAGGGAATCGCACTTAGTGTGCACCTACGAGAAGAGGACCACAGCTGGTGTGATCCTCAAAACGCACAACTGATTGGCACCCTCGGAGAGACTCGAACTCCCGACACCCTCCTTAGGACGGAGGTGTTCTATCCAACTGAACTACGAGGGCATGTTTGCACGCCGAATATTAGTCTAGCACTCCCGTGGGCAATGTAAATGGACTCTACTTTTGACCGGCAAGAAATTTCAAGAAGCGCCATACACGGGCGCGCAGACCGGCTGCAATGAGAACAACAATCGCGATCAGCCCGGCTGCAGCGAGTTGAAAGCCAAGCGCCAGGCTGTCGGGGAAGAATGTGAATTCAACCAGGTGCGGACCAGCGGGCACGTACACGGCTCTGCCTTCAGCGTTGGCGCGATAACAGGGACGCCTGGCACCGTCTATGGAGGCTTGCCAGCCTGGATAAAAGTGGTCAGTCAGAATGAGGAAACAGTCGCGATCAGGCTTTACCGACATTGAAATATGTTCGGGGTCGTCAGTCATAATCGAAACAGGAAAAGTATCAATAAACGGATCTCGATCGTTAAATGCGGCGTGTTCGATCTCGGGGGGAATTGCGGGCGAACGGGCAGGTGCCTCAGCAAGGATTGGTCCGAAATCTCGGTCTGTGCCCTTAATATCTCTGATACCAGATGTGGTATTACGCTCGACCATGGTCAGCACGGTTGGATTGAATTTCGATATATCGGCAGTTCGTATTTTGTCCATTATCGGTTTTTGTTCGTCGCACCACATCCAGTATCGTGTCAAATAGGCTCTTGGAAGGGGATCTTTAACGTGATACAGCCTGACATTTTTGTCTTTGTCTTCTTTCATGAGCGTGAAATAGCGCGCATCAAGGAGTGGGATTTGATCCGGTCCCTTGGTCGCTTGAGTGCCAAGCCAACCTGTTGCCGTGCACTGACAGAAGCGCAATAACGGCACGTCGCTATAGTGCTGAGAATCTGGTGTGCGGTCCGTGGCTCTATTACCCGGCAAACAGACAGAACATTGCCGCAGAATATCAAAAAACAGAGTTCGGTATGGTCCTGTTTCAGCGGCTTCGTATCCGAACGTTTCTGGAACGTGCTTATCTAAGTTAGTGTTGGGCAAAAGTAAGTTGCGCGCATAATCGAAATAGGCGGTTGTCCAATGTATGTCATAAAGGGCGTGAAACTTTCCGTCGAAGTTCGTGCGGTAATGCAGAGGCACCCACAGAGGATCGAAGTATAGGGACAGGAATCGCCCGGCACCGGCTGAATTCGCACTCTGCTCTGACAGATTTTCCTTCGCATTTTTCTGCGACGATTCTACCTTCACCCGTTGCTGTGATAGCTCTTCCTTAACCTGCTGCTGAGATGGCTCTTCTTTTGCCTGCTGCTGTGATGGCTTTTCCTTCGCCTGTTCCTGGGATGACTGGTTCATCACGTGCTGTTGCTGCTCCTGCTTCGACAACTCATCCTTCGCTGAGTCCAGATACTCTTTCACAAACGATTTCGTTTCGAAGAATTTTGGAGTGACAAGAATCTGCTGAAAGTTGCAGGCGGGAATGAGCAAATTTACTGCTGCCAGGCACGGAAGAAGCACAGCTACTTTGGCGGCGCTCACTCTATCGATGCCTAACAGCAATTCCAATCCGCATGCAACAAATCCGCACATCGAGGCCAGCAAAAGCGACAGTCCAAGCAACAGTTCAGCGTCAACTGGAAGCGGCGGTTTTGCCAGCGATAGAGGAGTGTTGTTCATATAGAGTGAAATAAATAGTGTTGCAGCCAGTAGAGTCAGACCCCAGAAGATCAGGGCGGCTCTGCGCTCTTGCCATTCAATTTTTTCGCGCACCAAATTCGATGCACCGCGGGCAGCGGCAATTGCCAGCGCCAGAATCAAAAAGACCATCCATTTGATTGGAAATCGAAAAGCCGTTAATGCTGGAAACGCTTGCATGATGGCGGGCGCGATAGGTGTGTACTCTCCCAGGCAAAGGATGACAAGGCAGATCGAGTAGATACTTATCAATCTGCGGTTCTGCCATGTTTTGTCGCACAATCCCCAGATAACGCAAGTCCAGACAATCGGACCTACGTAGCAAGACGGAACAAACGGGAAAAATACAGGTCGAGTTGCGACCAGACTTGCATGTGGTGCTCCGATTCTCTGTAAATCTCCAAAGGGATAGGCAAGGAAAAGTCCGACCAGGTCATACCAGTTGACGCTCCACATGAACGTCTGGCTCAGGTTTAACCCGTTGGCGCGCGGAGATAGTCTCACCCATTCCAGAGCCGGCAAAAGCATGGGCATAACGAGAAGTGCCCCTACTAAAAGCGAGCTAAATTGCCAGATCAAAGCGGGCAAAAACTTTTTGCTGTGGCTGTGGCATATCCAGGCGTCACGCAGGCACATCGAGGCAGCAAGCACGCACGCCGGAACAAATATTTCAGGTCGCCCTGCCGCGATGCTCATTGCTGTAGACAGAGCGGCAATGACTGAGGCGAAATAAGGTCGCTGACCGACTGCTAAGTCCAATCTGATACGTCGAAATGTCCAGAGCATCATAGGTATCCAGGCTGCTCCAAACACCAGCGTGGCATTGCATTCCAGTGAAAACATATACCCGCACATGCTCATCGTGATACCAGCTATGGTGGCGGCGGTTATTCCCCAGCCAAAGCTGGCGACCAGCAAAAATCCGCCTAATGCTGCGACGAGCTGGTTGAACATGATGATTAGCGACAGTGCCTTGCTATATGGCAAGTAGCTGAACAGCAGGTTGGGTGGGTAGAAAATGCCTGGCGACGGCACTGCCGTTTGTGGCATTCCGCAATACAAATATGGATTCCATAAAGGCAGTCTGTGAGCGGCGAAACCTTCGGCTATAAATCTGGTAAATGGTTCGAAATAAAAAGTGTGGTCAGCAATGTGAAAGGCTTTTTCGCCAGATAACGTGGGTGCGTAAAACCGAAGCAGAAACGGCAGCAGGAAGAGCAGAAACAGGCAAGCAGCCAGTTTCTTATCATCAGCGCATTTGAGTACGAGCTTTTTGATGGCAGACATCATGACCACCTTCGATGTGTAGTCGACGGTGAATTTGACTGAAGCGCTGGCACCATTTTTAGTGAACGGTATCCGGCAACATTCCAAGCGGACTCGACTTCGCCTCAGGTGTTGCGAGCAGAGGTGCCACAGCGTCTCTGGAGATATTCATGACCGGGTCTACAACTACAGTACCTGTCAGGAAGATGACGCCGATACAGAGCCACAGCGCCAGGAAAACCATTGACTGAGGGCTGTCGAAGAATGGACGCTGCTCTCCCATAGCCAGTACTTTAGGCGAGGGCTCGGCGACGATCATTTTGATTACCACGCGGCTGTAGTAATAGACCGCGGGAACTGAAGTTGCCAGGGCGACCGCGACCAATATCCAACCGATTGGAGTAGTGCCGAGCACGAGAGGCATCTGAATACCGGCACCAAAGATGAACAGCTTGGCAAAGAAACCAGCCGGTGGAATTGGCAATCCGGCCAGGTTGAGCAAGCAAACGCTCATCAGGAGCGCCAGATATGGACGCTTTTTGATCAGCCCCGCAAAGTCATCGATGTTGTCGCTGCCCGTCTCATTGGCAAATAAGATGGCACCGGCGAATGCGCCGAGATTCATGAAGCCGTACACGATGATGTAGAACATCATTGCGGCAAGCCCTTGTTGCGTACCTGAGATAAGCCCGATGAGAATGTATCCCACGTGAGCAATCGATGAGTAAGCGAGCATACGCTTGACGGAAGTCTGAGCAAGGGCAATCAAGTTACCCATGATCATTGAGAGCACTGCTAGAACGGTGAGAATGATGGTCCAGTCTGGCGCAGACTTTCCAAATACCATGAAGAGAAGACGAAGGGCGATGACGAAGCCGCCTGCTTTTGACCCGATTGAAAGGAATGCAGTTACGGGCGTTGGAGCGCCTTCATAAACGTCTGGAGTCCACATGTGGAACGGCACAGTCGATAGTTTGAAACCAACGGCGCTGAGCAAGAGCACTAGAATGAAGATACGAATCAGCGAAGTTGGAGGCACCGCCATTAGCGCCATCTTTTCCGCTATTACGGAATAGGAAGTGGCGTCGGTCAGCCCGTAGACGAACGATAAACCATAAAGCAAAGTGGCTGTAACAGCTGCTGTAGACAGCAGGTATTTGAGCGATGCTTCGCTGCTTTTTACATCGAATTTGTTGAATCCTGTCAAAAGAACGCAGCAGATACTCAGCGTTTCCAGACCGACGAACAACATAATCAGGTCTGTCGCACCAGCAAGCAGAAGCACAGCCAGTATCGCTGTCAGAAGAATTGAATAGAACTCGCCCCGGTTTCGCCCGAGATTATGTTCATAACCCATCGTCATTAGGATGACGACAACTCCAACCAGAGTGACGATCAATCCGAATGTGACCGTCAATTTGTCAACAGTAAAAAGTCCATTGAAGAGGATGGCGGGCTTGTCAAAGAATTGCAAAAATAGCTTAGTAAAGGCGGCACCCAGCCCCATCATTGCCCAGACAGGCGTCCACTCTTTCGCTTTCGGCAGGAAGAGGTTCCACACCGATGTGACGAGTATGGCAATGACGACGAAAATCTCCGGCCATAGCATGTTAATGGCGTCGGCATAGATTTGCATTCCAGCATTCATGAAAAGAGGTTACCCCGGAGTACTTGCGCCTCAATTCTACCGAGGTAAAAAGGTTTGATTGCTAAATCAAATAGTTAGCAAATAAATAAAGTAACGTGCGCGGGCTTAAATTACCTCATGGCGTCCTGCGAAACTGTTCACCATTGAGCCATTGCGTGCCTGAGAGAGCTATAGTTAAAAGTCTCCAATCACTTGAAAGCACCAGGCACACGTCGTATATGTCGAGATTAGTTGCAATTGTCTTTTGTAAACTGGCAAGAGTACTTATTTCGGCGAGTTTTTCGGTAAGATTAGGCTGAACAAGAGGAAGAAGACTTGAGCGCAACAAACGGCTCCGACGACAAGAAGCAATCTTTGATTCCGGCAAGCAAGCCGTGTCTACTGGCTCTGGAAGACGGCAAGTGTTATAGAGGTCACGCTTTCGGCGCCGATGGAACATCGACCGGCGAGCTCGTGTTCAACACAAGTATGATTGGTTATCAAGAAATCATGACCGATGCCAGTTACGCCGGTCAGATAGTGACGATGACCTATACAGAGATTGGCAATTACGGCACAAACGACGAAGATGTCGAAACGCAGTCCAAGAAGATATACGCGCGCGGTCTTGTTGTTCGTCACTTGAGCCGTCAACACAGCTCGTGGCGCGCTTCTGAGTCGCTGCACCAGTATCTTTTGAAGCACAACATCATTGGTATAGGCGACGTCGATACTCGTTCTATTACAAGAAGAATTCGCGACAAGGGCGCTATGCGCTGCGCGCTCTCTACTGTGATTCTGGATGAAGCGGAGCTTGTAAAAGTGGCTCAAAATTCTCCACTAATGACCGGAGCTGACTTCACTCAAGAAGTAACGGCGACTGAAAAATATCGCATGGGCAGCGGCAAATACACAGTCGCTGTCATGGATTTCGGTATCAAAGCCAATATTTTGCGGCAGCTCGCTCTGCGCAATTTGTCACTGATTGTCTACCCTGCAAATGCAACCGCAGAAGAAATACTTGCCGATAAGCCTGATGCACTGTTCCTTTCGAACGGCCCTGGCGACCCGGCTGCTTGCAAAGAAATTATTGTCGAGCTGAAAAAATTGATTGCAACGAAAATGCCGATCTTTGGAATCTGTCTTGGGCACCAGCTTCTGTCTCTGGCGCTTGGTGCTAAAACCTACAAGCTCAAATTTGGTCATCGTGGTGGCAATCAACCCGTTAAAGATCTGCACACCGGCAAGATTGAAATCACCTGTCAGAATCACGGTTTCGCAGTCGACGCCGATTCGCTGCCATCAGATCTGGAACTGACTCACATCAATTTGAACGATAACAGCGTTGAAGGCTTCCGCCACAAGACGTTGCCGATTTTCTGCGTGCAGTACCACCCTGAAGCTAATCCCGGACCGCACGACTCCAACTACCTGTTTGAACGGTTCTTCGCGCTCATCGAATCGAATGGCAAGGTGAGCGTCTAAACTTGTACAAGCTGGCAATCTTTGATTTTGATGGCACTCTTGTCGATTCAGCCCCTGGCATAATTGATGTCATGAAGAATTGCGTCGATGAGTACAAACTCAGCGACGACATCTATAAAGAATGGCAACAGCTGATCGGCGTGCCTCTGATGCGTCAGATGGAAATTATTTTTCCCGACCATAGCGAAGAGTACTGGCTGGAAGTGGCCACGCGTTATCGTGAGATTTATGACAGCAAGACGATCGAGCTGTGTCCGCTGTTTCCGCATTTGATACCGATGCTCGAAACTCTCAAAGCATCTGACATAAAGATAACTATCGCCTCATCGAAGCGCAGGCACTTGATCGAGACAGTGCTCGATCATCACAATCTCAGTCATTTTTTCAGTTTGATTGTCGGCGCGCAGGACGTTCAAAATCACAAGCCGCATCCAGAGTCGGTGCACCTGACACTACAGAAGATGGACGTGAATTATAAGGACGCAGTTGTTGTCGGTGACAGTACATACGACCTGGACATGGCTCGTGGTGCTGATGTCGATGCAATTGGAGTGACGACAGGAATTCACACCACCGAAATTCTGGCGACGTCGCTGCCGAAGCACATTGTTAAAGGACTCGATGAAGTTTTGCCAATAATTCTCAACGGCAGAATGTCGGGTAGGTAATCGCAAATTTTTTTTCATGGAACTTTGGGGTCCATTGGCAACCTCGTGTCGTCTGTTATGATCAGGCGGTTGTTGAGAGATTCTTTCTGTGCGCGACTGACCGCTTACTACGGCGCACATTACAGACATCTAATGGGACTGGATAATTTTATGAATAGACACAGTTTGGTATCACGTCTGCGCCAGGCGGGGGTTCTGTCTTGCACACTCTCCTTGCTCGCTGGTTCGATGCTGGTGGCACAAGCCGAACCGACGAAATCGCCAGATGCTCAATCTTCATCTGCTGTGAAAACCGGTGATTTACCCTCTGCGGGTCAGGTAACGGCGCAGGGGACCGCTGCTTCGGCTACGACTACCGCACCAGCGCAAGCAGCCGCTGCTTCGGCTGCCGTTCAAGCAGCAGCATCACCGTCCGCGGTGATTGCGCCGACCACCGAGCCGTCTTCCAAAGTTTTGCTCAAGCCCGGCCAGCCACTTTCATTGAATATGGCAGCCGAGGATCTCGTTCCCACAGATAACGTCGAATTAGCTCGCCAGCAAGCGCTAGCCTACCCAGACAGCGCTGAAGCTTCCTTTATTCTGGCTGTCGCAATGAGTCGCACCAGCCGAGTCGAAGACGCACTGAAGGAAGTTCGCAGAGCCCGACGACTGGCAGAAGCAGCCGGTGGTGCTGTTTATTTCGACAAGATGATTGCCAGTTATGAAGAAATGCTCAAGTCGTACCCAGATGATAATCGTGTTAGATATGGCTTGGCATGGGCGTATTACATGAAAGCCTATTTGCTGGCTAAGAAAAATCCTGCTAACCCTAATGTACCTGCAGTTTCTGAAAACAGCCCGGCATCCCCTCAAGTAGCGCTCAAGCAGAACTGGGTCAACAATGCCCAGGCTGGTCAAGTACTCGGCATGCTTTCACCGCAGTTGGCTAACAAAGTCGCGACTGCGCCAGGTGCTCTGCCAGCTGCGCAGCTTCCCCACATTAAAGGCGCTCTAGAATTGGCTTCACCATCGGTGGTGCCTCAGGTTAAGCAATATTATGAGTCGGCATTGAAAAATCTCGACGATCTGCTGGTTCGCACCCCTGACGACATCTGGGCCCGGGTTTACCGCGCTCATCTGGCGGCAGAATTTACAGGCAATTTAGAAGACTCGATGAATGTCTGGCGTGCCTGTCAGAAGCAGGCGCCGCAGAACCCTGCACCATACTTCTTTCTTGGAGAAGGCTATCTCAAGCAAGGAAACCTGAAAGAGTGTTTGAATAATATTTCAAGAGCGATTGCCCTGCGGGCTGTGGGAAACTAATAGCTGTGCTTTTAAAACCGGCACACAAAGTCTATTTATCGGATATCTGTTAGATGCGTGACAAAATTCGCGGAGTCTTGAAATTCGTCATTGCTCTGGCAATTCCGTCGTTGCTCATTTATTTCTGGATCTCCGCGCAAAAAATGGCTGATGTTTCGGTGAAAGAGTTCAAAGAAGAGAAGAACGCCCATCCCGACCAGACTGCCACCACAGTCACCAACTACGAGTTGAAAGAAGTCGACGACGCTAACACCGTCAAATGGCATCTGCAAGCCAAAACTGGTGTGATGCAGGCAGAGACTAAAGATGTTGCGCTTTCTGAAGTTAAGGTTGAATACTTCGACGGCACGAAGTTGAAAATGCGCATGTCGGCTCCCGTCGGCACTGCGAATGAAACGACGCGTCTAATCAGGCTTGCGTCCGATGATAAGAACCACGTAATTTGCGAAGGCGAAGAAGGCAAATCCAGAATGGAAGCCAGTAAAGTGGAATTAAACAAAGACAATCAGTTTAAGGCTATGGGTGGTGTTAATATCTTGTGGCCCGGGGTAGCCAAGGTGACAGGCGATAACGCCGTCGGCCACCTCGATAAAGGCGCTCAGCTGGAAAAAATCAAAATCGTAGGCAATACCCATTCATTCATGGGCCACATGTAGAAGGCAGGTTTTACTTGGTTCTCAAAACCATTAGTGCTAGCAACAAAAACAAATCGATGGTTTCCATTGCTTTGTGCGCTTTGTTCTTGCAACCTGTTGCCGCATTTGCGCAGGCTATGAATGCTGCCGGTGGTCCGATCGACATTCAAGCCGACGAGCAAGAATTTGGTGAAGGACACGTTGTAGCGCGAGGCCGCGTCAGAGTCACATATAAGGATAGTGTCGTTGTTGCGCCTATGGCCACGCTCTATCGCGATGCTGGCGGCAGCCCACAGAAGGCTGTCTTCACCGGACATCCGCATCTGCTGCAAGGCGCTAACAAAATTGATTCCGATGTTTTGATTTTCGAAATTGCTTCGCAGAAAATCATCGCCGACGGACACGCTCATTCTGAGGTGCTGGAAAATGCGCCTCTGGGTGGACCAATGGATGGTCCTGATGAAGCGCCACAAGAAGATCTGAACACTCCGGGATTCGGTAAGCCAGGCGTAAAGGCGGCTCAGAATCAAAAGAGCACGAAGGCATCGAAAAACAAAGCCGGAATGTCTAAGTCTGGTCAAATCAACTGGCCTACCAAACAGGGTGATGCTGCCAGTGACGCTGCTGCAAAAGCCTCCGCAAAAACTGCACCTGCACAAGAAGTGGCGGCGAAACCAGCGGTCAAATCACCGATTGTGCCAAGAACTGCTGCTGATGAAGATTATGGTGATGCGCGCCCCGGAGATGCTGCCACTCCCACCACGGAGCAATTGATGGCGCCTCCGACAACGTCTGCTGCTTCCGGTCAGGCAAAAACCGAGACGAAAACAGCCAAGAAAGATCCGGCTGCAAAAGGTCCGCCCGAAAAAATTATTACAGACTCTCGTTATCAGGAATACAACCGCGCCACCGGCAGGTTCGAAGCGCGAGGTGATGTGCACGTCCGGCACGGGGACATACGAGTGGTATCAGACCGGCTGCAGCTGGTCTACGGAGCCGACGCCAAGCCAGAGTCGGCGCTCTTCACGGGGCATGTATCCGCAACGCAGAACGAGAACAATACGCAAGCGGACGCAATGACATATTTCCTGGCAACGCAAAGGCTACAGGCAACAGGAAACGTAAGATCGAAGGTCATCCAGAAAAAAGGGGATGGACCTAAAAAGGGGGGCCCTGACGCAGGCAGTCAAGAGTCGGATCGGACCGCCAGATCGGGTGACACTACAGCCTTCACCGCGAGCAGTGCCAGGTACACTGACGAAAATAGCAAGCTGGCTGACAATGCTAAAGCTTCCACATTCTCCAGACCTTCTGGTGCACAAGGCGACAAAACTAGAGTCGCTGAAGGCACCAAAGCAGGTAGCAACAAATCTTTCAAGTTCGACCCGGAAAATAAAGACGGCGAGCCGATGTACATCGACTCAGACGCACAAGACTACAGCAAAGACAGCGGACGAATGGCGGCACAGGGCAACGTGAAGGTGCGCTACGGTGACACCACCGGCGTAGGTCCAAACGTTGTACTGGTGCGTAACGTAGATGGTCAGGCGGAAAAATTGATCTTCACTGGACGCTCCCAGATTATTCAACCTGGCAAGCGCTGGATCGGCGACAAAATCACAATGATGGTGAATGACCGCAAAGTGCTGGCGCAGGGCAATACGCGAGCCTACATCTTGCAGACCCCTGGTCAGGCTGAAACGAAAACTCCGGGCAGTCTTGGTGGCAAACGTGAACCACTTAAACTGACTCCATCGATTCCATCCGCAGTTCCAACACCTGCAGCTCCTGCTGCATCGCCGGCTAAGTCCGGCAGTCTAGCCGGTAACAAGAGCCAAGTTTCGGCATCATCCAACTCGAAAGTGAGTGCAAGTAAAATCGAGGGTATCGAATAACAATGCCGACCTTCCACGCCGGACGTTCTGTTCAAGTCGAACCAGAAGTAAATTGCAAAAACAAAACGCTCTACATTGACAGCTTGCAAAAAAGCTACGGCGGTCGCCGAGTCGTAGACGGTGTCAGCTTTTACGTGCAGCGCGGAGAAGTAGTTGGACTGTTGGGAAGAAACGGTGCCGGTAAGACAACATCGTTCGATATGGTGCTCGGTCTGGTCGTGCCTGAAAAAGGCACCATCAAACTCGAAGACAAAGATCTGACGAAAGCACCTATCCATCAGCGAAGCAGAATGGGGCTGGCATATTTGCCGCAGGAAAACTCGATTTTCCGAAAACTTTCTGTTTCAGACAATATGCGTTTGATTTTGGAAATGCAAGGCATCAAACGCGCTGAGCAAGACCGTCGCAGTAAAGCACTGCTTGAACAATTCGGACTCGATCACCTGGAAAACGTGATTGCAGTGCAGCTCTCAGGGGGTGAACGCCGCCGTCTGGAATTGGCTCGCTGTCTGGCAACAGAGCCAGAGTTCATCTTGCTGGACGAACCTTTTACCGGGGTTGACCCGATTTCTATCGCCGACATTCAAGGGTTGATTCGTCGTGTACGCGACCAGTGGAATCTCGGCGTTCTTCTGACTGACCATAACCCCAGAGCAACACTGAAAATTTGCGACCGCGCCTATCTCATTGACCACGGAAAAATTCTAGTGCAGGGAACATCGCGAGAAGTAGCTGATAGTCCAGTTGCCCGCAAACAATATCTCGGCGAGGACTTCTCACTATGATGAGCCTGACTTTCGGCACAAAGATGCTGGACCGTTACATTGCCAACGAGTTCTGGCAACCGTTGTTGTTTGGTATTGGTATCGTCACTGGTGTGTACTTCGGCGCCGATCAATTGAAGACCATCTTCAACTTGATCATGCGATCGGGTGTGCCATGGAACATGGCGTTTGCCATTCTCGGTCTGCATTTGCCTGAAATTATTGTGTTGACGATTCCGATCGGTGTGTTGCTCGGTACTTTGATTGTCTTCAATCGTTTGAGTAGTGACTCTGAAATCATTGCGCTGAGAACAAGCGGCATCAGCTTCTATCGCATCATGGTTGCGCCTTTGATGTTCGGTCTGATCACAAGCTTTATCAGCTTTGGAATCAACGAAGGCATCGTTCCCGTCGCCAACAGAACTTCCAAAAAACTTGAATTTCTGGCGTTGTATAAAAGCGAATTGCCGACAGGTCAAGCCAATTTCACCTACATGGAACGAGGCAAAGATCTGACTCTGGACCGCATCTTCTACATTGGCTATTACAACGGCAAGTCGATCTTCAACGTCATTATTCTCGATTTCACAAGAGACAAGCTCGTGCAAATCATCAGTGCCGCACAGGGCATGTTCAACCACGGCGAGTGGACTCTGGAGAAAGGGCGAACTTACGTTCTGTCAGGCAGCAGCGATATCACTCGCATTTTGCAATTCGAGAAGCTGGTTTTGCCGGGTGTGAAAAACGCTCAGGCAGCACTTGAAACCGGCAAAGTGTCGCCTAAAGACATGAACATGTTGGAGCTGTGGAACTACATCAAAATTCTCGAGCATTCCAACGCTGTGACAAACGACCTGCTGGTGCGGTTCAACCAGAAATTCTCTCAGCCCCTTGCTTGCTTGATCGTAGCTCTAGCCGGTGCGCCGTTGGGACTTCTGGGAAGAAGGTCACGCAGCAACCTCGGTTTGATTTATTCAGCCGGTATCGTCTTCTTGTATTACGTATTGCAGTCCAGCTCGGGCGCACTCGGTGAAGCCGGTCGACTGGACCCTCTCGTTGCTGCCTGGTTGCCGAACATCGTGATCGGCACACTTGGCGTGATTATCTTGTATTACAAAGCAAGATAAGCGCGTGCCGCCCCGGGCGGCTCGATTCTCCGCCGTCACAATCAGGGGTCCCTTAACCTCGCCTATACCGGCAGGGCGTAACATTTGTGCGTGTAATTAGTAATTCCCGCATTGACTCCGCCAATGTGCGCAATTAGTCTAAATTCACTTCATCATAATCAGGCGATAAAGAGTCAGTTGACAACGAATACTGATCTAGCAGGACCTCTACCGAAAAGCCGACGCACGATGCGTCTGCTAATGCTGCTTTGTGGCGCCCTTTTACTTGTTTCACTCCCAGTCATTCCATTTGCTTCGCTGGGCGACAAATTGCCGCCTCTGCCGACGATGTCTCAGCTCGCCGAAGACGGAAATCGGATGTTGAATAACCTCGTGCCGATGGTTATGGGCACGATAGCGCCGCAGACTCCTCGCCAGAGCGCCAGTCAGGAGCTTAAATCTCTCGACCAGGCGTCAGACCAGTTGCTCGACCAGATAAACAAGACGCCGAGCGATCCGTCGTTGCATAATCGAGTCGCCATGATTTACGCCGGAATGGGCGATTTCACATCGGCAGTCAGTCATTTCGAAAAAGCAGTCGAGGCATCGCGCTCTCAAATTCTTCTTTTGACCGCCCAGGAAAAGGACTTGCGTGCCAAAGGCAACAAAGCCGCGGCCGCCAAAACAGTTCTCGATGTCTCCAAGTTGAATGTCGAGCTCGCCGCTGCGCACAGTTCACTGGCGCGCGTCTATGGAGAGCTGGGGCAGCATGAAAAGGTAGTTGCTGAACTCGATGCGCTTAATAAGGATATTGCCTTTGGTTCTGGACTGGCAAAAAAGCCTGAAACGATTGCAGTCACAGAGACCGTGTCTGATCATCGCTTGAATCAGAAAACGTTAGCAAGTCTGGCTCGAGCCCAGGCTTTGATGCAAGCTCACAGATTTCCAGAAGCGATGCAGGAGTATCGCAATGTCATCGCCGCAGAACCACAATCAGCGATCGCTCATGAGAGACTGGGACTGGCGGCACTTTTCGTAAACAACTCGTACCTGGCAGTGCAAGAACTTGAAACTGCAACCAGACTCGAACCTGATCACAGCTCCACTCACAATGCCTTGGGATTGGCTTATCAAGCCGAAGGCGATGGGCCACATGCTCAAGCAGAATTCGAAAAAGCGCTGTCGCTGAATCCGAAAGACGCAGAAGCAGCGTTCAACCTGGGCACCATATTTGCTGGCACTGGTAGATACGGTCCGGCGGAAGAAGCGTTTAAAAAGGCTGTGGCAGCCAATCCGAAAGCGCCAATGGCGCACAATCATCTGGGCACGTTGCTTTCTCTGTCAGGCAATTACAGGCAGGCTGTGCAGGAGTTTCAGGCGGCACTTTCGCTGGCACCAGATCTGGCATCATCGCATTACGGACTCGGCCTGGCTCTCTACAACCTGAAAGATTATTCCAGTTCGATTCGAGAGTTTAAGCGCGCTCTGGCTCTAAATCCTGGACTTTCTGATGCACATAATAAAATAGAGTTGGCATACAGAAAATCGGGGCTGGCATCTGTCGGCGGCGTTAACTGAGTAATCGTTTTGACATATTCGAATGTAGTTTTAATTGGACCGCCTGGTTCCGGGAAAACGTCTGTCGGGCAACTTCTTGCCGATAGAACGAAGCGCCGTTTTTTCGATACAGACCGCGTTATAGAAGAGCGTTACGGTTGCACCGTCTCGGAGATTTTTGCCAGCCGGGGTGAATCTTATTTCCGACAACTGGAGTCGAACATTCTTGATGAGATGTCGAATGAAAACTGGACAGATGTTGTGCTTGGCACTGGCGGAGGCATCATCGTCACGCCTGGCAATCTGCAGAAGTTAGAAAAACTGGGGCTGGTTGTGTGCCTCTTCGCGCCTCCGTCTTGTCTTCTCAAGCGCCTGGAAACCGACCAGACTCGCCCGTTGCTTGCCAGTAGCGCAGAAGGAAGTAAAGAGAAGCGCTTGAACGACCTGATTGCAGCGCGTGAATCAAAGTATCGAATGGCACCTTATACAATCGAAACCGCGAACCTGGCGCCTGAAGAAGTCGCGTGCGAGATCGAAAAGCTGCTTGTCATCAGCGATGGCACCTCTAATAAAGCTGTAAGCGGTATAGAATATTTGGACGGGTGATTTAGACTCCTGACTTGATTGTCAATGGCGGCGATTAAGTCGAATAAAGCTAATCGAACGATAGCCTTTGCAATAAAATGGCTGGGGCGCTAGACCTCTAAAACGTAAACCGCATACAATCAGCCTGAGCGTTTGCCGGTCGGGTGTTGAAAGGAGAAAAGCTTGTCGGTTTCCCAAGATGAATTGATGTACTTGCAGGCTCAGCTAGAGGGTCTCGGTTCTATATTTCTCGAACTGATGCCGTTTGGTGTAGAACTCAAGCGTCAACAAGTTCAGGACTACTACGATAAGCGCTTTGACTCAGCTACGAAGCCTGTGGCTTCTGTGGCCGAAAATGAGTTGCGCCGACAGTTCAACACTAAAGCCAACCAGGTTCGGAATCTTGTTGACAGCGCCGAGTCGCTCGGCGATGCAAGCAATCGATTGAACCTGATTCGCGCCGCAGCTTCGCTGCCTGCCGAGCGCACTAAACCGCTCAAAGGCAACGTACTGCAGTTTTGTAAGGCTTTAATTTTTGATGGCAAGGCTGACCCAGCCAGCTTGAACGAAATTATTCACAGCACCGAGCTTGGTCAGGTGGAAGCGCGTGTGCTTCTGGCGTCTGCAATGTTTTTGATCTCTGAAGAGGTCGACCATGGTGGCGAACCTATGGCTGTGAAAGATCTGCTCGCGCAGTTTATCGGTCTGGTGCGAGCTGAGCGTCTTCTGGCTCGCAACGATCCATTTCTTGGCGAAGCGCAGTGTGCGCTTGAAGCAATGAAAGAAGATGACGGCGAATAAGTCAGGCAGCGGTGATCAGTCACTGAAGCGTGTTCTTGTAATCAACGGACCCAATTTGAATCTGTTGGGCAGGCGTGAAGCCGATATTTACGGCGCTACAACCTTGTCTGAAATTAATGTCGCTCTGACTGAGCTTGGAAAGGAACTTGGTCTGGCTGTTACGTCGTATCAGTCGAACATCGAAGGCGAGCTGGTTGGAAAAATTCAGGAATGCATGGGCGGAAGTTTCGACGGCATTTTGATAAATCCTGCCGCTTATGGTCACACGTCAATCGCGCTCAGAGATGCGCTCAAGGCAGTGGCGCTGCCTTTTGTAGAAGTGCACCTATCGAATATTCACGCCCGAGAAGAGTTCAGGCATAAAACTTATCTGTCTGATTGCGCAAGCGGCGTTGTGGTTGGTTTCGGCGTCGACAGCTATCTGCTGGGACTGCGCGGCCTGGCTGGTGTTTTGAATAAGTAGTTGCGAGTTTCAGGAAATTAGCCGCTCGTAGTTTTGCAAACTATCAGCAGTGCTCAAGCGTTCGCAGTTTTGTCTGCGGAGAATTTTGTCGAAAGTTGCGCTAACCGGCTTCCGCGCTGGCTTCCAAGCGCGTTATCGAAAGCTTGAATGCGCGATGCTTCATCACCGCCGGTGCCTAACCTGCGCAGTCGACTTTCGGCGCCACCATATCCATATTGATTTACCGCGTCGGCGACTTCGGCGTAACCAAGCTCACTCTTCATACCGTATTTTTGAGCCAGCTCGATTCCCGATTGAGCCCATTGACGCGCCAGTGCCACTTGTACATCCTGGAAGTCGCTGAGAGCTTGTTTCATGCCGTTCTCGAAGCCAGGTCCGAGCGCATTGAAATTTGTATGGCGCACGAAACTTTCATCTACTTTTCCATTTTTGATCAGCTGTCCGGCGAACTGTCCGAAGTCTTGATTGAACTTAGCCGGGTCGCGATCGTACATTGCTTGAATCAAGCTTGGCAGTTCGCCAGCTTGCTGGTTCCACTGTCTGATGCCGACTGACCAGCCGTGTCCCGCATCGTTGTGATTGATGACGTCGAATTTGCCGCCTGATTCAAGCCCGGCAGTGGCCGCAATAATTCTGTCTTGAATGGAATTTTTCGTGTCCAGTGCTTTGAATAGTGGAGAGTTTTGGTCCAATTTAGTTTGAATGTGTCCGTCGCTACCTACCTGTGGACGCGCCATGTGGCGCTCTGGACCCCCTGCACCGGCCATGCCGCCGCCCGAGAAACCTCGTCCGCCGCCTCCGCCACCACCGGCGCCACCAATGACACTGCCACTGCCGCCGCCACCAGGTCGGCTGCGATAGACAGGTGGCGGGTCGGCTGCGTTAGCTGTGGCAACCAGATCATCTGGGATGTCCGGGGCGACGCTTGAATCGTGCCAGTTCGCTTTAATTGCTTCAATCATGGCTTGGGCAGCTGTTCTCTGTGCTTGAGTAGCAGCTTTGCCTTCGCTGTTTGGATCAATTTCGATAATTACTGCGCCGTCGCCTTCTGCACGCGCGTTATTGGGGTCGACTACTTCGTGAATCTTTCCATCTTTATCAATTATAAAATTCGGCTTTGGATCGCCATCTTTGTGACCTTCTCGCAAGACAATGTCTTTCACGTCTCTGGAATCGCGAGGTGTGAGCGGTTTTCCAGTTTCGTCGACCTCTTGAACCTGGCTCTGGTCAACACCGAGCTTTTTCAGCGTATCTGCGAAGTCTTGCGCCCGCTGTGCTTTCGCCTCTGGGGTGTCTGGCTGGCTGACTGAGTCATCTTGCCGGTAGACGTCGTTTTGAGGTGTTGTTGAGTCGGCAGGCGGAACGACTGCATCGTTTGAGGTGATCGCGCCACTCATCATGTCGAGTGAACCAGATGTAGGCTCGGTGTTCCGCGCCAGCGCAGGCATCCATGGCTGATTGCCTATGGCTGCACTGGGACCCCAGGTGGCGGCGCGCAGGGAGTCATACTGGTCGACAGTGTGGCTGTCGCCTGTCAGGTTCGGTTCGCGCACGTCAGCCGTGACGATGGGCGGCACGTCAATAGTTGGCTTTTCGGGGGCCATTGGTCTCCCAAAACTGGACTGATCTAGTAGCTGTTATTCCCAGAATAGCTGTTCGTCCGGCGCTCGTAAATGTGATTTCCACGTATAAGGTCGTCCAGAACGGTCGTGTTAACGAGCTTTTGCGGTTGAACCGGCGCTCAGAAGCTGATTTTTTACAAGCAGGCTATAATACGTGGGATCAGCTTTGCTGGCTGTTTTTGTACACTAGTACATATGCAAGACCCATGGTTTCTATAGACGGGAAAACTGATTTGCTGAGACACTTCACTCTTTCTTTAACTCTGCTGTTGATGCTTGGCGCGACTTCCGGGCGGTCTGCATTTGCTGCCGATCTTCCCATGCCTGCTGACAAGTCAGTAACAGTTCCGGCTGAGCCTGAGACGGCGCCAGCTACGCCACCTCCGGCCGCTACAGGTAATTCGGCTTCGGCCGCTGATTCGCGCCCTTACGCCGAAGAGGCTTTCAAGCACTACAACCGCGGAGTTGAGCTTCACCAGGCGGGTTTCTTGAACCAGGCAATTGCCGAGTATAAGATTGCAATTGAAGCTGACCCCCGCATGGAGGAAGCCTGGAGCAATCTGGGTGGCATTTATGCTGCTCAGAGAAGCTATCCCAAAGCCATGGAGGCATTCGAGAAGGCTTTACAGCTCAAGCCAGACCGTCCAACTACTTTGAATGGTTACGGCACAGTGCTCTACGCTCGTGGCAAGACAGTGGAAGCCAAGGAGAAATGGAAACAAGCCGTGCAGATCGAGCCTGGCTTTGCTTCCGCTTACTACAACATGGGAAACGCGCTGGAAGGCGAAAAAGACATTATGACGGCGCTCGCCTACTACTATCTGGGAATTCAAGCCAACCCCAACATGGCCGACGCCTACTATCGCATGGGCAATTTGATGCAGAAAGACAAGCACATTGCTGCCGCCAAAGTCTTGTTGCAAAAGTCGATAGATCTTTCGCCCGATGCAGAATTTTCACGGGAAGCTAAAAAACAGATTGCTGTCATTGACACTGAACTCAATGCAGACAAATCAGATAAGTCCGATGTGCCGGTGAACATTCCGCCCACTCGCAAGAACAAAGCGCAGGCACAGAGCACTCAAGAGCCGGCAACGCAGACGGCATCCGCGCGGGAGCACCATGGACTTCTTAGTGGCGCTGGCGGTGGCAACGAAAGCAAACCGAAAAAAGCAAAGACTGCAAAGCCCAAGAAAGAAAAAGAAGTAAACATGTTTGTCCAATCGCCTGAGCCGAAGAGCCAGGAGCCCGATCTGACCGAGAAGCCTGCTCAATGAGTGACAGTTTCTCCAGAAGGAGTTGTGGGCGGTGAGCGACCTGTCGCCGGAAAAACTCGACATGATGGCGCGCATTATCGAAGGGCGCGTGGTTGAAGATACGCGTTTCGAGGTGAACATCAAGGGCACGATTTTGGGTTTTCCAGCTACGTTGCAAGCTATTAGAGCTGGCTGGCCATTCGGTGTGACTTATACGCTGGAAACGCAAGTTATTGAAGACCCCAATCGGCCGGTTCGCCCAGACGCGCTAAACATGACTATCTCGCCTCGCATAACACACGGTCTGATGTCTTTTGTAGCCAAATTGCTTCTGTTCGAGCCGAAAGGGCAACACCTGCAAGATAAACGCATGGAAAAGTCGTTTATATTTTCGTTCAACAATACAATGGAAGCAGAACGTTTTGTTAAGTATCCCGGAGTCTTCGAGAACCTGCTTCATCTGGAGGAGTACGCCAAATTCAGTGAGATGGTGATTAAGGCGCAAGCTGGTTTGGTGCTGTCTCAGCCTGAAAATTTCAACAATCTGGATCCCGACGTGTTCAGGGAAACATTCAAGTTGCTCGGAGATATTGGTCAGACTCTTTTCGAAGCGTTTTAAATACTCTCAAATTAATCGTAGTGCGAATAGATGTTTCAAGAAAAGACGAAAGTTGAAGGAAGCCTGTCGAAACGCCCCAGCAAGCTGCGTTCCAGTCTTATTCTCGGCGCGATTGCTTTGGTTGTGGCGGCGGCTGTTATCTTTCTCGGCAATGCTAATCACTGGTCCGGCACTCCATTTAGTGCTACCAGCAACGAAGAAAGTGCAAAGAATCTGGTGCCGGTAAAAGTCGGTTCAGTCGACTTGAAGATCACCGCCACTGGTGTGATTAAGCCGTGCAACGAGGTGAAGATCAGTCCGAAAGTGACGGGGCTCTTGAGCAAGCTTCTGGTTAAGCAAGGGCAGATAGTAAAGAAAGGTCAGCTGCTTGCGCTGATGGACGACAGTAATTTGACAGGGCAGGTCGCCGCCGCCAGCTCCGCTTTCAGCATGGCAAAAGCGAACTATGAGAAGTCGTTGCACGGCAATCGACCTGAGGAAGTAGCAAATGCCGAGGCTCAGTTGGCAAAAAACGAGAACATCGTGCGCTTTGCAGAGCAGGCGGTGAGCCGATCCCAGGCTCAGGTCAAGTCATGCCAGGCGCAGTTGACTCGTGATGCAACTAACTCAAGGCGGCTATCGGTGCTGGCAAAACAGGGTGCAATTTCGGACCAGGACCGGCTCAATGCCACCACTCAAGCTGAAGTGACCGAGGTGACTTTGAAGCAGGCGCAGCAAGAATTGAGGCAGTCTGAGGCATCGCTGGCTCAAGCCACTGCTGATCTGGAAAGCTCGAAGCAACAGTACGCCATGGCTAAAAAAGGTAATCGCGAGGAAGACGTGCGCGCTGCCAAATTCGCCATGGAACAAGCACAGGGAAATTATCACTATCTGCAAAGCCAGCTCAATGACACTCGTATCCGGGCGCCGTTTGCTGGTGTGATCTCACAAAAGTATGCAGACGAGGGCGCTATAGTCACTCCTACGACTTCCGCCGCGACTACATCAGCTACATCAAGTTCGATTGTTTCTTTAGCTGGCGACCTGGAGCTTGTAGCGCAGGTTTCTGAAACCGATATGGAGCACATCAAGGTTGGTCAACCTGTTGAGATAGTCGCCAATGCTTATCCGGATAAAACTTTTCACGGCAAAGTAAACTTGATTGCACCAGAGGCGGTGGTGACTTTGAACGTGACGACGTTTGAAGTTCACACCACTATCGATGATGACCCGAAGCACTTTCTCATGGCTGGAATGAACGTGAACAGCGAATTCCTGGCTGGAACTCAGGACGGTGTGCTGCTCGTGCCTACCTCGTGCATTATGTCGCAGATGGGTAAAACTGGTGTTCTTATTCCAGATAAAGATGGACAACCGAAATTCAGAGCAGTGAAGACTGGTCCGACCTCAGGAACTTCGACGGTGATTATGCACGGTTTGAAGGAAGGCGACAAAGTCTTCGTCGGCTTGAATAAAGATCAGTTGGAAAAACAGGGTTACTCAGATCCGAACAATGGCAGCAAGGGTCCTCAAAGTGGAAGTGGCAGGCACAAGCCTCCTATTCCTAGAGGTTTCGGCGGTAAGTAGCCCATGAGTTTCTGGGAACTAGTCGTGCTGGCCTGGCAGGGCATTGTTGCAAATCGCATGCGCAGCAGCCTGACTGTGCTTGGTATCGTCATTGGTATCGCCGCCGTGATTGCCTTGCTTGCTATCGGATATGGTGCCAAGCTCGAATCTGAGCGACAAATTCAAGCGCTTGGTTTGAACTTGATTTTCATCAGACCAGGCGCGCAAAGTGCTGGCCACGTGTCGATGGGCATGGGGTCTTCGGTAGGATTAACGATGGCGGATGTAGAAGCGATCCGCGAGGTGTGCCCTGCGGTTGCCGAGGTGGCGCCCGGATATGACAGCATGCAGCAAGTACAGTACGCTGGGCAGAACACCAACACAAATGTTTCCGGGACTGTACCCGAATATACGTCGATCCGCAACTTCCATCCCGAATCAGGGCGTTTTATAACTCAAACGGATATGGATCACGGCTTGCGTGTTTGCGTCCTCGGTCAGACTGTTGTCGATAACCTTTTCTCCCCAGGTGAAAACCCAATAGGCAAGAAAATCCTTATTCGCGGCGAGTTCTTTGACATCGTCGGGGTGATGGAGCGCAAAGGTGTGACCGCGATGCGAGATATGGACGACCAGATTTTCGTGCCTTTGAGCACTGCCTACAACCGTATTTTCGGCTTCAATGCCGTCAAGGGAAAAACTGTTCAGTATATTCTCGTGCAGGCAAAAAGCGAAGACGATGCTTTGCCTGCCCAATTTCAAATTACGAATTTATTGCGCTTGCGCCACCACATTCACCCACCCAATCCCGACGACTTTTACATGCGCACCCAGAAAGACTTAATGCAGACGTCGGAAGCTATGTCATCAGTTTTTACACTTTTGCTTGGCTCTACTGCTGGAATATCACTTCTTGTTGGCGGTATAGGCATCATGAATATCATGCTTGTGTCAGTCACCGAGCGCACGCGAGAAATAGGCATTCGTAAAGCCGTCGGCGCCAGTCACAAAGACATAATGATGCAGTTTGTCGTCGAAGCCATGGTACTTTCACTGACTGGCGGAATTGTAGGAATCTTGCTGGGAATCGGCAGCTCATATGCCATTAATTACTTTACCCAGTGGAAAACCGAGGTGACACCACTCTCGGTGATTATGTCTTTTAGCGTGTCCATACTGGTGGGTCTGTTCTTTGGAATCTATCCGGCCAGACAAGCGTCCAAAATGGATCCGATTGTTGCTTTGCGCGCGGAGTGAGTGAAACATGATCGAACTGAAAAATGTTTCGCGCGTTTATGATCTTGATGCGACACCGGTGCACGCATTGAAAGGTATCGACCTGAAAGTGATGAGCGGTGAATATATCGCCATCATGGGCACTTCTGGTTCGGGGAAGTCAACTTTGATGCACATTCTCGGTTGTCTCGATCGCCCATCGGGTGGTCAGTACACGCTTAACGGCGAGCAAGTGCAAAATTACTCGCAAGACGAGCTGGCCGTTATTCGCAATAAAACAATCGGATTTGTGTTTCAGCAGTTCAATCTTTTGCCGCGCATGTCGGCGGTCGACAATGTCATGTTGCCGCTTATTTACGCACGCGGCGATGTGCGCGCCAGTAAAGAGGAGCAACTGCCGCGTGCTCAAAATGCTCTGCGCTTGGTCGGGCTTGGAGACCGCATGAACCATCGCCCTAATCAGTTGTCGGGAGGTCAGCAACAGCGCGTATCGATTGCTCGAGCGCTTGTGAATAACCCTAAAATTCTGCTCGCCGACGAACCGACCGGCGCTCTTGACAGTCAGACGTCGAAAGAAATTATGACCTTGCTGGAAGAGCTATTCACTCAGGGCATCACGGTCATCCTGGTGACACATGATAATGACATGGCCAGCTACGCTCGACGCGTCGTGCGCTTGAAAGACGGAGTAATTATTAGCGATTCGCTCAATAACCGCTAAAATAGAGCGGCATGGAAAACTCACCGCTAATAGTCGTCAATACACTGATCAAGTCCTATTCGGGTGCACGCAAACGGGCTCTCAACGGAATCTCGTTCGAGGTTTCTGAAGGGGAATGCTTTGGGTTGATTGGGCCAAACGGCGCTGGTAAAACTACTTTGATGAGTTGTTTGTTGGCTCTGGTCAAACCGGATGCCGGCACCATCACCATTGGCGGTATCAACCCCGACGACCTGTCTGTTCGCGAAGTAATTGGGTTTATGCCTGAGCGTCCCAGTTTTGAAGGGTGGCTGACGCCCAGAGAGTTTTTGAAGATGCACCACATGCTGGCTCATCAGCCGCTTGAGACTGCCGAGGAAGATATCGAAAAGGTTCTGAACCGTGTCGGTCTCGAAGAGCATTGCTGGAACCGTGTGATTCGCACGTTCTCCCGTGGCATGCTGCAGAGACTTGGACTGGCGCAAGCCCTTATAGGCAAACCAAAAATTCTCTTTCTTGACGAGCCTGGCTCTGGTATGGACCCGCCCGGAAACGTTTTGCTCAGACAACTTTTTGGACAATTTAAAGAAGAAAAAATCACAGTTGTGCTCAATTCGCATCACCTCGATGAAATGGAAAGAGTGTGCGATCGAGTAGCGTTCATCCGCGCCGGCAAAATAGAAGCCATCGAAACTCTGGAAGAGGTGGCGCAACGTCCATATGTGCTTTTCGTTAAATGGCTGGAATCGCCTGATGTCTATGAGACGCTCAAGCAGTGTGCTGAGCGTGCTAACGCTGCGCTCATTTCACACTCTGGATTAAGCGCAAAATTCTCCGTCACTAACAGCGAGATCTCGGCACAATTGCTGCGAAATTTGATTATGGAAGGAATTAGAGTACAGTCCGCTCAACCAGAGCAAACCACACTGGAAAGACTTTTTGACGATAACGCTGCCGCCGCACCATCACAAGAGACATTGATGCAACCATGATCAGCAGGGCGATTTATCTTTACACCTTAAGACGCATGGCAAAACACTATGTGTTCTACGTGATCGCCTTTGGATTCATTTTCTTTCTGCCTCTCACGACACTTGCTGACCCAAACTCTACCAATGCCCATAACGATGCCGTTTCGTCATACACCTGTGCGTTGCTTTTCGGATTGTCGATTATAGTTTCGCAGAACATCGCCGGTGGCGGCGCGGCTCAGGGCGGTGGTTCTGACTATCTTCCTCTGATTCTTTCGCGTCCGATATCGAGGGCACAGTATATCTTCACTAAATGGCTTGCCCTTTCGACTGTGGTGGGAACCGTGTCAATACTCCAGTTTGTCATGCTGTGTGTTTGCGGCGAGACAGTAACACATCACTGGACTACATTGATGGTGGTCTGCTCTTTTATTGAACGTGTGCTTGACGCTCTGAGCATTTGTATAGCTCTAGTTCTTGTCTCACTATTACCAACTCGTCAACTCTTCGGCTACGGAGTAATAGCTCTAGAAGTGATTGGGCTGAATCACTTGATTTTTGATTTTGATTTTTATGTGCCGGCGTACAGTTCGGCAACGACCAGCATCTTGAAACACCTGGGAATCTACGAGTGGCTCAATAAGCATTTCTTGCCGCTTTTGATTACGTGCAATCCGCATGATTTTTTGACGCTCCTGAACAATCTCATTACTCAACTCAGTGATGTGATTGCGCCGAGATTTTTTGTTTTTGACTTTCTGACAAATTCCACTTTCGATATCTATCCACTGGTTACCTATTTGATGAATCTTAGTGTTGGTCTTGTTCTTTGCAATGTTCTGCTCAACTGGCGAGATATAAATTATGCGTCTGAGTAGAAAAGGAGCTACAAATGGAATTCCGTTATGGCTTCTGGCGGTTACGATCGGACTTCTGATTTTTCGAGTGGCACTATGGGCAGGGCACTCACAACAAGTTGCTTTAAAATTCGTCAACTGGCGTCCGTACACAGACTTAGAAACAATCGCGAAGGTTCAGGAAAAACCGCTTTTACTCTATTTTGTTGGCGACGGTGGTCCCAAAATCGACATGATGGACGATATTGTTTTTTCCAACAGAATGGTGGCGGCTTGCATCCTCAAAGATTTCTATCCGATTATCGTACCCGGCGCAAATCAATTCGAAGGTGCAGAGCGCCTCTACATCAGAAAGTTATACAAAAAATACATGGTTGTGCAGGTGCCATCACTGGTCGTGGCAACTGCTTCTGGAACTGAGGCAGCGCATACGAATGGTTTTAAACCTTCCGCTCAAACCTACCAATTTTTGAAGACGGTGAAAGAAGGGCCGCGCCTGAGAGAGATCGAGAGTCTGGATCAGGCACCAAAAATCCCTCATAGATCTGAATCAAGATCTGACTCTGACTCTGAAGAGTCGGAACGATCCGACCTGCCGACTCACCATTCGAACTAAGTGTGACTAGTTAGCTTGTGTTTCAGCGTACGGTAATTTTCTGCGTCGATTCGGAACCTGTATTGAATGCTGACGATTCTGGGAATGAAATTATGGGTGTCCTGATGTTTAACTGAGTCATAAAATGATGAGTTAACCTGGCCGGCGGTCCTTTGAATTAGTGCGCTGAAGCAAGTGGAAGAGCAAGAAGTGGTTAAACCAGTTTCGCTGGAGCCGCCGGCAGAAAATGAGCCGGCGCATTTTGCATCACTTTTGAATGCTGGAACGGTAGTACTCGATAAGTATGAAGTCGTCAAAATGCTTGGCGAGGGCGGTATGGGCACCGTCTATCAAGTGCGAGACATGAATTCGCACATTGAATATGCCTTGAAATATTTAAACCTGCAGCATTCATCAAACGATACTGTTTGGAGGCGTTTCGATAATGAGGCAAGGGCGGTTGGGCAACTGGACCACCCGAATTTGATTAAGGTGCATAAAACAGGTCTGCTGCCCAACGGGCAGCCTTATTTTTTGATGGACCTGGTGCATGGTGTCACCCTGGCTGACATGCTCAAAGCAAAAACGAGATTGCCTCTCGAGCCGGCGTTGAAAATAATGATTCAGGTGGCGTTTGCTATGGCATACGCACACGATAACGGTATCGTTCATCGCGATATCAAGCCTTCCAACATCATGATCGGAAACGAACAAGAAATTGCCGATGGAAATGTCAAGCTTGTCGATTTCGGTATAGCGAAATTGACCGGACAGGATACATACAATCAACTAACACTGACGCGCACCGGTGAAATTTTTGGTAGTCCTCTATACATGAGTCCCGAGCAGTGCGCAGGTATCGCCACCGATCATCGCTCTGATTTGTATTCATTCGGTTGCGTGCTTTACGAAGCTCTAACTGGCGCTCCGCCGATTCTGGCTGACAATGCGCTGTCGACCATGATCAAGCACCAGACTGAACGTCCTGTTTCGCTAAAGCAGGCATCACTGGGAATTACTTTTCCCGGTGCCAGTGAATTGATTGTTGCAAAATTGCTTGAGAAAGATCCCGAAATGCGATATCAGAGCGCACATGAACTCTTAAGTGATTTGATCAATTTGGAACAGCATGTCGTCGCTGGCTCAAGTGCACCGGAAGTGGTGCTGAAGCAGAGTCCAAACCGTCGGTCGCCTGCAGCCGCCAGTTCAATTGCGCAAGCCTGGCATAAAGTTTCGGCACCAATGGCGGTGGCTCTACTGCTGGGTGGATTTTTTCTCGGCATGCTGACCGACCATGCTCTATTTCCAAATGTGATTCGTCAAAATGGTGAAGCGAATAAGACGGAACCATCGCTCGCTTCGGTGCCATTGATCAAAGGTCACACATTTGCCCAGCAGCCCAACGAGTCTTTCATGAGCAAAGATGTGCCATATTTTTCTCAAAATAGAGGCATTAATCGGCTGTTCGTTTTTCCATCTAATTCAATTGGAGACATAAAAAGAGATAACGAACCTTTTCAAAAAGCTGAAACCTTCGCTCAAATCGACAATTTTTACCCGCTGTATTTCAAGGCAAATGAATTTCTTTATGAGAATCCCGAGTACATAAATAAATTCCGCTCAGATGAACTCTTTGCCGTTGAATTGCGTAACTGTGATGAAAACCTGGCGAAGCTGTTGCAGGGTCTTACTTCACAGAAGTTCTTGAAAATACTTGACCTCCAAAATAGCAACGTCACCGATGCGGAACTTTCTATCATCGACAAAATGAATCTTAAGTCTCTGGACCTAACCGGTGCCCGTGTCAGTGGAGCAGCTCTAGCGCAACTCGGTATCCTTAAGAACCTTGAAAATCTGGTGCTCACACAAATCGAAGATCCCAAGCCCCTTGTGCACGCGCTGCAGAAAGCTCATTCGCTCAAACACCTGAGCCTGTCTCGATCTAAGCTTGATCGATCTGATATCAGCGAAATTTCTAAAATCAAAACACTCAAACAACTGGATGTCACAGACGATATGGCAGTCAACGACAGGACTTTCTTGCACATAGCTGATATCCCACTGACAGACCTTGATATCGAGCGCTGTCCGGTAACAGGCGCGTCTATTCCTGCCTTCAAGAGGATGCATTTTTTGGATAGGCTGCACTTGAGCGGTGCAGGTTGGACCGATGCACAGATGGCGGAACTGCAGTCTATCCTTGGTAAGAAATGCCAGATCGACTGGCGGTCTACCAGTTCTGATCTCAAGAAAATTCGCGATACTTATGCGCCCTGATATTCAGCCTCCAGATCCCCTTGGCTTTCGAGTGCGGTAAACTGCCAGCTGTCTCTCAGGAATTTTCTATGCACAATCGAACATTTGGTGACTTTTCAGTTGTTTTTTTCTCCGCTCTAATGCTTTCTGGTGTTCTGGGAGCCGGGATCACGCAGACTGCCCTGGCTGACGAACCAGTTTCTGTGCCTGTGGCTCAACCTGCTGAGACGATGACTACGACAACTACAACAACTGTTACTAAAACTATAGAAAGTGCACCGATGGCAGCTTCATCCAAGCCGATGGAGCAGATCAAGGAAATGCAAGGCCACATTGGATGGATTAAGGCTTTGAACTTTTCAGCCGATGGACAGCGCGCTGTGTCGGGTAGTGAGGACAAATCCGCTCGTGTGTGGGATTTGGCTTCCGGTAAAGAGTTAGCACGACTGGAAGGCAACAACGGTATGGTTGGAGCGGTTTTGTTTTCGCCCGACGGACGCACTGTTGTCACCGGGTGTGATGATTTTCTGGTCAAAGTGTGGGATGCCAACAGCGGGTCGCTGGTTCGCACATTGACAGGACACAAGAACAGTGTCAGAGCCATTGCTATTTCCCCAGATGGTCAAAAGTTGATGTCAGGTGATTTTGACGGAACTGTGAAGTGCTGGGACTTCAGCAGCGGTGCCTTGAAAGTATCGGCTCAAGTAGCGCCAAGCGCTGTTCATTCCATCGCATTTTCGCCGGATGCACGTACAGCGTTGATAGGAATGGAAGACCATTCGTTGCGGTTAGTCGATGCGGACACTCTGTCACCGTTGGCGGTGCTGAATGGACACACCGACACCGTGCTGAGTGTAGCGTTCTCACCGGATGGCAAAAACGCAGTCACAGGCGGTGCTGACACGCGAGTGATTATTTGGGACATGGTGGCTAAAGCTCCTGTGACGAAGTTAACGGGACATTCAGATTGGGTGTCGGATGTGACTTACACTTCTGACGGCAGAAATATAATGTCGGGCAGCCTCGATAAGACGGCGAACCGTTGGAATGCTACTTCCAGTCAATTGGATTGCAAATACACCGGTTTGACTGCCGGTTGGGCCTTTGCTTTCTCAAGCGATGGTTCGCAATTGCTGTCGGGCAGTGACAGCAAAAGCGTCATCTTATACAGGCTTCCCTGACCAGTTGGCGTTTTCGTTACAATTAGTACAGGCTGCAAGTTCGGCCAGCCGTTTCGCACTTCACTGTCTGGGCTCGTTTGCAAGCTAACGGTTTTGCTGTCTGCGTCTATTCTCCTTGTGTATGGTCTTCCATTTTTCGCGCTCAAGAATTGCTGCTCTTCGATCGGTTTTGCGCGCCTCGAACGCTGCTTCGCGCTCGAGCTTTCGCCAGCTGGCAAGGCGGCTATCATCGACGTTCTCTAAAACAGCGCATCCAGGTTCGCCTGCGTGTTTACAGTCGTTGAACTTGCATGACATTGCTATCGTGGTGATTTCTTGAAAGACATCTGCTACCCCCTGGTCGGCTTCTGCCAGGGTGAATTCGCGCATGCCTGGCATATCAATGATGGCGGTTCCATCTTTGCTGTAGACGAGAAGTCTTCTTGTTGTGGTGTGACGACCGCGTCCGTCGGTCGCCCTGATTGCGCCAACTTCCAGAACTGAGTTTTCCAGCAACGAGTTGATCAAAGTGGATTTACCGACGCCGCTTGATCCGACAAAGGCTATAGTTTTTCCCAGTCCGCAAAATTGTTGCAGATCGGAATATCCACGCCCATCAAGAGCACTGAGAGCTACTACGGGCACATCCTCGATAATCTCATGGACAGATTCGATGAATAAGTCCGGGTCATCGACCAGGTCGATTTTGGTCAAGACTACAGCGAATGGGACTTCGAATGCAGAAGCTGAAGCGATGTATCTCTCCAGCCTTCTCAGGTTGAAGTCTCGATTGACAGCAACTGTGATGAAGAGTGTGTCGATATTTGCAGCAATCGCTTGCATATAGTGGCTGCCGTCTTTCGCTCTTCTGGCAAAGAGATTTAGCCGTGGCAACACAGAGTCGATGATAAAAACATCGCCCGCCTGGGAAAGGGAAACGTAATCTCCTACTACTGGAAAATTTCTTGGATCCTGGGTTTGGTAGCGCAGTGCACCTGAGATTTGTGCATGGTGTTGACCATGTTGTGTCTCAACTAGATAGAGGCTGCGGTCGTTTGCCACAATGCGGCCGCAAACTCTTGGCGCCGTAACGAGCGCCGAAAAGGTTGATGAAATCATGATGATGTGTATGTCCTATTGAAGACGTGTAAAAGACGAATTCAAGGACGCAATCACAGTTGCGGCAGTACGATTTTAAAGTGAAAGAAGAACTTAGCTTGCTTTAAAAGAAGGGCAACGACGCAAAACTGCACAGCGTCCGGATTTTACAATGACAATGTTCATAAGGCCCTCCTTCGAGACTTTTCGCTGGGAATGTTTTTTTGATGATATAGGACAATTTTCTTCAAGTCAAGCAGTTGCTAAGTAAGTTACCATCTGATGCTGCACCATATTTAGTGCAAGATAATTAAGTAATGCTAGAGCTGAGCCTTTTGAATTGTTCCTAGTGTCGATTCTAAACTTCCCTGCACGATTTCGTAATCGTCTTTGCTGCTGAACATGATCACGGAATGTTCTGGATCTTGAAACATGGACTTGATGGCGCGAATTCGTTCAATGTTTATCAAGATGATTGCGCCGCTACGGTCTATAAAAGAAGCAAATTTAGTCATGATATTTCCTGTGGTAAACGTTATGTTTACTGATTGAACCGACATTTTAGTAAGCAGTCGAGTAATTTTATCAACGTTGTTGCTTGATCGACGCAAGAAATACACTGTTTACCTCGGGCTGCTTAATAAAACCGATTGTCAGTCGAAATGTCCAGCAATCAAAGCGGTGACTGAGGAATTGAATGTCGGGGGTGCGAGTTTCGTATCGAGGTGGTGCAGAAGTTTTCCAGTCAACCAGAACGCAAGCAGGCAATTGAGCGCAGGCAAAGCAACTCCGATGCACATGCCGATTTGACTGTGACTGAACAATGCCACAAACCCGAGTGGCGTCAGAAGAAACGAAAATCCTAGCTGCCAGCAAAGGCGATCGACTATTCTATCGAATCGTGCTTCAGGGTAGAAAACACGCGCTAAAGACTGGAACTGCTTGTTATTCAACCACACTACAAGATATGAATAGCCGATCATTAGCCCCAGCAAGAAAGCTACTGAAAAGATGACCAGAACAATTGGTCCGCTGGCGGTGATGGCAGCATTTCCAAAAGTCTTCAGATAAGTGAATAGTGGCAAGGAGAGAAAGTACCAGCAAATTGTGATGCCGGCGTAAACAAGGAAAACTGTGCCCAACACTACCTGTCCATTCGTGCAGGCAATCGATAACCAGACTGCTTTTGCCGGGCTGAGCGACGGACGCGCATTTGGACAAAGGGCGATTTCTTTTGCCTTTGCTTCCCTGGTAATTTGATACACATATCTGTACCAGGCTACTAGCGATATCATCACGAGCAAAGTGCCAATTGTCAGTGCTGCAGCGCTCATGGTGCCGAGTGCGCAGCACGCAACGGCTGCTCCTGAGATAGCTATTCCAGACTCTGCCTTCGGAAGTCCTGTGCCTGGGAAAAAGTGCAATGTGTCTTTCTCGTGGTCTATTTGCGCCAACAAGCGCTCTGCATTGGTCGGCATCCTTTTGTCACGCACTGCCTTCAAATCTTCAAGCATCGCAGTAGCTGATTGATACCGCCAGTGGGGCTTCTTTTGCAGGGCAACCTTAATCACCTTCTCCAGCGCCAGAGACAGGGGAGTCACCGGTTGCAACGGAGGAGCTGATTCTGAGATGTGTCCGACAATAGTTTTGATTGCCGATGTTGACTGAAACGGTGGCTTACCCGTGACGAGGAAGTAAGCCAGACAACCCAGGGAATAGATGTCTGTGCGGTAATCCGTCGCCTCACCCAGGCATTGTTCGGGGCTCATATAATCTGGTGAGCCGATGATTTCCCCTGTTTGTGTGGCTGTCTGCCGCTTGTTGGCGTTCGCCTCAGGCATCAGTCTGGCGACACCGAAATCAATGAGTTTGATCAACTCGCCAGCTTGATGCGTCAGCAAGACGTTGTCAGGCTTGATATCCCGATGCACAACGCCTTTGCTATGTGCATATTCCACCGCTTCCGTCACTTGAATGAGTATTTCGAGCGCTTTTGAAGACTCTAGAAGATTCGAGAACGACAGCACTTCAGCTAAATTCTCGCCGTCAATGAGATCCATGAGCAAGAAAGGCATACCCTCTTCGGTCATGCCTTGCGCGTAGCAGGCGGCGATATTTGGATGCGTCAATTGCATCGCGGCTCTGGCTTCATAGCGAAAGCGCTTTATCGCGAATTTGTCTGCCACCAATTCACGACGCAACACTTTTAAAGCAAATTCTTTGCCAAGCTGTTCGTCGAACACTTTGTAGACAGTGCCCATGCCTCCTGCGCCGACAGTTTCGATGATTCTCAAACTATCTCGCCTGACCAGTTTGGGTTGAGTTGGAGGTTGTTCGTTGTATTGCTCGATAGCTTCGGGTTCGCAATCGCATCGAGTTTCGCGAAATAGCCAGTGAGTCATCGAGCCAAGGTCACCGACTGCTTTTCCACAGCGTGGACAGAGGTGCTTCAGCTTGATTGATTCGTCTGTTGTCATCAAATTTAGATACCGGCTCAAGCGTTGAACTTACTTTTTTGACTTTCCGCTCGCTGCGAGTTCGGCGGCCTCCTCATCACGATAGGATTGCAGTTTCTGTCTTGCATCAAACTCGCTAATACGGTCCCGCGCGGCTACGTATTTGACATCCTCAAGCTGAATAGGCTTATTGTGATGCGGATCATCAGCCATTCTTCGCCAGTGGTTTTCGTCTTGATGGGTTTTGTAATGGTCGCTCAAGCAAACAAAGATTCTGATCATGGATTCTTGCCAGAGGTATCGATACATATAGGGCTGAGCACCGAGGGTGACAACGTATCCGACGCAGTTGATGATGGTCGGCAACAACATGACCGTTACAACTGCGTAAATCAACGGCATGATACTGAACTCTTTCTTCGGCTTTGGAAGTACCGCATCGTAATTAAAGCCACAGAAGCGACAGGTAGAAAAATCTGTGTGGTCCTTTTGTTTACAGCGGACACATTGTTTAACGGCAATTGCCATTGCTCTTGAACTCCTCGCAGATTATTCGGTCGATACCAGATAGAAATCTGCCTTTTCATTGTCAACAAATTCAGTCTAAGTAAAGTCGGTAACAGTCGGGTAAAATGCTCCATCGGTGGCCGGGGTGACCGTTACAGAAGTTCTGAGTTGCTGCTTCATCCGGCGCTTCGGCTCGGTTTAATGTGCCGATCGAACCGGTTAGGTTAGATATACCCTGGTTTGAATTGGTTTGGTTTGGTTCTGGTCTGGTTGGATTGGTTCAGCGCTTGGATTTACTACCAGGGTGTTTGTGAAAATACTTGTCGTTGACGATGACCATTTAATCGCCACTCTGGTTGCCGATACGCTGACCACTGATGGGCACCTCGTCGATGCTGCGCACAGCGCCGCTGAAGCGAAGGCTTACGCAAATCTAGGCTCTTACGATCTGATGGTGCTCGACTGGCAATTGCCAGATTTCACTGGTATTCAACTATGTGAAGAGCTAAGGGCAGAAGGGATTAGTGTGCCTATTATCTTCCTCACGTCGCGAGCTGCGCTAGAAGACAAACGCACCGGCTACCAATCAGGTGCTGACGATTATCTGACCAAGCCGTTCGAGCCTGAAGAACTGAAGCTGAAGGTGCGTGCTATTTTGCGTCGCCCTCGCAACATCGAGGCGACGCAGCTGAGAGTCAGAGACCTGGTGATGAATTTAGATACCAGGCAGTTGTTCAAGAATTCCGTCGAAGTTCATCTGCTGCCAAAGGAGTACGCGTTGCTTGAGTTCTTCATGCGGCACCCCAACAAAGTTTTCAGCTCCGATGCGTTGCTTCAGCGAGTCTGGAGCACCGATTCGACAGCGGCACCAGATACGGTGAAAGTGACTATAATGAGAATTCGGCAAAAACTTGAATTGGATTCAGAGGAACCGCTAATCACTACGATCAGAGGCTTCGGCTATCGGCTTGACGCTTGATGGAAGTCGCAACCAGAATACGGTGCCTTTATTTTGTCCGCTGTGATTTGTGTCTGCGTTGCAAACCTCTGCCAGGGACTTGATTGAGGTGTCAAAACTTTGGGTTTCATCACAGCCGATTGTGCCTCCGTGTAACTCAACAAGTTGTTTGCAGATCGCCAGACCCAGTCCGACTCCGCCTGTGTTTGAAGCGCTGGTGCGTTCAAGTCTCCGGAACTTTTCAAAAACAAATTTCTTTTCTTCAGGTTTGATGCCGGGTCCCTGATCACGCACGTGTATCTGAAGTTCGTCGCTGGTTAAATTTCTTGCTCCGACATAGATTGTGGACCCCGGTGGTGAGTAGTGAACAGCATTCGCCAGAAGATTGACGACGACCTGGGTGAGTCGTTCAAAATCACCCGACATCGATATCTCGCACTCACCGAGCGCGACTTCGATGTTTTTGGCGTCTGCAAGCTCGGTGATTGCTGTGACGCTCTCGGAAAGTAGATCGAGGCAATTGAATCTGGTGATTTGAAGTTTGATAGTTCCGGAATCGAAGCGCGCCATAGCGAGCAGATCCCGCACCATATCGTTGAGACTGGCGATCCGCTTTCTTGCCTTTTCCATCCTTTCAATTCCAAGTTCAGTCAACGCGCCGTATTTCCCCGTCGCTAGAAGCTGCAAACAGCTGTCGACTGACGCCAGGGGAGCCCGAAGATCGTGACTGACCATGCCGATTAAGTTCTGGCGCAAGTGTTCAAGTTGAATTCGGTCGGTAGCGTCAGTAATAGCAAGAATGGCTTTCGGTTGACCTTCTGCTTGAAATAGTTTGCCGACAATATCAACCAATACAACTTCTTTTGTCGACATTACAGCCTCTAGCTCACGCAGCTCGAAATAATCTTGGGCTGGTTTCTCGCGTAACACCTTCTGCAATTGTTTCGCTGCATCTTGTTTAAGCACCAGGTTGAGAGTGCTGGAAAAAAAGTCCCTTTCCTTCCTTTCAAGCATTCTGGCCATCGCGGGATTGACAGCTTCTAATTTCCCGTCAGGCGTAACAATCATCAAACCAACTGGAATGCTGTTGAAGATTACGCGCACCCGGGATCTCATATCGTTCAAAAGCAATTGCATTGCGGCGGAGCGATCGATTCTTGCCAGAACTCCGACTGCTCCTCCAGCGACCTGTCCAAGAAAGCTCACCCTGAAGCGCTCTACGGCACCGCTTTTCAGTTTGCCGTCAAAGCTTTGCCAGCCATGAGATGCACTGTGAGATGCAACGCCAATTTGTTGATCATGCGCACTGCCATTGCCGCTGATGGGAGAAAAGTGTGCATCAAATTTGGTACCGAGCATTTCGTCGTTTGTGTATCCGAGAATTGACGGTGCCGACTCGGACAGCCATGTGATCGAGCCATCTTCAAGAGTCAGCAGTACATCGGTGGCAGGATCGACGATTGAGTCCAGGGGTAAAGATGAGATCGAAATTTTGTTCTGCACGCTTCTTTGCTTTTGCCTGACGGTTAACTGCTTGATAAGGTGGCCAGCCTCCTCAACTATATCCGTTCTGGATTTCCTCAAAGAAAGAAATAGTTACCGCACGGTACATAGCCGTTGTCATATGTTAAATTAACAGTGTCAGTAGTCTATAAACGGTCCAGAACAGTTGATAGGCCAATTTTAATGAGGATTCAGTAATGTCTGAAAGTACAACAGCAACGGCTACAGCGCTCGTCAACATCACAGAGCCAGCCGCAGAAGAAGTGAAAAAATTGCTTACGGAAGAACCAGGCAAAACCGGTCTGCGCCTTGAGATCCGCGGCGGTGGTTGCTCGGGTATGTCCTACGGTCTTAGCTTCGATAACGCTCAAGAGAAAGACAACGTTGTAGAAGCCCACGGTATCAAGGTATTCATCGACCCCAAGAGCTCAATTTATTTGAAGGGCACAACTCTCGATTTCCAGAACGGTTTGGAAGGTAAGGGCTTTGTCATCAAGAACCCACAAGCCAAGAGCTCATGCGGTTGCGGTAATTCGTTCTCGGTATAGAACTGAATCCCTGGCTGGCATTATCGACTGCTCCGACCTGTTCAGGGCGGGGCAGTTCTTTTATGAGCTTGATTCCTCTGGAGAGGCAGTAAAATAAAACCCATGCTACAGACAACCATCGAATCTTCGCTGCAGACATTAAGGGACGTTGGCGCTTTTGGACGCCTTGAAAATTTGGGCCTGATTTCTGTGCACGGCCCTGATGCTACGCGCTTTTTGCAGTCGCAAACTACCAATGATGTGACGAAGCTGGAAGAGCTTGCTTCGCAGCTTTCGTGTATTTTGGATCGCAAGGCGCACGTCAAGGCGTTTTTTCAGCTTTATCGCAAGCACAAATCTTTTCGAATTCTCGCTGACAGTGAGCAAATAGAAAAGATACTGTTTCATCTCGACACCTATCGATTCGCCGATAAAGTGGAGTTTGTAGACGAGAGCAAGCATTTATCACTTTTCGCCGTGCAGGGCCCAAAAGCTTTGCAGAGCCTGGCAGCCGGTCTGCAGTCGCAATCACAGATAGAAGCTCTGCAGCACGACTTGTGCGACCTGAAACTGTTTCACCGTCAATGCCTGATTTTGAAGAGATCCGTCTGTGGTGAAGCTGGTTATGTTGTCTGCGCCCCCGATGGCGACTTTGAACATATCGTCCGCGAACTCGAGTCGACCTGTCGCAAGATGTCTATGGTCCCACTGACCGCTGAATTGATTGAAATTGCTCGTATCGAAGCTGGAATGCCGATTTATGGAGTGGATTTTTCTGAGCATAATTTTTTGCCGGAGGCTGGGCTGGAAGAAAAGACGGTCAGCTACACAAAGGGTTGTTTTCTCGGTCAAGAAGTTCTGGCTCGTGTCAAAAGCCAGGGAGCGCCAACTAGAGGATTGGTTGGTCTTGTGTTCGAGCCTGGAGTCGATAAAAAGTTCCCGACCGATAGCAAGGTGAGCACCGCATCCGGTGATGTCGCGTGGATCAAGAGCAATTGCTTTTCTCCCACACTCAAAACCACAATCGCTCTTGCCTTCGTCAAACGCGACTTTCGCGTTCCTGACAAGACTTTTGCAGCTGACATCAACGAAGAGCCTTTCACCGTCACGGTAAAAATGCTGCCGTTTGTGCAAAGCCGCAGTCTTCATGATCGTGCTCGCGTCTCTTATGAGCAGGCGCTTCAACTGTACACAAAAGAGGCTGACGACGCCGCTCAGTCTCAGGCTGTCACGCTTCTGCGTCAGGCGCTGGAACTCGATCCAAAACTTGAAGATGCCTACGAAGCTCTGGGCGACAAGACAACTGCCGATACCATAGTTAGCGAGCAAATCTTCACTGTCGATTTCCAATACTTGCTTAAACATATCGAGCCGTTGAGTTGCTTCCTCGACCCGGCGTTTTTTCTCTTCCTCATCATGCTTTGCTTGAGTGGCTTGTTTGGCGGCTTCGCGCATGCGAATGCCAAGCGAGATCGCCTTCTCCTCTTCAGCTTCTTCCTTCATGCCTTTTTCGACATAAAAGACGGAAAGATTTGTATGCGCCATAACTGAATCTGCATTCAAATCAACAAGCGCTTTCATCAGATCGATCGCTTCATCAATCTCACCACGTTTGTGGAGAATAACGCCCAGAGCTTCGTAGGCATCTTCAAGTTTTGGATCGAGTTCCAGCGCCTGACGCAGAAGCGTGACAGCCTGAGACTGAGCGGCGTCGTCAGCCTCTTTTGTGTACAGTTGAAGCGCCTGCTCATA